>CAZNQP010000046.1:0-26040 GCA_964575355.1 uncultured Chloroflexaceae bacterium
GGAACAATATGAATGGTGGAGCGAAGGGGACTTGAACCCCTGACCCCCTGCGTGCAAAGCAGGTGCTCTCCCAACTGAGCTATCGCCCCATACCCCCTACCACCAAGTCATACTTGGTGGGCGCACCTGGACTCGAACCAGGGACCTCAATCTTATCAGGATTGCGCTCTAACCAACTGAGCTATACGCCCACAAGAAACTGGCTCCCCGACCTGGATTCGAACCAGGAACCTACTGATTAACAGTCAGCCGCTCTACCATTGAGCTATCGGGGAACAGTGCGACCAAGCAGAACACACCGTGTTCACACAATGCGTAAGTATAGCAGCATACCGCTACCCTGTCAATGATAATTCACGGCGATTCACGGGTACACGCTAACACCATGCGCCGCGTGTCTGCGCCAAGCTACGCACTCATGCGCGGCATGGCATTGAGAGTTCCCGTTGCCGTCTCCCAAAACCGCTCTTCAAGCAGATCAAGCGCGAGCATCTCGACAATGTATTGCTGCACCGCCGATAGCCGTACCCCACATGTACGTGCGATCACCCCCGCGGTGGCACAACCACCGTTCTGCCCCACCGCCCGGATGATCGCCCAGTGTTGCGCTTCCAGACACGGCAACAGGGTGGGCGCAATCGGTCGGTTCGTCACACAGAGCCGTGTATTGACCCCCAGCCGTTGTGCGCTATGCGGCACAATGCGCCGCTGCGTACTCCGCTGGTTCTCAATGATAACTTTCTCGGCACAACGCACGCTCCCTTCCGTCACCGTATATGCCGTGTTGGTGCTGCGCCGCATTGCAAAAACACCACTATCCCACGTCAACAGCTCACGGAGCGCATCATCGCCCATCATAACCGCCTGCCGCTGCGGGTGGCAAAAGATACGTGCGCTCAGCGGGCGACCGTGCCGAAACATGAGCAAGCCACTGTGCGCGTCTTGCTCGAGCACACACACCCCACTCTGACCATCACGACGAACGAGCAATAACACATCAATCAGCGGGACTTCGCGTAACGAACCTCGGAGGAGCATAGTACACCTTCACATCAGCACTGGGCTTGCCATACTTTGCAAACATTTTGCACAGCTTTCCTTTATTATAGCTTTGCAGCATTGTGGTTGCAACAGTGCTATAGTCCTGTCTTTTACTAGTATTAGTCGTAAAAAAACGCCCAACAAATATGCCCCCCACCGATCATCGTGGGAGGCAATCCAACCGACAGACGATGCACCTGACACCTAACGGTGTAGTGGTAGCTCCTGTCCAAGCGTATGCCCTTTGCGCCAGCACTGCTCGACACTCACCCCATCGCGGAAGTTACCGATAATATGCAGCCCCGCAAACAGTGCCTCGCAGCGTTGGAGCGCATCGAGTACCTGCTGGTACCCCGCGCGATACTGCGGGATCGCCTGCCGCCAATGCACAACGTGCTGGAACGTCGGCGCACCCCGCACACCGAGCGTCGCCCGCAACTCGCCCAGCACCAACTCGATCAACGCCTCATCGTCGTGATGTGCTAGGTGCGGCGCACGCGCCCCGCCCACAAACGTCGTGGTCAGGTGCATACCCTCCGGCGCACGTCCGGGGAACAGGCTCGACGGGAACAGCACCCCCAGTATCTGCCGTTGCTCACGGGCAGGGCACAGCATCCCGAAGCCATCAAGCGGGTGCTCTACGTCCTGCTTATGAAAGCCCAGATGCACCATCGCCAGCGGTGGGTAGAAGATCGGGCGCAGGATGTCCGCCGTCGCCACATCGAGCGGCTCTAGCAAATCGGCAAGCACACCCGTCGGCACCGCCGATACTACCAGTTGCGTGTGCAGCGTCTGCGGTACACCATCGCGTTGCACCGTGACTGCCCACCCCGGCGCATTGACCGCCACCCCAGTGACCGGGCTGTTATACCATACCGCCTGCTCACCCATCTGGTCAGCCATCGCCTGCGCCCACAGCGAAAGCCCACCCGTGAAGTTCATCATCACGCTACGCGGGCGTTTGCCGCCGTTCCCGTGGGCATCACCATTGGCGACAGGCGGCGCGGCAGGGCGCGGCTTGCGCGGCGCACTGAGCATCCCCGGTATCAGGCTCCCCCCCCGTTGCTCAGCCTGCCAGAGCGACGGGAAAGTCGCCCGCATCGAAAGCTCGCGCGGGTCGCCCGCATAGACCCCTGACACAAATGGGTCTACCAGATGCTCGAACACCTCGCTCCCAAGCCGCCGCTGGAAGAATGCCGCGACGCTCTCATCGGGGGTACTGGCTTTCGGGATAAGCGGCTCCGCCAACATGCGTGCCTTACCAGCCGTTGAGAGCAACGGACTGTTGACCAATGCGCCGGGGCTGGTAGGTATCAGCGTCGGCACCCCATTGTGGAGGATAAAACGCCGTGCCCCAGCACGGTCGGCTACCACTCGTTGCGCGAGGATACCCAGATCGCTGAGGTGCTGCTCTAGTTCGGCACTACGGCTTACCACCGTGTTGGGACCGTTTTCCACCTGAAAGCCACTGTCAAACCGCTGGCTCTGCATCGCCCCACCGGGGGTGTTGCTGGCTTCGAGCACCAGCACCCGTGCCCCACGGCGGTGCAGTTCATAGGCAGTGCTCAGCCCACTGATGCCCGCCCCAACGACAATAGCATCATATGTTGGTTGTGTTGTCTCAGCCATGGGAATGCAAATCTTGCTAGACGCACCACACCCCTACAGGTGAGGTGCGCCAATCTTGCGGATGTACTCAACACCGGGGGGGTCAGGCTTGCGGTTGGGGTTAAACTTGAACCAGCCAAGTTCTGCCCGTACTGCTTGCTCTTTCAACTCGGTTGCACCCCATACGAAGGAACCACCCGTGATACCGAGCAACGCCGACCAGCCAGCATCCGGCATAAACAGCGAGCCGACGATCAGCAGGATGCCCATTGACATCGGGAACGGCCACCAAAGATACCCTAGGTGATATTCGAGGCGAATCACCCAGTAAAAGCCGAAGCCAATGATACCAAAGCTAAACAGACCGAGGGCAATACCTTCCCAGCTCATGCTGCTTCCTCCTTGATGTCATAGTCCTGATCTGCCCGCATGCTGATGGGCTGCACAGGAGCCGCTGAAGGTTGCGGTGCTACCGGGTAGCCCTGTGGCGCACGGTCAAGCAGGTCTTCCGTGGTGCCCTTACCGCTTGTCAGAATGGCAACATGGCGTGGGTTGTTCGGGTTGGCGGGGGCATGCCCGTGAATGACACGGCGTTCCTGCCGCCAAACTTCCAGCGCATCCCATAGCAACGTAATCCCGATGATGCTGGAAACACCAGCCAGCGTCAGGTTGGGGGCGAACAGTGAGTAGATGTTGAGGGCGAGTCCGACAACGAGGAAGGCAACAATCGGCGGGATGATACTGCGGCTGTTCGCCTCAATCCAACGCACCCCGACGTGCCCCCACCAGATGCCTAGAAACGTTGCCAGTGCCATCCAGAAGCCAGCAAGCTGCAACATACGATCCTCTCTCCAGGCGGGTTTGAGCCGCGTTTCAACGGTGAAAAACGTACAAAATCTATGCAAATCTGCATACATCCTACCCAAGTATTGTACGAGGACTCCCTGTACCTGTCAAACAATTCGCTTTTGAAAGCACCGCCCCAACCGGACACCCGCCCTGCTTGCCCCTACACAGCGAATCGAGTATCATACGAGCGTTCGCACTGAAGGGAACTGAAGGGATTCGCGCAGAGAGGAAGGGACCCCATGACCACGCAGAAGGATTATACTGCCGAAGAATGGCAGACACTTGTCCGTGCTTCGATGGCACCTGCCGTTGCCGTATCTATTGCCGCTAACAGCCGCCCCCTCGACCAGATGAAAGAATGGGAAGACATGGCATTCGGGCGTAATCGCATTGCCGCCGATGCCTTTACAAACAATACGCTCGTACAAGAGATTGCCGCGATACCAGCCACCGAGTTCGGTGCCCTGCTCAACGAAGAAACGTTCACCACCGACGACAGAGAGCGCACCATCATGCTGAACGAAGCGGTCGCCGCCTGCAAAGCCGCCGTTGCTATTCTGAAAGCAAAAAGCACGGCTGACGAGATGCAGGGCTACTGCCAGTTTGTCTACGACTTCAGTGCCCACGTCGCTAGCGTCGCCGACGAAGGCGAGTTGCCCCTGACCGGCGAGAAAGGCGTGCAGTCGTCCGAAGCCAACGCGCTCGCGGCTATCGCTACCGCCCTCGAACTCAAGGTCAGCTAAAGACGGTACCCCATAGCCCCATACCACGGCGGCAGCCGCGTCCGTTGCGGTTGCCGCCTGTGTGTCGGGGCGCACGCGCCACCTGCACCGAACATCCCCCCAATGCCCCCAATGCATTGCTCGCAAGCAGCGGAGACCAGTTGCCCGCCTGCCGGTTGCCTGCTCGACCGCCGTGCAATGGGGCGGCACGGTTGCGTGCCCACTGGGTGCGCTGGCATGCGGTGCCATCCCCATCGCCAGCGGGGTCACTGGCTACTAGGTCATCGTCATCGGCGGCAACTCGCCGCAAACCATAATGCTCGTCGCTGACTACCCTACCGCCTGCCCCGTAAACGGCACCACCGCCCCGGCGGGCGGCACGTCACCGCACAGGTCGGGCTGCACAATGCCCGCCAACATCTCTAGCCCATCCACAATGCGCGGACCGGGGCGGCTGAAGTAGGCATTGCCATCCACGGCATACACGCGCCCCTGCTGCACGGCGGGCAGGTCATCCCACCCGGCAAAGTGGGGCAAGGTCGCGGCGGCTTCGCTCAGCGTGCGCTCCACATCAAAACCACACACCGTCAGCACGATAATCTCAGGCTGTGCCGCCTGCACGGTCGCCCACGTCACGCGCTCGGACGGCACGCCCGCCGCACCAATTGCGGGGGTGCCCCCGGCAAGCTGCACCATTTCGGGCACCCAGTGCCCCGGCGCAAAGATCGGGTCGAGCCACTCGAAGCACGCCACCCGTGGGCGATAGGCGACATCGCGCGTGCGTGCAGCAACCGCAGCTACCCGCGCCCGCAGGCTGGCAACCAGTTCGGCGGCAGCAGCAACCTGCCCGGTCGCCTCCCCCACACGCTCAATCGTCGCAAGAATACCGTCTAGTGTCGTGGGTTCAAGCGACAGAATACGCGGCGCACCCGCCCCGCCGCCGCTCACTTCGCGCACCGCATGCTGCACCTGCCCGAATGCCACCGCGCACACGTCGCACAACTCTTGCGTCAGCAACAGGTCGGGCTGCACCGCCGCTAACAACTGCTCATCCAGATGATAAATAGACAGCCGGTCGCGCACCTGACTGCTCACAATCGTGTCAATCTCGGCAGATGACAGCCCACTATGTGGCAACGTGCTGCTGGTAATAGCAGGCTTGCCCTGCACAGCGGGCGGGTAATCACACTCGTGGGTCACAGCAACAAGGTCGTCTGCCAGACCAAGCGCACACACAATTTCCGTCGTACTGGGCAACAGCGATACAATTCGCATATCCTCATCCCTTTCGTCTCGTTCCAACGCTCTCGTTCCAACTCTATGGGTCACTGTCACCAGTATACCGAGAGGGGCGGCGTGTGTCACGACACATCAGGAGCGGGCGGGCAGTTATGCCAATTTGCCCCGTGCGGCATTTGCCCCCATGCGTAAAGCGTTGTATAGTGACGCAGGGACATGCAACCTTTGCAGAAAGCTAGCAACAATGGCACAGTTTCTCGTCAGCCTCCGCACGATCCTGTCCTGTGGCAAACCCTTACGCTTGACCCAACCACCTTCGCAACCCTGAGCAATGCACCTTCCCCAGTGCTGCTAGTGTCAGTGATTATCTTCCTCGCGGGCGGATCCACCCTGATCAGGCAAAGTGCCGTTCTGTTCCTGAACCGCATCCAACCCGCGCGCTTCGCCTACAGCCTGCTGCTGAATGGCATCATGTGGCTTGCCAGCTTCGCGCTATGGGCATTGGTGCTGTGGGTCATCGCGTCGTTGCTGGGCGAACGCGAACTCATCCCCCTAGCTGTGTTTACCATCATCGGCTTGAGTAGCGCACCCTTCGTGTTTGGCATCCTCATTTTCCTACCCTATGTGGGCGAACTGATCGCCCGCATCCTCTACGTCTGGAGCCTGCTGGGCATGCTGCGGATCGTTGAAGTGGTTGCCGCCACATCGTGGGGCAATGCCCTGCTCCTAGTCACTGTCGGCTGGGTACTCATGCTCGTGGTTAGCCGCACCGTCGGCGCACCGCTCGTCAAATTGCGCGACTGGCTATGGAAGAACACGCTTGGTGGGGTCACATACACCACCCCACAACAACTGTTCAGCAAGTTCGTCACCGATGTTCAGCAGCAGGTTGAGAACAAACAGGAGCCACAATGACTGGGTTGCTTGACCTGATCGTTCTCGCCGTCGTCGCCATTCTTGCCGCTGTATTGATCGCCGCACTCCTCGCACCCCTCGAGTCACTGGGTTGGTGGGCGGGTTGGTTCGGCAACGAAGATGTCGCCGCCGACACCCGCCGCAAACTCGAAGCCGCGACCGCCGCCCCACGCACGCCGCCCCACAATGTCGAAACCTATCTGGTCTACCTCTCCGGCATTGGCAGCATTTCGGGCAACGAACAACTGCCCACCGAGCCGGGCTTCGTCGCCCACCTGCGCGACCGCCTGCCCCACACCATCGTCATTGATAGCGTGTTCCCCTACTCGGTGGCAGGCTTCGGGCTGACCGACATGCGTAGCTCGGCGGGCTTCTGGCAATGGCGGCAACGCTTCCGCAGTGCCCGCCCCCAGAGCTTGCTCGGCTTCGTCATCAACATTCGCAACCTGTTTCAGGTGATAGTGTCGGCTGACCGTCGCTACGGTCCCATTTACAACCTTGGTATGGCAAAAGAAGTGTTGCTCGCACTCGTCCGCAACGGCTACCAGATTGGTTCGGGCACACCCGTCACACTCCTTGGCTGGAGCGGTGGTGCCCAGATTGCCATTGCCATGGTACCGTTCCTCACCACCGAACTGCGAGCACCCGTGCGCGTTATTTCGCTAGGCGGCGTGATGGCAGGCGAGCGCGGTATTCTCTTTGCCACCGACGTACAGCATCTGTATGGCTCACGCGACGGCGTGCCCAAGCTGGGCAAGGTACTCTTCCCCACACGCTGACCGTGGGCACGGCAGACGTTTTGGAACCAAGCGGTCGCTGCTGGTCATTTTCACGAGCACGACATTGGCGCGATGGCACACATGGGCACGGGTGGCTACCGAGACCCCGACACCAAGCTGGAAGACGGGCGCAGTTGCGTGGAAACCAGCGTGGATGCGATCTGCGGCGTGCTGGCGGCAGCTGGCGTGACCGTGATCGCCGCACCACCCACCACCACGCCGCCGGACGGCGGAGCACCCGCCCCAGCGTCAACCACCCCGCCCACTATCGCCCAGACTTAGCTGCGCTGCATCACAAACAGATATTCGTGCTTGAAGACGTAGAAGCCGCCCGCCAGCGCACGATACCGCCACAACTCTTGCTGCTGCCGCTTGCCGGTGGTGTCCTCGAAGTTTTTCACCACAATGCTCTTGAGCGTGAAGCCGCACTGTTGCACCGTCTCCATCGTCCGGAAACCCAGCGGAATCCATTCGCCTTTGGTGTACTTGTCACCAATCACCAGCACGAGATACCGCCCCCGCTCCACAACCGGCGCAATGCCCGTCACCAACTGCTGCATTCGTTCAAGAAACACCTCGATAGACGGAGTATTGCACAGGTCGCGTGCGTCATCGCTAAACTGAATAATGTCGTGGTAGGGGGGGTGCAGCATCACAAGATGCGCCGTGCCGAAGCCGTGCTCTGCCAGCACCGCCGGGTAGTCAAGCGCGATGCTGTCGGCGGTCAGGAGCGTGCTCGTGGTATCGTGTGGGTTGGCGGTACCTGCCAGCAGGTCGCGGGCGTGCGCGGCAACATCCGGCTGTAGCTCAACACCAAGCACATGCCGCCCCAACCGTTGCGCTTCGATCAGGGTCGTGCCCATCCCCGCGAAAGGGTCGAGCACGAGGTCGCCGCGCTTGGTATAGCGGCGCATCATCTGGTACGGTATCTGCGGCACAAAGTTGCCCCAGTAGTTAGCGCGATGCACCCCAGAGCGGTCACGCCGCTCGACAATCCACAGGCTGTCCGTCACCACGTCGTCGTGCTCTTTCCAACGGTACAGGTCAAGGTCATTGACGGCGCGGGTCTTGCTGCCGCGCAGTTTCTTCTGGAGGCGTTGCAGGTAGTAGCGGGCGCGTTGCTGCGTGCGGGCGGCGGCAACCTGTTGCAAGTCGTGTTCGAGCGACCACCGCCGCAACACCACCGCGTCCGGGTGCTCGGTGGCAACGTGCCACACACTCGCCGAGTCGTGGAGCGCAGCACGTGCGCTCTGCACCAATCCGTGCAGTGCCTGCGGCGACTCGGCGGCATAGGCATCGGCGCACCACGCCAACACCACCGCCCGGTTCAGACACCACAGCGTTTCGGCGGGCGGTGCCGTCGGGTCAGGCGGAGGTTGGGGTACATAAGCCATAAAACTATCTCGTAGGCACTGAAACGCGAATGTCTCTTGCTTAGTATACCATTATCTGTGTCCGCTATTTCAGAGTTATGGTACTATGAAGCAACATTATCAGCAGTGGTGCTGAACGCGCCGGTTGCCCGACAGGAGAGCGAACCATGAAACGAACCCATGTGCAGTTTGTTGACCTGACCCTCCGCGACGGACATCAGAGTCTCGCCGCGACACGCATGAGCACCCCGCAGGCGATGCGCGTCCTCAAAACGATTGACGCTGCGGGTTTCCCTGCCCTCGAACTCTGGGGGGGAGCCGTCCTCGATAGTTGTATCCGGTTTCTGGGCGAAGACCCGTGGGAACGCCTCGCAACCTTCCGCGAAACCCTCGGCGGTGGCGAGAAAATCCGCGCATTGCTGCGTGGGCAAAACCTCTTCGGCTATCAACCCGCATCCGACGACCTCGTGATCGCCTTCGTCAAAGAAGCCGTGCAGGGGGGTGTCGGCATCATGCGTATCTTCGACGCACTCAACGATGTACGCAACTTGCAGACCTCGATCCTTACCACCAAAGCCTACGGCGGTGTGGTGGAAGGCGCACTCTCCTACACGACCAGCCCCATCCACACCACCGACTACTTCGTCAACTTTGCGCTGCAACTGGAGCAGTGGGGTGCCGACCAGATTGCCGTCAAGGACATGGCGGGCTTGCTCTACCCCACCGATGCGCTTGACCTGTTTAGCGAACTCAAGCGGCAATTGACCATCCCAGTGGTGATGCACAGCCACAGCACCACCGGCGTTGCCGAAGTCAACGCCGTGCTTGCCATGCTCACCGACGTAGATTACATTGACACCGCAATTACGCCGCTGGCAGGGGGCACGTCACACCCGCCCATCGAAGTCATGATCGTATTTGCCGAAGAGCTAGGGCTAGAGCACGGGCTAGACAAAGACCTGATCTTGCAGGCACAGCGCGAACTGTTCGACATCTACGAAGAACTGAAGCCCTTCATCCCCGAAAAGTCGCAGACCCACCGCCCCATCCACTACGACGACGTAGACCGCAGCGAAGTCCGCAAGATCATCGAACTGCTGCGGACGCTCGACAAAGCCAAGATCGAGGAAGCGATCCCACTGATGCGCGGCTTGCTCGCCAATCTGAACTACCCACCCTACGATGACCGCATCTTCGCGGCACAGGTACCGGGGGGCATGCTCTCAAACCTGTACAACCAACTCAAGGAGCAAGGGGAACTTGACTCCATGGATACCATCCTCAACGAGATTGCCGCCGTCCGCAAAGACGCGGGCTACGTGCCGCTCGTCACCCCCACCAGCCAGATTGTCGGCACCCAAGCCGCCTTCAACGTGATGGCAGGCGAACGCTACCAGATGGTCAGCGACGAGTTTAAGATGATCCTCAAGGGCGAGTTCGGGCGCACCCCCGGTCCAGTAGACCCCGCCATCGTTGCCAAGGTGCTGGAGCCGGGCGAAGCACCACGCCCCTACCGCGCCGCCGCATACCTGCCGCCCGTCATGGAAGATAACCACGCCCTACCCTTCATCCGTACCCACCGCGACCTGCTGCTGCACCTGCTGTTCAAGCAATCCGCCGATACCTTCTTGCAGAAACGCTATGGCGTACAGATTTCGGCAGCAGACTGGCAAGCAACCCCCCCCAACGTGCAGCGGCTCCTGCTCGAACAGGCGGGTGCCCTGACCGAAACAAGTATGCTCGGCTAGACATACCACGCCCCACAACCGTGCGGCTCCTGTCACGACGACGGACAGGAGCCGCACCACGTCTGGCTACCAGCGTTCTTCTAACACAACACTAGCATCGCTCTAACACATCGCACAGGGGAGTGCTCTTATCATAGTCACAGACAGCAAATGAAAGCGGTTCCCACGTAGCAGCAAGCCAAGCAACAAGCGAATAGAAGCAAGCGAAGGAGTAATATGGTGAGTAGTGAAAGCGAAACCCCACAGGTAGAAGCCATCTCGTTCAAAGCCGAGGTGCGCCAGCTTCTCAACATTCTGGCGCACTCGCTCTATACCGAACGCGAAATCTTCTTGCGTGAACTCATCTCGAATGCCTCGGATGCACTGCATCGCATCCAGTTTGAAATGCTGACCAACCAGAACGTCCGCGACGCAGAAGCCGAACTGACCATTACCATCGCGGTTGACGAAGAAGCGAAAACCATTGTTATCCACGACACAGGCATTGGCATGACCGCCGACGAAGCCGCCAACAACCTCGGCACCATCGCCCGCTCCGGCGCACGCGCCTTCCTCGATGCCGCCCAAGAGCAGGGACGTTCGGGTAGCGACATCATCGGGCAGTTTGGGGTGGGCTTCTACTCCGTCTTTATGGTCGCCGATAACGTCGTGGTCAACTCGCTGTCCTACCACCCCGACGCAACCCCCATCCGCTGGGAGGCAAGCGGCGGCGAAACCTACCAACTTACCACTGGCGACCGCACCGAGCGCGGCACCAGCATCACGATCCACCTCAAGGAGGACGCGCACGAGTTCGCCAATGCGTGGCGGCTCGAAAACATCATCCGCAAACACTCGAACTTCGTGAACTTCCCGATCATGCTCAACGAGCGGCAGCTCAACGAGCAAAAGTCAATCTGGCGGCGACCCGCCCGCGACGTGCCCGCCGAAGACTACACCGCGTTCTATCGCCAACTTACGCTCGATACCGACGCGCCGTTGCACACGATCCACCTATCCACCGACGCACCGCTCGACCTCCACGCCGTGCTGTACATCCCGGCACGCCGCGAACGCGGCATCATCCAGCGGCGCACCGATGGCACGGTCAAGCTCTACTCGCGCAACGTGCTCATTCAAGAAGAAACCAAAGACCTGCTGCCCAACTACTTCCGCTTCATTGAGGGTGTGGTGGACAGCGAAGACCTGCCGCTCAATGTCGCCCGCGAAACTGTGCAGGGCAACCGCGTCACCCAGCAACTCCGCAAAACCCTTACGCGGCGCGTCTTCCGCGAAATCGAGACCCTCCGCGAGAAAGAGCCGGATACATTCAAGACCTTCTTTGCCCAGTTTGGCGTGTACCTCAAAGAAGGGGTTGCCACCGACTTTGCCGACCGCGACGACCTGCTCAAGTTGCTGCGCTTCCCCACCACCAGCGACCCGCAGGGGTTGGTCTCGCTGGCAGAATGCAAAGAGCGCATGATCGAAGGGCAAACCGAAATCTATTACCTGCTGGCAAACGACCTTGAAGCCGCCCAGCGTAGCCCGCACCTCGATGCGTTCGCGGCGCGTGGCATTGAGGTGCTGCTGCTCGTCGAATTGATGGACAGCTTTATGCTGACCGGGCTACGCGACTACGACGGCACCCCCCTACGGAACATTGACGATGCCAACCTCGAATTGCCCGGCGAGCCACAGGACAACACAACCAGCCTCGTAGACGATGATGTTTTCGCCACCCTGAGCGAACGGGTCAAGGCGGTGCTAGGTGAGCGCGTGAGCGACGTGCAAGCCTCGGCAGTACTCCGCAGCAACCCGGCACGGTTGGTTGCCACCGAGGATGCAGCCGGGCGCGAGATGCAGCGTATTCAGCAGTTGCTGGGGCAGGAAACGACCCAACCAACGCGCCGCCTTGAACTCAACCGGGGGCACGACCTGATCGCCGGACTCGCCGCCCGCTTCGCAGCCCAACCCGACGACCCCGTGGCAACCGCCGTGGTCGAGCAACTGTACGACAACGCCCTGTTGCTCGAAGGGGTACACCCCGGACCCACCGGCATGGTACCGCGCATTCAACAACTAATGGAGGCAGCCATACGGCAGGGGAGCAGCGACTGACCTGCTGCTGCCGCCTGCGCCACACAGCGGGGTGTGATTTCGTGGTACAATGCCTTGTAACCTGACGGGGACAGGTCACACCCTCTGCCTTCTCCTTGAGCGCAACTTCACGGTCTACAGCACCGTCGAAACGAGGCACCGGAGGAGCGTGCGAATAGCAATTACGGTGGAGGCAGCACAATGGCAGCAGAGTTTACCGAACGACGACAGCTAGTCTTGAAACTGGTCGTACAGGAGTTTGTCGAGACTGCATCGGCAGTCTCGTCAGATGGCTTGGTGCGAAAATATAACCTGTCGTTTTCATCCGCGACGGTACGCAACGAACTAGCAGTACTCGAAGATATGGGCTACCTCACCCACACCCACACGTCCGGCGGGCGCGTACCCACCAATGCAGGCTATCGTTTTTATGTCGAGCACTTGATGGAAACCGTACCCTTGCCGCCCGACGAGCAACGCACCATCCGCCACCAGTTTTACCAGATTGGCGGCGAGCTTGACCAGTGGCTGCAACTGGGGGCATCGGTGTTGGCACGCACCGCCCGCAATGCCGCAGTAGTCACACCCCCACGCTCCTACCAAGCCCGTTTCAAGCATCTCGAACTGATCGCCGTCCACGACAACACCGTGTTGATGGTGCTCGTCCTCGACGATGGCACGGTACGCCAGCAGACAATCACCACACCCGGCACCTACCAGCAGGCAGAACTGCGTGCCCTATCGGAACGCAGCAACGAGCGATGCCGCTATGCCACACTCAGCACCGTCGAGGCACTGCGGCAGGTGTTGCCCGAAGCAAACGGGACGTTACCGCCGCACCTAGGCGAACTCGAACAGCACGTGATGGAGATGATCGCCCACACGATGCGCCAACTTGAAGACCACGTCAACCGCCAGATATACAGCGATGGGTTGATCGAAATGCTCGAACAGCCTGAGTTTCTGCCCACGTTGCTGCGCCAAGATGACGTGAGCCATGCCATTGAACGTATGCGGCAGGTGCTCTTGACCCTGACCACCAACGACCAGTTGAGCACACTCATCGTACAGGCACTTGCCAGCGACGACGTAATGGTGGTCATTGGGGAAGAACACGCCCGCGACGACCTGCGCGACTATAGCGTCATTCTGTCGCGCTACGGCATCGAGGGTGAAGTGATTGGCGTGCTAGGGGTCATCGGACCGACCCGCATGGCATACCCGCGTTCGATCTCGACCGTGAACTACCTTTCTACGGTCTTAAGCGATATGATCAGTAGCCGTTACATCCGCAACCGCGCAGACACGTCACCATCGGGTGCCAGCCTATGAAGGCACCGGCGACGGCGACGGACACGCCGCGCGGCAGGTACCGTGCAGCAGAGCCAAATGCAGCAGAGCCAAATGCAGCAGAGCCAAATAATGAGGGATAGTGCATGACTGACAACCAGAATCCGCAACCGACCAACCACGCCGACACACCAAACGACACGCCCAACCCAACCGATGTAGAGGTGGTCGAGGGCGAACTGACGAGCGACACACCGTCGGACAAGCAGACCAACCCGCAAGACAATGACGCGCTGACAGCCGCCCGCCGCGAAGCCGAGGAGTTCAAGAGCCAGTGGCTCCGCGCAGTGGCAGACTATAAAAACTATAAGCGGCGTGCCGAGCAAGAACGCGCCGAACTGACGCGCAGTGCCAGTGCCGGGTTGCTGCTCAAGTTGCTGCCCATCGTTGACGACTTCGAGCGCGCGGAGGCGGGCATCCCCGCCCATATCGCCGATGACGCATGGTGGGGCGGCACGCGCCTGATCGGGCAGAAGCTCCGCATGTTGCTGGAAAGCGAAGGCGTAACGCCTATCGCCGCCGTGGGCGAAGACTTTGACCCCAACCTGCACGATGCCGTGATGTACGAAGACGCACCCGGTCAGGATGGCAAGGTCGTGGAAGAACTCCAGAAGGGCTACCGGCTCAACGAGCGCGTGCTCCGCCCCACCATGGTCAAAGTAGGACGCGGGTAGGCACCTATGGCACGGGTAATTGGCATAGACCTCGGCACCACCAATTCGGTCATGGCTGTGATCGAAGGCGGCGACCCGGTTATCATCCCCAACGCTGAAGGCGACCGCGTTACCCCGTCGGTCGTCGCACTCGATAAGCACGGCGAGCGGCTCGTGGGGCAGGTGGCGCGGCGGCAAGCCGTCACCAACCCAGAGCATACCATCTCCTCGGTCAAGCGGTTTATGGGGCGCAAGATTACCGACCCCACCGTGCAGCGCGACCGCGAATTGGTACCCTACCGCCTGTCGGCGGCACCCAACAACGACGTGCGGGTGCTGTTGCAGGGGCGCGAGTATGCGCCGCCCGAAATCTCCGCGATGGTGCTGGGCAAACTCAAAGCCGACGCGGAAGCGTTTCTCGGCGCAGCAGTCACCCAAGCCGTCATCACGGTGCCCGCCTACTTCGACGACAGCCAGCGACAGGCAACCCGCGACGCGGGCAAGATTGCCGGGCTGGAGATACTCCGGATCATCAACGAACCTACCGCCAGCGCACTGGCGTATGGGCTTGAACGCCAAGACGACGACCAACTGATTGCCGTCTACGACTTGGGCGGTGGCACCTTCGACATCTCGATCCTCGAACTGAGCAACGGCGTGGTTGAGGTGAAAGCCACCGCAGGCGACACCCATCTCGGCGGCGACGACGTAGACCAACTGATCGTCAACTGGCTCATAGACGACTTCGCCACAGAAACTGGCATAGACCTGCGGAAAGACCGCGTGGCACTGCAACGCCTGAAAGAAGCCGCCGAAAAAGCCAAGATGGAACTGAGTAGCGTGCTGCGGAGCGACATCAACCTGCCGTTCATCACCGCCGACAAGGACGGACCGCGCCACCTCTCGGTCACACTCACCCGCGCCATGCTCGAAGCTACCACGCACGACCTGATCGCGCGAAGCCTCGACCCGGTGCGCCGCGCCCTCGCAGATGCCAACCTCACGCCCGACCGCATCACCCATGTTGTTCTGGTGGGCGGACAGACCCGCATGCCCGCCGTGCAGCAGGCAGTCGCGCAGTTCTTCGGCAAGGAACCCATCCGGAGCGTCAACCCAGACGAAGTGGTCGCGCTCGGTGCCGCTATTCAAGCGGGTGTGCTGACGAAAGAAATCAAGGATGTGATCCTGCTCGACGTGACCCCACTCACGCTCGGAATTAAAACGCTGGGCGCCATGATGACTCCGCTCATCGAGCGGAACACCACCATCCCGACCCACCGCACACAAGTCTTCTCGACCGTCGCCGACAACCAGACGAGCGTCTCGATCCAAGTGTATCAGGGCGAACGTGCCGAAGTGCAGCACAACAAATTGCTCGGTAGCTTTGAATTGACCAACCTGCCGCCCGCACCACGCGGCGCAACCCGCATCAACGTGAGCTTTGACATAGACGCAAACGGCATCACCAGCGTATCGGCGAAGGATGCCGCCACTGGGCGTGAGCAACGCATCGTAATCACACCATCGTCGGGCTTGACCGCCGAAGAGATCGAGCGTATGCTTGCCGATGCCGAAACCTACCGCGAGAACGACCGCCAGCAGCGCGAACTCATCAGTGTGCAGCACACCGCCGACCGCCTCATCTACCGCGCTGAGCGTGTGCTCCACCAGCAGCACGGCACAAGCGTAGCCCGCCAGCGCGTCGAAGACCGTATGCGCGACCTCCGCACGGTCACCGATAGCAACGATGTGGCGGCGATCCGTGCAGCAACCGCCGAATTATCGCTCGCACTGCACGATGTGGTGCAACCCGACAGTAACGGTCAGCCGCCGCAAGGCTCCGCCGCGCCGCCGCCCGAAGACGATGTATCCGTGGTTTGAGGTATTGATGACCAGATGCACAAGCACTTATACAGGGACAGGATATGCCAGTGAGCACCAGACGTGACTATTACGAGATTCTCGGCGTGCAGCGCGGCGCGTCTGCTGACGAGATAAAAAAAGCCTATCGTAGCATGGCGCGTAAGCATCACCCAGACGTAAACAAAGAACCGGATGCCGAGTCGCGCTTCAAAGAAATTAACGAAGCCTACAGTGTGCTTTCTGATGAGCAGAAGCGGGCTATGTACGACCGCTTCGGGCACAATGTCCCCGGCAGTAGCGGAGCCGGACCGGCGGTTGACCCGTTTGGCGGCGGCGACCCGTTCAGCACCATCTTCGATGCCTTCTTCGGCGGTAGCATGCGGAGCCAACGCGGACCGCAACAGGGGGCAGACCTACGCTACACGCTCAAGCTCGCGTTTGAGGAAGCCGTATTCGGCACCGAGAAAGAGATTGAATACCGCCGCCTCGAACCCTGCAACACCTGTAGTGGCAATGGCGCAGCCCTCGGTAGCGAGCCGGTCACCTGCCCACGCTGTCGCGGCACGGGCGAAGTGACGCAACGTATTGCGCCCTTCAATATGGTTACGGTCACGCCGTGCGACACCTGCGGCGGCACCGGGGTCAACATTCCCAACCCCTGCCAGACCTGTCAGGGGCAGGGGCGCGTGCGGCAACTCCGCAAAATCCGTGTCAAGGTGCCAGCCGGCGTAGACAGCAGTGCCCAGATACGGATCACCAACGAGGGCGACGTGGGACCGCGGGGCGGACCGGCGGGCAGTCTGTACGTGTCGCTGGCTATCGAGCCACACCCCGACTTCATCCGCGACGGCAACGACATCATCTACAAACTCGAACTGAGCGTGCCGCAAGCCGTACTGGGCGACGAAGTGGAAGTACCCACCGTAGACGGTCCGCAATCGTTGACCATCCCGAAGGGCACGCAGGCAGGGCAATCGTTCCGGCTACGCGGCAAGGGGGTGCCGTTCTTGCGCCAGAGCGGGCGCGGCGATCAGGTCGTGCTCGTCAATGTACAGATACCACGCAACCTGACCGACGAGCAACGCGACCTCTACCAGCGGCTTGCCGAGATCGAGGAAGTCAACCCGCAGCAAGAACGCGACGACGGCTTCTTCGGGCGCATCCGCGATGCGTTCGGGCTGTAGCGGTGTCTGACTGGCTGTACGGGCGCAACGCCGTGCGCGAGGCATTGCGTGCCGGACGGCGGCGCGTGACGCGCCTGCTGCTGGCAAGCAACACCCGCGACGAGCCGCGCATCCGCGAGATTACGGGGCTGGCGGCGAAGGCGGGCGTTCCCGTCGAGCGCGTCGAGCGGCGTGACCTCGACCGCCAGACACAGGGGGCAAACCATCAAGGGCTGGTCCTCGCCACCGCACCCTACCCCTATGTTGCCCTTGATGCTATACTGGAACAGCGGCACACCCGCGACGAACCAGCATGGTTGCTGCTGCTCGACCACGTTCAAGACCCGCAGAACTTGGGGACACTGCTCCGCACCGCCGAGGCAGTCGGCATACACGGGGTGGTGCTGCCCGAACGCCGCGCGGCAGGCGTGACCGCGGCGGTGGTCAACAGCAGTAGTGGCGCAACTGAGCACCTGCTCATCGCACAGGTGACAAACCTTGCCCAGACCATGCGAACCCTCCGCGACGCAGGGGTGTGGCTGGCAGGGCTTGCCGCCGACCAGCAGGCATGGCGCGTTGACCGTGCCGACTTTGTGCGCCCGCTCGCGCTGGTGGTGGGGGCAGAAGGGAGCGGGTTGGCTCGCTTGACGCGCGAACACTGCGACTTTCTGGTGCAAATCCCCATGCGCGGGCAGGTCGAGTCGCTGAACGCAGCAGTTGCGGGTAGTATTGTGCTCTATCAGGTCTGGCAACAACGCGGCATCGAAGCGGTATAATACAAGCACGCTAGCACGACATACTGGGGGATGGTTGCACGTTGACACCTGTCCCCGCCGAAACGCAGGAGCCGAACGGCTCGTACGTAGCGAGAGCAGAACGCAGGAGCCGAACGGCGGCTCATGAGTAGAAAGGAGGAGCGCACCGCCCACGGCGTGCGCCACGTCTATGAAGGTAGCACTGGCATTGCTAGGGGTCATTGGCATCGCTGCCATTGTGCTGTACATCAAACAGCTACAAGATGAAGTTGCCGCCCACACCAAGCGCGGCGATATGTACCGGGATATTGCGAAGCGGCTCGATGAGCGCGTTGCGGAGTTGACGAGTGGAAACGACCCGCTTGCCCCTAGGGCACCCCACGCCGCCTGAGGCTGAAGCGGCACAATCGTCTACGGTTACTCCACACGCAGCACCGCCGAGGGCACCCGATGCGGAGCCTGCCACCTTTGGCACACTCACGGTACGCACCGCGCACGTCAATGACATCGCGGAGGTGCTGGCACTGCATCGGTTTGCCTTTGCCGATAAGTTCGGCAGTGCCTTTGGTGCGGGGCAGGCTGCGCTTGATCGCGGCGTGGCTGCCCTTGCGCTGGCGTGGTCGCACAAGGGGGGGCGCATGCTGCGCGGCATGCTCGTCGCCGAACGCGACGGTGTCGTCGTCGGCACCCTCACGTTGCGTACATGGGAGATGGGCGACGGTGAAAGCGAAACGATTGAGTATGCGTTCCAGCAGGTGCTTGGCTTGTGGGGGACAATGCGCTCGCTGTTTGTCCTCTCGTTGCTGACACACCGCGTGGGTCGCTTCGAAGGGTACATCACCGATGTTGCGGTGCATCAGCAGTACCGACGGCAGGGTGTCGCGCAAGCCCTGCTTGCGGTTGCCGAACGCACCGCACGCCAGCAACGGCGGCACTACCTTGGGTTGTACGTGAGCAACAGCAATACCGGCGCACATCGCCTGTACGAACAAGCCGGGTTCCACGTTGCACGTGTGCAAAAATCGTGGATGACCCGGCTTCTGTTTGGGCAACGCAACTGGTTGTACATGCGAAAAAACCTTGAACTCCCCTAGGGGCTAGGCGTTCCGCCTCCTACGACGTAGCCGACGCAGCATTATTGCTCGAACACCCACGGGTCGGTGCTGCGCGACCACTCGAGCAATTCCGCATCTTCGAAGAACAGTGCAACTTCGCGTGCGCCACTCTCCGGCGAGTCCGAGGCGTGAATGAGGTTACGCCCAATTTCCAACCCGAAGTCGCCACGGATCGTACCGGGGGTAGCCTCGGCAGGCTTCGTGGCACCAACCATCGTGCGAATGATCTTAATTACGTCGTTGCCCCGAACAGCAATCACCACCACCGGACCCGACGTAATGTAGTCTACTAACCCCTGATAGAACGGCTTACCCTCGTGCTCGGCATAATGCTGGCGTGCCAATTCAACGCTCAGGTGCATCAGCTTCAGCCCGGCAAACTTCAGCCCGCGTTGCTCCAGACGGGTCACAATGGGACCAACTAACCCACGCTGGACGGCATCCGGCTTGAGGATAATGAGTGACTGTTCCATAGCGAAACGGCAATCCTTTCTGTCGCTGCTCTGTTGCTGCTTGCTCTGTTGCGGTACGCGTGTCTCTGGTGTACCTGTCTCTGTGTCGCTAGTGTCGCTACTAGTGTCGCTAGATCGGTACTGCTTCACTGATGCGCCCGGCGGCACGGCGCATTTCCATCTTCACCAAGCCGAGGTTGACGGTGCGCTGGGTGATGACCACGAGGATCAGCTCGCGGGCTTCAAGGAGGAGGATTGACCCTTCCTGTGCATCAATGATAGCATCGAGCAAGGTACCAACACCAATCCGCTGGGTCGCCTTGTCAATCTCGCCAAAGACAGCCGCCGACATTGCGCCGAGTACTTCGGCATCCTCCTCATCCAGCAGCGTACTGGCAACCACCAACCCATCTTTCCCGACTAGCAAGCTCCCAATAACCCCATCAACCCGTATCAGGTCTTCAACGATCCGCCGCATAGCCGAACCTTTCATACTGTCTATTGTCCTGCATCAGCACGCTAGAACGTAGCCCCGTGCTGTCTACTACAATACTACACACTTTATCTCTTATTCAACAATTATACCGCGTCTCGCCTATGGCGTAAATGTATAAGCGGTCATTGCTTCTTGGAACCGCTTCTGGTGGGTATAGCCATCGCCGAGCAAGCGATACAGGCGTTGCACGGTCGTTGGGTCGCTGGTCATCGGGATGACATCCTGCAAGTCGCTGACGAGCAGTGCCACCGCCTGATCGTCACCGCTCGTGACCAGCGAGCGATACATCTGCATCGCCACTTCGGGTTCGCCCGCTTGCAGCGCAAGCCGCGCAACCCCAAGGCGCAACGCGTTGTTGGTTGGGTTGGCGTTTGCCTGCTTGATAAACTCGTCCAGCATCGCGTTGCCGGTTTCGGCAGGCTGGGGACTTGGTGCCGCTGTGGGCGCAGGCGCGGATGCCGCTACGGGCGCGGGCACGGGTGCCGCTGTGGGCGCGGGTGCCGGCGCGTCGGTCAGTTCATCGGCGCGGTTGCGGCGGCGACGGCGGTCGCGCTCGTCGCCCCGGTCGGCTTCTACGCGACGGGCAACCCCACGGCGGGACGTATCGCGTTCGCGGCGTGCCGGTGCAGGGCGCGAGCGTGCAGCAGTACCAGTCGCTTCTTGCCGCCGTTCCGCGAGCGGCGGCAGCACCAACCGTCCAATATCTTCCTCTGGCTCGGTCACGGGCGCATCCCAAATATCGTCGAGGGTCTCAAGTGATTCTGGCACGAAAGCAAGGTCTTCTGCGCTAGGCGGTGCAGGCGGTGCCTCGACCTTTTCTGTGCGGCGCGGTGCCGTCCGCTCGACGCGCCCCTCAGCTTCTTCCGCCATACTAAAGTCGAACATGTCTTCCTGAGGTTCACCTGCCCCACTCGCGCCGCCCGTATCGGTAGGTGGCATGGTGGGCATAGCACCACTCCCCCCAGATGTCTTGGCATGCTTGCTCAACCGCACCAGTTCGTCGGAGGTCAACCCAAAGTCCACTGACCGCACCTCAGGCTGCACCGGGGGGGCTTCGTCAGCCTCAGGCGTTACGTGGTCAACTGCCAGCCCCAACTGCGCGATTTCATCCGCCGACAACCCCAACTCTTCCAGCGACAGCGGCGCAACGTCCGGCTCGGCACTCGCTTCAGCTTCCGGGGCAGGGGCAGGCATCGCACCCTCTTCTGCCAGCCCCAACTGCGCGATTTCATCTGCCGACAACCCCAACTCTTCCAGCGACAGCGGCACCACTGGCGGGTCAGCCTCGGTCAACTCATCCGGCGACAACTGACGGGTCACGCGCGGCTCATCAATGGGGCGAGCGGGACTGCTCGGCTGCACGTGCGGTTCGTCCGCTGCGGTGGGGGATTCGGCAACGGCTTCACCGGCTTCGCCTTCTTCTAGTTCTGCCTCAAGGTCAAGGATTTCACCTTGGTCGTAAATCTGCACGCCCTCGCTGTAGATACGCCACGCAATCTCCATAACCTTTTCAGGCTCTTCTTCGGGGTTATCTACAAGCCGGATAATGTCCATCAACTCGACCTGCCCCTGCTCACGCCCAGTCATAATCAGTTGTTCCACTGGGTCAACAGGCGTAGGTGCGGCGGGCTTCTGGGCACCGGTATCGCCGCCCAAGCCGCTCGGCTCGAAGTCCATCCCAGCAAGTTCATCCGCCGTCAAGCCGAGTCTGTTCGCATCGCCGCCACTGCCATCGGGCAGTTGATCAGTTAGGTGCAACTCGTCCAGCGAGAAGGGTTGTAACCCAACATCATCGAAGTCGAAACCACCCGTATCACCCGTGCCGCTCTCTGCCGCACCACCAGACAGGCTATCGAAGGACAAGCCATCCTCGCCAGAGAAGTCTAGCCCAAGGTCAGCGAGCGACTGTGGTTTTGCCGCGGCGGGCGGCTCAGGTGCCGCAGATGGCTCGTCGAACGATAGCTCGTCGAATGAGGCACTCGTATCGGTGGGCGGTGCGTCGGGGATGACACTATCAATGTCCATGTTGGCGGCGTTGAGGGCGGCAATTTCTTCCGGCGATAGCCCTAGCTCTTCCAGCGACAACGGCATAATCTCTGGCTCACCTTCGCCAGTCACAGGTTCCGGGGCGACCGGTTCGGGGGCGACCGGTGGCTCTGCTGCCGCAGCAGGCACATCCTCAGCAACTGACTCGTCCGCGAAAGTTTCGTCAAACATGCCGGATGCACCTTCCGCACTCATCGCGTTGAGGGCAGCAATTTCTTCCGGCGATAACCCTAGCTCTTCCAGCGACAACGGCGTAATCTCTGGCTCACCTTCGTCGGGCACAGGTTCGTCGGCGGCTGGCTCTGGCTCAAGGGCGGGGGGTTCTGGCGCGGCAGCAACAGGCGGTACCTCTGCTGGCTCGTCTGGCGTAGGTGGTACGTCGTCTGATGTGTCTCGCGCCCCCATACCGTCTACCGCTATCCCTTCAGTGCCTTCAGTATTCAGCTCGTTGAGGGCGGCAATTTCTTCCGGCGACAGCCCTAGCTCTTCGAGCGAGAGCGGCGCAACTTCCATCTCTACCTCTCCAGCAGTCGCCCCGGTGGGTGCAGGCGGCTGCGTGGTGTCGGTTGCGCCTGCGTCTGCCGCTTCCTCAGCCTGCCGTTCATCAGCCCGACCAGCGGCGGCGGCGGCAGCAGCGGCAGCAGCATCACGTAGCGACACATCGTCGTTTGAGAAGAAGCGCATTTCATCCGGACCGGGTTCAATGTCTGAGAGCGGCTCACTCTCGACTGGCGGTAGCGCATCGCGCCGTTGCTTCAGCCGTGCAAAAATGGATGCCGAACCACGCTGCGATGCTTCCTCCACCGGAGGTTCTTCACCTGTTGCAAAATCGGGGGCAGGCTTGGCGGCGGGCACTTGCCAGCTAAAGCCAGCATTGGAGATGTCTTCTGAGTCTTCCGCATTCTCAGGTGGCAACGACATATCCGACATGTTGGTAGCTAGTGAGTCCAAACCACCCGGCGATATGTCATCAAGCGAGAAGGGTTGAAGCGACGGCGGCAATGTGTCGCCCTCCATCGGGTTGCTCCCCAAGTCGCTCAGGTCAAGGTCATCGAGTGAAAACGGTTTCACATCGTCACCTGCGCCTAAGGCATCATCACGAGCGGCGGCAGCATCGAAAGGTGACGCTTCGCTCGAACTTGAGTCGCTCAGGTCGTCTAGACCAAAGTCATCGAACGAAAACGGCTCAATGCTATCAGCAATCAGCCCCTCATCAGTTGCTGGCACTGCATCTGCCGTGGTCGCGTTCAGGTCATCGAGGGCGGCAATTTCTTCGGGCGACAAGCCTAGTTCTGCCAGCGACAGTGGCGACACGCCTTCAATGCCCATTGCATCGGGCGTTGGTGGCGTATCGTCGGGCGACGCGGCAGTACTCGTGGTGTCGTCGAAGTCGAACGAGAAGGGGGTAATATCGGGCGATACCGCATTATCGTCAGCGAATGCCAGCGCATCTTCGTCGCTCGCATTCACTTGGCTGGCGGTCGTGCTCAGGTCATCGAGTGCCGCGATGTCTTCGGGCGACAAGCCTAGTTCTGCCAACGACAACGGTGCCACGTCGTCGGGGTCAACCAGCGTAGCAGCTTCGTTGTCGCTTGCGTCGGCGGCGGGCATATCGCTCACCTCATCTTGTTGTCCGGCAAACGCAGCGATGCCTGCCGCGCCCGCAGCACCCGCACCACCGAGTAAGGCAATCTCTTCCGGCGACAGCCCGAGTTCCGCCAGCGACAGCGGCGAAACTTCTGGCTCATCTGGCTTAGCTGGCTCGTCAGACAGAGCCGAGGTCTCGTCTGGCGTTGCAGTGGTCGCGGCACCAGCGTCGCCCTCAGTTCCACTGGCACCAACGGTACCAAGACCGAGCTGATCAATTTCGTCCGCCGACAACCCAAGTTCTTCAAGCGAGAACGGCGTGGGAGCATCATCACCGCCCGCCACGGTAGCACCACTTGCGCCCGCGTCGTCCGCCTGCGGCGTGGCATCACCCGCCGGGGCGACATCTTCGCCCCGGAATGCGGCATCCAGCCCTTCGAGGTCAAGCGCGAATGCGGCATCATCAACGCCCACCGCAGCACCACTTGCGCCCGCGTCGCCCGCGTCATCCGCCTGCGGCGTGGCATCACCTATGGCGGGGGCTTCTGCGGCAGCGTCCGGGCTGTCGGAAGCGGTCAGGTCATCGAAAGAGAACGGCGCAACCCCAAGGTCGTCGGCAAAGGCATCGCTTTCAGATGCGGGAGCAGGTGCCGGTTCGGGGGTGCTGTTAGGCATGGGTAGACCCAGCAGGCTCGCAAGGAAGGCATCATCGTCGGCACTCATCGCGGGGGGCGCAGCAGGTGGGGGCGGCGACGCATCGTGGTTGCCCGGCATCGCCGCAAAGAAGTCATCCATACTAGGATCGCTGGTATCGCCTGCCTCAGCAGTCTGGGCGGCATCTGTGTCGCTACCGCCCAATGCCGCCCCCGCTGCGAGCGCCGCACCGCCTGCGGCAAGGGCGGCACCTGCCCCAGCGACATTGATGCTGCCCCCGTTGTCGGTATCAGCATCGGTGGTGGCACTGGGCGCATCGGCGGCGACGAGACCGCGTTGTTGCTCCTGCCATACCGCTTCGTCCCATTCGGGCAACTCCGTTACGGGGTCTGCCACATCGGGCAACGGGTTGAACATGGTACGGGCAACCGTATCGAATGGGTCAAGCTGGCGGGCAATCTGCCAGTAGCGTTCGCCCTCTGGGTTGCGCTCTTCTTGCAGCATATAGTAGCCAAGCAGCAGGTTAGGCTTCAGCGCGTGCGGGTAACGTTGCAGGATTTCGCGTGACACCTCTGCCGACTCTGCGTGCTGCCCATCCATCCAGAGCGACTCGGCAAGCCCAACATGGACATCGAGCCGGTCTTTGTGGTCTGCCTGCAAGTCGCGGAACTCTTGAATTGCTTGTGCCCACATCTGCCCCCGCGCATACAGCCGCGCCAGACCGGGGCGGGTGAGGCGCAACTGCGCGTTATCACCGCCTTCCGCCTCGTTGTAGAGGCGAATAAGCTGGCTCCGCAGTTCGGGCATATCGGGCTTAATTTCGAGGGCTTTTTCAAACTCGTGCACTGCTTCGGGCATGTTGCCCTGCCGCTCGAAGGCAAGCCCCAGCCCGAAATGAGCCGGGATACTTTCAGGGTCAGATGCAATCACCCGTTGCAGCGCAGTCTGGGCAAGGTCAAACTGACGGCTCGCAAGGTAAGCTTCGCCCAGAATACGATAGGCTTCGAGGTTATCCGGGAAAAACTCAAGGATGTGTTGAGCCACAGCGATGGCACGCTCCGGGTCGTTCGTTTCAAGCAATTGTTGTGCCTGTTTATATGCTGCTTGCAATGTGGTTGTTGCCATCATTGGCTCCTCTTTACTTCATTTACAAAGGCTTCCGGGAAATGATATGTGCAGGCAACGATACCAACTGCGAGGGCGCGCAGCAAGGACTGAATTGTATCGCTTTGCATTCATCTATTACTACGCGATGCGTATTGTGCAGCTATTTGCTGCCTTTCGCCCGCCATTGTAACATGGAACATGCCGAACTGCAACAATGTGCAGCAGCATACGAAAGCCAGAAACGCCACCCCGATAGCAACGGGGGGCGTTCAGCATGGCATGGTCGGGGCGACTGGATTTGAACCAGCGACCTCCTGAACCCCATTCAGGTGCGCTACCAGTCTGCGCTACGCCCCGAAGTGGCTGCACACGTACCCCGATATTATAGCGACCTGCCGCGCCCTCGTCAAGCGCACGATCCACTCCATCCATCCAGACGCGTACGATCC
>CAZNQP010000047.1:0-17786 GCA_964575355.1 uncultured Chloroflexaceae bacterium
TGCGCTCGCCATCTTCGACCTAAGCAGCCGTGCGGAGGTGCAGCAGTGGCTTGTGAGACACTGTGAACGCAGTCATACCTAGCATAACGCGCTTCTTTGCCCACCGCGTGCCCGACATGCAGCAGCGCACCACTGCGCTGGAACTGATGGATGACTTCAGCATTGGCGGTGCCGAACTGACCGGCGCACTGGGGCAACTGCGCTGGATCAACCGCTTGCTCGGCTCGGCGTGGATTACGCGCGAAGGATTGGGGCGGGTGTGGCGGCGTGCGGGGTGCCCGGCGCACCTGCTGCTGCTCGATGTCGGTGCAGGCTCTGGTGATGCCACCGGGCGGCTGCTGCGGTGGTCGGGGCGGCGCGGGGTCGCGGTGCGTATACTCCTCCTCGACCGCCACTCGGAGACGTGTGCCGAAGCTGCGCGCCTGTGGCAGCACGCGCCGCAGGTACAGGTGGTGTGTGGCGACGTGCTGCACCTCCCCGTCACGACGGTAGACGTGGTGCTAGCGGCGTTGTTTTTGCACCACTTCCCCGACGACGAACTGCCCGCCGTGGTGCGGGCGTTGCAGCAGCCCGCTCGCCATGGCGTGGTCGTGAATGACCTGCACCGCCACCCGCTCGGCTGGTTGGCGATCCGCCTGCTGACGGCAGTGCTGTCGCGCAATCGCATGATTCGCCACGACGCGCCCCTCTCGGTATGGCGCGGCTTTCGTCCGGCGGACTTCGCGGCGTGGCAGGCACAGGGCATCGTCTGGTATCGCTGGCGACCGATGTTTCGCTATCTCGTGTTGTTGGCAGGCTCACAGCACGAGCACACACACGAGCACACGCAAGAGTATACACAACAGGAGCGACAAGCCAATGCAGCCGTATGATCTGGTGGTAATCGGGGCAGGGCTGGCGGGGGCAGGGCTGGCGGCATACGTGGCGGCGCGTGGCTACCGGGTGTTGCTCGTTGAGCGGCGGCAGCTCCCGGCGCACAAGGTGTGCGGCGAGTTTCTGTCGCCAGAAGCACAGGCGAGCCTCCAGACGCTCGGTGTGCTTGAGCCACTGGCGCGGCTGTCCCCCGCTACGATGCGTGCTGCGACCCTGACGACGGCAACCGGCACTACCCTGTACACGCCGCTTCCCGGTACGGCTTGGGGCTTGAGCCGCTATGCTATGGATGCCGCCCTTGTGGCGGCGGCGACGGCGGCGGGCGCGACGGTCGTGCAGGGCACCACTGCGCTATCGTATGTGCCCACGGGGACGGTGGGCGATAGCTGGTGCGTTACGCTCCGCGACGCGGCGGGCGTGCGCGAAGTGCCGACGCGGGCGGTGGTGGTGGCAAGTGGGCGGCACACTACGCCGGGGTTGCGTGCGGCGCAGCACACCCGCCCCAACGCTGAAACTGCCGTCGGGGTGAAGTGCCACATGCGCGGCGTGGACGTGCCGCCGCAGGTCGAGTTGTATCTGTTTCCGGGGGGCTATACTGGGCTGGGCTTGGTCGAGGATGGTGCGGTGAATGTGTGCTTGCTCGTCAGCCGTGCCGCGTTCCGGCAAGCGGGCAATACGCCCCATGCGATGCTGCACACGATGCAGGCGTGGAACCCGGCACTGCGGCGGCGGTTGGCGGGTGGCAGCATTGTGCCCTCCACTGTGCAGGCAGTTGCGCCGATAGACACCCACCGCCCCGCCGTACCGTGGGCAGGGGTGGCACGGGTCGGCGATGCCGTGACGATGATCCCGCCGCTGTGTGGCGATGGCATGGCAATGGCGTTGCGGTCGGCAGAACTGTGTGCGCCGCTCACGGTGGGCTACCTCGCGGGGCAGCTGACGTTGCGCGAATGGGAGCAGCAGTATACCCGTGCATGGCACCGCGAGTTCCCGCGCCGGCTCCGGGTGGGGCGGCTGACGCAGCTCGCCCTGCGCGTGCCGGGGGTGGCAGATAGTGTGCTCGCGGCGGGGCAGGTGTTGCCTGCGGCAACCGCGTGGGTGGTGCGTGCCACGCGCGGCTGAGGGTACAGGGGTAGGAAGATACAGGGCAGAGCTACGATGCAGCCGGGGGCACACGCCCCCGGCTTGTTGGTGTGCAGTGTGCCCTTGTGTACCCTTGCCCGTGCTCGGTGTTGCTGTGCTGCGATGTTCCCGTGGGGCGGCTGCGCTGTGCGGCTACGCCGTGCTACGCTGGGTTACGCTGGGCTACTCGATGATGAACGGAATGACATAACTAATGTCGTCGTCAATGCTGCTCGGCTCGGTGGTGCGCGTGTTCATCGTCCACTGCCCCCGTAGCGCGTCGGCGGGTGCCGTCCACTCGATCACCGCCACCCCTGCGGAGTTCGCCACCACCTGATCGCGGGTGCCTTCGTTGGTCGCGCGGACGGTGCGCCCATCGGGGTCGGTCAGCCAGTAACTCACACGCTCACCGCGCTTGTATTCGGCGCGGAAGGTGAAGGTGGTACCACGGGTGCCGCTTGCCGGCGTGACACTGGTGGGGGTGTTTTCGGGGGCGGGTTCATCGCGGGTTACTTCAAAATCAATGATGACGCGCGTGCGGTTAAGGAAGCTCTGGGCGACGGTGCGATACTGCCCGGCGGGTTGATCGCGGGGTACGGTCCAGCCCCATTCGATCAGCCCTTCGTCGCCCTCGGCGTTGTTGTCGGGGAAGTAGCGGGCGTACCCGTTCGGTCCCTCGACCCACAGTTGTATGGTCTCGTTGCGGTCGAAGCCACGGGCGAAGAAGTTAATCTTGTTGCCCGCCGCGACGCGGTTGTCGGGGCGGTCGGTGCCCTGCTGGGGTGGTCGTGCCACCGGCTCAACGGTAAACGGGATGCGGATGCGCGTGCCCGACAGCCGCCCACGGGTAATCATCACCCATTGCCCACCTACGGCGAGGCGTGGGGCTTTCCAGTCCCATGTCAGGTTGCCGTCTGCATCGGCGCGGATTTCGCTGGTGGTTTCGTAGGGCACGCCGCCCGGTTCTTCCAGCCAGAAGCGTACCAGTTCGTCGGGGCGAAAGCCGCTCGCCGTGAAGAAAAAGCGTGTGTCGGGGAGACCCACCGCCGGTTGCACCGCGCCCGCCGCGGCAGGCGGTGGTGGTGGCAGTGGGGTGTCACGCTCGATGATAAACGGGATTTCGCGCAGACCGCCCGTCCGCACGCCGCGCACGACCAGCCGCCACACGCCTGCCGGGGCGGTGTCGGGTATCTGCCAATCCCAGAAGATCAGCCCGCCACTATCGGCGCGGGTGTAGGATAGTGCATCCTGACTGCTCCCGTCGGGGCGTGCCAGCCATGTCGTTACAATTTCGCCACCGCGAAAGCCGCCCGCCGTGAAGCTGAGGGACACGCCGGGGCGGGCGATGTCCGGCTCGACGCGCAGGATGGGCGGTGGTGGGGCTTCGGGCGACACCGCCGGACCGTCAATGCGGAAGGGGATGTCAATGTTAAAGTTGCTGCTGATACCCACCACCCGGAAAATCCATTCGCCGCCCTGTGCGTCGTCGGGGGCACGCCACAGCCGGAAGAACTGCCCGTTGGGGTCAATGGACATCCCCTGATCAACGTTCAGGACGCTACCGTCGGGCTGGATGAACCAGCTACTGAGCTGTTCGCGGAAGATAAACTCAGGGCTACGCCCCACGAACGTGAAGGTTGTGCTCGGCGGTCCGTTGGGTGGGTCGGCAAACCATGATGACGGCGGGATGTCACCTACACCGGTCACAACCTGAAAGGGTATCTTCACGACCACCCGCGAGATTTCGCCACGGGCGACTGCCTGCCACTGCCCATCGGGGCTGATATCGCTGGGCGACCATTGCCACTGCAAGGTACCCGTGCTGTCGGCGGCGGGGCGGGTGGTGGCGGGGGTATCTCCGACGGACTGGCTACTCCCGTCGGGGCGGGTCAGCCACAGGTTGACAAACTCGCCGGAGCGGAAGCCCGTGGCGGTAAACGTAAAGACCACCCCCGGTCCGCCGATGTCGGGGTTGGCGGTGCCGCCGGGGGGGTTTTGCTGGGCAGAGGCGGTAACACTGGGCAGCAGGGTTGCCACCAGCAGCACCACCAGCGCATAGTACACAACGTGTTGTTGGTTTTGCAGGTTTTGCATAGGGTCTATCGTTTCGTTTCCAGTGATAAGCGATTGTACACACGTCTGATTTCAGTGTACGCTATTTCGTGTGGTGTGACCATCCCCCGGAAGTGGTAGCGGACGAATACGCGCCGCCTACCTGCCCTGAGGTTGCCCCGCCTAAATGGTGGGGGTTCCGTCGCGGTAGGCGAGCGTGAGCGCACCGACCAGCACCACAAACGATAGCATTGTCCAGAAAACAGCCCAGATGGGAGCGGGTAGCCCGGTGAGGTTCTGCATAATCTGCGCGTCAGTCAGGATGTTAGAGCGGGACGAGATACGCACGAGGTCGAATAGGCTGTTGATGGCATCGAGCAATACCTGCACGGCGAGAAAGAGCAGGAGCCAGTTTGCCCAGTTTGCTTGTAAATAGTAGCCCGCTGCAAACAGGAGACCGGCGATGACTAGCCCGGCGAAGATGCCAAACAGGTTGCGGACAAACACCAGACACAGGATGCCGAGCAGGATGCCGAGAAACGTCAAGACGTGGTTTGATGAGACATTGCGCCCCGCCAGTATGATCAAGATGCCGCCGAAGAGCGTACACCCGACGTAGCCCGCGCTGGTGATGATCCATGGTACGCCCCCAGCCGACCACGCCACGCCGGAGCGGTCGGGGTTGACCACGAAGCGGCTGAACTCGCCCCCGGTGAGGATGGCGGCTAGCCCGTGGGCTATTTCGTGGACGAACGTGCCGAAGAGGTGAAACGGATAGAAGACCCAGCCGATGACGGGCACGCGCCAGAGCAATACCGAGAGCACCGCCACGAGCAGTACCAGTACCACCTCGTTGTATCGCCACCCTTGTAAAAAGCCCGATAACTGAATCACGGTTGTTGCTCCTGTTGTCTTGTCCGTTGCGGTGTATGCGGTATGTGCAGTGTGACGCAGTATGCCCCTATACTATAGCTGAAGTCGGGCAAAAATGCACTCGGCGCAGCATCAGAGCAGACGGGCGGGCGGGGCGGGTTGCGCCCCCATTATTGGCAGAATACGGTATGATACCTACAGAGCAGGACAAAAGAAACGCACACCCCACTTCTCGTCCGGTACACAGCACAGAATGCAGAGGTGAACAGATGATCCTAGCGGGCGACTTGGGCGGTACCAAAACCTTCATTGCCCTCTTTGACGAACAACAAGGACTCCACGCCCCGGTTGAAGAACATGTCTTTCGTAGTAGTGATTTTAACGGCTTGACCGACATGGTGACGCACTGCATGCAGCTTGTCCGCAACCCGATCACGGCGGCGACATTCGGCGTGGCGGGTCCCGTCACCAATGGGCGGGCGACTATCACCAACCTGCCGTGGGAGATTGATGTGGTGCATCTGCGCGATGTGCTGCACACCCCCGCCGTCTCCCTCATCAATGACTTGGAGGCAGTCGCGTGGTCGGTACCATTGCTTGAGCCAGACGACCTCCATATCCTGAACGTGGGCGAGCGCAACCCGGCGGGTCCCGTCGGCGTGATCGCCCCCGGCACTGGGTTGGGCGAAGCCTACCTGACGTGGGATGGGCACCAGTACCGGAGCCACGCCTCAGAGGGGGGGCACACTAGCTTTGGACCGCGCACGCTGGTTCAATTGGACATGCTCAACTTCTTGATGGACAAGTACGGGCACGTCAGCTACGAGCGGGTGTGTTCGGGCACGGGCATTCCCAACATCTACCGCTTCTTCCGTGAAGGCAGGCTCATGGACGAACTGCCGTGGGTGGCAGAAGCCCTTGCCACCGCCAACGACCCCACCCCGGTCATTATGCAGGGTGCGCTAGACCCGCAGAACCCCAGCCCAGTCTGCCGGGAAACGCTCGATATGTTTATCGCTATTCTGGGGGCAGAAGCGGGCAACTTGGCACTGAAGTTGCTGGCAACGGGGGGTATCTACCTTGGCGGCGGTATCCCGCCGCGCATTGTGCCCCAACTGCAAAGCCCGACATTCCTCGAAAGTTTTAAGGATAAGGGGCGGTTCCGTGCCCTGCTCGGTCGCATCCCGATTGCGGTCATCCTGAACGAGAAAGCGGGCTTATTGGGCGCGGCGCGGCATGCGGCATTCCAGCATACCGATGCTGCTTGACGGCGCACCCTGCGACAACCAACACGAGTCGTCCGGTGGTGGAGTGAACGGCGAAGTGACCAGCGCGAACGGCGAAGTGACCAGCGCGAACGGCGAAGTGACCAGCGCGAACGAGTGAAGGGAGACCTGATTATGACGCGACTGCACGATATGTTTGAACAGGGGCAGTCTGTCTGGTATGACAACCTGCGACGGGCGATGCTTGAGAATGGCGAGATGCAACAGTTGATTGAGCAGGGTGTGGTGGGGGTGACTTCAAACCCGACCATCTTTGAGAAGGCGATTGTACAGAGCGACGACTACGATACACAGCTGGGCGAGTTGCCCGCCGCCATGGACGCGCTCGCCGTGTTTGAGGCACTGGCAGTTGCTGACATCCGGCGCACGGCTGACCTGTTCATGCCAGTCTATGAACGCACGAGCGGGCAAGATGGTTACGTGAGTCTTGAAGTAGACCCGCGCCTCGCGCACGATATGGCGGCAACCGTTGCCGAAGCACAGCGGCTGTGTGCGCTGGTAGACCGCCCCAACCTGATGGTCAAGATACCCGGCACACCCGCAGGCTTGCCTGCGATCACACAGACGCTGGCGGCGGGCATCAATGTCAATGTGACGCTCCTGTTTTCGCTGTCGCAGTACGATGCCGTGATAGATGCCTTTATGCGTGGGCTAGAAGAACGGCTCGCGGCTGGTGGCGATATTCGCATGCTGGCATCGGTGGCATCGTTCTTTGTCAGCCGCGTAGATACTGCCGTGGACACAGCCCTACAAGCGGCGGGCAATGACGACTTGCAGGGGCAGATTGCCGTTGCCAATGCGCGGCTTGCCTATGAACTGTTCGAGCAACGGTTTGGGAGCGAACGCTGGCAGCACCTTGCCGCACAGGGGGCGCGGGTGCAGCGTCCGCTGTGGGCAAGCACCGGCACCAAGAACCCGGCATACAGCGATACGCTCTATGTGGACAACCTGATCGGACCGCACACAGTCAACACGATGCCGCCCGCCACGCTGGCGGCGACGCTTGATCATGCGACGGTGGCACGCACAATTGACCAGCAACGCGATCAGGCACGCGACATGGTTGCCCGTCTGCCCGATTTGGGCATCAACCTGCACGACATCACCGAACAGTTGCAGGCGGAGGGGGTGGCTGCCTTCACCGCGTCGTTCGCGAGCCTGCTGGCAGGCATTGACGCGAAACGTGCCCGCCTGAACGCGCCTGCGCTGGTTGCAAGCCTCGGTGACGCGGCGGCGGTGGTAGCTGCCACTGTGCAGCAGATGGCAACCGATCAGGTCGTCGAGCGCATGCTGAAGATTGACCACACCGTCTGGAAGCCCGACCCCACCGAGATTAGCAACCGCCTCGGTTGGCTGCAAGCCCCCGAAGCCATTGCAGCACAGTTGCCTGAAATCACGGCATTTGTAGATGAGGTACGTAGCGCAGGTTATACCCACGCGCTGTTGCTCGGTATGGGTGGCTCCAGCCTTGCGCCTGACCTGTTTCGCCTCACGTTTGGCGTGCGCGACGGCTACCTTGACCTGACCGTACTCGATAGCACCGACCCCGGCGCGGTGCTGGCACAGGCAGCAACCAGCGACGCTACCAAGACGCTGTACATTGTCTCGACCAAATCGGGCGGCACCGTCGAAACGCTGTCGTTGTTCAAGTATTGCTACAACCATGTTGCGGCGGCGGTGGGCACCGATACGGCAGGGCAACACTTCGTTGCGATCACCGACCCCGGCAGCAAGCTGAATGACCTTGCGGCTCGCTACAACTTCCGGCGCGTGTTCCTCAGCGACCCCAACATTGGCGGGCGGTATTCGGCACTGTCGCCGTTCGGGGTGGTGCCTGCGGCGTTGCTCGGCGTAGACATGGAGCAATTGCAGGCACGCGCCGCCGCGATGCTGGAGAACAACAGCCAGCTCCCGGCGGGCACCGCCAACACTGGCGCGTGGCTCGGTGCCGTGATGGGCGACATGGCTATGCAGGGGCACGACAAACTGACGATCTACACGTCGCCGCCGCTCGCGGCGTTTGGGGCGTGGGCAGAGCAACTGATCGCGGAGAGCACAGGCAAAGAGGGCAAGGGCATCCTGCCTGTCGTGGACGAGCCGCTTGCTGCGCCGGATGCCTACGGCAACGACCGCATCTTCGCCTACCTGCGGCTGGCGGGTGCCGACAATGCGACGCTCGACGCGCACTGTGCCGCATTACAGGCGGCGGGGCAGCCTGTCGTACAGTTCAACTTGCACGACCTGTACGACATTGGCGGCGAGTTTATGCGCTGGGAAGTAGCCACCGTACTGGCAAGTTGGCGGCTCGGTATCAACCCGTTTGACCAGCCCAACGTCGAGGCGGCGAAGGTACAGTCGCGTGCCGTCATCGAGGCGTATGCCAGTGAGGGGCACCTGCCCGAACCCGCCCCCACGCTCGAAGCCGACGGCGTGCGCGTGTATGGCGACGTGACCGGTGACACGCTCGCTGCCGCTGTGCAGAGCTTCTTTGCGCAACGCAACGACGGCGACTACATCGCGGTGCATGCTTATGTGCCGATGACCGCCGATACCACCGCCGCGTTGCAGGCTATGCAGGGGCACCTGCGCGATGCGACTGGGCTAGCCGTCACGACGGGCTATGGTCCGCGCTTCTTGCACTCGACGGGGCAACTGCATAAGGGCGATGGCGGCAACGGGTTGTTCGTGCAGATTACGAGCGACAAGCCGCAGGACGCGCCGATCCCAGACGAAGCAGGGCGCGACGCTTCCGCCATGAGCTTTGCGGTGCTGCAATTGGCGCAAGCCCTCGGAGACGGCGAAGCCCTGCGCGTTGCCACGCCGCCGCGCCGCGTGTTGCGGTTGCACATCGCGGGCGATGACATTCCGGCGATGTTGCGCCGCCTGAGCGCACTGGTGAGTGCATAGGGACGAGCACGACAGACAAGAGAGGACAACACAGCATGGAATTGGCAATGATTGGGCTGGGCAAGATGGGCGGCAACATGGCACGTCGCCTGCTGCGTGCTGGGCACCGCGTAGTGGGCTACAACCGTAGCCCAGAGGCAACCCAAGAACTCGAAGCCGCGGGCGGCGGCGGGGCATACTCACTCGAAGAGGCGGTGAGCAAACTGACCGCCCGCCCGCGCGTGGTGTGGGTGATGGTACCGGCGGGCAAGCCTACCGAAGATACCCTCGCGCAGTTGGGCGCACTGCTGCACGAGGGTGACATTGTGATAGATGGCGGCAACAGCAACTACCACGAAACCATACGCCACGCCGAACAAGCCCGTGCTATCGGGCTGCACTTTGTGGATGTGGGCACCAGTGGCGGGGTGTGGGGCTTGACCGAAGGCTACAGCATGATGGTGGGCGGCGAGACCGAGACGGTGCAGCACCTGCGTCCCATCTTCGAGACGCTGGCACCCGCCCCAGATAAGGGCTGGGGGCACATGGGACCCAGTGGCAGTGGGCACTACGTCAAGATGGTACACAACGGTATCGAGTACGGCATTATGCAGGCATACGCCGAGGGCTTCGAATTGATGCAACGCCACGATACGTTCGCGCTTGACCTCGCCCAGATTGCCGAGGTGTGGCGGCATGGTAGTGTCGTGCGCTCGTGGCTGCTTGACTTGACCGCCGCCGCGCTGGCAGAGAACCCCACACTTGACGGTATCGCTGCCTACGTCCCCGATTCGGGTGAAGGACGCTGGACGATCAAAGATGCGATTGACATGAGCGTCTCCACCCCGGTCATGGCACTGGCTCTGATGAACCGCTTTCGTTCGCGTACTGAAGAGCCGTTCAGTGACAAGCTGCTGGCGGCAATGCGGAACCAGTTTGGTGGGCACGCGATCAAGCGGAGCGAGCCGACCCCCCCACAGGAGGGCAACTAGCGCATGGGCAACCCGGAACGTCCGGTGTCGGTGGTGATTTTTGGCGCGTCGGGTGACCTGACGCGCCGCAAGCTCATTCCGGCACTCTACAACCTGTACCGCAAGAAACGCCTGCCAGAGCGGGTCCGTATTATTGGTTATGCCCGCCGCCCGTGGGACGATGCCGAGTTTCGCCGCCTGTTGCACGCGGGCGTGCAAGAGTTCTCGCCCGACAGCTACGATGCTGCGCTGTGGGCAGAGTTTGCGCCGTGCTTGAGCTACTTTCGGGGCAACCTTGACCACGCCGCAGACTACGAGCGGCTCGCGGCGCACCTTGCTGGGCAAGAGGACGGCGCGGCTGACCGCCTGTACTACCTCGCGACCTCGCCGGAATATTACAGCACTGCGATTGAGTATATGCAAGCGGCAGGGCTGGCAGCAGAAAATGGCGGTGACCGCCGCATCGTGATCGAGAAGCCCTTCGGCACCGACCTCGCGTCGGCGCAGGCTCTCAACGAGGTGGTGCATGGTGCCTTCCGCGAGCATCAGGTGTATCGCATTGATCACTACCTTGGGAAAGAAACCGCCCAGAACGTGACCTTCTTTCGTTTTGGCAACACGGTCTTTGAAACGGTGTGGAACCGTAACTACATTGACAACGTACAGATCACCGTCGCGGAGTCGGTGGATGTGGGGCACCGGGCTGGCTACTACGACACGTCGGGGGTGCTGCGTGACATGTTCCAGAACCACCTGCTGCAACTGCTGGCACTGGTGGCCATGGAGCCGCCCGCGTCGTTCAATGCCAACGCAGTCCGCAACGAAACGGCGAAGGTGTTTGAGGCGGTGCGCCCCATTACGTCGGCGACGCTGGCGAGCCAGACGGTACGCGCCCAGTATGATGGCTACTGTGCAAGTGCGGGGGTGGCATCTGGGTCGCAGACTGCGACGTATGCCGCGCTGAAGCTGTATGTGGATAACTGGCGGTGGCAGGGTGTGCCATTCTACCTACGCTCTGGCAAGGCACTGAAGACCAAGCTGAGCGAGGTCACGATCCAGTTTCGCCGCCCGCCGCACACGTTGTTCCCGTTGCCACCGGGTAAGCAACTCAACCCCGACATCCTGAGCATCTGCATCCAACCCGATGAGGGTATCCACTTCGGCTTTGAGGCTAAGGTACCTGACACGCTCGCCGAGATGCGCTCGGTGGATATGTCCTTCCACTACCGTGATTTCTGCGAGTTTAGCCGCATCCCCGAAGCCTACGAGCGGCTCTTGCTTGACGCGCTACTCGGCGATGCCACGCTGTTTATTCGGAGTGATGCGATTGAAATGGCGTGGCAACTGATTGACCCGATTATCGCGGGCTGGCAGACAGATGCTGCGCCGCCGCTTGAGACGTATGCCCCCGGTAGCTGGGGTCCGGCAGGTGCTGAGCGGTTGCTGGCAGTGGATGGGCGGCAGTGGGTGCCGGGGTGCGTCGTGATGCACGCCGCGGGGCGCACCACCGCGACCACCACTACCGACGACACCACTGCCACTACTGCCACCACTGCCACCACCGATGACTAGCCGCGCCTGCCGGAGCGCAGGCTGGCGGGGTGCCGGGGCTTAGGGGTGCCGTGCCGCCCACCACACACGCTGCACGCTACTGAAGAGGGTGAGGGCTGCCATTGTCAGGGCAAACGGCACTAGCCACGCCGGGAAGAGCAGCAACACGATGTAGAAGATCACCGTCTCGGTACCCTCGATCAAGGCGGGGGGCATTGTGACGGTGGTTAGTTCGCCCTGCGCGGCGGCTCCGGCGTTGCGCTTCTCCAGTAGTGCCGCGAGGTAGAGCCAGCTTCCTGCATTGACATAAAATGCCGCGAGTAGCACCGCCACTGCCGCCCACGCCGCCAGACTGCCCGCCGCATACGCCAGCCCCAGCGGGATCGCCGCGTACACCACAAAGTCGAGCAGAATATCGAGGTAGCCGCCTATGTCGCTCTGCTTGCCTGTGCGCCGCGCAACGGTGCCGTCCAACCCGTCGAGTGTGCGGTTGAGGAGCCACAAGCCGAGCGCGGGCAGGTACAGGCTTGCCGCTGCCGCGCCTGCCGCCGCCAGCCCTACGCCCGCCGCCACCACCGTGATGGTGGTGGGGTGGACGCGCTCAAGCGGTGGCACGAGTGCCGCCAGTATCTGTTCTTTGGGTACGCGCAACCAGCGGTCAAGCATCGGCGTTACTTACGTCGTCGTCGGGGGTGGCACGCGCAGGTGTGGTACGGCTGACCAGCCACGCGATGACGATTGCTGCCAGTAGCGCGGCGAGTGCCAGCCACACATTGTTACTGACTACATAGGTAGCAAGGGCGACGAGTGGCGGCGCAAACACGCGCAATGGCTCGTTGCTGTCGCCCAGTTCTAGTTTGCGCGGCACGAAGTAGGCTGCGTGTGCCTCGAAGCCATACGCCGATTGTGCCCACGATACACGCTCGCCATCGAAGACGGGCGGCGGCAGGGGCGCACCCACGATGGGCGTTTCGCGGGCTTCGGCGAGGTAGGCTGCCCGCCAGTCGTAGCCGGGTTGGGTGTACCCGATGTACATGTGGTAGGCGGCGCGTTGCAGATAGGCGGGGTGCCCAAGGCTCACGTCGGCAAGGTCGCGTACGTCATGTGCCGAGAACCGCACGCCGGTATCGTCGAGGTAGGCTTCGGTCAAGAGGCGTACCTCACTCATCGTCATCGCCCCCAGCCCTACGCCGCGAAACCGCGCACCAAGCGGCGGTGGGGTGCCGACCATTGCCGCCACCACATACATGCGAAACTCGTAGCCCGCGAGCCGGTTAGCATCGGCGGGGCGGTATTCGATAGGGAGCGGCGTAGCGGCGCGGGGTTGCAGGCTGGTGCGTGCCATCGCGCCAACCCGTTCGAGCAGGTCGCCACCCCACCCGGCTTCAATGGCTGCCCCCGCATTGTCGAAGCAGAACACGGCGGGATCGCTGGTGGCGAGGAGCGCAACCTCTAGTGCGGCGGGGCTGTCGCCGCTGCCCCCGAGCGCACGGGTCATCAGCTTGTAGCAGGTGGCGGCATTGGGTAGTACCGCCATGTCGAGGTAGTAGCCGCGTAGGTCGGGGCGTTCGAGGTTGATCGCCGCCGACTGCGCGATGTGGGTGAGCAGGGATGACTTGCCGACGGCGGGCATGCCACTGACGATAACCGGTTGCCCGGCGGCGAGTTGGTCGAAGATCACCGATAGCTCGCCCCACCGCCCGATAAAGTTGGTGGGGTCAACGATACGCCCGCGGGGGGTGAATGGGTTCATCGCACATACCAGCGTTCCACATTCCACAGGTAGCGCGGCGACTCGTGTGCGACCGGACCGTCGGTGGTGGTCACGCTGTCATTGAGGACAACCGGGAGCCGGTCTACCCACAGGTAGAGATAGGGGAGCAGTTCGGCAACACGCCCCTGTGTGATAACCACCGACTCGGCACGTTCGTCGGGGTCGTACAACTGGCGCACCTTCTCGGCGGCTGCGTCATATTCGGGGTCGTTGAAGGCAACGACGTTGCGCGTGTTGCGGGTGTCGCTCTCGCTCTGCACAATCTGGCTGGAATGAAACAGGTTAAAGTCGTCGGGGTCGTAGTACATGCTGTCGCCAAAACTGGGATCGCCCGCGCCGTTCAGCCAGCTACCGAGCAGAGCATCAAACTCGAAGGGCGGCGCATAGCGTGGCAGTAGCCCGCTCTCGAACTCGACTGCTTCGACGGTGATGGGTAGCCCGATGCTGCCAGCCGTGGCGGCGATGGCTTCGGCGGCTTGGACGCGGCGCGGGTCGTCAGCCCGCACCACCAGCGTCGCCGCAAAGGGTTGCCCGTCGCGCTGGCGCACGGTGCTGCCTTCGGGGAGCGTCCAGCCTGCTTCGTTCAGCAGGTTGCGCGCCCCTTCTAGACTGGCGGTGCGGTCACTGGGCGCGGTCAGGTCTGCCCACGAGCCGGGGAGGGCACTGCTGGCGATCACCTGCCCCTGCCCGCTCGTGGCGGCTTCGACGATGCGCGGGAGATCGAGCGCAACCGCCAGTGCCTGCCGTACTGCTGGGTCAGCGAACGGTCGCCCGTCGCGCAGGTTGAAACCCACGAAGTAAAAGCCGTTTTCGGGGTAGTCGCTCACTGTCAGGTTGGGGGTGTCTTCTAGGGCGGCGGCGTTCTGCCACGGCACTTCTGCCAGCAGCAGGTTGCCCGCCTGCAATGCTTCGACGGCAAGTTGTGGGTCGGGCGTGACCACAAACGTTACACTGTCGAGCAGGGGCGCACCCCGGTGATAATCGGTATTGCGCTCCATGATGATTGCCTGCCCCGGTGTGCGGTTGACAAGGCGGAACGGTCCGCTCCCGATGGGTAGCTCCCAGAAGTTGGTGCTGGCGAGGTCGCGGTCTTGCAGCAGGTGTTGCGGCAGCACGGGCAGTGCCAGTTCACTGATCAGGGGCGCGTAGCGTTCGGTCAAGGTGAGCACAACCGTGTTGGCTTGTGGCACGCCGATGCCGGAGATGTAGCGCAGGTTGGCAAGCAGGGCGGTGCTCGTGATGGGCAGCGAGCGCAGTTGTTCGAGCGTAAACAGCACGTCGGTGCCGTCGAGGGTTTCGCCGTCGTGCCAGCGCAGGTCGGGGCGGAGCGTAAACGTGATGACGCGACCATCGGGGGTGCTTTCCCACCGTTCGGCGAGGTCGGGTTGGGGGCGCATCGCGTCGTCTAGCGTGACCAGCCCACTATACAGCATGGTTATCGCTTGCTCTTCGCTGCGGTTGCGCGGCTGCCACGGGCGCAGTAGCTCGACATCTTGGGCGGTGCCAATCGTCAGGTTGCCGCCGCCCGGTTCGCTTGTGACGGTAGGCGGTGGGGCAGTCGTCGGAGCCGTCGCCGCGCCACTGGGGGGGGCGGTGGTCGCCGCGTCATCCGTTGTGGTGCCGGGAGCGGGGCTATCAGCAGTGGGGGCATCGCCGCACGCAGCGAGTGCGAGCAACAGCCCCACGACTGCGAATGCGAGCAGGATGCTGCTTGTCAGCAGGTGCAATGGTTTTTGGTAGTTCATGGCGCACATTATAGCGCAGAATGCGGCGCACCGGGGAGCTAATCACGCTTCTGCTGATGACAATTCGGCGGCGGCGGGTTGGTCGAGCCACCAGACGGCGGGTGCGTTCGTTGGTTGAATGCCTTGTGCGGGGAGTACCGCAGGCTGGTGATTGTCCGCGATGATGTCGCGCACGATGCGGGCTTTCGCGGTGCCTACCACATGAAACCAGACGTTGGGTGCAGCATTGATGAACGGATAGGTACAGGTGATGCGCCACGTATTGTGCTGGGGGACTTCGACGGCAACCACGGGTGCGGCGGTGGCGGCGAGTGCGGTGGTGCCGGGGAAGAGCGACGCAGTATGCCCGTCGTTGCCTACGCCGAGCAGTACAATATCAATGACGGGCGCGGTGTGCGTGCCAATCTGCACGGTGGGGCGTTGCGGGTATGCCGCGCAGAAGGCGGCAAGTTCGCGGTTGTAGTCGGTGGCGGCAGCGGCGGGGGCAAACTCGGCTTGTATGCGGTGGCAGTTGGCGGCGGGGATGGCAATGTGGTCAAGCAGGCGTTCGCGTACCATCCGGTAGTTGCTGTCGGGGTGGTCGGGCGGGACGGTGCGTTCGTCGCTCCAGAAGAGATGTACCCGTTGCCAGTCAAGGGCTGTGGCGAATGGGGGTTGCCCAAGCATGGCGTATAGGTTGCGCGGTGTCGAGCCGCCCGCTAGCGCAAGGGTGGCGACTCCGTGGGTTGCCATAGCTGCCGTTAGGTGCTCCGCCAGCGCGGTTGCCAGCGCGGTATCCAGTGCGTCAGCGGTGGGGTATGTCTTGATGGTTGCCATGGCGTGTGCCTCTGCTGTGTGCCTATCCCACTGTGTTGCCATACGATAAGATGGTATATGTCAGTATAGCATGGTTGTCACACGATTGTCAGGCAGCTGCACCTGACGGGTTGGCGTGGGCGTGCGATAATCAAAGGTCTGAACAGAACCATAGGTACCAAGGGGGAAAGAAGGCAGAGCCATGCAGGAAGAGATCGCCACCGTCTATGAACCGCTGACCGCCGCGCAGGTTGCCGCCGTTGCGCCATTTGTGACCAATACCACGGGGCATGTGTTCGCGCTGCGGAACCTGCCCGAAGTGGTCAAGGGGGCATTGTTTTCGCGCTACAGCCGCAGCAGCAAGGGCTTGCGGCACGTGCTGGTAGACGAGTTTTTGCAGAATGACGCGGCGGGGCTGGCTGCGTTGGCAAACCCGGCTGCCACCGCCGACGACGTGACCGCCGCCACGCAACGTGCCGAGGCATTCTATGAGCGCGTGCTGATTGGCTACGGTGATGATAGTGTGGCAGAACTGGGCGGGGCGCATATCGCGTGCGAGGCGATCAGCAATGTGGCGGCGAAGGTCTTGGAGGACAGCCGCATCGGGCTGTCGCCGCTCGAAAAATCTACGCGCTATGTGCCCTTCGACCAGCAGGTAGCGGGACGCTACCAGTATTACCGCGAGCCGACGATTATGGCTTCGGCGCACGCCGCTCGCTATGTGCAGGCGATGGATGGGTTGTTTGCGACCTATGCCCGCCTGCTGCCCGACGTGCTGGCGTGGGTGCAGCAGCACAACCCGCGCGACGAACAGACCACCCCGCGTGCGTACCGGAGCGCGACGCGGGCACGGGCACTTGACCTGCTGCGGGGCTTGTTGCCGATGGCGACGCTGACGAATGTCGGGTTGTATGGCAACGGGCGGGCGTTCGAGTATGCCCTGACCAAACTGGCAGCTTCGCCACACGCCGAACTGCGCCAGTTGGGGCAGCAGATGCAGCAGGAACTTGATCAGGTGCTGCCCGCGTTCGTCAAGCGGGCGAAGAGCGAACGCGGTGCCGCCTATGCTGCGTATCTGGCGGCGTGCCGTGTGGCGGTCGCGGCGCAGGCACACGAATGGTTGCCGTCCCATCCAGACAATAGCACGGGCGACAGCACGCACGCGGCACCCGCCGTGCAACTGGTGGCGTATGACCCGGCTGCCGAGGTGAACACCGTCGCGGCGATGCTGTACCCGCATAGCGACCTGCCGCTTGCCGTGATCCGGGAAGTGGTGGCAACGTGGGATACGGCGCGGCGCGAGGCGGTGATTGCCGCGTACATCGGCGAGCGCGGTGTGCGCTTCCACCGTCCGGGGCGTGCGCTCGAAGAGCCGTACTATACGTTTGACCTGCTGGCAGACTTGGGGGCATACCGCGACCTGCAACGCCACCGCATGCTGACGCAGGAACGCCAGCCCTATGGTGTGCAGCACGGCTCTGTCACGCCGCCCGAACTGGTCGCCGCTGGCGTGGCGGATGCGTACCGCGCCGCACTGGAAACGGCAGCGGACGCGGTGGAGGCTATCCGTGCCGACTTGCCGGATGCCGCGCAGTATGCAGTGCCGTTTGCGTTCCGGGTGCGCTGGCGTGTCACGATTAATCTGCGAGCGGCGTACCACTTGTGCGAGTTACGCAGTAGCCGGCAGGGGCACCCCGCATACCGGGCGGTGGCGCAGGCAATGTACCGCCAGATTGCGGCGGTGCATCCGGCGTTGGCGGCGGGTATGCAGTTCGTAGACATGCACGACTATGACCTTGAACGGCTGGCTGCCGAGCAACGGCAAGACGCGAAAGCGGCGCGGTTGGGGCGCGATGAT
>CAZNQP010000047.1:17886-25954 GCA_964575355.1 uncultured Chloroflexaceae bacterium
GCTGGCTGCCGAGCAACGGCAAGACGCGAAAGCGGCGCGGTTGGGGCGCGATGATCGCTAGACGATAGCTAGACGATAGCTAGCGGCTAGTCGCTGATCTCCGGGTCAATCTGGATCGTTACCACGTCGGGGAGCAGGCGGCGTAGGTCATGCTCAAGGGTTGCCATGCGGTTGTGGACGGTGGTCAGGGGGGTGGTGCCGGGGAAGCGGCACTTGATTGTCACGACAGCCCCCCGGTCGGTGAGCAGGGTCTCCACATCGAGGATCGAGTCGCAGCCCGGCAACGACTGGATGACCGCGCCAACTTTTTCGCTGAGGGGGGTGTAGCGCACGGCGGGTTGCACCTCATCGCGGCGCGGTTCGAGGTGGACGAGGACGCGGGCGTGTCCGGGCAACTCGTTGCGGATGGCTTTCTCCAGCCGTTCGGACTCGGTGTGGGCTTGCTGGAGCGGCAGGCTACCGGGCAGCTCAAGGTCTACCTTCACCAGCAGTTCGTCGCTCAGTTGATAGAGGTCAAGGTTGTGGACGCGCAACCCCAGTTCGTGCGCGACGGAGTAGACGGCTGTGGCGTGCGGCTCGGCGGGGGGGCGGGTTGGCTCGACATGCACAAGCACGCTGGCGGCGGCAAGTTCGGCGCGGATGGTATCCTCGATGGTGTCGGTCAACTGGTGCGCCTCTTCGAGGGTGTGCCCGCGTGGCATCCCCACTGTCACGTCTACGTAGGGTTGCCGCCCGACGAAGCGCGTGCGTATCTGGGTGCTGTCGGGCACGACGGCGGGGATGCGCTCAACCTGTGCGGCAAGGGTACGGTTGAGGTCGGGCGGGATGTTGTCCATCAACGCGAGGATGGCGGTATTGCCGAGCCGCCATGCCACACTCAGCCCGAACAGTGCCACCAGTGCTGCTGCAATCGCGTCAAGGCGCACCGTGAGCCACGCCGGGAGTGCGAGCACGGGGGCAAGCGTGATTAGGATGAGCGTGGCGAGCACCACCAGCGAACTGAGCATGTCGGTGGCGAAGTTGGCGGCGTTAGCGGCAAGTGTGTCGCTGGCGTGGTCGCGGGCTGCCCGGCGCAGCAGCAGCACGCGCACGGCGTTGATCACCAGTGACCCCACGATTACGGCGAACGACCAGACAGTAATGGTGGTCATCACCGGGCTGAAGAAGATGCGGTCAAGCGCGTTCCAGAGGATGACGCTTGCCGTTACCGTCAACAGCACTGCCTGTGCGAGGGTACCGAGATTCTCGGCGCGGGCGTGACCGTAGGGGTGGTCGTCGTCGGGGGGCAGGTCAGCGACGCGCACTACCACGAAGGTCAAGCCAGAGGCAACGAGGTCAAGGATGGCATCAAGGGCTTCGGCAAGGATACTCAGGCTGTTGGTCAGCACCCCGACCACCACCTTGAGCACGGCGAGGACTACCCCGCCCACCACGCCCACAATCGCCGCAAGTTGCTTGGTGGGCGCACTGAGGGCGGGCAGGCTTCTGGTCACGACACACGATCCTCAGGGGCGGCGTGCGGGGCGGCGTGCGGGGCGGCGTGCAGGGCGGCAAGCAGGGTGTCGGTCTGGGGCGGTGTGCCCACACTGATACGGAAATAGTCACGGAGCAGGGTGTTGGCATAGTAGCGTATGAGGATACCGTGCTGGGCGAGGTTCTGCTTAATCGCGTGGGCATCGCCCTGCGTGACACGGCATAACACGAAGTTGGCTGCGCTGGGGTAGACGTGCAGCCACGGCAACGCACGCAGGGCAGCGGTCAGCCGTTCCCGCTCGGCAAGGATCGCGCGGATGGTGGTGGTGCGGTGGTGTGTGTCTTGCACGGCGGCAAGGGCGGCTACCTGCGCGGCAAGGTTGACGTTGTACGGCTGCTTGATCTTCCACAGTTCGCGGGCGATGGCAGGCGGGAAGATGCCGTAGCCAATGCGTAGCCCTGCCAGCCCTGCCCACTTGCTGAACGTCCGCAAAACGACGAGATTGTCGTGTGTGTGAACCCACCCGGCGAGCGTCTCGCCGCCAAACTCGATGTAGGCTTCGTCGAGCACGACGAGGAGCGGTAGGGCGAGCAGGCGGGCAATCTCGCTGGGCGGCGTGACGTTGCCAGTGGGGTTGTTGGGCGTGGCGACAAAGAGCATCTTGGCGTGGTGTGCGTGGGCAGCCTGCTCGATGCCGTCGAGGTCAAGGCTGAAGTCGGCACGGCGCGGCACATTCACCACGCGCCCGCCATTGATCGCGGTGTCGAAGCGGTACATGCCGAAGGTGGGCGGGCAGTCTATCACCGTGTCGCCGGGTTGGAGGAACAGCCGCGCCAGCAGGTCAATCAATTCGTCGGCACCTGCGCCACAGATGATACTGGCGGCGGGTTGCCCGGTATATGTGCTGAGGGCGGCACGGAGTGTGCGGCTCTCTGGGTCAGGGTAGATCGCGTAGTGCTGCTCGTTGGCGAGCGCAGCCAGCGCGTGCGGCGAGGGACCATACGGGTTTTCGTTCGCATCCAGTTTGACGAGTTGCGCGACAGGGATGCCCAGTTGTGCGGCGAGCACATCGAGCGGCACAATGGGCGTGTAGGGTTCGAGTTCCGCAATGTCCGGGCGCATCAGGTGGGTGATGGATGGCATAGGCTGTCCCTTCCGGTTCTCTGGGCTATGGGCTACGACGTGATTGGATAGTATGCTACCACATTCTCTGTCTATCAATGGTATCATAGAAAGAACTATGGAGCGAAAGGATACGGCTATGAGCGAACAGGTTGACGTGCTGCTTCTCCACGGCACCGTTGTGACGATGGACGACCAGCGCACGCTGTACGAGGATGGTGGCGTAGCGGTGCAGGGCAACAGCATTGTTGCGGTGGGCAGGAGCGACGATCTCCAAGCACAGTATACTGCCACCACGACGATTGACTGCCACAACTGCGCGATCATTCCGGGGTTGATCAACGGGCACACGCACGTCCCGATGAGTCTCGTGCGCGGCATGGTGGCAGACCGACAGCAACTGGATGTGTGGCTGTTTGGGTACGTATTTGCGGTCGAAAGCCAGTTTGTGACTGCCGAGTTTTCGTATGTGGGGACGTTGCTGTCGTGCGCCGAGATGCTGCGCGGTGGTACCACGACCTTCGTGGATATGTACTTCTTCGAGCACGAGGTGGCACGCGCCGCCGACGAAGCCGGGATGCGGGCGATCTGTGGGCAGACGGTTATGCGGATACCCACCCCCGACGCGGCATCGTATGACGAGGGGCTAGAGCACGCCCGCCGGTTTATGCACGAATGGCGCGACCACCCGCGCATTGTGCCGACGATTGCGCCGCACGCGCCCTACACATGCACCGACGAGATTTACCAGCAGGCTGCCGCCCTGTGCCGCGAGACGGGCGCACCGCTGGTCACGCACCTGTCGGAGACGGCTGCCGAGGTGCGCGAGAGCCGCGAACAGCGCAAGGCTACGCCGATTGGCTATATGGATCGCGTGGGTGGCTTTGATGTGCCGTGCATCGCGGCACACTGTGTGCATGCGACGGAAGACGACATGCTGCTGTTGCGCGAGCGCGGTGTGGGGGCGGTGCCCTGCCCCGAAAGCAACCTGAAGCTGGCGAGCGGCATTGCGCCCTACCAACGTATGCTCGAACTGGGCGTGAACGTGGGGGTGGCGACCGACGGTCCTGCCAGCAACGACGATCAGGACATGTTCAGCGAAATACGGCTGGCGGCGATGCTCCCGAAGGGCACCAGCGGCGACCCCACCGCCATGCCTGCCCGCGAAGCGTTCGCGCTGGCGACGAGCCGCGCGGCGCGGGCGGTGCATCTCGATCATCTCGTCGGGTCGCTTGAGGTGGGCAAGCGTGCCGACATTGCCGTAGTCGAACTGCACAATCTGCATAGTGTGCCCCACTATCACTACAACCCAGACAATATCTACAGCCATCTGGTGTATACCAGCCGTGCCGCCGATGTACGGGATACGCTGGTGGATGGGCGTATCCTGATGCGCGACCGCGCCTTGCTCACGCTCGACGTGAGCGCGATTACGGCACAGGCACAGCAGCTTGCTGACCAAATAGACCGCTTTCTGGCGAACCGTGAAGAGAACCTGCTCGACAAGATTATTGGCATCGGCGGTGTAGAGCAAGCCGAAATCTTTGAGTTGCAGGTCAAGGCGCGGCTCGCTGCCGCCGACGTGGCACGCATCGAGGCAGTACTGCAAGAGCCAGACATTTCCATCACGAAGACGAGTGAGCGTAAGCAGTACGATACCTACTTCTTGTTTGCCCAGCGCGAACGGGGGCGCGTGCGTATCCGCGAAGACCATCGCCTTGATCCGGGGGCACGCCGCGAGCCGAAGTATACGATCACGCTAATGGCAGAGGAAACTGACCGCTTCTACTATCCGTCGGCGATCCTGCTGTCGCGGGCACGCTACACTGCCCCAGCAGATCATTCGCTGCGCTTCTACCGGGAATACTTCCACCCGGATCACACGCTGGAGTTGGAAAAGCACCGCCGCCGCTGGCGTATCCGCTACCGTGCTACCGATTTTGCGGTGAATATTGACACGCTCGTCGGGCAGTCCGAGCCGGGACCGTATCTTGAAATCAAGTCGCGGACGTGGAGCCGCCGTGATGCCGATGAACGTGCCACCATGATCGGGGAATTGCTGCAACGCTGTGGCATCACCGATGCGGCGTTGCTGAAGCAGGAGTACGTCGAGTTGCGTGCTGCGATGGCAGACTGAACGGGTTGTACCATATGACGCAGACCCGCACGACGCAGACTGCTGCCCCTAGCGCGGCAGACAGCAACAACCCGCCCCCTCCTTTTCGCAAGCCCGCCAACGTGTACCTGCTTGGCTTGACGGGCGGCATCGCCTGTGGCAAGAGCACGGTAGTTGCCATGCTTGCCGAACTGGGCGTTGCCACACTGGATGCCGATGCTGTGACGCGCCAGTTGCAAGAGCCGGGGCAGCCCGTCTATGCCGCGATTGCGGCGGCGTTCGGGGCAGGGGTGGTGCAACCCGATGGCAACCTTGATCGGCAGGCACTCGCGGCGCGTGTCTTCAGCGATGCGGCGGCGTTGGCACGCCTTGAGGCACTGGTGCATCCGGCAGTGCGGGCAGCGGTGCAGCAGTGGCTCGATGCGCTTGCCCGCACGCCCCCGGTTGCGCCCGCGACGCGCCACGTTGCACTGGTGGACGCGATCAAGTTGATCGAAGGCGGCTGGACAACGGTGTGTGACGCAACGTGGGTGGTGACGTGCCCGCGTGAGCAACAGGTGGCGCGGCTGATGACGACGCGCGGCATGTCGGAGGCGGTTGCCCACCAGCGTATTGATGCCCAGATGCCGCAGCACGAGCGTGTGCGGCACGCCACCGTCGTGATTGAGAATGGTGGGAGCCTTGCCGCCACCCGCGAGCAGGTTGTGGCGGCGTGGCAGGCGGTGCAGCGTGTCGTCGCAGACGACGCGACGGGCTAGGCAGGGCTGATGGGTGGACGGTGGTATACTGTGGATAGCGTGAAGGCGAGTAGAAGGCGGGCGATTCATGGGTGATCAGGCGCGATCCAATCAGGCTATTGACACAGATTACCTGCTGGCGGTGCTCCGTCGTCTGGTTGCGGCTCCGTCGGGGGCAACCCGCCCGGATGAGCTTGCCACGACTGCCCGCCTGATTGCTGACCTGTGCGAGCAGGTAGGTATGCAGACGCGCCTGCTGACGACGGACGGTGCGCCGCTGGTGGTGGCGACGCTGGAGGGGCGTACCCCTGCCCGTCTGCTGTGTTACCACCACTATGACTTGCCCGCGCCGGGTGCGTGGCGGGCGTGGCATCACGAGCCGTTCCAGCTTGCCGAGCGCGACGACCTGCTGTACGGGCGCGGCGTGGCGCAGGGCAAGGCACCGCTCGCGGCACTGCTGGCGGCGATCAAGGCGGTACGCGATAGCGGCGAGATGTTGCCGTGGGGGGTGGTGCTAGTTGCCGAGGGTGAGCGGTTGTCAGGGAGCGAAAACCTGCTGCACATCGTCGAGAGCCAGCCCGGTCTGTTGCGTGCCGATGCCTGCCTTGCCGTCGCGGGCGAATGCAACGTGCAGGGGGTGCCGTTGGTCTACCTTGGCAGCAAGGGGCTGGTGCGTGTGCGCCTCGAAGCGCACGGTAGCGACTACCCCCTTGCCCCCGGCTTTGCCGCGTCGGTGACAAACCCGCTGTGGCGGCTGACGTGGGCACTGAACCATATCAAAGGCGAGGACGAAGACATACGCATCGCGGGCTTCTACGACGATATTAGCGGCGCGGCGGTGGTCAGTCGGCAGCAGTTGAATCAGGCGCATCTTGATGTTGGCGGGCGGTTGGCGGCGTGGGGCGTGCCGCATTTCCTCTTCGAGATGCAGGACATTGCGCTGGTGCGTGCCGAGGCGACCTTGCCGACGTGCAATGTGGCAGACCTGCGGGTGACGACGGCGAGTGATGTGGACGCGCTCCCGGTGGCAGCCAGTGCCACGCTCGATTTTCAACTGGTGCCCGACCAGCAACCTGCTGTGGTGCTACACCAGATGACGCAGCACCTTGCCGAGAAGGGCTTGGAAGACGTGCATATCAAGACCTTGACCCCCGGCTATGCTGCCACGATGAGCGATGAGGACAACCCCTTGCTCCAGACGGTACGCGCCGCTGTTGCTGCCGTGAGCAAGAGTGCGCCGTCGGTGCTGCCGCTCGGTACCTTTGCGTTGCCGCTGGCTGCGCTCGTCGCCAAGCGGCGCGTCCCGGCTGCGGTGGTGGGGCTGGCACGTAGCAGCAGTGCCCTGTATGGTGCCAACGAGTTTATGCCACGGGCTGACCTCGCGGCGCATAGCACGATGATCTTGCAGGTCTTGCTGACGCTGGGGCTGTCGGCTGCCCCTGCTGTCGTGCCCGCCCCCGCGACGGTGCCCAATGCCCCAGTGTAGGGGCGCGCTGGCATGGGCGGGCGTGCGCGTGGCATGGGTGGCATGGGTGGGCGTGCCAAACCAATGCGGTCATACCGGTTGCAACCCCGCGCCCGAACCGTTATAATGAATGTATAGAAAGACCTCGCGCCGACAGCGAAGTTGGCGAACCGAACAGATGAGGAGCAAGAATGGCTATGCAGCATCCTGCAGCACCTTCAGGGTACCGCCATTCAGCGTACACGACATACCAGCCACTTCCCGTTCGCGGGGGGTGGCTGTGTGGTTTTGTTCATCCGCCACGGCGTGCAGGTCACAGTGACGGAAGTATTTCCGTTTTGCAGCGCACCGGGAGGATACTATGGATATGATCATCAAAAACCGCAACGGTAAAGTTTCTGAACGCCAACGCCAGCATATCGAAGAAAAGTTGGGCAAACTTGGGCGTTACCTGCCCGACATTCAGAGCTTTACGGTTGAGCTTTCCAGCCAGCACCACCGTGACAACGGCGATACGCACCGCATGCAGGTGACGATGGTCGGTGAGCACGGGGTTATTCTCCGCGCTGATAAGTCAGCCCCTGACCTCTTTGCCGCCACCGATCAGGTACAGGACGTTCTGCAACGGCAGATACGCCGCTACAAAGACCGCCACTGGCGGCGGGGTAAGCTCCGGCACACGGGCACCGCCTTTGTCGAGCCAGACTTGCCGCCGGTCGAACAGTCGAGCGATCCAGTCATGGTTGGCGATCTGGAGGAACCGCACCACATTCTGCGTGTGAAGGAGTTTACGCTACGCCCGATGCACAGCGACGAAGCCGTTGAGCAGATGGAGCTACTGGGGCACACCTTCTTTGTGTTCCGCGATGCCCAGACCGAGCGGGTGAGTGTGGTGTATCGGCGTAACGATGGGAACTATGGGCTGATTATCCCCGTCGAGGACTGACACGACGTAGCGCGTTGCCACGCTGCCACGATTGGTAAGCGTGCAGGGGGCAGTCACCAGCGTGGTGGCTGCCCCTTGTTGGGTGCGTCGTCTGGTGGGGCGTTGGCTGGCGGGGTGGCGGTGGGGCTGGGGCGTGGTTGCGTGCGGCGGGTGCTAGGCGGCGGTGGCAGTGGCAAGGGTGCGTACCTGCGCGGCGGTGTCGTCGGCA
>CAZNQP010000048.1:0-25502 GCA_964575355.1 uncultured Chloroflexaceae bacterium
AGCCGGAGGATCCGTTGATTCAGACCTATCAGGTGATCTTCCCCAATATGTTTAAGTCCCAATCGGAGATGCCTCCTGAATTGAAACATCACATTCGCTATCCTGTGGATCTATTTCAGGTCCAGGTGCAGCAATATGCCAGCTATCACATGAGCGATCCGGTCTCCTTCTATAACCGAGAGGATCAATGGGAGATCCCAACTCAGGTGCGGGAAGGTAAAGGTCAGCCCATGCAGCCCCAATATCTGATCTTGCAATTGCCGGAGACCGATGATGATCAGCCAGAATTCGTGTTGCTCTCCTCCTATACGCCCTTCAATAAACAGAACCTGATCGCGTGGATGGCAGCCCGGTGCGATGGTGAGAACTACGGCAAGCTTTTGGTTTATCAATTCTCCCGACAACGGCTAATCTTTGGTCCCCAACAGGTGGAGGCCCGGATCAACCAAAATCCGATTATCTCGGAGCAGCTATCATTGTGGAATGAACATGGATCACGGGTCAATCAGGGGAACTTGTTGGTGATCCCGATCGAGAATTCCTTGTTATATCTGCAGCCGTTATATCTTGAAGCGGAGGAGAGTCGGTTGCCCCAGCTCACCCGGATCATGGCAGCCTATGAGGATCAGGTGGTGATGCGGCCCACGTTACAGGAAGCCTTGAATTTTCTCTTTCCTGAGGATCTGGACTTAGATTTGGATGGAGAACCGATGATCGATCCGGAGAGAGAGCCTGAGATGCAGGAGCCGGAGGAGTTGTTCCCAGAACCATCTCCGCAGATCCTGACGGAATTGCCCGATCTATCTATTACGGATCAAGATGAACGGGAGCTGGTACAGGAGGCATTGCGATTGTGGACTCAGGCTCAGGAGTCGCTGCGGGTGGGGGCATGGACCGAATACAGTCAGCTACAGAGCGAGATGCGGGTGATCTTGGAGGAATTGGAGCAGAGGACACAGCAGGAGGAGGTGTCTTCCCTGGACTAAAACACGATGATCCCAGCTCCCGACTCCCTCAGGGATCTCGATTGCGGGACAGGGTGTTGAGGTTTGCCCACTGATGGCAAGCGATCTCTACCATCGTTGACTACCATAAGAGCTGAGGTCGGCGGCCTCCTTCTTGCTGTTGACGGTGAACTCCCCCAAATCGATGACTCAGATCCCGATCTACCTTGACTTCCCTCGCCGTTATCGCTGGCTGTGGCCGTTGGTTGCTGGAGCCTTGGTTAGCCTCGGATCCGCATCCACTGGGGCTCAAGAGCCGACTCCCTCTCCAGAGATCACCACAGTGCCGCAGGCGGAGGCCACCCCGATCTTTATCCCCACCCCCACCCCAACACCCACTGTCTCAGATGACGAGTTCAACCTCGACGAAACACCCACCCCCACACCCGAAGCATACCCAAATCCGTAGGCGGGGGAGCATGACACGACTGCCAACCGCCGCCCCAATTGACCTACTGGCGCAACTTGCCGACACCGGTACACGGGTTGCCACCTCAGTCAACGAGGCACGCGCCGCAGCACTGGCAGGCAGTTGGTTGCGCCGCGTCGGGCTACGGGTCAGCACCGACACCTTTCAAGCCCCGACTAGCCCCGGCATGACCTACATGCTACTGGCGGTGCTCGGCTTGCTCACCGTCGTGCTAGCGTGGTGGCAACCGCTTGCTGCGTTGTTGCCCGCGCTTGCCGGGTTGCTCCTTGCCGTCAGCGATGGTCTGATCGCCCGCATACCCGCCCTGACGACCTACCGCGACACCCAAAACATTGTCGCCGTCCGTGCCAGTGCCACCGCCGATCAGCCGCCCCTCACCCCCCCACGCTGGCGGGTGGTGCTGCTTGCCCCCCTCGACACGCCCCCCAGCCAACACTGGCTCCGACGCTATGTCGGACAGCAACCCTTTGCCCAGACCACCCGTATTGCCGCGTTCCTGCTGCTGGTGCTGCTGGTACTACTCCAGCCGTTGCTCACATCAGATATGGCATCAGATATGCTGCTGATCGCGCAACTGGTGCCCGTTGGCTGGCTGTGGCTGAGTGTCGCCACGTTGCCGCCCCAGCCCGTCCCCGCCCGCCACACCGCACAGAGCGGCGCACTGGCGGCAATGCTTGCCACTACTGAACGGATCGCCGACCTGCAAGACGTTGAGCTATGGGCGGTTGCGCTCGGTGCCACCACGACCACCACCCATGCCATCGAAGACCTGCTCACACGCTACCCCTTCGAGCCAGATAGCACGCTCTTCATCCACATCGCCGGCATCCACCAACCCCCCCTTACCGTCGCACAACACGAAGGCTTGCGCGGGCAGTACCGCGCCGACCCGCTCTTGCACGACCACCTGCACACCACCGCCCGTCAGCTCGGCGTGACCCTGCACGACGGAACATGGCGGCAAGCCCACACCAGTAGTAGCTACCTGTTGGCACACGGCTATCGTGTTGCCACGGTGCTCTCGCACATCCCGCCCGCTGTCACCACTGCCATTACGAACGACACGCTCGAAGCAACCGTGACGCTACTGGCGGGGGTGGTGCAACGCCTTGATCAGATGCCAGCCACGCCAGCCCCCACCGCCTCACCGGGTGTATAATCAAGGTATGCTCTATGTGTTTTACGGTCCAGACGATTTTATTGCCGCCGAAGCCATCGCCGCTATCCGGCAGCAGTTGCCTGCCGACGCACTGCCCTTCAACAGCACCACCCTCGACGGCAAGCGGCTCAAACTCGACGAACTTGCCCGCGCATGTGAGGCAATGCCGTTTCTGGCAGACCGCCGCGTGGTGGTGGTCACCAACGCGCTCAAGCACCTGAAGGCGGGCAAACCGCGCGAAGAAGTACGCGACTACCTCCCAAACGTCCCCGCGGTCTGCGACCTAATCTTCTGGGAACAGGGCGACCTCGATAAGCGCAACGTCGTGTTTACCTACCTGAAGAAGCATGGCACGGTACAAGAGTGTGTACCATTGCAGGGCGCAGAGTTGCACCGCTGGCTGGCAGACCGCGCGAAGCACGCGCACGTCAAGTTGCCGCGCACCGCCGCCGCCCACCTGATCGAGTTGAGCGGCAACGACAGCCGTACCCTTGTGAACGAGCTACACAAACTTGCCGCCTACGTCGGGACGGGAGGCACGGTCACCCCCGACGTGATTGACCTGCTCATAGCGGACAGGAGCGAGAGCAACCTGTTCGCCTTCATTGACAGCCTCGCAAGCCGCCAACCTGCCGCCGCCCTCGCGGGCTTGCGCGGCTTGCTCGATGACGGGCAGGCACCCGCCTACATTGTCTTTATGCTGATGCGTCAGGTACGGATTCTGCTCGGCGTAGCCGCGCTACAAGCCGAACGACTGCGCCCCGACGAGATAGCAAGCCAGCTACGCCAGAAACCGTTTGTCGTCCGCAAAGCCCTTGAGCAGCTTCGTAGTTTTCGTATTGAGGAGCTAGAGGCACTTCACGACCGCCTGCTCGCCACCGACCACGCCATCAAGACGGGGCGACAGCAAGCAGACGTTGCGCTCGAAATGCTCGTATACGAGTGGAGTATGCCCCGCGCGACGCACCGCTAGGCGGCACTGCTCGCGCCAGCCTGTTCCCGGTGATACTTCTTCACCAGCCGCGACTTGCGGCGGGCGGCGTTGTTGGGGTGCAATATCCCTTTGCGGGCGGCTTTGTCCAGTGTCCGCAGAGCTTCGCGGACGCTCGCGTCGCGCTCTTCCGGTGTTGCTTCGTTCAAGACCGCCTGCTCGGCTTTCTTGATCAGGGTCTTCACGCGCGAACGGTACATGACATTCCGCATGCGTTTGCGCTCATTGGTCCGAATGCGTTTTCGTGCTGACGGAGTGTTCGCCACAGTCTTTCAACTCCTATGCGTAATCTATCGTATCATTTCATCGCACACAACAGAACAGCGCACCACACACAGTGCGCTGACATGCGTGTTTTCTAAGCCTTGAGTATAGCATACCTACCCCGCCACTGCAACCGCACATGCTCACGAGTAACTGACGAACAGTTGACCACGTGCTCCCGCACATAGCCCAACGCGTGTTGCGTGGTCAGTATCGCCCGATGCCCATACATCCGCTCATCCGTTGCGAACTGGCACAACCCGCGAGCACAAATTGGTGGTTGCAGGCTCGACCAGACTGTGCTATGATGGTCGCTGTTAGCAATTTTGGCTAACGCTGTGCCAAGGTAGCTCAGTTGGTAGAGCACAGCTCTGAAAAAGCTGGGGTCACCGGTTCGAGCCCGGTCCTTGGCACCACGTAAGCCCCGCCAGTTGAGACTGGCGGGGCTTGTGTATGCCTACTCGTTCTGCGGTGTGCCTAGGGAGCCGGATAGGGTTCTTCAGTCGGTGCTACCGTCGGCAACGGTTCGGTCGTCGGTGGGGTGCCGCCGTTATTCGGCGTGCCATACCGCCACTCGTAGTAGTGTGCCCCCACGTTCCCCATCTCCACACGGAAGTCTGCTTCGTTCGCCGGGTTGTAGGTAATCACGCGCCGTTCAAACACTTGGAACAGCACCGGGGTCGTTTCGCCCCCCACCGTCACGTCCACCCAGAAAGGTTCTGTTACGGGCAGACCGAACACGAACAGCGGGTCGAAGATTTGCCCCGAAACATATTCGTTGTTCTCGAAGATGAAGCCGGACTGTACCATAAAGTTCGCAAACGCTGCCGGTACCCCGTAGTCGCTCCCGACCGGCGATGCCACTAGCACGGTGTTCGGGTCGTTGATGAAGTCACGCTCGCCGTTACGGTCAACGCTACTGTCGGTGTTCAGCTTGCTGGTTACTGCCCGCCCAAAACTCGTCGCAGGCGAACTACCAGCACGGTCGTACAGCACAGACAGGTCGGCGTAAGTCGGGAAGTTCCCCGGATCACCGATGGCGGCGATGTTGGCACGGGATCGTTGCTCGAATGTCTCGAAGCCCACCTGCATACGCCCTGTCATCATCTCAATCGGCAGCAACCCGTTCGTTACATAAAAGCGGTCTGCCTCATTGCCGTTCGGGTCGTTGATTTCCATGCGGCTCTTGTCGAAGTACTGCACCAGCCGCTCACCGTTCTGTCCATCCACAAAGCGTTCGCGCAGACCGGGGGTCAGGTTTTCCGGTCCCCACGTCCACGACCGACCACTCACGCCTTCAAAGACAGCGCGATCTTCGCGGTTCCAGACCCGTGCAAATGCGTCATCTGCGAACTGTGGTGCCGCCAGCACTTGCAATGCCGGGGTTAGCAATACACCCAGAGCCATCACGATGACGATACCAGCTATAAATCGTTTCATGGCATTGCCTCCTCACAAACGTTATCGTTTCCTGTAGCCCGATGTTACAGGTTTCTACGCTGCAAGTATAGCAGAGCAATGCGCTACCGACAATCGTAAGAAACTCGTTGCTGCGTGACAGATGACTGATAGCTGTCTGTCAGTTGCGGCACGCTCCCGCCTTGAGCAAATCGCGGAGCCGTCCGTCGGTATACCCAGCCAGCCGCACCGCCTGCGCCAGAAAGAGCTGCGCCGTCGTGATCGCATCGCCGAGCGCGTGGTGCTGGTGATGAACCGGCACGCCAGCCTGCCGCGCCAGCGGCTCCAGAGCCGTTACCACATTCTCGCCATCGTGCCCCGTCAGCCAGCGGTCGTTGTGCTGAATCATCTGTGCCAGCCGCATCGTGTCAATCGCCGGACCGTGCAACGGCACCCCCCACAGCTTGCGAAACGCGGCATCTAAAAAATCAACATCAATGCGAGCAAAATGCACCACCAGCACGCGCCCCCGCAAGCGTTCGAGCAACTCGAAGAGCACATCTTCGATCGGGCGGGCAGACACCATATCTTGATGAAACAAGCCATGGATGCGAATAGACTCGGCGGGAACCTGTACATCATCACCGGGGTGCAGCAGCGTGTACCAGCAACGGTCAAGTTGCACGCGCCCTTCGTCAATATCTACCATCCCGATAGAGAGCATACTATCACGACGGGCATTCAGCCCAGTCGTCTCAATATCCAGCACACTATAGGGCACGTCCCGCCACGGGGTGGAGCGTTCGGGCAGGGGGGCATCGAGGTACGACGAAACAACAGTTGGCAGGTCAGTTGGGCGACGTTGCCCCCACCATTTCAAGCCACGCAAATACTCTATTGGCATAGACACCATTGTCTCGTCCTCCATCCTTAGTTAGCCAGTATACACCAAAGGGGATGCGCTTGCACCCCCTCTGATGTTTCCTCGGTTTGTGAGTATCTCGGCAACAGCTTAGTGTGACTGTGCCTCACCAGCACCGCGCGGTACACGCAGGGAGTCCACGAGGACTTGGATTTCCTTCGGCGGGGCTTCGGTGGCACGCGATACCACGAAGGTCACGACGAAGTTGAAAATCATGCCAAGCGTACCAATCCCTTCCGAGCTAATGCCCGTGATACCCGGCAACGTGCCAGTCGGCAGCACGTACTTGTCAAGGACAATATACGTCCCAGTGAAGATAATCCCCACCAGCATCCCAGCGATGGCACCCTTGTCGTTAGTGCGCTTGTCGAAGATGCCCAGCAGGATAACCGGGAAGAAACTCGCCGCCGCCAAACCGAAGGCAAACGCCACCACCTGCCCGACGAAGCCCGGCGGGAAGATACCGATCAGACCGGCGACCACCACCCCAACGAAGATGACGATACGCCCCCACAGCAGGCGTTGCTGCTCACTCGCCTTCGGGTTGATCAGGCGGTAGTAAATGTCGTGCGACATCGAGCTAGAGATAACCAACAACAGACCCGATGCCGTCGAGAGCGCGGCAGCCAAGCCACCCGCCGCGACCAGTGCAATCACGACAGGGGGTAGCCCCGCCACCTCTGGCGTAGACAGCACAATGATGTCGTTGTTGACCGTAATCGGGCTGTTCGGACCAAGCAGTTGCCCCATTGGGGTGCCCTCGGCGGCAGCAAATGCACCACCCTCGCCGCTTTCGTCGGCAGCAAACTGCTGGCTCAGGTCAATCGGGGCTGCCGGGTCCCAGTTTTCGTTGACCGTAATCAAGCCTGTTTCTTCCCACTTGCCAAACCACGGCGTTTCGCCTTCAGGGTTGCGGACTTCTTCCAGCGTCTTGCCATTCAGCGACTCGATCATGTTGAAGCGTGCGAATACGGCAATCGCCGGAGCCGTCGTGTACAGGAAAGCGATAAACAGCAGTGCCCAGAAGCCTGACCAGCGCGCAGCACGCACCGTCCCCACCGTATAGAAGCGCACAATAACGTGGGGCAGACCAGCCGTACCAACCATCAATGCGATGGTAATAAAAATCACGTCTAGCATGCTCTGGTTCTGGAACGGAGCCGTATACTCGGTGAAGCCGAGATCAGTCTGCACACCGTTCAGCCGCTCAACAATGTCACCTGTCGTTAGGGCAATCGGGGGAAGCGGGTTGCCCGTCAACTGGATAGCAATGGCAATCCCCGGGATCAGGAAGGCGACAATCAAGATGAAGTACTGTGCCACCTGTGTCCACGTGATACCCTTCATACCCCCCAGCACCGAGAAGAACGCCACCACAAACATCCCAATGATAATGCCCTGCCACGTTTCGACCTGCAAGAAGCGGGCGAACACGATACCGACACCGCCCATCTGCCCCGCGACGTAGGTCAGCGAGATGAAGATGGCGCACACCGCCGCCACCAGCCGCGCTGTCTGCGAGTAGTAGCGGTCGCCAACAAAGTCCGGCACCGTGTACTTGCCAAACTTCCGTAGGTAGGGAGCCAGCAGCAGCGTGAGCAGCACATAGCCGCCCGTCCAGCCCAGCAAAAACACCGAGCCGTCAAAGCCACGGAACGAAATAAGACCCGCCATCGAGATAAACGACGCAGCCGACATCCAGTCAGCCGCCGTTGCTGCACCGTTTGCGAACGCCGGTACACCTTGTCCGGCAACGTAAAAGCCTTTGGTGTCGCGCACGCGGCTGAGGTAGCCGATAGCAAGGTAGGCACCAAAGGTGATAACCACCATGGTTATGGTAATAGCTTCAACACTCATTGATCGTCAACTCCTTGTTATAGTCACATCGTTGTCACACTTGCATTGCGCCAAGTCACCTGCTACGCTTACTCGTTTACCCCGTACTGCCGATCTACGCGATCCATAATCAGGGCGTAAATCAAGATCAGGAGCACAAAAACGACAATCGCCCCCTGCTGCGCCCACCAGAAACCGAACGGGAGCGCACCAATGCTGACCCCGACAAGCGGCTGTGCCAGCAAATAGCCAAACACATACGAAACCAGTGCCCACACTGCCAACAGGCTCCCAATCACCGTGATGTTGGTGCGCCAGTAGGCGGCGGCTTGTTCTTCGCTCAGCCCGGTTTGCTGCAAGGCTTCTGCCTGCTTACGCGCCTCTTCCAGTTTTGCTTCTGTAAACTGATCTGACATGCTTTACCTCCTTGCTTCCCTTGGTATTCCTGACTCTGGTAGCCGTATGCCGATATGCCGGATAGCAACACACGCCAGCAGATACTGTGCTGGCACCAGTACGCCAAGACAACCGTGCTGCATCCGGGGCGGTAACGTATACCTTTTGCCTATAAGAATTATAGGCAGTGAATATCAGGGGAAATTAAGCGGAGTGTAAAGTTTCGGTAAAGTTGGGCTATCAGCGTATGCCGATAGCCCACTCCCATTTGTACAACCTTTCACAAAAGGTTACTCAGCCGATGTTGTCGCCGCGAGCCACGCGTCCACTTGCCGCTGCACCCCGGTGGGGTCCCAAACTAAATCTGAGCCATACTCAGTCACGGCAACCGTATCCGGGTTGATCTGGACGCGGACTATATCATCAGATGTCAAACCGTTTGCCAGCAACAGCAGACCAAGCAACACATCGGGGCGGTCAAACGGCATGGTCGTCACAAGCGGGCGCGGCGCACCATCCTGCCCCTCCACGGCGGCAAACAGAGCACTACTGCGTTGGGCGCGTGTTAGCCAACCCATCTGCTCAAACGCACCAACGACCGCCTGCAATACCTGCTGCTGGCGTTGCCCCCGGTGAAAATCATCGTCGCTGTGGCGTGTGCGGGCATAGATAAGAGCCGTCGTGCCGTCCATCTGTTGCACGCCGGGGGCAAACTCCACGACCATCGTGCCAAAGTCGGCGGTGGGGTACTCATAGTCCACGATGGGCGCAGGCACGTCAATGGTAACGCCGCCAAGTGCGTCAATCACGCCGATGAAGCCATCGAAGTTCACCTGTGCCACATAGTCAATCCGCATGCCGCGCTGGGTCAACCCGAGGAACTGCTCAACCGTCTGCGCTACCAATGCCATGCCGCCCTGCTGGGGTGTGGTGCCTGCGCCATACAAGGCTTCGGCATTGGCATAGCCGTAGCCATAGGCATAGTTAATCTTGCTTTCGCCCACCCCCGGCAACGTCACCAAACTGTCACGCGGGATAGACAAGAGGCTGATGCGCCCGTTAGCTGGGTGCAGCCGCGCTACCATCAGGGTGTCGCTCCGCACGCCCTCTTCCGGAAAGCCAGTGCGTTCGTCCACCCCGACCAGCAGGATCGTTGTCGGAGCCAGCAGCGGACTGTTCAGGGGCGGGCTAGGGCGCACATCCGGCACCACCACTGCCGCGGCAACGCTCCCCACCTGCCCTAGCAACAGCCCACCACCCACCGCAACGACCGTGAACAGCAGCACCAGCACCAGCAAGCTATACAGCCGCACCCGTCGCCACAGGCTCCGCTTCGGGCGGCTCGTGGCAACCGCCGCCGGTGGCGCGGTACGCTCGCGGGTACGCCTTCGCGCTGGCTTGCGCCGCGCGGCAGTGTCATCGCTTGGCGGCGGTGCCGTCGCCCGGCGGCGGCGTTGCGAGGGCGGTGGGTTGTCGTAGGCTCGTTGTTCGGGTAGCGCAGGAGCGGGCACATTCGTACCACCCCGATAACGCGGCATCATCACTGTTTTGCCCGTCTGTGCCTCAGGTGTCCTATTCTGCTTGCGTGTGCGTTCTGCCATACCAAGTCCTTGCGCTGTTCTTCCGCTGTTGTCTGCCACCCTACCGACTTCTGTCACCCTCACCGACTAATGATAACGCTTCCGTGACAGCACTATTACAATTGCACCCCCAGTATAGCAGCTTTGTGCTGATAGCTATCTGACGACCCCGTGACAACCAGCTTTCTGCTGCATCAGGGATGATATGTGCTACAATAGGTCAGCTATCAACCATATACTGAGAAATATGTCACACTCCGTTATGTGTCTACAGCTATCAGGGAGCACCCATACATGGATCATAGCTTGAAGCAGGCTATCTGGTCAACCCGGCTAACCTGGCTCGATAACCTGTTTGCGCTACGTGGGACGTGGGTAGCCCATCTTTTGCTTGTCACCGCCGACCTTGTGCTCGTCTTCTGTGGCTTTCTGCTCGCCTACTGGATGCGCTACATGGTTGACTGGGCACCCCCCTTCGAGCAAATCTTCCGCGAAGTTGCCACCGTCAACCAAGTGCCCTTCAGCGCGTTCCTCCCCGTAACGCTCCTCTTGATGTTCGTCCTGCTCGTGCTGTTCGAGACACGCGGGCTGTATCGCAAGCCACACAATGCCGACCTGATTGACTATATCGGCACCATCACCAGCAGCACCCTCATTGGTATCGCCCTGCTCATCGTAGTCGTCTTCCTCTACCGCCCCTTCTACTACTCACGGCTGATCTTCCCCGTCGCTGGGCTAAACATTATCGTCCTGCTGAGCCTCTGGCGTGCCTGCCTGCTTGCCCTGCGCCGCTGGTCGTGGGAGCACAACATCGGGCAACAGCGCGTGCTCGTCGTTGGTGGGCGCGACATTGCCCGCGAAGTGATGGCGGGCATCTATGCCCAGTCGCGCATGGGCTATCGGCTCGCGGGCTACCTCGACCAACGCACCCACCCGCTTGCCCCCGACGAAACACCTGCCCCCTATCTCGGCAGTGTCGAACATCTCGCCGATGCGATCCGGACGCATCGGGTGCGTGAGGTTATCCTTGCGCTACCCGCCAGCGAACACGCGCTCCTGCCCCAGTTGGTGCAGGTCTGCCGCACGCACCGCGTCGGTGTCCACATCGCGCCCGACCTCCCATCCCTCAGCTTTGACCGCATTGATGTGCAGCACATCAGCGGGGTGCCGCTCCTCGAACTGAAAGAGGTCTCTATCCGGGGCTGGAACCTTGCCTTCAAGCGAGCACTCGACATGGGGCTGATCCTGCTCACCGCACCACTCACCGTGCCGATCTCGCTCTTCCTGACACTGATCATCCGTCTGGACTCATCCGGACCGGCACTGTTCCGCCAAGAACGCGTGGGCAAAAACGGGCAACTCTTCACCTGCTACAAGTTTCGCACCATGGTCCAAGATGCTGAGAAGCTGAAAGCCGAACTGAGCAAGTATAACGAAGCCGACGGACCACTCTTCAAGATACGCCGTGACCCCCGCGTCACGCGGGTGGGTCGCTGGCTCCGCCGGAGTAGCCTCGACGAGTTACCCCAGTTGTGGAACGTCCTCATCGGTGACATGAGCCTCGTCGGTCCGCGCCCCGCCCTCCCCAACGAAGTCGCCTGTTACGAGCCGTGGCACCGCCGCCGCCTTGAAGTGCTGCCGGGGCTGACCGGGCTGTGGCAGGTGCTGGGGCGCAGCAACACCACCTTCGACGAAATGGTGCGCCTCGATATTTACTACGCCGAAAACTGGACTATCGGGATGGACGTAAGCATCCTTGCCCGCACCATTCCGGCAGTCCTGCTAGGGCGCGGTGCCTACTAAGTTCGCCCCGCCAACCGCACAGAACGGAACCACGACGTGACTGCACGTATTGCCGACAACTCACGCCCCATCATCCTCGGCTTGCTGGCGTGCGCCATGGGGCTGGCACTGGCGATGCTGCCCCTGCCTGCAGCAGGCGGTATCTTGGTCGGTAGCACCGCCCTTGTCCTGACACTCATCCATCCCATTGTCGGGGTGGGGTTGGCTGTGCTCGCCGTACCCATCCAAGAACTCGTCGTGTTACCGGGTGGCGTGAGCTTCGTGCAGGCAGCCCTGCTCCTCGTACTCGGCTGCTGGTCACTGTGGCTACTGGCACACCACGAACGACGGTTGCTGCTCGGTCTCATCCTGCCGGGGTTGCTGTTGCTGCTATGGGCACTCGTGCTATCGGTGCATACCACCGCTTACAGCCAGAGCGAAGGGATCAAAGAGACCATACGCTGGGCAAGCGTCGCCCTCGTCTACCTCGTCACCTACAACGCCTTGCGTGCCCACCAGTCGCCACACTGGTACCTGCCGTTCGTCGTGGTCTGCGTAATGCTTGCCCCCGCGTCCTCTGGGGCGGTTGGGCTATACCAGTCGCTGACCAGTGCCGGACCGGCTGGCTTCGTCATTGAAGATGCGTTCCTCCGCGCCTATGGCACCATCGGGCAACCGAACTCGTTCGCGGGCTACCTCAACATGGCATGGGGACTCGCGGTTGCCGTGACTGCCGGGGCAGGCTGGCGGGTGTGGCAGGTGTGCCGGGGGCGCGTGCTTCCCCCCCACAACACCCCCACGCACTACCGCCACGACGGGTCACGCACAGCAGCAGTACTGTTCATTGTGGGGGGCATCAGCAGCCTGATAACCCTCGGCGGGCTGTATGCCAGCCTGTCGCGTGGTGGTTGGCTCGGTGCCGTCGCGGGCGGCGGCAGCATGCTGCTGGCACTGTTTGTGATGCAGAGCAACACCCGCCGCCGTATGATCGGGCGGTGGATCGCGGCGGCAGCAATGGGCGCGCTCCTGCTCGTCGTGCTCGGCAATGCAGGCGTGCTGCCGGGGGCTGTCCAAGAGCGTTTCACCAGTATCTTCAACAACCTGCGCCTCTTCGATGTCCGCAACGTTGAAACCACACCCGACAACTTTGCGGTAGTTGAGCGCATGGCACACCTGCAAGCCGCATGGGACATGTATCGCACCAACCCCGTATCTGGCGTAGGGGTAGGCAGTTTCAGCCTCGCCTACGAGGGTGACGGCACCATTGCCCAACCCTACGCCTTCCACCCGTGGTACACCTCGCGTGGGCACGCCCACAACTACTATCTACACATCGCGGCAGAAGCCGGGACTATCGGGCTAACAGCCTACCTGATCCTCACCACGCTCGTCCTGTATACTGCATATCAAGCGACCCAGCACGCACGCGGTTGGCTCTGGCAGACCGTCACCATCGGCGGGTGTGGTATTATAGGCGCGGTTATGGTGCATAATGTTTTTGAGAACCTGCACGTCTTGAACTTTGGCGTGCAGTTGGGAGCCGTGTGGGGGTTGCTTGCCGCCGCCGGTGCAGGCGCAGACACACATGCAGGATGAACAGTCACTGAAGAGCACGGCGGGCGAGCGCCCCGACGACACCCCCGACAATGCGTGGATGTCACCCAACCTCGCGGCAGAGGTCGAGACCGAAAAGGAAGGCTTTTCGCTCTGGAAGCGGCTTCTGACCCCGCGCACACTCATTTCGTTTGCTATCTCGCTCGCCATCATTGTGTTCGTCTTTCGCGGTCTCAATATCAATATCGAGCAGACCGTCCAGTACATGGCACAGGCAAACCCGTGGCTCCTCTTAATGGGCTTTGCAGTGTTCTATCTCACCTTCCCCATGCGGGCGATCCGCTGGCGCGTGCTCCTCATCAACGCCGATGTTCCCGTCGCTGGTGGGCGTTCGAGTTGGGCATCGCTGCCCGCCCTGATGGAATATATCTACCTGTCGTGGTTTGCCAACTGCATTGTGCCCGCCAAGCTCGGCGATGCCTACCGTGGCTACCTGCTGAAGCACAACGGCGGCGTGTCATTCTCCGGAACGTTCGGCACCATCTTCGCCGAGCGGTTGCTCGATATGCTGGGGCTGTTTGGCTTCCTCGTCATTTCGGGCTGGTTCACCTTTGGCACGACACTACCCGAAAACACCCGCATCGTGTTTATTTTTGGTGCCCTGTTGGTCGTCGTCATCCTAGCTGGGCTAGCCAGCATGCGCTGGCTCAGTCCCGTCATCTATCGCTTTATGCCGTCGCGTCTGCACCGCGTCTACGGGCAGTTCGAGCAAGCCGCGCTCCGTTCGTTCCGTCCGGCAGTGTTGCCGCAACTAGTCGGCTTGACAGGCATCGTCTGGCTCCTCGAAGGCTTCCGGCTGTTCTTCGTGATCGAGGCACTGGCGTGGGGTACGGGCGGTGCCGAACTGCAAAGCCTAAGCGTCGCCGCCATCATCTTTGTGGCACTGGCATCCTCGCTCCTGACTGCGTTGCCCCTGACCCCCGCCGGGTTAGGGGTCGTGGAAGGTACCGTGACCGCCGTGCTGACCACCTTCTTTCTCATCAACGCTAGCCTTGCCAGTGCCGTGACCCTACTCGACCGCCTGATCAATTTCTGGAGCATCATCTTTTTCGGGTTTATTCTCTATCTGTTCAGCAAGCGGAGATAGCCGGACACTGCATATGATTGTAGGCGTTGACTACACGGCAGCAGCATGGCAAGGTGCAGGTATCGGACGCTACACCCGTGAACTCATCCGCTTTGCGGTAGCGCGTAGTAGCGATATTCAGTTTGTGCTCTTCTTCGCGGCGGGCAACCTTGACCCCAGTAGCCCATATGTCCACGCCATGCACGCCCTGCGCGGTGCGTTCCCCACACGGGTGCGCCTCGTCCCGATCCCACTCTCGCCGCGTCTGCTCACCATCTTCTGGCAACGCGCCCGCGTGCCCTTCCCTGCCGAACGGTTCACGGGCACGCTCGACATTGTGCATGCTCCCGACTTTGTGTTGCCCCCCACGCGGGCACGCACCATCCTCACTATTCACGACCTGACGTTTATGGTGCGCCCCGAATGCTCACCGCCGCGACTGCAACGGTATCTCACGCGAGTGGTGCCGCGTAGCGTGCGCCGCGCCGATCACATACTGGTTGACTCGGACGCATCGGCACGCGATGTCACCCGCCTGCTGCGCGTAAGCCCCCGGCGCATGACAACCATCTACCCCGGCGTAAACCAGCGATACCGCCCCCTCACCGCCGCCAGCACCGCCCCCGTGCGGGCGCGGCTCGACCTGCCCGCACGGTTCCTGCTGTTCGTCGGCACACTAGAACCGCGCAAAAATCTGGTGCTCCTCCTCGAAGCTCTCGCAACCATGCCCGACGTACCCCCGCTCGTGATTGCAGGCAAACGGGGCTGGCTGTACCAACCGATCTTCGACACACTCGACCGCCTTGCTCTCCACAACCGCGTGCTGTTCCTCGACTTCGTTGCCGAGGATGATCTGCCCGCCCTCTACAACCTCGCCGACGTATTCGTCTACCCCTCGCTGTACGAAGGCTTCGGCTTGCCCGTGCTCGAAGCCCTCGCGTGCGGCACCCCGACTGTCACCAGTGCCGTTGCCAGCCTGCCCGAAGTGGCAAACAACGCGGCACTGCTCGTTGACCCCACGCGCCCCGCCGCCATCGCCGCCGGTATCCGGCAAGCACTCGCGCACCCCGCGCCCCTGCGGGCTGCCGGTCCCGTGCAAGCCGCCCGGTTTCAGTGGCAACACGCCGCCGATCAACTGGTACACTGTTACCACGCGGTATGCCCAACCACCCGTAAAGCCTAGCGCAGGAAGGAAACCCTCTGATGGATCGTCAGCCCAAGATTGTCGCCGAACCTGCCACCATCCCATTAAACGGGCGACTGGACGAAGTCGCCCAGCGTTTGTCGCGCATCTTTCACCCGGTCTACCTCAGTATCGTGAACGTGTTACTGGTAGGTCTGTTTGGTCTCGATAGCTGGCTGCAAGGGTTGCTGTGGGCGTGCCTCGTCATCGCACTGCAACTAGTGCCGGGGATCGTGTTCTTCACGGTGCGCATGCGGCAGGGTGCCTACAGCGACAGCGACGTGTCCCAGCGGCACCAGCGGCACGAGTTATACATCTTCGGGCTGGTGAATATGGTGCTGTGCCTGTTCGTGCTAGACATGCTGGCGGCACCGTTGCCCTTGCGGGTTCTCATTGTGGGGGCACTCGTGATCGGGCTGGTGGGCTTCGTGGTCAACCTGTTCTGGAAGATTAGCGTCCACGCCACCAGCGTGGGCACAACGGCTACCCTCGCAACGATCTATGTGCTGCCGCTCGGCATCCTCTTGTGGGTGTGTGCGCTCTTGGTGGGCTGGGCGCGGGTACGCACCCGCAACCACACCCCGCTTCAGGTGGCGGCAGGGCTGACACTTGCCGCGGTGTGCATTACGGGGGCGTTCGCCGCAGGCGGACTACTCTAGTCGCGGGTCGCCCGCGCTTGCTGCTGCTGCTGCTGCTGCTGCTGACGCAATTCTTCTTCTTCCGGGTCAGGCGGCGACCACTCGATGTAGGGTAGCAACTCCTCGTCATCAATCGGCGGCGGTGCCTTGGCAGGCAACACCCGCACGCCCACATCAAGCTGGCTCGTCGCGGAACCGCGATACACCCCCTTGGTCGGGGGCACGTCGGCGTAGTCGCGCCCAATTGCCGTCCGAATATGCCGCTCCTGCGCGATGAGGTTGTTGGTTGGGTCGAAGCCTAACCAGCCCAGTTCGGGGAGATATGCCTCAATCCATGCGTGCGTGGCATCTTCCTCCGAACGGTCGTGGTCTTCGGCGCGGTGGAACAGGTAGCCACTCACGTAGCGGCACGGAATGCCCAGCCCGCGCACCAGCGTAATCATGATGTGCGCGAAGTCTTGACACACCCCCCGCCGCACCTCAAGGGCATCATCAATTGGCGAGTCCACGGTGGTAGTGTTGGGCACATACGCAAAGGTATCATAGATGATCTGGTTGAGATGCCGGAGCGTCGAGAGCGGGTCGTCGTGCCGATCACACGCAATTTCGTGGCAGTAGGCATCGAGAAGCGGCGACGAGCGGGCAAAGTGGCTGGGCAAGAGCCAGTCCATCATGGTAGGCTCCAGCGCATCGAGCGCGTCCCACGCCGACGATGGCAACGCCTCTGGCACCCCCGGCACATCGCCAATTTCCACCAGCGTCTCTGCCGTCAGCACCAACTGCACATGCCGCCCCGGTACGTTGAAGTTGTGGACAACATTCCCGAAGTGATCACGAAAATGGTTGACTTGGGCGCGTGGCTCGGTGTGGAGCGTAAACTCAAGGCACCGTTGATGACCCTCGGTGCGCGGACGCATACGAACAAGCATATTGCTTTCAGTGATAGGCGTGGTATACCGAAAGCGGGTAAGGTGACGGATTGAGTAATACATAGCGTTACTGGCTCAGTACAGAACCCACCGGGTAGTCAATGTAGACCTGGTGGATAGCGAGATGGATTTCGGCACACTGCCGTTGCACAGCATCAAGGTGCGAACAGATGTTATACATCATTTCGTCAATCTGGCTATAGTCAAGGCTGGCACGCAACCGCCCCGCCAACCGTTCTGGGCGACCGACTGCACGCGCACCCGATGTACGCGCAATAGCTTGCAGTTGTTGCTGCAACGTATTCACGGCAAAGCTAATCGAGTGGGGAAACTCACTATTCAGCAGCAAGAACTCAGCAACATACTGCGGCTTCACATCGGCGGTGTAGACGCGGCAATATGCCTCGAATGCCGTACAACTGCGGAGCAAGCCCACCCACCCAAGATAATCGAGCGCGTCAGGGGCACGGTAATGCGCGTTCAGCAACGCCGCCACCGATGTCGCCCGCTCAATTGACCGCCCCACCTGAATAAACTGCCATCCCTCGTCGTGGCTCATCGTCGAGTCGGTGATACCTTGAAACAGATGGGCACCCTCTTTGACCTGCTGAAAAAACTGATGCGGTTGCGTCCGCAGCACCCGGCTTTTGCTGGTGCGCCGCACCATCAAGTAGAGCTGATTCAACTGCTGCCACATCTCGGTACTGATCTGTTCGCGCACCTGCTGGGCGTTCTCGCGGGCAGCCGTAATGCACGCCAAGATCGAACCAGTCTGGTCACGGTCGAAGGTCAGCGTGCGCACAACTTTACTCACATCGCGCTGGTTCAAGGGCAAATTGATCCGCAGGCTCCCAAGCATCCGCTTCCAGCGTTCGTCTGCCGTGCCGGGGGCTTGGTCAAGCATCTGGTTCAGGTTGACATCGAGCAACCGTGCGGTGTGCTCCATGCGCTCAAGGTAGCGGCTCATCCAGTACATACTGTCCGCCACGCGCGACAGCATCGGCTGCGGTTGGGTGCGATTGCTCGGCAGCCCGGCAGTTACCGGCATCTAGTAGCCCTCCTCATACAATACCCATGTGTCTTTGCTGCCGCCGCCCTGCGACGAGTTGACCACCAACGACCCCCGCCGCAACGCAACGCGCGTCAACCCACCGGGCACAATCATCACTTTGTCGCCATACAAAATGTACGGGCGCAGGTCTACGTGGCGTGCTTCTACCTTACCATCAATAATACAGGGCGCACGCGACAATTGCAGCGTTGGCTGTGCAATATAGTTGCGCGGGTTGGCAAGGATGTGCCGCCGAAAGTCTTCGCGCTCCTGCGAGGTGCTGTGCGGTCCCACCAGCATGCCATAGCCCCCCGACTCGCCCACTGCCTTGACAACCAGCTTATCAAGGTTTTCGAGCGCGTACTTCCGGGCACTCTCCTCTTCAAGCAGGTGGGTTTCGACATTCTTCAGGATCGGGTCTTCGTCGAGGTAATAGCGGATAATGCGCGGCAGGTAGGCGTACAGAGCTTTGTCGTCGGCAACCCCCGTGCCTACGGCATTCACCATCGCAACATTCCCCGCCCGGTATGCGTTCATCAAACCCGCCACCCCCAAAATCGAGTCGAAGCGGAAGGTCAGCGGGTCAATGAAATCGTCATCCACACGACGATAGATCACGTCAACGCGGCGCAACCCTGCCGTCGTCCGCATGTAGACTACGTTGTTATGCACGAGCAGATCGCGCCCCTCCACCAATTCAATCCCCATCTGGCGGGCAAGGTAGGTGTGCTCGAAGTAGGCAGAGTTGTATACCCCCGGCGTAAGCAGCACAATCGTCGGGTTGCTGCGGTGATGCGGCACAAACGAGCGCAACGTTGCCAGCAATGCCTGCCCATACTGGTCAATCGGGCGAATATTGTAGCTGGTAAACAGGCGCGGGAACACATTCTTGATAACCTGACGGTTCGCCAGCATGTACGAGACACCGCTCGGCACGCGCAGGTTGTCTTCTAGCACCACGAAACTCCCATCCGGCAGACGCACAAGGTCAATACCCGCCACCGCGACATAGATGTCGCGCGGCACACGCAACCCGATCATTTCGCGGCGAAAATGGTGACAACTGTACACTAACACACGCGGCACCACGTTATCATTCAAGATGTGCTGCTCATGATACAGGTCTTTGAGAAACAGGTTCAGGGCAACAATCCGTTGCGTCAACCCACGCTCGATCACATCCCACTCGTCGCTGGTCAAGATACGCGGCAACAGGTCATACGGAAAGATTTTCTCGGTGCCCTCTTGATGACCATACACGTTAAACGTGATACCCTGATTGATAAAGGTAATATCGGCGGCATGCTGTCGCTGGCGCACCATGGCAGGGGTCAGCTCCGCCAAACGGTTGAAGAGCGGTTCGTATTGTGTGCGGGGCAACCCATCGGTCGCAAACATCTCATCGTAGGTTGCATCCAACTGGTAGCCATCAAGTGACAGTGCTGTGCTCACAGGTTTAGGTGCTGACACCGGTCTATCCTCTTCGTTTGCGCTGTGTACCACCGTCTATCGCGCTGTCGTGTGTGCGTATCACGCACCAAACACACCCCGTTGTCACCGAGGGCTGGCGTTTAGTGCGTCATTGCATAAACCTCGATTGCGGCTGGTATACTTCGTGCAGTCGTTGCAGTATGCAGCATTATACCATAGAACATCATAGGCACTGTACGGAGCATGCCACGATACTGATCCATACCCTACATTTAGTGTCATTATCCACATACTATACACAAAATGTGGATAACCCGATTTGACCTGCCCCGGCGAATATGGTAGCTTACCAAAGGAGTTTGCTTTGCACCGCCACGGTACAGGAGATTGGGTGTACTAGGCACCTAGCGCACCCAAGGAAGGACGCAATGACCCACACCACTGAACAGTCACTCGATGCAGCCCTACAGACGCTCATCGCCCAGAACCCGCCGCCCATTGCAACATATCGCCTCCAGATGAGCGAGCATTTCGGCTTTCACCACGCCCGCGATCTTGTGCCATATCTGCGCGCCCTCGGCATCAGTCATTGTTATCTATCGCCCATCCTGATGCCCCGAAGCGGCAGTAGCCACGGCTACGACGTTGCCAACCACAGCCAACTGAACCCCGTGCTTGGCACCCGCGAAGACTTTGATGCCCTCTGTGCTACGCTACGAGCACACGCTATGGGGCTGATCCTTGATGTGGTGCCCAACCACATGGGCATTGACGACCCGCGCAATGTGTGGTGGAACGATGTACTCGAAAATGGTCCCGCTTCGCTGCACGCGCACTATTTCGACATTGAATGGCACCCGGTCAAGCAAGTACTGGCAAACAAGGTGCTGCTACCCGTCCTTGGCGACCAGTACGGCAATGTGCTCGAACGCGGCGAACTCCAACTGCGCTACGAGCATGGTCGCTTCAACCTCTACTATTATGATCACACCTTCCCCATTGCGCCCTGTACCTACCATCTCGTCTTGGCACACCGTCTTGATGCATTGCTCGCGGAACTCGGCGAAGATGACCTTGATATGCTCGAACTGCAAAGCATTCTCACGGCTATCTACAACTTGCCCGCCCGTACCACCGAAAACCCCGACGAACGGGCTGAGCGCAACCGCGAGAAAGAGATTATCAAGCGGCGACTCGACCAGTTGACGAGTTCCAACCCCATCATTCTCCAAGCCATCACCGACACGCTGCGCCTCTTCAATGGCAACCCTGACGACCGCACCAGCTATGACCCCCTCCACGCCCTGATCGAGCAACAGTCATATCGGCTTGCGTTCTGGCGCGTCGCCGCCGAGGAGATCAACTACCGCCGCTTCTTCGACATCAACGAGCTTGCCGCCCTGCGCGTCGAAGACCCCGACGTGTTCGAGGCAAGCCACGCGCTCATTTTCGATCTGCTGCACGATATGCCCCGTTGCGGGCTACGCATTGACCACCCCGACGGGCTGTGGAATCCCCCCGTGTACTTCCTCAACCTCCAAGTAGCGTTCGCCGCTTCACGCCTGCACGCCCACTACCCCGACGACAGCCCGGCGGAGTTACACGCCCGTATCACGGCATGGCTCGAACAACACATGGCACACCACGGTGCCACTGCGCCGCTCCCGCTCTACGTCGTCGCCGAAAAGATTCTCGCCGAGCATGAGCCACTCCCCACCGACTGGACGGTGCATGGCACCACCGGCTACGACTTCCTCAACGACACTAACGGCGTGCTGGTAGACCGCCAGCACCAGCGTGCCTTCACCAGCCTCTACCATAGCTTCATCAAGGAGAAGCCAAGCTACCCCATGCTGGTCAACAATGCCAAGAAGCGCATTATGAACATCTCGCTGGCAAGCGAAATCTACGAATTGAGCTACCGACTCGAACGCATCGTCGAGACCAACCGCAACTACCGCGACTTCACTCTCAACAGCCTGACACTCGCTATCCGCGAAATCGTCGCGTGCATGTCGGTCTACCGCACGTATGTCACGGAAGACGGCAAGATGAGCGAGCGCGACCAAAGCTACATCAAGCAGGCAGTCCGCGAAGCCAGCCGCCGCAACCCATCGCTCCCGCGCAGTGTCATCAGTTTCATGCGCGATACCCTGACACTCCGCAACCTGCACGAGTTCGCCCCCGACCAGCAGGACGTGCTGATTAACTTTGTGATGCGCCTGCAACAGTTGACTAGCCCCGTGATGGCAAAGGGGCTTGAAGATACCACGTTCTATGTCTACAACCGCCTGATCTCGCTCAACGAAGTTGGTGGGCACCCCGACCACTTCGGGCTTGACCTTGACGCATACCACCAGCGCAACCAGCACCGCCAGCAACGCTGGAACGCGACCATGCTCACCCTCTCGACGCATGATACCAAGCGGAGCGGCGATGTCCGCGCCCGCCTCAACGTATTGAGCGAAGTGCCTACCCTGTGGCGCGAACGACTGCAACGCTATGCCCGCCTCAATGCCACCCGCAAAATGGGCAATGAGGATAACGCCGAGCCTGTCCCCGACCGCAACGACGAGTATCTGCTCTATCAAACGCTCCTCGGCGTATGGAATGACGAGCAACCGGGCAAGCCAGCGTTCGCTACGCTGCGCGAGCGGGTCACGGCATATATGGAAAAAGCCATCAAAGAGGCGAAAGTCCATACCAACTGGCTCAACCCCAACGAAGAGTATGAAGCCGCAATGCACCACTTTCTGCAAAGCATCCTCGATGACCGGGGCAAAAACCGCAAAAACAACTTTCTTGTGGAAATGGGTAGCTTCCGGCAGCACATCGCCTTTTACGGCTACCTGAATAGCCTTGTGCAAACCGTGCTGCTGCTGACCACCCCCGGCGTACCCGACATCTATCAGGGCACCGAAATGATCGACTTCAGTTTGGTAGACCCCGACAACCGCCGCCCCGTAGACTACCAGCACCGCCGTACCCAACTCGAAGCATTGCAGCAACGCATCAGGCACGACCAACCAAACCTCATCCCGATGGTGCGTGAACTGCTCGACCACCCCGGCGACGGCACTGCCAAACTCTACATTCTGATGCAGATATTGCAGATGCGCCGCCACCACGCCGAACTATTCTGGCTGGGTAACTATGTGCGGCTCGACACCACCGGCACCCGCGCCCAGCATGTCATCGCCTTTGCCCGTAGCTACAACGGCACCCACGCGGTGGTCGTGGTACCCCGCTGGATCGTAGACCTGACCGAGAACCGTGAGCAAATGCCCCACGGTGCGCTGTGGCAGAATACCGCCCTGACCCTCCCGGCTGCCGAGCTACACCAACCACTCACCAACCTGCTGACCGGCGAAACCCTCACCCCGACTGCCAACCAGCATTACGCCGAACTCCCCCTCGCCGCCATCCTGCGTCACTTCCCGGTGGCAGTACTCATAACTACCCCTCCCGAACCAAAGGAGTCTGTATGAACCTAACCGATTACCACCACGGTGCCCACTATGACCCCACGAGCGGGCAAACCCACTTTCACACATGGGCACCCGCATGCGAACAAGTTGCCCTGCACATCACGGCACCCACCCAACGCACCCACCCCATGCAGCGCGACGAGCATGGCTACTGGCACGCGACCCTACACGATGCACCGCCCGGCACCCATTACCTCTTCCAACTCCAGAACGGCGCGAACATCCGTACCCGCCCCGACCCAGCGAGCCGCGCCCAACCCGACGGCGTGCATGCCCCCTCGGCAGTGGTGGATACCGCCTATGCGTGGCAGGCACACGACTGGCGCGGTATCCCACTCGAACGCTACATCGTGTACGAATTGCACGTTGGCACCTTCACGCTAGAGGGCACCTTCGCGGCGATCATACCGCACCTGCCCTACCTGCGCGACCTCGGCGTGACCGCAATCGAACTGCTGCCCGTCGCCCAGTTTCCCGGTAGCCGCAACTGGGGCTACGATGGGGTGTACCCCTTTGCCACCCAACATTCGTATGGGGGGCTATGTGGGTTGCAGCAACTGGTAGATGCGTGCCACCAACACGGGCTAGCGGTCATCCTTGATGTGGTGTACAACCACCTCGGACCGGAGGGCAACTATCTGTGGGACTACGCGCCCTACTTCACCGACCGCTACCACACACCGTGGGGGTCAGCCATCAACTTCGACGGTGCCGACAGCGACCCAGTCCGTGCCTACTTCATCCAGAATGCGCTGCAATGGCTGGACGACTGCCGCATTGACGCGCTCCGCCTCGATGCCGTTCACTCGATCATGGATGCCTCGGCGTACCCCTTTCTCGAAGAACTTGCCGACCATGTGCGCGACCTCGCCACCCAGACGGGACGCGCCATCTACCTCATTCCCGAAAGCGACCAGAACGACCCGCGCCTCCTCAACCGCCACGAGCATGGCGGCTTTGCTCTCGACGCACAGTGGAGCGACGACGTACACCACATCATTCATGCCCTCCTTACCGGGGAGCAACAGGGTTACTACGCCGACTTCGGCGGCATCGAACAGCTTGCCACCGCCTACCGCGACGGCTGGATTTACAGCGGCGCATATTCGCAGCACCGCCAGCGACGACACGGGCGTGCCCCCACCCATCTTCAAGCACCCCAGTTCGTCGTCTTCAGCCAAAACCACGATCAGGTGGGCAACCGGATGCGCGGCGAACGACTGGCACAGCTCGTGCCGTTCGCTGCCAGCCAGCTCGCCGCCGCCATGACGTTGCTGTCACCGTTTGTACCGTTGCTCTTCATGGGCGAGGAATACGCCGAACCTGCCCCCTTCCCGTATTTTATCAGCCACGGCGACCCCGGACTGGTGGCAGCCGTGCAGCAGGGGCGCAAAGCCGAGTTTGCCGGGTTTGCTGCCACGCAGGGCGAGCCACCCGACCCGCAAGCCGAGGCGACCTTCGCCAGCGCACGCCTCAACCACACGCTGCACATGGCTGGTAGCCACGCGGTGATGCTGGCGTGGTATCGTAGCCTGATCGCGCTCCGCACCACGACCCCCGCACTGGCGCACCTCTCGAAAGAGCATACACAGGTACACACCCTGCTTGATGTACCGGCAGTCGTGCTGCACCGCCAACCCCCCACCGCCGATGCTGCGACCGTGCTCGTGCTCTTCGCGCCGCGCCCAGCAGCAGGCAACGTGACCATCCCGGCTGCGCCCGGTACGTGGCGCATCCTGCTCGATAGCGGTGACGACCAGTGGCACGAACATGCCACCCCTGCCCCCGACCCGGCGACGGTGTTGGCAGCACCCGCCCGTACCGTCACCGCCGATGCCGCCGGGTTGACGTTGCCTGTGGCACCCTATGGCTGCGTGGTGCTGGCACAGTAACACGCTCGTACTCCGCGACGACCTAGACCGGGGCACACCACCCCGGTCTCTTTTGCGCCTGATACCTTGCCACACGAGCAGTAAACTGGGATTGACAAATACCGCCTATCACTATATGATACTGTGTATCGTTATGCTGTTATGCAACCGAGACACGGTATCATACGTAACGCTCCGTACCGTGTCAATGTCAAACGTGCCTATGTTAATGAGGAGAGATACCCGATGAATAGCTACCGACACGCCCCCTACACGATGCTGCTGGCACTGATGCTGCTCTTTTTCGCGGCATGCGGCGGCACTGCACCTGCCGCGCAGCAGGAACCTGAAAGTGCAGATGAACCCGCCGCCGCCGAAGTTGCGGCAGAGCACAGCGACGGCGACGACCACGCCCACAGCGACGGCGACGACCACGCCCACAGCGACGGCGACGACCACGCCCACAGCG
>CAZNQP010000049.1:0-25471 GCA_964575355.1 uncultured Chloroflexaceae bacterium
AATGAGAGAGGCACGGTGCGAGAGGCGATTTAAGGCTATTTGACGAGAAATAGAAAATGAGTGCAGGGAGGGCAATTTTCTTGTCAATTTTGCCCTTGAGTTGGGGAAGAATACGACTACTTGGAGGGCGATGCGCCAATACCTTTATTACCCATCAGAAAGCCATAAAATCAGGGTATTGCAGAATATTTGCGGAGAGGTCTTGCAGAATATCTGCGGTAAGACACCGTTGTTTCACCGCGTGGTTCACCCAAGATTGACGCGTGGTTCACCCAAGATTGCGGGGCGCGGTTCGCTCTACATTGTGGGGTATGCCCCGCATGGCAGGCGGTACACACGTAACCCCGCGCGAGTCTGTAACCGATTGATGCCAGATACAGCCGATTTCCCCGTTAGTATGGGTGACAGTTGCAGCAGTGATGGTGATGGAACGGCATCATCCGGTAGCCGGGCATCCCCTCTACTCTGTGGGGATTTCCTGCGTTTCCTGTGATACAATGACTAAGGTGGTGAACAAGCCATTGCGATGGCAAATGCAATATCTATCCCCAGTTTGGGACTATCGGAGAGCGTACACCGACTATTGTCAGTGGGCAGCAGCACCGTCGAAACGGTGGGTTGGCACGGGTACTGGTAGGTTGGTTGTGCTCGATAGTGCGACGGATGGTGCCACTCTGCCATAGCTCTAACGTTGCGTGCAAGCCGAAAAACATATGGTGGAAAAAACACAGGGTGCTGGTCAGCTGCTCAGTATCTGGCGGGTACAATTCAACCGATGGGTGTATCGCGGGTTGGCAATTGCACTCACTTTTGCCCTTGCTGTCTCAGTTATTCATATGCTGGTGCTGGTGCAGCAGCCGCTATCTCCACCTCAGGTGTGGGCGTATCTTGGGGTATGTGTCGTTGCCACGGGCGCGCTGTGGCGTGTAGTGTTTACGTCACAGTCGCCCTCGCTCGGCGGGGCTATCGGTATTGTGCTGCTGCTGTTGCTGGTGGGTTTGGTAGACATTGCGTTACTTGGTGCGGATGGGTACGGTGAGATTTTTTTGTATGCTGCGTTGATTGTGGCAGCAATGTTTGTACCACCGCTCGCACTGCGCCTCGCAAGTGTGATGCTAACCGTTGTTCTGCTGGTCAGCTTAGTGCTCTGGCAGACGAGTGCCACGCTCACCCCTGCCGTGCTACCGATTGACCGGCTGATCGAGGTGGCGGTACTGGCGGTTGTTGGGGTGGGCATTGTCATTGGGGGGCACCGTATGTTCAGTGTGCTGGATCAAAACTACACCCGTATGCGCCGTGAGCGGGAGACGATGAATGCAATTCTCGACACCTCCGGCACGCTGGTAATTGAAACCGATACCGCCGGTCGCATTCAGCAGTTTAACGTTGCTAGCGAGCTATTAAGTGGGTTTGACCGCCAAGAGGTGCTGGGGCAATACCTGTGGCAGGTCGGTGCGGCTGATGGGCAGCGTTCACTGCTACAGGCAGTACTGGAACAGGTGGGTACGACGTACCAAACCCAGACCTACGATAGTACATGGTCTACGCGGCAAGGTGCCACGGCATGGCTCACATGGAAGGCAGTGCCCGTTATGGGCGAACGTGGTGAAGTGGATGCGGTGATCCACACAGGGCTGGATGTTACTGCCACCTTGCAGGCAGAACGTGAGCGTATGTATCTGGAGACAATCCGGAATGACTTGTTGCTCGCCCACGATATTCAACAGAACCTGCTGCCCCCGTCGCGTCCACGCTGGACACACCCCCAAGTGGTGTGTTCAATGACTTCATCGCAGATTATCGGGGGCGACCTGTACGCCTATGCCCTGCTGCAAGAAGCGCAGATCGGCGTGGCTGTCGGTGATGTCTCTGGCAAGGGGCTTGCCGCCGCCTTGTTGATGGCTGCGAGCCTGACCGCATTCCGCTCTATGGTGGGGCAGGGGCTTTCGCCTAGCGCGTTGCTATCGAAGATGGATAGTGCCTTGGCGGAATATACGGGGGCGAGCCGCCAGAATTGCGCCTTTGTGTACGTCGAGCTATGCCCGCCGCTCGAAGAGTACGGCGGTGCCCAAAGCAAGCTACTCAAGGTTGCCAATGCTGGTGGCATCAGTCCCATCATTCGTCGCAACGATGGGCGGGTGGAGTGGGTAGATGTCGGTGGTATCCCATTGGGGGTTAGCTTTAGCATCCACAAGGATTATCAGGAAGTGACGTTGCCGACCCACTGCGACGAGATGGTTATCCTCGTGAGTGATGGGGTTGTTGAAGCCCGCAACTCGGCGGGGAACTGGTTGGGCTTCGACATGCTAGAGCAGATCATCGCCGCCGGACCTGCGACCGATGCACAAGCCATGCTAGACCATATGAAAGATGCCGTTGCCACGTTTATTGGTGATGCCGAACTGCACGACGACCTGACAATGGTTGTGATACAGGTGTAGGTCTTCTCGGTACGTGGGGCGGTGCGGTTTCGTCCTTCGTGTATGTGTCGCCATAGTCGCCATAGAGGATGTGCACGCGGTGGCGGGGCAGCCCACCACCGCGTTCGTCTGTAGCACTGTGCCCGCCAACAGTGAAGAAATAACCACCCCTCGTCCTTCCATGTGTGGTAGACAGCAACCCGTTCGTCGTGTATACATAATGTAGCATGGTCACTCACCGCTGCGTTCAACAGATGCCGCAGTGAGGAGTAGTCGGTGGTGCCATACGCAGTATCACTGACCAGCATCGTTTGGTCGTCATGCCTCGTGCCAATGGAACGGTTGCGTATGGCTCTCGCGGTCGAGCAATTCCTGCTACACAAAGGGTTCCACCCTCCTACTGCCTCACTGGGCGTGAGCACTGCCCCACACGAGCGTACTGTGCTCGCCAGATATTTCGTGCATGTTCGGTGGTTTGAGGAGGTGCGGGGCGATCCGCAACGCCCCGCAAGCCGCATGGTATGCGCCCCAAAGAGGCACGGCAAAGTGTCGCCTTGGTTACAGGGTGAGCAACTGGCTACCCAGAGCCGCCCCTCTGCTCCTTCGCTGAGCACAGTACCGGCTAGGTTGGCGACACGCAACGTGCGCCGCTCACCCAGCTCGAACGGCGGTGTATGGTGCATCGTTGGGTATCTCTGGGCACATTGCCATTGTACCGTCACCTCCGATGAGTTGGTGCGTGTGCAGCACTCCATCGAGATACAGCCGAGGAGCAACCGAGTGCAACGCGCTCAGGGCTGTGTGCCCGGCAACTCATCATTCGTGCCACCGCGCCACCGTGCGACTGCGCCACCGTGCCACCGTGTTCTGGAAGCCGTATGCTGAACATGATAGAATGCAGAGGATAGTGCTGCTCGGCACTGTCGCTTGCTACATTACAAATGGAAGATAGGAACAGTACCGTGTGGGATGAACCCGGCATAGTATCACGAACCGCAAGCCTTGAGTCGATCACACGCCTACGCCCTACCCCCAGTGCGCCTGCTCTGCTCATCAACCTGATTGGTGCTCCGCATAGCGGGAAGTCGGTATTGTTGCACCAGTGTGTTGCATTGTTTGAGCCAACGACCCCCACGCTGTTGCTCGACTTTGGGCGACCGCCGGGGTATTCGATGATCACACGGGTGCCGTTGGCAAGCGTTGCCACGCATCTGCGCGAGAGTATCGCCGCGCTAGCAGTATCCACATTCCCGATGCCTGAAGTCGTGCGCGACCCCACCAGCGACGAGGTGCTCGCGGAGCTTCCTGTCGGGCTGTACACCACATTTCGTATGGTGGGCAGGGATGAACCGCTGGTCGTTTTGCTCGATAATGTCCAGACATTCCCCGCTTGGTCGTGGCTTCAATCGTCGTTCTTGCTCCCTTTGTGCAAACAACCGATGCTGGTTGTATGTGCCAGTCGCACACAACTCCCGTGGGATCACTGGCAACTGCGTGAGCGCTGTCGTGTCGAGGAAGTGCCCCCCTTCACGCCTGCCGAGGCAAGTCGCTATTTTGCTGACCACGGCGGCTATCGTATCCCTGAAACTGTGCTGCCCGTGTTTATGCACCAGCCGTGCTACCCAGATGCATTGCAGCATGTGCAACGCCAACTGCAAAAGACGAGTGCTGATTGGGCTGTCCCTGCGTCGGTTGCGTTGCCCCTCGATTCGTTGCCCGACAGTGACCCGCTGCTGTACTACTGTGGCTGGTTGCGTGCGCTCGACAATACCCTCATGCTTGAGGTGTTGAACCTGCCGGAGGTGGCAACCCAACTGCCGCCGACCGTCACGGTCAGCCGCAGTCGGCTGTTGCGGACGCTGCAACGCTGGCGCAGTGTGGGCTATATTTATGCGGGCGACACCACCGAGCGGTTGGTGCGTTGTTTGCGTGTTGAGCTTGAGAACCACGTACGGCAGCACGACCCGGCAACCTATCGTGCCATCGTGCAGCATGTGGTGCATGTCTATGAAGGGCGCGTCCGCACGGGGCGCACCGCCAGTGATGTAACCATGGCATTTCTCGACTGGCTTGCCTATGCCACGGCTGCCATGCTGCTGAACGATGCCGATGATGCGTATGCAGTGTGGCATCGGCAACTCTTCGCCATGCTGAATGAGCTTGCCGTGCCGGGTGACATCTTGCTGAGTAGCTTATACCACGATCAGGATGTCGTCGCGCTGCTGGCAGACAGTGGCGTGTTGGATGCGGTGACTGATGTGCTACGCCAGCAGATGGTAGCGGGTGCGCCGAGCGTGCCGTTACTCCAGCGGCAACGCGAGAATGCCCTGCAACAACGCACCGTCGCAAGCTGGAATAGCGTCCCTGCGCTGGCACTAATCCGTGAGCAGTACCCCGGTGGTGTGCGTGGGCTACTCGCTGATATTGCAAACCTCGCTGCCGATGACGCAACTTTCACGCTGCAACAACTGCGGGGTCGTATGTATGACCACGCGATTGCCCCCGCAGTGATGCACGAGATGCTGGTGGCGGTACAGGCTGCCGGGTTGGTGCAGTATCAGCATACGACCCATCGTTGCACCGTTGCGCCGAACGTGCGCTATTTGCTGACGCGGGCGGCAGGGGTGACAACCCTTGTCCCGCATCCGCGCAGCTAGAGGGGGAGCAAGGGCGAGCGATGACAACAGAACTCTTTGAACGACTACCGAGCTATATCGGGCGCGATGCAGCGAAAACGCTACTGAGTGAGGCAACCCGTGCGATCATCGCACACCCCGTGTGTCGTGTGCTCTACTTCGAGGGGAGCGGTGGGCTAGGCAAAACGCGGTTGCTGCAACTGACCCCCGCTATTGTACGTTCCGCTTTGGGGAGTGGGGGCGATGCGGTGCGCTATGCCGCGCTCATTGACTTCTACAACTTCGAAAACCGTGACCCGCTTGAAATTGAGCGGCGGTTGGTGGAAGGCTTGCAGCCCACGCCCGACACCCCCCCGGCGCATCGGTTGCCGGTTGGGGATGTACAGGTTGCGTTTGCTAACTACTATGATGCGTACTCGCGCTATGTGCAGGCGCAAGAGAGCCGCAATCCTGCCCGCATCGAGCAAGAACGTGAGCAAATCCGGACGGCGTTCATCGCGGGCTGGAATGCGCTATCAATGCAGTACCCACTCGTGATCGCCTTCGACACGCTGGAGACCCTGTTCTTCGAAGCTCCGCCTGCTGCCCTCATCAATGTGGCATTCGCCCGCGATAGTGACGACACCACATTGACGATGACCTCAGGTGCCGAACTGGTGATTGACTGGATGGAACGTGTCTTACCACGCCTCCAGCACACACTGGTGCTATGCAGTGGTCGCCCGCTACGGGGCGGTGGCAACGTGCTGGTTGAGCGGCTCGCCGCACGCGGGCTACTGTACGCGCCGATCTTTCGGCTGCAACCATTCACCGACCCCGTAGCCAGCCGCGAGTATCTGCGGGCTTACTTGGGCACCCACGCCGATAGCGACGAGCTAGACATACACTATGTCCAGCAGATTACCGAGGGTCGCCCGCTCCTCCTCACATGCTACGCCGAAACGCGCCGCTCGCCGCACGCGCTTCCCCCCGGTCTACCGCTTCCCCACGACTGCATCAGTCGGGCGGATTTCGAGGAGTGGCTGATTGCGACGCTCCTCAACCCGCTAGCAGTCGCCGATGATGATAACTTGCCCCAGCAGACGATTGCCTACTGTCTCTACTTTCTGGTCTATGCTCGCCGGGGTGTCCGTGTGGGCGAACTGCGGGCGATCTTCGCGCAAGAAGAACTCGACTATGATGTGGCGACCCTCACCCAATTGGCGCAGGTTGCGCTGGTCAAGCAGAGCGGCGATGTACTGTTTTTGCACGACGAAATCTTTGCCATGATTGATGCCAGCCGCAAACCAGACACATTTGGTCTGCGCGAGCCAACCCTCGCCTACCTCTGTGGTGTGAGTGCTGCGGCGGTGCGACAGGCGACCACGCACAGTACGGCAGACCCTACCGATACACTGCTGGGGGCGATGGCGAACCATATGTACTATGAGATGACCCGCGACATGGTGCAGGGGTACTACACCTACGCCATCTATATTGACCGCCTGCTGGAATTGCGGCGGCGCACCCCTGCCCTTGTGCTGTCAGATGCGTTCTGGCGCACGCTGAACTATGAAGTAGTGGTGGCAGGCAGTAGTGAACTGCCCTACCGTGATGCGCTGCACCGTTCGGGCTTGACGGTCGAGCGCATCTTGCGCGATGAGCAACTGCGCTATATCGGGGTGTTACAGACGTTGCCGTCGCGCGACCGTGCCCGGATCGAGGCACAACGGCTGGAGCACCACTTCCAGCAGCAGGGGTTGGTGCCGCCGGTGAGCGATGCGCTGACAGTCGCGGTCGTGCGGAGCTACCCGGATGTATACCTGTTTGTTGTGCTTGCGCTCAAGCGTATCTATGACGTGGTGACCCACCAAGATGAGACCCTGCCCCAGTTCGAGCATCGTTGCAAGGTGGTGATCCACCTGCTCGAAGATGAAACGCCGCTCCCAGACCAACTGCTTGAACTGCGTCGCTTCTACTACCTTGCCGATGCCTACAATGCACTGGGGCAACTGTATGGGCTGCAAAGCCGCTATGACGACGCGCTCGCGGCGGGTCGCAGTGCGTTGCGTGCCTTTGAACGCTATCAGCGGCAGGTGGTTGCATCCGCGATTTTGAATGACGACATCACGGTGACGCTTGCCCAAACACGGAACAATCTTGCGTTTGATTATACAAGACGCGGCGACTTCGACGCGGCACGGCAACTGTCACGACAGCTTGCCCAGATGCTCCGCCAGCCCGCGATGCAGCGTGCCTTGCCTGCCTATCGGCAAGTGCTCATCTATAACACACTGGCATTGATTGATATTGAGATGACCGACTATCTGGCTGCCGAACGACCAATGCAAGAAGCTGAACGCCTGCTGGGAACGGGCGGTGTACACGATACCCGTGCAAGAGGGCTGGTGCGGTGGGCGCGGGCGCAACTTCGCACGGCATACATGCGTAAGGCGGGCGTACCCGATGGGGAAGTAGACCAGATTTATGCCGAAGCCTACGCGCTGCTGCCGCCCAACGAAAGCCAACTGCCCGAATTGCTCGACCGTTGGGCTACCTATCACCGGAGCATCGCCCTGCTCTATCGGCAGCAGGGTGATACCGCTGCCTTCGAGCACCACATGGCGGTTGCGGGGGCGAAGCTCGATGAAGCCCTGCGCCTGCCGCTTGATGGGAAGGCGACGAAAGAGGCAGACCTGCACGCCAGCAAAGCAATGCTTGCCAATGTGTGCGGGGCATACGCCGAAGCACGGACGCATATTGTGCGTGCTGAGGAACTTTTACAGCATGAAGACCCTCACGCCTATGGACAGGTGGTGAGTGGGCGGTTGCTGTTGCAGCGTGCCGATTATCTGTTGCACGATGACCGAGATTACCGTGCCGCACTAGAGCACCTGCTGCTGGCATTAGCACGCATCTATGCGTTTGCCGAGCAGCACCGGGATCAAGAGACCCTCGAAGAGGTGTGCCAGCGGTTTATTGCCGACATGCCCGCCGATTTTCTGGCGGCGCAGCAGGCAACCATTAGCGACTTCTTTGTGCCCGCCGACCAGCTCGGCTATCAGATACCGGCGGTGGCACAGTGGCAGGGGGCACTGCAACGGAGCAAGCGCAAGATCGGACAGTTTATCAACAACCATTTGCTCTTCGACCTACCGGATTTGTAGCGGTGTCGCTCTTGTATGTGATGAAAGGCTAGCAGACGGCTCTACCCATTTGCCGCACCTCAATGGTAGAACTGGCTCGATGTGTACCTATGGATATTCCTTCGTCCTATAGAATCTTGCACGATCCGAATGCTGTTCCTGCCGTGCTGACCGACTGCAACTGTGCGTGTGCTACCGCGCCGGTGGCTTCTACGTCGTTGCCCGCCGGAACGACACCTGTGCAGCGGCACCGAGAGCTACAGGCTCTTGCGCTGGACGATGAGCACGCGGTGGTTTTCGTCCCGTCACAGAGCCGCGTTGCCGTGCTGAACGCGGCGAGCATGCAGTTGCTTGCCGACTTTGCGACCCCCCGTCCGCTTGCCAGCGATGACCCTGCTGCCCACGTTGCTGCCCATACGTTGTACGATCTTGGGTTGTTGCACACGCAGGGCGTAGCCGCGCCTGTTTTGGCACCGCCCGATGAACTGATTGCGTGGCTGCACGTCACCAACGACTGCAACCTGCGCTGTACCTATTGCTACGTCCATAAGACGCACGATGCCATGACTGCCAGCACTGCACTGGCTGCCGTGGATGCAGTCTTCCGCACGGCACGCCTACACGGGTATCAGCGCGTCGCCTTGAAGTACGCGGGCGGCGAGGCAAGCCTCGCGCTGGATCAAGTGGCGACGATCCACGCCTATGCCGAGCAGCAGGCGGTAGCCGCCGGGGTCGCGTTGCGGGCGGTACTGCTCAGCAACGGGGTCGGGCTGTCGCGGGCAAAGCTGGCACTGGTGCAGCAGCTTGGGCTAGACCTGATGATCTCACTGGATGGCGATGCCACCACCCATGACGCGCAACGCCCACGCCTCGGCGGGCAGGGGTCGTTTGTGGCGGCGCGTGCCGCTGTGCTGCGTGCCCATGAATTGGGCATACCGCTCACGGTATCTGTCACGGTGACGGCTGATAGCGTCGGTGGGTTGCCCAACCTGCTGGCGTGGTTGCTCGACAATGGCATCTTCTTCACGCTCAATTTCTACCGCGAATGTGACACTGGCACCAGTATCGCCGCGTTGCACGCCGATGAAGCTCGCCTGATTGCTGGCATGCGGGCTGCGTATCGGGTCATCGCAACAAACCCGCCCCGTTACAGCCTGCTTGGTTGCCTGCTCGACCGCGTTCACATGGGCGCGAGCCACCGCCGCACCTGCGCGGTTGGCGAAAACTACCTCGTGATTGACCAGCACGGCAGCATCGCGGCGTGCCAGATGACGATTGACGAACCAGTCACCGACGTGTGGCAGCACGATCCCCTCATTGTGGTGCAGCAGAGTAGTACGGGCGTACAAAACCTGCCGGTGGAGCACAAGAGCGGGTGCCGCTCCTGCCCGTGGCAACTCTGGTGCGCGGGGGGGTGTGCGGTGGCGACGTTCCGGGCGACGGGGCGTTATGACGTGCAATCGCCCAACTGTGGCATCTACACCGCACTCTACCCGGATGTGCTGCGTCTGGAGGGGCTACGCCTGCTCCGGTGGCACGCGGCAGGTGCCACCGCCTGACTGTTGGCGCGGTTGGTACCGCTTCCGGTTTCCGGCTGGTTTGCCGTCTTTGCCGTCCCCCTGTTGTTCGCCAATTTTCCCCAGACATCATTGTCTCTTCCCCGTCCTGCCCTGCTGCTAGTCGGCGGGCGTGCTGTTGGGGTGTCGCGCGGCGTATGCTTGCCCCCACGCGAGCAAATGCCGCAGCACGGGGTCGAGGGTGCGCCCAAGGTCGGTCAGCGAATAGTCTACCCGTGGTGGTACCTGCTGGTAGACCTCACGGTGGACAATGCCATCACGCTCTAGTTCGCGCAGGTGCTGCGTGAGCATGCGGCGCGTGACGTGCGGCTGACGGCGTTGCAGTTCGCCCAAGCCGTGCAGCACTTGACCCAACTGCGGGTACAGGCGGGTGTGGCGGCACAGCGGTGCCGTGTTCGCTATTCGGGGGGGGTGCGTTGGGCGGCGGCAGGTGCCACCGCGACGTGGTGGCGCAGGCGGTCGGTGTAGCCGACGCGCCCGCTAGGGTGTAGCACCGCCCACACGTACTTCCCGAACGTCCGCAGGTAGCCGAAGGGCTGCATGTCCATGCGGCGGCTCGAACTCCACCCAGTCACGCTACGGTCGTAGCTGAGTTGCCGGGGGGCGGTGCGGTAGACGCTGGCGAGAATGGGCCACTCTTCGCCAATGCTTACCGCTTCGTCGAACGGACCGAAACGGTCGAACACGTCGCGGGTGCAGAACATCAGTGCAGGCATCGCTTTGGCGCGTGCCAACGGGAGCAGGCGCACATATTCCCAGAATGTCCACCAGAACCATGCTGTTGTGCCGCCTTCCAGTGAGGCAAGCCGTGTGATGCCCGCCTGATAACCCTGCTCGGCGAGGTCGGCAATGCGGGTAAGCGTGTGCCGCTCCATGCAGGTATCGGCATCTACAAAGACGAGCACGCGCCCCCGCGCCAGCCGCACCCCCATGTTGCGGGCACGCGGCGCACCCAGTTCGGGGCATGCGGCAAGCTGTACGCCATACTGCTGCCCGTAACGGCGCACGATGGCGCAGGTGTTGTCGTTGCTGCGGTTGTCCACCACAATAATCTCGGCGGCGGTCTGGCTGAGATGCGGGCAGGTATGTGCCGGGTAGCCGTGCAAGTGGGCGACGGCTGCCAGTGCCGCGCCGAGGGTTGCGCCGATCAGGGCTTCTTCGTTGCGTGCCGGAATAATCACCGAGAAAAGCGGTGGTGAATACATCAGTCGTCCTTTGCTAGAGCTATTGGTTCGAGACGTAGCAGATCATACGCAACCGGCACGCCCCTCCACGGGAGCGACGTAACGTGTTGTGCGACAAAGCCCGCCTGCTGTACGACATCGGCTAGGTGCTGGCGGGTATAAAACTGACGGGCGGTCATGGCGTGCTGGTCAGTCGGCACCCAGCGGAGCCGTCGCGCCACCTCAAAGGCGAGCGGTCCCCACAGATAGTCATAGCCGCATGCGACGTGTGCCCCGACCCTGCCACGATAGGTGGTTTGCAGCAGCAATACCCCCCCGCTGGTGACGCGCCCGACTTCGCGCAGGAGTGCAGCCGGGTCAATGACATAATGCAACACAAACACGAGCAATGCCGCCGTGAAGGTGTCGTCAGCGAAGGGCAGGCGCAACCCGTCGTAGAGCACGGCGTTGCCGGGTAGCACCCGCATCTGCACGACATCGGCATCCACAAAGGTCAGGGCAGTCTGGCGACGCAGGGCGTGGCTGTTGTGCCCCGTCCCTGCTCCCACGTCCAGCACGACACCCCGCGTCGGCAGGTGCGGCGCAAGGTGTTGCGCGAGCTGCGTGGCGCGTCGCTGCATGGTGTGGTCAAGCAGTGTGTGCATACGACCTGTGGGTGGCAAGTTGCTGCGGCAGTATGGGTTGGTGCCCGTGGGCGAGCAACACCCGCAGCAGTGCGAGGCTACGCGTGAGGTAGCCCCGTGCGACATCGGCGGGGTGCAGCACAATGCATGGCACGCCCCGGCGCGTCAGCAGACCGCGCACCGCCGCTGCCCATTCACCGAGGATACCCAGCGCGGCGATGCGCCCACTGTCCCACGAATAGCTGTGCAGGGGCACGCGCTGCCCGCCCGCCGTGGCAAGGTGGCTCCAGTGCAGTACGTACTGAATGCCACACGCCGCGAATACGGGGGTTGTCAGGGCACCTGCCTGCCAAGCTGGTGGCACAAACCCGCGCACGGGCAACGCAGTCCATTGGGCAAGCTGTGCCTTGCCTGCCTGCACCCGTGCGGCGGCGGCGGCGGCGGTCTGTCCGCTCAACTCGTTTGCCTGCCCCGTCAGCAGGGCGAGCGGGTGCCACGGGTACACCGCACGGTGGGTATAGCCGTGGAGCAGCACCTCGCCGCAGTGGGTGTGGAGTTGTGCTTCCAGAGCCGTATCGAGGCTGGGGCTACCGTGCCAGCGCGGTACAACTGCGGCGGCGATGGTTGCCCCCACAAGCGGGCGCAGTGCCTCGAAGGTATGCGTGACCGCCGTGCGCCACACGGTGGCGACATCGTGGACGATGACGAGCACCATACCGCGTTACGTGCGGACTGGCACCACGCCAGTGACTGGGTGCGGCTGGTACAACGCTTCGAGGTCGGTCAGTTCGGCGGCATCGAGGGTCACGTCAAGGGCAGCAACGGCATCATCAAGGTGGTGTAGTTTGGTGGCACCAATGATGGGCGCGGTCACGGTGGGTTGGTGCAACAGCCACGCGAGCGCAAGCTGTGCGGCGGGGAGTTCGCGCCGTTCGGCAAGGCTGAAGAGCCGTTCCGCCACTGCATAGTCGTTGTCTTGATAGTACAGCTTGTGCGCGATGGTGTCGGTGGTTGCACGGAGCGTGTCGCCGTGGTTTCCACGCTCGCGCCGCTGTGCCAGCACGCCGCGTGCCAGTGGACTCCACGGGATCACGCCAATACCTTCTTCGGCACACAGGGCGAGCATTTCACGCTCTTCTTCGCGGTAGATCAGGTTGTAGTGGTTCTGCATACTGATAAACCGTCGCCAGCCGTGTTTGTCGGCAGCGTAGAGCATTTTGGCAAACTGCCACGCATACATCGTCGAAGCACCGATATAACGTGCTTTGCCCGCCGTCACTACGTCGTTCAGTGCGTCGAGCGTTTCTTCAATCGGTGTGTCGGGGTCGAAGCGGTGGATTTGCAGGAGGTCAACATAATCGGTACCGAGCCGTGTTAATGACGCATCAATTGCAGCGAAAATGTGCTTGCGCGATAGCCCGCTCTGGTTCGGGGCACTGCCCATCGGGAAGTACACTTTGGTGGCGATCACCACCTCGTCGCGCTGTGCCATGTCGCGCAGGGCACGCCCGACTATCTCTTCGCTCATGCCGAGCGAATACATATTGGCGGTATCGAAGAAGTTGATCCCTAGTTCGAGGGCACGCGCGATAAAAGGACGGCTGGTGGTTTCGTCGAGCACCCATGCACGCCACGCGGGGTCGCCGTAGCTCATAGTGCCCAGACAAATACGCGAGACTTTTAAGCCCGAACGTCCTAGGTTGACATAGTGCATCGTGTGTCCCTTCTCTCACGGTTCGCGGTGTGTATAGGCTTCCTCCTTTGTAGCATAGCACAGGTTGGGTGCGACGGCGCAACAGAATGCCCCCACTCGCCGGTGGCGCATGGGGACACTGCCGTGTGTATGGTGTTGCGGTGTCGGGCGCGTTGCGGTCCTAGCTTTTGCGGAAGGCAACCAACGCGAACACGCCACGCCAGCCCAGCAGCAAGACGGTATTGGCGATGAAGGTGACGATGGCGAACGACATAGGGACTTCGCGTTGCAGCAGCACTGCCCGCAGTGCCAGCGCGATGGGCAGTGCACCAAACCACGCCAGCCATGTCCGCCACAAAAAGAAGCCCGTGCCGCGTTCGGGACGCGGGCGATACACGCCCAGCCACGGTGCTACCAGTAGCCACCCGGCAATGAACGGGGCGGCGGTTTTGAGCACCTCCAAGACGGCATTGAGTCCGGCGGCTTCGCCGTGGCTACTGCGTCCGATAAGCGCAAAAACAATGAAGGTGATCACGTCGCCCGCCAGCAGCACGGGAAGCCAGCGTTTCTGCTGGTCGTGGCTGATACTGGTGGGCGGCGTTGTGTGTGTCTGTTCCATAGACCCCTCGGTGTGTGTGATGCGGTTTGCCAGTGTTACGGCGTGGCGTGCTCTTCGACGGTCTGTTTGGGTGGTTCGGCAACGGTTGGTTGTTCCGCCTCGGCGGTATGCTGTTTCTGCTGCTCGATCTGGGCACGTTGGGCTGCCCAGTTACTCAGGCGGAGCCGGAGTGCTAGCGAGGTCGCAATGTTCCAGATCACGCGATTGCCCAGTTGGGGGTCGTCGTTGATCAGGGCGACCAATTGGTTGCGCCGCAACACCAGTATAGTAGCCCCTTCTTCGCCAGCACGCAAACTAGCACTGCGTCGCCCACCATCGAGCAGGGCAAGCTCGCCTGTGATTTGTCCGGGCAGCAGGGTGGCGACGCGGCGCGACGGCACGTTACTTTGCGGGTCGAGGATCACCGGCTCGCTCCAGACTTGCACGGTGCCCTCTTGCACAACATACAGGTCGGTGCTGCTTTCCTGTGCCTTCGTGATCATCTCATCGGCGGAATAGGTGCGAATGCTACACATCGCGGCGAGGCGGGTACGCTGGGCAAGGGTCAGCCCGTTGCCAATATCGGAATGGGACAAAAACTGGGCGGCGGCACTGACGTAGACGTTGTTGGTGTTTGCGTCGTCCAGTTGGGTCGTGACCAACGGCAAGCCAAGAAACGCTGCAATGTGGCGGCGGGTTATCTGGGGGGTTTCAAAGTGGGGCCAGTGTCCCGCATTCGGGATAATCCGTAGGTCGGCATTGCTCCATTCATCCGCGACAATGCCCGCGTCGCGCAGGGGCACCGTGTTGTCTTCGGCACCCCAGAGCACGAGCGACGGGGCTTCGATTTCGGGGAGCCTGTCGGTGAGGTCATTGGCACGCATAGCGTGGTAGCATTCGGCACGCACGCGCCCTTCACCCCGACGGCGAGCATCAGCCCGTAGCCGCTCGTATTCTTGGGCAGTGATGCCGCTACGTTCGGCAAACGAGATGGGGCGCATCAGCTTGTCGGTGACGTTCAGCAGGTGTGGCTCGACGCTGGAGATGACGCGCCCTGCCACCGAAAAGCGTTCGAGCATGATGATGGGTTGGACTGCCCATGTGATGCGTGTCGAGAGCCGACCGGTAATTGTGGGGTTGAGCAGCACCATGCGCTCGACGAGTTCGGGGTGGCGCAGTGCCATAGTAAGGGCGGTCATGCCGCCCATCGAGTGCCCTACGATCACAATCGGGTTGTCGGTATATTGGCGGGCAAGTTCGGCAAGCAGGTCGGCGTAGTAGGGGATGGAGATACGGCGGGTAGGGGGCGGCGACTTGCCGTAGCCGGGGAGGTCTACGGCAAGGCAGTAGAAGCGTTTACTCAGGAGCGGCAGGAGCGGCGACAGCGCGTACCACGAACTTGACCAGCCGTGTATCAGCAGGGCAACTTGGGCGTTGCTCTGTCCTTCGTCACGCGCATAGATGCGCTGTCCATTGATTACACTAAACCCCACGGCACTACCCCATTCGTTTCTTGTCTTTCTATTATAACAAGAACGGAGAACAATGGGGCTTTTGCACAGTTCGTAGTAGTGATTTGGGTGACGACCGCGCAAGGTGTGTGTGCAGGCAGGCACCCCCCGTGGGCAGGCTCACACGGGCACCCGACGGCGGATGCGGGTGCGGCTCTCTGCTATCGTCTTCGTTGCACCACGACAACGATTGCCGTTGCGCCCGCCTGCCGTGATCCACCGCCGCCCCGTTTGACGCACGTTTGCTACCCTCGTATACTATTATTGAAGGCAAATTAACACGCAACACCGTGCGGAGAACGCCGATGCTCACACCGAATATGCTGGTTCATGGTCGCTATCGTATTATTCGTCACATTGCCGGGGGTGGCATGGGGAGTGTCTATCAGGCTACCGACGAACGGCTGGGGCATACCGTCGCCCTCAAGCAGTTACTCTTGTCTGACCCCACCGCGCAGTATGCCTTCGAGCGCGAGGCAAAATTGCTCGCCCCCTTGCATCATGCCGCTATTCCGAATGTCTCGGACTACTTCAGCGACCCGGCAGGGCAGTTTCTGGTGATGCGCTACATCCCCGGTGACGACCTCAGTCGGATGCTCGAACAGCTTGGGCAACCGTTTCCGGTGGGGCAAGTGCTGGCGTGGGTAGACCAGTTGCTCAGTGTACTTGACTATCTGCATCGTCAGGGCATCATCCACCGCGACATCAAGCCGCAGAACCTGAAACTCAACAGCGACGGCGAGGTGATGTTGCTCGACTTCGGCATTGCCAAAAATACGGGCAACAGTAGCATGATGGCAGCAACCCCCGGCTTCGCGCCCATTGAGCAGTTGCAGGGGCTGGGCACCGACCCGCGTAGTGACCTGTATGCGCTGGGGGCAACGGCATACTGCCTGCTCACGGCGCGGCTCCCCGCAAGTAGCGTGACGCGGGTGGTGGCAGCATCGCAGCAGCAGCCCGACCCGCTGCAACCGCTTCACCTGCTCAACCCACAGGTGCCTCCGGCGGTGAGCAACGTGCTGATGTACGCGCTGGCAGTCCACCCTACGCATCGCCCGCCCGACGCGGCGACCATGCGGCAGATGCTGCGTGATGCAAGTTCATCACAGCCGCAACCACAGCCGCAACCGCAAGCACAATCGCGTACCCGGTGGGGCGGCATGGTAGTGGGCGGCGGTGTTGCGCTCCTCGTTGCGGCTGTGGTGCTGGCACTGGTGCTGTTGGGTGGCAACGGCGACGGCAGTACCGCTAGCCGTGCAGCTACCGATGACGAACGCGGCACGGCAGCATCGTCTGCGCCAGCCCTGCCAACAGACGTACCCGCTACGCCTGAACCTACGCTCATACCAACGAATACCCCGTTGCCGCCGCCTACTGTCCCGCCAGAGCCAACCCCCCTGCCAGAACTAGGCGTACCGACCACACCGCCAGTAGCGGGCACGCTCCCCCTCAGCAGCAGTGAGCGCAGTGCTGGGATGCTGATCACTGCTGTGACACCGGGTTCGGTTGCCGAGGCACGCGGCTTGCGCGTGGGGCAATGGATTGTAGGCGTAGACGGGGTGCTCATTGATGGCTACAACGAGACGTGGGCTGCATTCAATGCCACGCGGGAAGCATCACTGATTGTCGTGACGGAAGACCGTGTCAACGGACGCAGGCTGGTTGGGTCGGTGCCCAACGCATATGAAACGCTCCAGATTTGCCGCCCCGACATCTGTACTGCTGTCAGTGCTGGGCAGCTATCGCCATCGCTGCGTGACGCTGGTGCCGAGATTACCAATATCAATGATGACTCGTTGGCATTTCTGATTGGGCTGACACCGGGCACGGTCATCCACGCGGTTAACAATCAGGCGGTGTACGGGGTCGAAGATACGCGGTCAGCGGTGGGTGCCAACATTGGCAGCACAGTGCCGATTGTGGTGTCAGATCGCGGGAAGAATGCGCGAGTTATCACGGTCGTGCTCAGCGATTTTCTTGGGGTTGGGCTGTGCGAAGGACGGTGCTAGCCCGCCGGGAACCGGATGCTCTTGCCCGCACCGGGGGGGACTGCGTCCGTTGTGGGAGCAAGTGGGGCAAGTGGTGGGTCGAGAGGGGAGCGAACCCTTGACACGCTGATTAAGAGTTCTATACGAGTGTCACGTTGGCGGGGTTGCTGCGAGCGGGCGCGGGTGCGTGTGGGCTACACGGCGGCGCGGGGTGCGCGAGCCGTCATGCGAGCCGTCATGAACGAGTTTGCGCAATGGTCGTCAAAAAGTCTGGGTACGGCTCAGGGCTAGGATAATTTAAATGGCTCTTAACGGCTAGATAATCTGTCCATAACTGTGGATTGCTATAGTGGAAAGGAATATCAAGTATTCCCCTAGGCTAGTGGAGGACAGATTGACCATGTTTCGTATATTTCGTATGAGTTTACTGCTCGTGCTCGCAAGTCTTGTGATGGTTGCGTGCGGCACTACACCGCAGGCTGATGCCCCCGCCCCGGCAGACGAGCCGACGAGTGCCCCGGTAGCGGATGCTGAACCAGCCGCCGCCGCGCCTGATGCCGGTGAGTGTGCGCGCCCGCCAGAAATGGATGCCCGCTTCTGCGATGAGGACGGTGACCTCGTGGCAGATGCCCCGACCGATCCCGCAGAGTTGGTAGACCCAGATACCCTTATCTTCGCCTACACGCCGGTTGAAGACCCATCGGTGTACCGCGATGCTTGGGCTGATTTCCTCGCGCACATGGAGGAAGTCACTGGCAAAGAGGTCGAGTTCTTCACCGTCGACTCGAACGCCGCACAGCTCGAGGCGATGCGTGCCGGGCGACTGCACGTCGCCGGGTTCAATACTGGCAGCAACCCGTTTGCCGTCAATTTCGCTGGCTTCGTGCCCTTCGCAATGATGGCGCAAGAAGATGGCTCGTATGGCTACGAGATGGAAATTATTGTGCCAGCGAACAGTGATATTCAGGAAGTCACCGACCTTGAGGGTCGTGAGATAGCCTTCACCGAGCAGACCTCGAACTCAGGTTTCAAAGCACCGTCGGCATTGCTCAGCTCCGAATTCGATCTGGTCGAAGGCACGAACTTTTCGGCTACGTTCTCAGGTGGGCACGATAACTCGATCCTCGGCATTGCCAATGAAGACTACGAAGCCGCCGCGATTGCCAACTCGGTATTGACACGCATGACTGACCGTGATGTGGTCAGTGCCGATCAAGTGCGGTCAATCTACCAGTCGGACACCTTCCCCACGACGGGATATGGGTACGTCTACAACCTCGACCCAGAACTTGCCGAGAAGGTGCGCGAAGCCTTCTTCTCCTTCGACTGGAGCGGTACGTCGCTCGAAACTGAGTTCAGCAAGTCGGGCGAGGCGCAGTTCATCCCGATTACGTATGAAGAGTACTGGGGGGTCATCCGCCAGATTGATGCAGCCCTAGGCGTAACCTACACGCAGCCGTAAGGTTCCGTCGTAAGGTTCCGTGCCGTTCCGATGGGGCGTGTGGGCAGGTTCTCGCACGCCCCTTGGGTATATCAATCTAGGGAGAAGACATCGGTATGCTACGGCTCGAACAGGTAGTGAAGCAATACCCGACCGGCGACTGGGCACTGAAGGACGTGAGCCTCACCGTGCCGCAAGGTCAGGTGATGGCACTGATCGGACCCTCCGGTGCAGGGAAAAGCACCTTGATCCGTTGCGTGAATCGTATAGTCGAGCCAACTTCTGGGCAGATTTGGTTGAAAGATACCGAACTCACCCGGCTTCCGGCACGCCAACTCCGCAAGGTGCGGCGGCGCATCGGCATGATTTTTCAAGAATACGCACTGGTTGAACGCCTGACCGTCATGGAGAATGTGCTCTCCGGGCGGCTTGGCTATGTGAACTTCTGGCAGAGTTGGTTCCGGCGGTATCCTCAGACCGATGTGGATGAGGCGTTTCGCTTGCTCGAACGCGTCGGGCTAGATACCTTTGTGGACAAGCGGGCTGATGCGCTCTCCGGCGGGCAACGTCAGCGCGTTGGCATCGCTCGTGCGCTCATCCAAGACCCTGAACTGTTACTGGTGGATGAACCAACGGCGAGCCTCGACCCAAAAACCTCACGCCAGATTATGCGCCTGATTACCGAACTAGCCCACGAACGTGAACTCGCAGTGATTATCAACATCCACGATGTCCCGCTAGCGCAACTCTTTGCCCAGCGCATTGTCGGTCTGCGTGCTGGCGAAATCGTCTACGACGGTGCGCCGGACGGGCTGACCACCGACCAACTCACGACAATTTATGGTGCAGAAGACTGGGAAGGGCAGCAGAGCACCGACTCGCCTGCCGAAACCGAGACCGACGGTTCTCCCCTGACCGTGCGCTCGGTCGCTTAAGGGAGACCCGTATGGCAAGCATTTCGCCTGCGACCACCGCGCGACGCTGGCGCAAACCGCCCTTCATCAAGAACCCTTGGCTGCGTTGGGGGATGCTGATTGGCGCGTTCATCTACCTAGCCCTTGCGCTCAGCACCGTGAATATTGATGGTGAGCGGCTAGTACGCGGATTCGAGCGTGGCGCACGTATTATCGGTGCGTTCCTCCAACCCGACTTCACGAGTCGCTGGAGCGATATTCAGACCGGTATTCTTGAAAGCCTGACGATGACCGTTGTCGCGACCATCATCGGTGTATTGCTCTCGATCCCGGTGGGCTTCGGCGCAGCACGCAACCTTGCGCCGCTCCCGATTTACCTGCTCTGCCGTGGCATCGTGATAATCTCGCGTACCTTTCAGGAAGTGATTATTGCCATCGTCTTTGTCGTGATGTTTGGCTTTGGTCCGTTCGCCGGAGTGTGTACCCTAGCCTTCGCCACAATCGGCTTTCTAGCCAAATTGCTTGCCGAAGATATTGAAGAAATTAACCCAGCACAGATGGAAGCGATCCGTGCGACCGGTGCCTCGTGGATGAAAACCGTGACCTATGCGGTTCTGCCGCAGGTCACACCGCGCCTCGTGGGGCTAGGCGTGTATCGCTTCGATATTAACCTGCGCGAGTCGGCGATTGTGGGCATTGTCGGCGCAGGCGGGATCGGCTCGACGTTGCAAACTGCCTTCGACCGCTACGATTACGATATTGCAAGTGCGATCTTGATCATTATCATCGCCCTCGTGATGGCTACTGAATTGGCATCGGGCGCGATCCGCAAGAGGTTGCAATAATGCCGGTACAAACCGTTAACGACACCAAAGTCTGGCAACGCTACGACACGGCGACACGGCTACGCCACTGGGGCGGCTGGATCGGTTCAACCATCGTTGTCCTGCTCTGCTGGCAGGTCATCTCCAGCGGAACCCGGTGGGAGTTTGTCGCTGATGCGCCGGAACAGCTGACTGAGTTCCTCATTCGCATGTTCCCGCCGAATTGGGCGTATGCCAACGAGCTGTGGCTGCCATTGTGGGATACGCTCACCATCGCAACGCTCGGCACATTGCTCGGCATCGCCATCGCCTTCCCGGTGAGTTTTCTTGCGGCGCGTAACACCACGCCCCACCCGATTATCCGCTATATCGCGCTCTTGATTATTGTTGTGTCGCGTTCGGTCAATTCGCTGATCTGGGCACTGTTGCTCGTCGCAGTTGTCGGACCGGGCGTGCTCGCCGGGGTCATTGCCATCGGGTTGCGCTCGATTGGTTTTGCTGGCAAGCTCTTTTATGAGTCAATCGAGGAGACGAGCCGTGAGCCAATGGAGGCGATTACCGCCACTGGTGCCGGGGCGATGCAGGTGCTGAGTTACAGCATTTTGCCCCAAGTGCTGCCGAGCTTTGCCGGTGTCAGTATTTTTCGTTGGGACATCAACATCCGCGAGGCGACGGTCATTGGGTTGGTCGGTGCCGGTGGGATCGGACTCAGTCTGAGTTCCTCGGTGAATGCGTTGCGCTGGGATCAGGCGGGGATGATCTTTGTGATGATCTTTGGTCTGGTGCTGATCAGCGAGTGGGTTTCGGCGAAGGTCCGCAAAGCGATTATCTGAGCGCGGGGTCGCCACGCTCAACCGATACCTTTTCTGTTGCGTGCTCGTGCAGTTTTCGCGCGGCGGGGTGGGCGATGGCAGTGTGACGTGGGCGGGGGGGTTGGGCTATTGCTCTGTTGGGCTACCGCGCTATTATGGATAGAGGGGGCAGGCACCGCACCCACGCCCGCACCCGCCATCGCCCGCGAAGCTGCCCGCAAAGAAGATGCAACGCTGACCGCGCAGACGCTCTATGCCGAAGCCCTCACCCTCGTTGAGGTGAAGCAGGTGGGCGAACTGGACAAACGACGCGATGACCTGATCCCGGCAGCAGACCAAGCCCTGTATCTGGCGAAGGTGGAAGGACGCAACCGCGTCATGCTGGCAATGCCCTAAGCCCCACGCGGCAACGTCTCGTCCATGACCAGCGCAACGACGACCCCGGAGAGGAACGTCAGGGCACCCACCGCGCCGATAGCCCACGCCAAACCGAGCACATCGGCGAGTACGCCCGCCAATATCGCGCCCACTGCATAGCCGCCGTCGCGCCAGAGGCGATACACCCCCACCGCCGAAGCCCGCCACGTTGGGTGGGCTACGTCGCCAATCGCTGCGAGGAGCGTGGGGTAGACCATGGCGGTGCCTAGCCCCAGCAACGCTGCCCCGCCTGCCCACGCGCCGAAGCCCTGCGTGAGTATGATGACCACGATGCCGCCTGCTTGGACCAGCATCCCGGCGACAATCAGCCCCTTGCGCCCCACCCGGTCAGAGAGTGCGCCCGTGCCCAGTTGGGTCAGCCCCCACACTGCCGGATAGATCGCTACCAGCAGGCTCACTTCGCCGAGTGACAGCCCCGCCACTGCGAAGTAGAGCGGAAACAGCCCCCATGCCATGCCATCGTTGAGGTTATTGATCATCCCTGCTTGGCTCACAGCAAAGAGCGTCCGGTTCTTCCAACTGGTCAACAGCAGAATCTGTGTAAATGATGGCTGGTCAGGGGCGGTGCCATCGCCGGGGTGCTGGCGGGCTTCGATAGCGGTGTAGTCTTGCGTCTCGCGGACAAAGAAGATGGAGATGAGTAGCCCCGCCACCGCGAAGAGTATCCCTAGCAGAAACGGTTGTGGACGCAGGGCGTAGCTCACGGCGAGGTAGCCCGCGCCCAGTGCTGCCAGCGATACGGCAAGGTAGCCCGCCGCTTCGTTGAGTCCCATTGCTAGCCCACGCCGCACCGGACCAACAAGGTCTATCTTCATGATGACTGTGGTTGACCAACACAGCCCTTGGTTGATGCCCAGCAGCACATTGGCGAAGACCACCCAACCCCAGCTTGGCGCAACCATAATGATGAGCGGAACGGGCAACCCGACGAGCCAACCCGCAACCAAGACCCCTTTGCGCCCGATGCGGTCACTCAGCCGTCCGGCGAAGAGGTTTGCAAGAGCTTTTACGACCCCAAAGCTGGCAATAAAACTGAGGATGGCGGTCTTCGAAGCAAGCCCAAACTCTGCTTCAGCGAGTAGGGGCAGCACCGCCCGTTCGATGCCGACCATGCCACCCACGAAGGCGTTGACCAGCACCAACAAGCTGAATTGCACGCCATTCTCGCGTAGCCCTAGGCGCGGCGCAGCGCGGGGCGCGGCAACAGGTCGCGACGGATCGGGCGGCGGCATGGTGGTGGTCTCCTCACATACCTAGATGTGAAACACGATGCATGGTGTGGTGCGTACCCACTGCAAGCGTCAGCTAGCGTGAAGGCACGGCTGAAGGAGGTGCCACAGCGCAACACACAATACTATTGTAGCACGTATCGTGCAGGCGGGTGCTGGGGGCAATCGCACGCCCATTACGGGCGTGGGTGTTGCTGATCCCTGCCAAGCAGGGGCGGCGTATACGTCCCTGCTCACCCCGCCCGCACCCGCGCTCGACAGGAGCAATGGCAGTAGCGTGTCGCGCAGTGCGGCGGAGTGGCACAGATGGGGAAAATCCCGCTAGGGCGATGTGCCTTCCTGTGGCAGTGCGCCAAACAGTGCATATTCGATTGACCACGGGTTGAGCATCTGCTGGAAAGCATTCAGTATTTCAATGCCCAAACCTGCCCGTCTGTGTCATAATCGAAGATGACACCCGGCTTTTCCTGATTGCTGTCCTCGATATGATACCACTTCTGCTACGTTCCCCACGTTTACCACATCCGACAGGAGCAGCAGCGGGTTGCACGGCGAGGTAGCCCGCCTACTCCACCACTACGTATGTGAGGGTATTGATGGGTTGTGGAAGGGGTAGCTGTCGCGCCCGGCTGTGGCGGCACCGTCGCGGTGGGCGTGGCAACGGTGGGGCGTGGCACGCCTTCAATGCAATGGTGGTGTATCGGCACGAACTGCTTGCACAGGGCAAGGTTGATTGGGGCGACATACCTCGTCGCCGCTGGAAGCACCTCCCGGATGGAGTGCCACACGTTTTGAGGAAGCACCGTCATCCACTTGACATCCGCGCCAAACCCGGTTACTCTATAATTGACCGACCAGACAGTTATTTTAGGGAACGATATGCCGCGACCGGACGTAAGCGACCAACGCATCCCCCAGATTCTCGACGCTGCTGCGCTGGTCTTCAGCCAGCACGGTATTGACGGTGCCAGCATGACGCAGATTGCCGAGGTCAGTGGCGTTAGCAAAGCAACAATATATCACTATTTCGCCAGCAAAGATGCCCTCATCTTGGCGTTGGTGCAGCGTCTCTTCGAGTCCGATCAGCCTCATCGAGCGCAACGGTTTGCGGATAACGACCCCGCTGTGGACTGCCTGCGTGCCTATAGCATAGACCTCGTCGCGCTGCTGGAGCGGAACCGTGTCCTCATACCCATCATTGCCGAAATCCGCGCCCGTGCCGAGCGCACGGAAGCTCTGCAACCCATGATGCGTGCCTATTTTGCGGGCTACATTCGCGCATTCACGGAGGTCATCCAACAGGGTATTGAGCGGGGCGAGCTGCGCGAGTCGGTCACAGCAAGTGCCGCAGCCCTCGCCTTTGTCGCCTTAGTCGAGGGTGCCATCCTGATCGCTCAGCACACCGGGCAACCGCTGGAACGTGTGATGACTACTAGCGTGGACACCTTTCTTGCAGGATTGAGGCAATAGGTTTTTTTATGTCTATTATCTACCTACCAGTTAGTTAATAAAGGAACGCATCATCATGGACGGACCCCTGAAAACCGAGCAATATCGCATCAACTGGGACTATCCGCCGCCGCACAGTGCCTTGGATCGCTTTGTGGGACCGGGTGCGACTCGCGCTGAAGTGCTACTCCAATTCGTGTCAGCTACTCTTGCTGCGCTGGTCTTTATCGCTGCTGCCATCAGCGGTGAGTGGGGGTGGACACCCGTACAGCTTATCGTCGCCGGAGTCCTCGCCCTCGATATGGTCGGCGGTGTCATCACCAACGCGACCAGCAGCGGCAAACGCTGGTATCATCGCGCCGGGCAGGGCTTCCGCCAGCATCTGCTGTTCGTCCTGATCCACATCGTGCAGCCGACGCTGGTCGTCCTGTTCTTCGACCCAAGTAACTGGATGTTTGTAGCGGGCAGTTACGGCTATCTGGTGCTGGCTTCGCTGGTGATCCTGTTCACACCGCTCTATCTGCAACGCCCGCTGGCAGGTTTGCTGGTGGTGGGTGGGTTCTTCCTGTCGCTCTATGTGCTGCCCGTTCCCCAGCATTTCGAGTGGTTCCTGCCGGTGTTCTATACCAAGCTGTTGAGCAGCCATCTCCTGCGCGAGGAACCCTACCGCCCTGAATCGGAGGTGCCATCATGACTTCTCGACAGATACTGGTCGCCGGGGCAACGGGTTATCTGGGTCGCCCCGTGGTGCAGACGCTCAAGCGGGACAGCTGGTATGGGTGGGACTAGGCATACTGAGCACCACCACCCCCACCCGCCACGCCCACCACCGCCACACCCTATCACGCAGTTGCCACCCAATTGGTTGCACATAATGCGGACTTCAGATACACTTAACCTGACCGTGTCGTGTTCTTATACTATTCAAGCACGTAACCCATGTGACAAGCGCGTAACCCATATGGAAAGGAGCAACCCTATGACCTGCCCGCCCACCCCGCCGGAAACC
>CAZNQP010000050.1:0-24581 GCA_964575355.1 uncultured Chloroflexaceae bacterium
CTGAAGAGCAGCACTGTATCGGACAGGGCGGCGGCATGGTCGGCGGGCTGCATGTCGGCTAGCGCAATGTGTGCGCCAAGCTGTCCGGCGAGGCACATCTCGGCAAGCGCAACGGCTAGCCCGCCCTCGGAACAGTCGTGGCAACTCGCAACCAACCCCTGTTGCATGGCGGCGTGCAGGGCTTGCATCCGCGCCAGTGCGCCGGGGACGGGCTGCGGGGGTATGCCGTTGGCTGGGTCTGCACGGTGCAGCAGGGTGGCGTGGCTACCGCCCAGTTCGGCGCGGGTGTCACCCACAAGGTACAGGTGGTTGCCCGCCGCCTTCAAGTCCATGGTGAGTGCGCGGCGCACGTCGGGGACGATGCCGACCGCCGAGATGAGGAGTGTACCGGGGATCGCACGGCGCGTGCCGTCGGCGGCGGTATACTCGTTGTTGAGGCTGTCCTTGCCCGACACGAACGGGGTGCCATAGGCAACGGCGGCATCGTAGCAGCCTTCGGTGCAGCGCACCAGCGAGCCGAGCCGGTCGGGGAGCAACGGGTTGCCCCAGCAGAAGTTGTCGAGGATGGCAACCTGCGATGGGTCAGCCCCGACACACACGGCGTTTCGCATGGCTTCGTCTACGGCTGCCCACGCCATGGCATACGGGTCAAGTTCGCCATACTGTGGGCAGATGCCCGCCGCGAGTGCCACACCGCGCACAGGCTGTGCCGCGTCGGGGGGGGCGGTGTGCTGCGGCACCAGCACCGCGGCATCGCCGGGACCGTCGGCGGTGCGCCCAACCATGGGCTTGATGGCAGTGCCGCCCTGTACCTCGTGGTCGTAGCGACGCACGACGGGTTCGCGGCTACGCAGGTTGGGGTGTGCCAGCAGGTCAAGGATGGTCTGGGCGGTCTGGGCTGGCGTGAGGGTGAGCAGGGGCGCGGTGGCAACCGGTGGTGCAGGCAGGGCGGCGGTCAGTTCGCGGCGCGGCAAGCCGGCGTGCAAGAAGTGCATGCTCAGGTCGGCAACGGTGTGTTCGCCGTAGCGGATGTGCAGCCGCTCACTTGCCGTGAAGGTGCCAATCGCTACCGCCGCGCAGTCTTGCCCAGCGGCGAGTTGCTGGAAGGCTGCCCAGTTGGTGGGGGGTACTGCCAGTACCATACGCTCCTGCGCTTCGCTCAACCAGATTTCCCACGGGCGCAACCCGGCATACTTGAGCGGCACCCGTTCGAGTTGCACGTCCACGCCGAGGTCGCTACCCATTTCGCCCACCGCCGATGCCAGCCCACCCGCGCCGCAGTCGGTGATGGCATGGTAGAGGCGGGCAGCACGGGCTTGCAGCACCACCTCAAGCACCTGCTTCTCTTGAATGGGGTTGCCAATCTGCACGGCACTGCCCGCGACTGTACTGCTGGTGGCATCGAGTTCCATGCTTGAGAAGGTCGCGCCGCGCAACCCATCGCGCCCGGTGCGCCCGCCCAGCACCACAATCAGGTCGCCTGCCTGTGGCGTGGTGGGGTGGCTGCCGCGTGGCACTAGCCCCAGACAGCCACAAAAGACGAGTGGGTTGGCGATGTAGCCGGGGTGGTACATGATGGCACCATTGACGGTGGGAATGCCCATCTTGTTGCCGTAGTCCTCGATGCCGTGCAGCACGCCCTGCGCGATGCGTTGCGGTGGCAACACCCCGGCGGGCAGGTCGGCGGCGGGCAGGTCGGGCGGACCGAAGCACAGCACGTCAGTGTTGGCGATAGGGCGGGCACTCACACCGATTACGTCGCGCACCACGCCGCCCACGCCCGTATGGGCACCGCCGAAGGGGTCGAGTGCGGAGGGGCGGTTGTGCGTCTCTACCTTGAAGGCGAGGTCGTAGTGTTCATCGAAGGCGATCACGCCCGCGTTGTCCACGAAAGCCGAACGAACCCACGGGCGATTGAGTTCTTCGGTGGCACGCCGGATCAGGCTCTTGAGCAAGCCGTCTATCGTGTAGGGTACGGCGGCGGGGTCGGCGGGCTGGCAGTGGATGAGGGCGCGGAAGGTTTTGTGTACACAGTGTTCGCTCCACGTCTGCGCGAGCGTTTCGAGTTCGGCATCGGTGGGGTCGCGCTCTTGCTGCTGAAAGTACGCACGGATCGCCTGCATCTCGGCAAGGTCAAGTGCGAGCCGCCGTTGCTGGCTGATCGCTTGGAGCGCGTCGTCGCTGGCGGTACAGAGCGGTACTACCGCAACGGTGGTGTCGGGCGGCTGGGCGGGCACGAACGGCGGTGCAATCGCGGTGTCAAGGGCAATCTGCTGGATGACCGGGTTGGCGAACACGCCACTGCCAAGCTGGTGGAGTGTGGTGTGGTCGGCGGTGCCCCACAGCCAGTAGGCGTGCCCCGTGGCGGTGGCGGCTACGCCTGTGTAGCCGAGCCGGTGCGCGGCGGCGTGCAGGTTGTCGGCGACTGGGTCGGTCACGCCGGGGAGCAATGCCACCTCCACGCGGTAGTCGGCGGGCGGTGTGTCGGTGGTGGGCAACGGCGTGACCATCGCGGTTTCGGTCACGGGGTCGGTGAGCAGGCGGGCGGCAAGGTCGCGCACGGTGGTGACATCCAGTGTGCCGCGCACGAAATACAGCCGCACACTGGCACAGCGCGTGATGCTGTGCGCCCCTGCCGCATGGATGCGGCGCAGTAGGCGGGTGTCGTTCAGGTCGTGTGGGGCGACTGCCACACGGAATAGGGCATCGGGCTGGCTCATGGCGTTTTCCTTGCTGCTATGCTATCAAGGCTACTAGCTGGGTGGCTATCTGGGCTACTAGCTGGTTTGTGGTCGGCGGCATTACTCGGCGGTGGTCAGGTGCTGCGCGAGTTGGTCTAACCCGGCGTGCAAGCTGGCGTGGTCGGCGGCGGTCAGGTTGATGTGTCCCACTTTGCGACCGGGGCGCGGTTGCTTGCCATACAGGTGCAGGCGGGCGGTGGGCAACGTCAGCACGGCGGCGGCGGGCGGCACGGTGCCGATCAGGTTGTGCATGGCGGCAACGCCACGGGCGGCGGTGGCACCGAGCGGGAGACCGAGAATTGCCCGCAGGTGGTTTTCAAACTGGCTGGTGATCGCGCCGTCCTGTGTCCAGTGCCCAGAGTTATGGACGCGCGGTGCCATCTCATTGGCGAGCAGGTGCGTGCCGGCGTGCGTCGCTACCTGAAACAGTTCGATTGCGAGCACACCAATGTAGTCGAGCGTGGTCAGGACGCGGCGGGCATAGTCTTCGGCGGTGGTTGTCAGGGCGGCGGTCAGGTTGGCGGCGGGTGCCACCGAGCGGCGCAGGATGCCCCCGGCATGGCTGTTTTCGGGGAGCGGGTAGGTGACGATGGTGCCGTCGGGCGCACGCGCCGCAATGATCGAAAGCTCGCGCTCGAAGGGCACGAAGCCTTCGAGGAGCAGCGGCACCCCGCCCAACTGCTGCCACGCGGCGGCGACATCGCTGTCGGTGCGGAGCACCGTTTGCCCTTTCCCGTCGTAGCCAAGGCGGCGCGTCTTGAGCACGGCGGGCAAGCCAATGCTGGCAACGGCGGCGTGCAGGTCGTGGACACTGTCTACGGGTTGGTAGGGCGGCGTGGGGATGCCAAGCCGCGTGAACAATTGTTTTTCGTACAGCCGATCCTGTGCCACTTCCAGCGCGGCGGGCGGCGGGTAGACTGGCGCAACCTGCTGCAACAGGCGGGCAGTGGCGACGGGTACGTTCTCGAACTCGTAGGTAACGACATCGGCACCTGCCGCGAACGGTTGCAGGAGGGCTTCGTCGTCGTAGGTGCCCACCGTGAGCGGTGCAACCTGTCCGGCGCAGGCATCGGCGGCGGGGTCGTAGAGGCGGCAACGCACACCAAGCGGGGCGGCGGCAAGTGCCAGCATGCGCCCCAGTTGTCCGCCCCCCAGAATGGCAACGGTTGGCATACTCATTGGGCGTGCTCCTCAGGTGGTGGCAGGCGTGGGTCGGGGTCAGCAAGCACGCGCTCGGTCTGCTGGGTGCGGTAGGTGTGCAGGGCGGCACCGATGGGCGCGTGGTGGGGGGCAAGGATGGCTGCCGCCAGCAGTGCGGCATTGATGGCACCCGCCCGCCCGATTGCCAGCGTAGCGACGGGTACCCCGGCGGGCATTTGCACAATTGAGAGGAGCGAATCTACGCCACTGAGCACGCGCGACTGCACGGGCACACCGAGCACCGGCAGTGTGGTGTGGGCAGCTGCCATGCCGGGCAGGTGGGCAGCCCCGCCTGCCCCCGCAATGATGACCGCTAGCCCGCGTGCCGTGGCGGTGCGGGCATACTCGGCGAGGAGGTCGGGGGTGCGGTGCGCCGACACCACCCGTACTTCGTGGGGTACGCCAAGCTGTGCAAGGGTGGCGACGCTGTGCTGCATGGTCTCCCAGTCGGAGCGTGACCCCATGATGACCCCGACGAGCGGTGGATTTGCTTGTGCTTCAGCCATTGCTCCCCCCATGGCGGGTACTGGCTTGCACGTTCAGCACGACGCGCACCGCCTGTATCAGCAGGCAGTGTTCGGCGGCGTGCATCCGTTCGGCATAGCTTTCGAGGGTGTCGTCAGCGGCGAAGGGGACACTCTTTTGCATGATGACGGGACCGGCATCCACCTCTGGCACGACATAATGCACCATGCATCCGCTTTCATGGATGTCGCCGCGCTGGTGGGCAACGAAGGCTTCCGCGAGCGCGTTTTTGCCGGGGAACATGCCGGGCAGAGCGGGGTGCAGGTTGATGATGCGCTGGGGAAAGTAGTCGAGGAAGGCTGACGAGAAGATGTGCAGCCAGCCCGCCAGCACGATCAGGTCGGGGTCATACGAGGCAATATGTTGGGCAAGCTGGGCATCATAGCGGGTGCGGGCAGTATGCTCGTCTGTGTCTGCGTTGCGACGGAACGGGATGTACAGTGTTGGCACGCCTGCCTGCCGTGCTCGCGTGAGACCGTAGGCACCGCGCCGGTTGGAGACGACGAGGACAATGCGGGCGGGTATGGTCTGGTTGCGGGTGGCATCGAGCAAGGCTTGCAGGTTACTGCCGTTGCCCGAAATGAGCACGACAACGCGGGGGAGGTTATCTTCAGGATGGGATGGCTCAAAGATCACGCACCTGTACTCCTTCGCCTGCGACAATCTCGCCGACAATGCGGGCGGTAGGCTGTAGCGTGGTCAGGTGTCGCGCATCGGTGGCGGCAACGACCAGCAGCATGCCTAGCCCCATATTCGTCGCGTGGAACATCTCTTCGTCGGACACCTGCCCCATGGCTTGCAGAAGCGCGAAAATGAGTGGTTCGTGCCATGTGCCGCGCAGAATGTATGCGCCCGTACCAGCGGGCAGAATGCGCGGGAGGTTTTCGTATACGCCGCCCCCGGTGATGTGCGCCATGCCGTGGATGTTGATCCCGGCGGCGCGTATCTGTTCGACTGGGGTGAGGTAGCAACGATGCACTGCGAGCAACGCCTCGCCGATGCTCTGCTCGTTCAGGTCGGGGTGCGGCGCGTCCCAGTCGGCATCGGCGAAGACGTGGCGGGCAAGGCTGTAGCCGTTGGTGTGTAGCCCACTGGATGGGAGCGCGACGAGCGCGTCGCCGGGGGTGATGGCACTGCCATCAATGATCTGCTCGCGCTCGACTACGCCGACAATCGTACCCGCGAGGTCGAGCGTGCCGGGTTGGTAGACCCCCGGCATCTCGGCAGTTTCGCCACCAAGGAGCGCACAGCCCACGGAGCGGCAGGCAGCGGCAACGCCCTGCACAACCGTGCTGACCTGTTCGGGCTGCAACTGGGCTGCCGCGATATAATCGAGGAAGAAGAGCGGGCGTGCGCCCTGCACCAGTATGTCGTTGACGCAGTGATGCACGAGGTCGTGCCCGATGGTGTCCCAGCGTTGCATGCGGGCGGCGACCAGTGTCTTGGTGCCCACCCCGTCGGTTGAGGCAACGAGGACGGGGTGCTGCATGGCATGCAGGCTGGTGGCGGCGTACAGCCCGCCGAAGGCACCGATGCCAGCCAGTACCGCATCGCTGTAGGTTGAGCGCACGGCATCGCGCATGAGGGCGGTGGCGTGCTGTCCGGCGGCGATGTCTACCCCGGCGGCACGGTAGCGGTTGTGTTCGCTCATGCGGGTGCTCCTGTTGGGGTGGTGCGCCCGATGTCGCGGCGATAGTGCGCCCCCGCGAAGTGGAGGGCGGCAACGCCCGCATAGGCACGTTCGAGCGCAGCATCGAGGGTATCGCCGCGCCCACTCACCGCCAGCACGCGCCCGCCACTTGTCACCAGTTGCCCCGCATCGTTGCGGGTGGTGCCCGCCTGAAAAACGTAGACATCGGGTGGTACGTTCTCCCAGCCGGTGATGGGCAAGCCGCGTGGGTAGTGAGCAGGGTAGCCGGGGGCTGCCATCACGACGGTGGCACACGCGCCCGCTTGCAGGCGCGGCGTGACGGTGGCGAGTGTGCCCGTGACGCAGGCTTGCAACAGTTCGAGCAGGTTGTCGAGCAGGGGCAGCATTGCTTGTGCTTCGGGGTCGCCGAAGCGGCAGTTAAACTCTAGGACGTGCGACCCGTTAGCGGTCAGCATCAAGCCGGCATAGAGCACCCCGACGTAGGGTGTGCCACGGTCTGCCATCGCCTGTATGACGGGTTGCAAGACACGCTGCTCGATGTCTGCGAGCAGTGCGGGCGTGAGGTTGGGGACGGGGCAGTATGCGCCCATGCCGCCGGTGTTCGGTCCGTTGTCGCCTTCGAGTGCTCGCTTGTGGTCGCGGGCGGGGGGCAACGCGATCACAGTCTTGCCGTCGCTGAATGCCAGTACCGACAGTTCGGGACCCCGCAGGCGTTCCTCGATAATCACGGTGTTGCCCGCATTGCCGAAGTCGTGCGTGACCATCAGGCGGTGCAGTGCGGCGGTGGCGGCGGCGGCATCGTCGCAGAGGAGCACGCCCTTGCCCGATGCTAGCCCGTCGGCTTTGATGACCAGTTGCACGTTGGGCTGGGCGGCGTGCAGGTGCGCGACGTAGGCGGTGGCGGCGGCGTGGTCGTCGAAGTGGGCGTATCGGGCGGTGGGGATGCCGCACTCTTGCATGATGGCTTTGGCAAAGGCTTTGGAGCCTTCAAGCTGGCTGGCTGCCATAGTCGGACCGAAGACGTGCAAGCCGTGCGCTTGCATCGTATCCACCAGCCCCCCCACGAGCGGGGCTTCGGGACCGATCACGGTCAGGTCAATGTGCTGCTGCTGGGCAAACTCGATCAGCGCGGGCACTTCGTCTACGCCAATCGGGACGCACGCCGCTGGGGCGCGGTCGCCTGCTGCTGACCATTCGGTGCCGGCGTTGCCCGGTGCCACATACACCTGCTGGACTTGGGGTTCGCGTGCCAGCGACCACGCGAGCGCGTGCTCGCGCCCGCCGCCGCCGACGATCAAGATGCGGAGTGGTTGCACGGTTATGCCTCCCAGATCATGGTGCCCACCATCAGCTTTTCCCGGTCTTCATCGAACAGCCAAGCAGGGATGGGGAATGGGTACTGGTTTGAGAAGCACGCCGTGCAGTGTTCGCGGTGCTGATCGGGTGCGCCTGCGCCGATCACATGCAGCATCCCTGCAAGGCTGAGGTAGGCGAGGCTGTCGGCACCTACCCGTTCACAGATTTCTGCCGTATTGTAGTGGTGTGCGATGAGTTGGCGGCGCGTCGCCATGTCTACGCCCATAAAGCACGGGTTGCGGACGGGGGGCGAGGAGACGCGCACATGCACCTCGGTGGCTCCTGCGTCGCGCAGCAGTTGCACGAGCGGGCGCACGGTGTTGCCGCGCACAATCGAGTCGTCAACGAGGATGACGCGCTTGTCGTGCAGGTTGGCGGCGAGGGCGTTGTACTTCAGGCGCACACTGTTGCGGCGCAGGTCGTCGTCGGGTTGGATGAACGTGCGCCCGATGTAGCGGTTTTTGGTTAGCCCTTCGGTGTAGGGGATACCTGACTCGAGGCTGTAGCCAATCGCTGCCGGGGTCGCCGAGTCGGGCACGCCAACGACGACATCGGCGACGGCGGGGGCTTCGTGGGCGAGTTGTCGCCCAAGGCGTTGGCGTACATCGTGGACGCTCTGTTCTTCGAGCAACGAGTCGGGGCGGGCGAAATAGACATACTCGAATGAGCAGAGCGCACGCCGTTGGGGGGGGGCGCCGCGTAGCGATAGTATGCCGTTGTGGTCAATGCGGATGATCTCGCCGGGGGCAATCTCGCGGATATAGTCGGCACCAATCGTCAGAAGAGCACACGACTCGGATGCCAGCACGTAGCCCTCGTCGAGTTTGCCGAGACATAACGGGCGGAGACCGAACGGGTCGCGCACGGCATAGAGTGCGTCGCGGGTCAAGATGACCAGCGTGTACGCGCCTTCCGCGATGTGCATGAGTGCGCGGATATGGGTTATCCATGTGTCGGCGTGGCTGGGCAGGGCGGCGAGCGTCGGCACGTCGAGGAGATGTGTCGGCGCGGCGGCGAGTATCTGGACGATCACTTCGGTGTCGGTGGTGGATGACAAGCCTACGCCGCGTTCCAGCAGTTGCTGGCGCAGTTCGAGCGTGTTGGTCAGGTTGCCGTTGTGGGCGACACCGAGCGGTCCGGAGATGGTTTCGATCAGGTAGGGCTGCAAGTTGCGTACATGGTTGACCCCGGTGGTCGAGTAGCGCGTGTGCCCGATGGCGAGGTGCCCCGGTAGTTCTTGTATCTTCTGTTCGTTAAACACCTGTGCTACCAAGCCAGAGCCTTTATGGGCATAGGTTGCGCTCCCATCGGATGTGGCAATGCCTGCGCCTTCTTGCCCCCGGTGCTGCAATGCGTACAGGCTAAAGAAGGTGAGCCGGGCAACGTCGCGCCCCGGTGCATAAATGCCAAAAACGCCACATTTTTCGTGCATGTCCGCTTGAGCAGATGCCTGCTCGTTATAACTCATGGAAGCGTGCCCCTCCTTGCGTACCCCTCCTTGCGTGCCCCTTCTTGATGGGACGCGGGTAACGGGTAACGAACGGGTAGTGGGTAGAGTTCCCCCTACGCTTCCTGATTGTACCAGATGTTGTGTAGTCTGACAGCAGGTTTTCACGGGTTGGGGCGGTGGTCGGGGTGGCTCTGGTGTATCTGGTACAATACTGCCATGCAACCGTCACTAGTTCTGTTTGACACTGCCGCGTGCCTGCAATACCTGCGTGCGCGGGGCTATCGTATTACGGCGCAACGCGCGGTGGTTATCGCGGCGATGCTTGCCCACACTGATCATATTTCGGCGGAAGACCTGTATGGGCAGGTGCGGACGGATGCGCCCGCGATCAACTTGGCGACGGTGTATCGCACGCTCGAATTGCTCTATCGGGAGGGGGTAGTGCAGCGTGCGGACTTGGGCGGTGAGTGTATCATGTATAGTTCGCAGCACCACGGGGCGCACCTGCACCTTGTGTGTCGCCAGTGTGGGTCAGTCGCCACGGCACACACTGCACGGCTGGCGGCGGTGCAGTATGACCTGCACCAGCAGTATGGCTTTTACCCTGACCTGACGCACCTGTCGGTGCCGGGGCTGTGTGCCGCGTGTGCCCACCCCGCCCCTGACCAGTGAGCGGGGCGTAGACCTCGACCCGTGCCCCCGGTCATTGGCGTGGCTCCTGCACAATGTACACCGGGCTGAAGCCTACCGAAAGGGCATAGCTGTTGCCCACCCGGTTGGGCATCAGTGCGGTGCCATCGCGGGTGTAGGCACCCATGAAGCGTGACCGCGACGTGGTGATCGTGTGGAATTGCTCATCGCGTGACCACAGCACGAGTAGCTCGTGGGTGTTGTCACGGCTGTGGAAGCGGTAGCCCTCGACTTCTGAGCCGTAGCTGACCTGTCCGGCACTGACCGAGTTGCCCACCTGTGCGATGACTGTCTGGTAGGCGTAGTAGGCAGGCTTGGGCGTGCCAAACACGTCCGCCGGGTTGCCATACAGCCCGCCATACCGCCACCCGCGCCCTTCGAGGGTGTAGAAGCTAATGCCGTGAATGCCCGGCTCGCTGAGCGCACGCACCGTCTGGCGCACCAGCATACTGGCTTGCCATTCGGCAAAGTAACGGTCGGGGTTGTTGCAGGGCGGGTCGCCCGCGATGGGGGGCACGGGGCATGGGTCGCGGTACCAGATCAACCCACCCTCGTTGATGTAGAGCGGTTTGTTGATACCATACTCTTCCATGACGGCTTTTAAGTAGCGGGCTTTGCCGATGGGGGTACCGCCTAGCGCATACCATGTATGGGTGGGGTCGTAGTGGGGGTCGGGCGGCGTGCCATTGCGGGGTGGCATGGTGAGGTAGGCGTGGTACGACACAACGTCAATCATGGGGGCTGCCCCGGCTGCGAGGATGCCGCGAAAGAACTGTTGCGGCTCGCCTTGGTCGGGGTAGCGCGGGTTGGGGTGTTCGAGCAGGAGACCGCCCGACCAGACGCGCACCTGCGGGTGGGCGGCACGCATGGCGGGCACCACAGCCTTGAGCATCGCGCCGTAGTGCTCGCCGTTGTAGTAGGGGTCATCACGATTGCCCCAGCACCCGAAGGGGCTATCAGGTGGGACGAGGCGCGGGTCTACGTCGGGTTCGTTGATCAACTCCCAGTGCTGCACATGGTAGGGGGCGTTGCGATAGCGGGCAACCAGTTGCGCCATGAAGTCGGCGAACGCGGGGAATGCGTCCTGCCGGATGGCGCGACACGCGCCGGGGGTGACGGTAGCCCAGTCCGGCATCTCGTGGATAACCACCACCGGCTCTAGCCCTGCCCGCCGGAGCGCAACCAGTTCTTGCTCGAAGGGGGCGAGCAGGTGCCACTGGATCGGGCTGTCGGCGGTGGGTTGCAATGCCCGCCACGAGACGCGCCCATTGAGGCGCACAATGCCGATGGGCAGGTCGGTGGCTTGTTGCAGCCGCTCTGGGTTATTCAGTGACGTGACGGGTTCGGCTCCAAAGCGGGGCAGGTGGTCACTCTGCACGACGGGTAGGTAGGTACGGAAGGCGTAATAGGGGAAGTCGGCGCGGGTGGGGCGTGCCAGCCACAGGGTTACTGCTACGAGTATGCTGCTTAGCAGCAGGGCGCGGACATCACGGCGGCGATGCCAGCGTAACGACACGAGCGGTGAATGGTGGACAGTCTGCATTGGGTGCCTCGGTTGAGCGGGTAATCTGGCTTGTGCATGCCGCCTCTATTGTACTGGTTGGTACCCACGGCTGCAACTCCACGTCGCCCATACCCGGCTGATACGTAGGTGAGCCGCCGCTGCCAGCGCAACGGTAGCAGACGACACGCAGTTGCTCCCTACGCACAGGCACAGGTGCGGGCACAGGCGCGGGATGAGCGGCGTATCGCGTGTATCGCGTGTATCGCGTACCCAGCCGGGGAGTGCAGCGAGCAGCAGTGTTGTTAACGGCGGTGGTAGGGATCAGTCCAGTCAGGCTTCCAAGCAGTGTCTGTTACCCGCCATGCTGCCTGTTGTCCGTCTGCCGGTCTGCCGTACCTGCCGTGCCTGCCGTTGTGGACGTGGGCACGGGCGCGGGGCGAATATCGAGCGCACGCGCAATGAGTGTATCGCGCACCCAGTCGGGCAGTGCAGCGAGCAGTAGCGCGGCGCGGGCATCGGTGCCCACGGCATAGCGTGGGCGGGCACGGCGGGCGGTCAGGGCGTGCCCGACAGCACGTGCAACCCGTTGCGGCGGGATGGCACGGCTGGCAGACTCGGTGGCACGCTGGCGGTTGGCAGCGATGAGCGCGGCATATAGGGCGCGGCGGGCGGGGTCGAGGGCGTGTAGCGTTGCGTCGGTGCGTGCGCGGGTGTTGTCCCAGATGGGCGTGGCAATTGCCCCCGGCTGGATGAGCGCGACCTGAATACCCCACGGGCGTAGTTCGAGCCGGAGCGCGTCGCCCATCGCTTCGAGTGCAAACTTCGAGGCAGCGTACGCCCCGAAGCCCGGTAGACTGAGCCTGCCGCTAATGGATGAGAGCAGTACAATGCGCCCGCGTGCCTGCCGGATGAGCGGCAGCAATTGCTGTGTGACTGCCAGTTGCCCGGTCACGTTGACGGCGAGTTGCTGCTGGAAGTCGGCGAGGGGCAGCACTTCGAGCGGACCCGGTACGGCGATGCCCGCGTTGTTGACCAACCCCCACAACCCCGCGTCGCCCACAGTGGCGGCGATTGTGGTAGCGGCGGTGGCAATGTGTTGCTGGTCGGTAATATCGAGCAACAGCGGCGTGATGCGGGTAGTGCCCAGTGCTGACGCAATCGCCGTGCCGTCGTCTGGGCGACGCACGCCCGCAAAGACATGCATGCCCTGTGCGTGCAGGTGCGCGACACACGCCCGCCCGATCCCTTTGGCGGCACCTGTCACTAGTACATAGCGCATACTTCCCGCTCCTCTCTTTTGTGCTGTTGGGCTGTGCTGTCGGTGCATCACAAGCCATAGTGCTGCATAACGGGGACGATAACCCGCCGCGAGAGAGCCGCCAGCAGTGCCCACGGGAGCCGCCGCGCCGGGGGCAGGTGGCGGTCGTAGACCATGCTGTATTCGAGGGCAGGTTGCCCGCCACGGTTGCGCTTGAAGCTGGCAGCCCCGGAACTCATGTTGAGCAGCACGCCGCGCTCGGTAGCTTCAGTATACAACCGCATGCTAATCAGGCGGTATAGCCCGTCGTCCGGTGGGAGCCGTTGGTCATAGCCAACCAATGGGGCGGTCATTACGCCGTCGCGTACCACAAAGCCTAACACACCATCAATGCGCCCACGCTGGGCGAGGGCGGCAAGTTCGAGCCAGCCTTCGTGTAGGGCTGCCAGCACGAACGGGCGCGTGAATTGCGGGTTGTATGTCGAATACTTCGTGATGTACAGGTCGGTGTAGAGGGCGTGCAGGCGGGGTACGTCGTGGGCACTGAGGGTGGCGGCGGTGTGCCACTGGTACGGCGTGCGACGGGCAAGGCGTAGGTCGCGTTTGTAGTCGCGGCGGCGGCGGTACGCTGGGTCGTGTGGGTCGTGCAGGTAGACCTGACGGCTGAAGATGGCGCGGTAGCCCTGCTGTTGCAACGTAGCGAGCAATGGGCTATTGAGCGTGACATTGAGCGAGCGAAAGATGATGCTGTGCTGGGGGAAGTGGCGCACCAGATAGGCGGTCAGGGCATGCAGGCGGTGCGCCGCCAATGGAGGGTAGAGGTTGGTTGAAAGGAGCCAGTTGTTGACATACACCGCCTGCTCGATGTGCGTTGCGGCAAAGAGCGGGCGCAGAGCTGCCAAGAGCGGTGCAGCTACGCGCTGTGCCCACGGCTGTGTGGCAAGTTCGATGGCTAGCTCGCGGCGGGCATAGTCAATGTAGTGGGTGGTAGGCGAGCAGACATAGGCGTTGGTGATGGGCGGCGGGTGGTCTACGCGCACGAGTGGCAGCACAAGGTCGTCGAGGTGGAGTACCAGTACCTGTGCCGCGACATTGGCGATGTAGCGGCGCGTGCCTTCGTGCATGAACGGCAGCAGCACACGGTGGGCATAGTCGCCGCCGCGCAGCGTGTGCCACGGTATGCGGTGTGAGTTGGTGGCATCATAGTGCGTGATCGTCATCGCCGTTCCATTCGATGTCGGCGGTGGTGGCGGCAAGCAGGCTGGTGCCATGCCGCCGTGCCACGCGCCCAAAATGGAGTAGGGTTGCTACCTGCGCCAGCGCGGGCAACGGGTCGTCGCGCTGGTATAGCACATCGTTGCTGGGGCGCAGGTGCCCACGGAGTGCGGCGGCGGGGTGGTATGCTAGGAGTGCCAGCGACACCTGTGCTGTCACCCCCGCCGGGGCAATGTGGGGCGTGTCGGGCGGCGGCGCAGTCAGGGCGTGTGCCAGCGCGGGCGGTGCCACCAGATGCACGCCACTGGTGGCACGCGGGTTGCATTCGAGTAGCACCAGTTGTCCGGTGGAGGTGCGGATGAAGTCTAGCCCCAGTTGCCCGGTGTAGCGTGTGCCTGCCAGCAACCGCCGCACAATTGCCAGTGTTGCGGTACCGTCGTCGCTGACGAATGCGATGCCTGCGCCTATTCTGGCACGGTAGGGCGTGCGGTACGCGACGTGCGCGGCGACGTGCCCCTGCTGTACAATCGTGTAGCTACATACTTGTTCGCCCGTGATAGCGGCTTGCAGGAGCCATGGTTGGCGCGGCGTAGGGTGGCACGTGGCGGGCAATGGGTCGCCGGGGCGTAGGTGGTAAACCTGCTGCCCAAACCGTGAATAGGCAGGCTTGAGCACGGCGGGTGCAGCAAACGGCGGCAGCATGCGGGCGGTGAGCAGGTGGGTGGTTGGCACGGCAATGCCACGGGCGGCGGCACGCTGCGTGAAGTGTCCCTTGTGGTGCCAGCCTGCAAGGAGCGTGCGCGGCTCGCACAGCACGCGGGTGAGCGGGGCGAGCCGCCCATAGTGCTGGGCGACCGTGAATACCTCCTCGTTGCCGGGAATGAGCAGATCGATCTGGTGGGTGGTCACGATGTCTGCCAGCATAGCCCCGAAGCGGCGCGGTTGCTGGCGGGGCGGCGGCAGCACAAAGTGGTGCGTGACCGAGCGCGAGCAGGCGGCGGGTGTCCACGCGAAGGTATCGGCGGCAAACACGGTATGTCCGGCGGCGGCGCATGCCCGCACGATAGCAAGGTTGGCAGGGGCACGGCTGGCGGTGTGCAAGATACGTGCCATAAGGTAACTCGACACCGCCGCTAGGGGAACGGCAGGGGCGGTGGCAGGGGTGGGTTGGGCAGGCGCGGCGGCAAGTCCGGTAGGTCGGGCAGGGGCGGTACCAGCGTTTCTACTGGGTCGGGCACGAGCGGGTTGTTGGGTGGCGCATCGGGCGGCGGCGGCGGCGCATCGGGCGGCGGTGGCGTATTGGGCGGTGGCGGTAGCAGGGTGGGTGTCGGTGATGGTGGTAGGGTGGGTGTTGGTGGGGCAAGTGTGCTAGTGGGCACGGGCGGTGGCAATGTTGGGGCGGCGGTGGCGGTTGGGGTGGGTGCGGTTGCCGTTGGGGTAGCGGTCGTTGTGCTTGCCACACCGCCGGGGGTGCGCTCGTTGGTAGTTCCGGTCAGGGCACCGCCTGCCAGCACCACCGCGCCACCGAGCAGTGTCACCAGCAGCACCCCAACGATGGCGGCTACCACCCATGGCGTGAGCACGCGCCGTTCGTTGGAGGCGGGGTCAGCCGTGGGCAACGGGGTGAACGGTGACGCTGGGGGCGGTTGGTCGCCCGTGGTGGGTAAAATGACGGTGGGGGCACTGAGCAGAGCCGCTCGCATACTGGCAACGTCGCTGAAGCGGTCGGCGGGGCGCAACTGCAACGCCTTCATCAGGGCTTGGTTGAGTACCGGCGGTAGGTGGGGGTTGAGGCTGATGGGCGGCAGCAGTGGGTCGGGTAGGTCGGTTGTATGGGCTGCCATGCGTTGTGTCGCTGGCTCAGGGGCTTGGTTGGTGGCGAAGTGGTAGAGCGTTGCGGCGAGGCTGAATAGGTCGCTCCGGGCATCGGTGCCCTGCCCACTAAACTGTTCCGGTGGGGCATACGATAGGGTGCCCCCGATCAGGCTGCGCGACTGCGACGAATGGAGCGCAATGTGGTGGCGAGCCAGCCCAAAGTCGAGCAGTACCATCACCGTTTTACCAGATTGGTCAACCAGTTTCATGTTGGCGGGCTTGATGTCACGGTGAATGATCCCCTCGCTGTGCAGATATTCGAGGACATCGAGGAGTTCGTTTGCCCATAGCGTGATGTCGTTGGGGTCGCAGGGCGCATCACGTTGCAGCATATATTCGTGCATGTTGGGTCCAGCCACGTAATCCATGACGAGGTACTGGTCGTCTGGGTCTTCCAAGTAATCAATGACGCGCGGCAGACGGGGGTGTTTCAGGTGCGCGAGGATGTGCGCTTCGCGCTGGAAGGCGCGGCGATGCTGCGCGACTTGCTCAGGGGGCGCGTGGTCAAAGTGGGCGCGTTTCAGGGCAACGCGGCAGTGCAGCCGCAGGTCGTCGGCTTCGTAGACGGCACCCATGCCGCCGCGCCCAATTTCGCGGATTATGCGGTAGCGTTGATGTACAACGGTATCAGGTTGCATGGCAAACGGTATTCCCGTGGCAAGACCAGATGCATGGTAAGGTACCCACCACCCTTAGTGTAACACAGTCGTTCAAGGCAAGTGATGTGCTATTGGTTTGGTGGTGGGGCGGCACATACTACGCGCATGCCAGTGTAGCGTGTACCGTAGACCCCGATGCGGAAGCGTGCCGCACAGCGTAGAAGGCGGGGTTCGTCGCCATACGAGCCACCGCGCAGCACATAGGTTGCCGTCGTTGCGTCGTCGGTGGCAAGCGGGGCGGGTGTGAGGTAGTGGGTGTACACGCTACGTGTCCATTCCCACACGTTGCCCGCCATCGCCAGCACACCGTAGGGGCTGGCACCGGCTGGGTGTTCACCGACGGGCTGCACGCCCTGCCCCGCCGCGCCGATGGCACCGGGTTGGGCATTGGTGGCAAACACAGCGTGGCGTGCGTCGGGGGGTGTGTTGCCCCACGGGTAGCGGCGGCTGTCGTCGCCACGGGCGGCTTTCTCCCATTCGGCTTCGTCGGGTAGGCGGCAGGTTGTGCCTGTCACTGCTGTGAGCCAGCGGGTGTAGGCGGTGGCTTCGTGCCATGTGATGCTTGTGATCGGCAGGCGGTCATCGCTCGGCGGGTGGGTGTCCCACGCATAGGGCTGGGTACGCTGTTCTGCGGTGCGCCACGCCCAACCGGTTGTGCTCCAGTGGGTGGGGGTGGTGTAGCCGCCCGCAGCAATGAACGGGCGGTACTGCGCCACCGTGATCGGGGTCTGCCCGATGAAGAACGCCGGAAGGTTACGCTCGTGCTGTGGTTGCTCGTCATAGCTGGCAGTGTGCTCGTCGGGGGGGCTACCCATGCGAAACACCCCGGCGGGTACCAGCAGCAACGTGATAGACGCGCCGCCGTCGTGGGTGGGTATTGTCACGGTTGTGCTGGGGGGGAGGTCAGTCATGGGCGGTGGTGTGCCTGCTGAGCGGGCATGGGCTACTCCGGGGGGCGGTGCTGTTTCACCCGTAACGGCATCCCCGTGTCCTTTCGTATGCTGTCGTGCGTATGCTATCGTGCGTGTGCGGTCGTGTGGCGGGCAAACGTTCCATGCCTGCACTGTAGAGGATCATGGGCTACCTGTCAAAATACGGCGGGTCAAAATGGGGCGGGTGGTATGCGATAATACAGCTATGCAGGTTTGTATTACGGGCGGCACGGGCTTTGTGGGCGCACACTTGGCACACGCGCTGTTGCACGCCGGACACGATGTAACCATTCAGGGGCGCAACGCAGCACGGGCGGCACCGCTGGTGGCGGCGGGGGCACGCTTTGTGCCCGCCGACATTGCCGACACCACCGCGCTACGGCGGGCGTGCGCGGGTGCCGAGGTGGTCTACCATGCGGCGGCACTGTCGGCGGCATGGGGTGCGCCGGGGGCGTTTTGGCACAGCAATGTGCGCGGCACGGCGGCAGTGCTGGCGGCGTGTGCGGCGGCGGGCGTGCGGCGGCTGGTGTATGTCTCGTCGCCGGGGGTGCTGTTCGATGGGCGCGACCAGTATGCCGTGACTGAAGCTGCACCGTATGCCGTGCGCCACCTGTCGCCCTACACTGCCAGCAAGCAGCAGGCAGAGCAACTGGTACGCGCGGTAGACCCGCGCCGCCTCGAATGGGTGGTCGTGCGCCCGAAGGCGGTGTTTGGCGTGGGCGATGCCGCCCTGCTGCCCACGCTGGTTGCGGCGGCACGGCGGGGGCGGTTGCCGCGCGTGGGCGATGGCAACAACCGTGTAGACCTGACCTATGCCGCAAATGTGGTAGATGCCCTGTTGCTGGCAGCACACGCCCCTGCCGCCGTGGGCAATATCTATCACATCACCAACGACGAGCACCCGCGCCTGTGGGACGTGATCGGGCAGGTGCTTGCTGGGCTGCACATCGCGCACACGCCGCGCCCGCTTGCGGTGTCGGCTGCATTGCTGCTGGCACGCGCCATGGAGGCACATGCCCGGCGCACGGGGGGTACGCCGCTCCTCACGCGCTATAGCGTGCTGCTGCTGGCACGTACCCAGACTTACGACATCACGGCGGCACGGTGCGACCTTGGCTATGTGCCACGGGTGCCCCTGCACGCCGCGCTGGAGCACACCATGCGCGTGCTACAGGAGGACACACCATGATGCGTTGCATTGTGCTGAATACGGGGTGGTGCCGGGTGGCGCAAGGCATTGCGTTGCGCGGTGCCTCACGGTCGCGGCACTGGCTACTGCCGTCGGTGGTGGCGTTGTTGCAGCACCCGCAAGTCGGCTGGATACTGTTTGACACAGGCTATGCGCCGCGCCTGCACGCCGCGACTGACCGTCTGCCGTGGAAAATCTATGCCCACGCCGCGCCCTTTGTGGCACGCCCCAACCGGAGCCTTGCCGCACAGCTTGCCGGGGTGGGGTTGTCGCCCGCTGACATCCGGCTGGTGCTCCTATCGCACTTGCACGCCGACCACGTTGCCGGGTTGCGCGACGTGCCGCGTGTGCCGGTGCTGCTGCACGCCGATGCATGGGCAGACCTGCGCGGGCGGCGCGGGTTGCGGGCGTTGCGGCGGGCATACATTCCGGCGTTGTTGCCGCCCGACCTGCCTGCGCGCGTGCGCCCCCTGACCGCCGCCGACTTTTGCCACGACCCCCTGCCGGGGCTGGGCGCAACGCGCGACCTGTTCGGCGATGGCGTGCTGCGGCTCGTGCCATTGCCGGGGCACGCGCGGGGGCAGATCGGCGTGCTAGCACAGACCACAGCCGGGGCGGTGTTGTTCGCGGGCGATGGCTGTCTGGTGCGCGAAAACTACCAGCAGGACGTGCCGCCGTCGCCCATTGTGGCGACCTTCGTCGAGAGCTACCGGGGTGTATGTGCGCTGGTACACAACTTGCATCACTTTCATCAGGCGCACCCGGATACCCTGATTGTGCCGTCGCACTGTGTCGCAACGTGGCGGAACCTGCCCGCCGCGCTGTGCGCTGAGTCCTATCATACCGCTGAGTCCTACCATACCAAGGATGCAATAGTTGAAGAATACAACAAACGACGCAATAATTGATAGCAGGTAGCTATCAGTTTGAGCCAAAAAAGACCATGACAGAACGGCTTTGCCGTGGCACTATACCTATAGGCAACAAAACACTGTGTTAGGCAAAGGTTCGGTATGAGTACAGCAACATCCGGCGCAACCGCGTCACCCGCTGAGTTACGCGGCTTGCACCACTGGTTCAATAGCCAGTTTGATCGGCTGTATACTCCCCACCATCGTCACCTCATCGAGCAGTACGTGGTGTATGTGGCACTGGTCAGTTTTCTTGTCCACATCGCGGCGGTGGCGGTGGCGCAACTGTTGCCGGAGGGCAACGTCTTGCGCCAGATTGTCGGCACCAGCTATCTTGGTACGATCTACACCCCGTTCGGCTTTATCCTGATGTTCGAGATATTTCTGCTCATCCTAACGCTCCCCGAATCGATGACGCAGGCGGTTATGCGGCAGTTCGAAATTATTTCGCTGATTGTCATTCGGAATGTGTTTAAAGACCTTGCCGACCTCGACTCGCTCAACATTGCCGCTATCGAGTTGTACGAAATGCTGCCCGTGATAGTTGACCTGATCGGGGGGTTGATGCTGTTCTTTCTGGTGGGCGTGTTCTGGCGTGCCACCCGCCGCCGCCCCTTGCGCGAACAGGACACGGGCAGTGAGGAGCCGGGGCTGTCCATCTACATTGCGCGTAAGAAGGGGCTTGCGCTCTTCCTGACGGTGGTATACCTTGTGTTGCTGGTCACTACTGTCTATGAATGGCTTCAGGTGGTCAACGTTGCGGTGCAGAGTGGCAACCCAGTGACGACTAGCCCGACCACGCTCTTTTCGGTGGCGTTCTTCAATGTGCTGATTTTCGTGGATATTGTCATCTTGCTGCTGTCGCTGTTGGTGACCAGTAGCTACCATCTGGTGTTCCGCAACGCGGGCTTCGTGGTAGTGACGGTGCTGCTCCGCCTTGGGTTGACCGCACCGCAGCCGCTCGATGTGGGGCTGTCGGTGGTGGGGGTGCTGTTCGGGGTGTTGGTGCTGCTCATCTATAAATACTTTACGCGCATTCAGGCGGAACCATAGGTGGCGGCAGGCGCAGCCGTGTATAATGCAGGTAGTCAACCAAGGAGCAATCTGTGCCATGCTGTTGTCGTGCCTGTTTTGTGCCGTACTCCTTTTCACAATGTATTAACGCGAACCTGCTACAGTGCAACAACAGCAACCGACGCTCGCAACACACACCTGCGCGCTGAACTACCAGAACACGACCCGCCGTGCAACGTTCTTGTAGCGTTGGCGAAACCGTGGAACCACGGGCAGTAACCGACGACTTGCATGGACGAATGGCAGAACCTGTCCGTGCCGCCCCGTGTGCTGGTAGCATGCGCTCCTAATACACCTACACCAATGACACAAGCGGGTTGCCACCTGTGAAGACCGCCGCCCTTCCACTGCTTGCCCAACTGCTGCGTACCGTGTGGCATAGCCACACCCTGCATGGTACCGCGTTGCGTCGCTATCACGATGCCCGTGCGCAGCGGTTGGTTGTGTGGGTGGCACAGCATAGCCCGTTTTATCGGCAGCACTGGCAGGGCTACTGCCTGTCGGACTGGCGCAACTTGCCCACCGTGACCAAGCCCGTGCTGCTCGCACACTTTGCCGGGTGGAACACGGCAGACATTGCCTACGCGCAGGCACACGCTGCCGCCCTTGCCGCCGAGACCGCGAACGCCGTGCCGGTTCTGCGTGCGCCGGACGGTACCCCACTGGTAGCCGGACGCTCGTCGGGCACGAGCGGGCAGCACGGCATCTTTCTGGTCAGCCCCGGCGAGCGGGCGGCGTGGGCGGGTATGCTGCTGGCACTGCTGCGCCACCACGTTGTGGCGGTGCCGTTGCGGGTGCTGCTGTGTCTGCGGGCGGGCAGTGCGTTGTATGGTGGTGTGACTGGGCGGTTGCTGCGTCTGCGGTACCTGCCCCTGTCCCTGCCGCTCGCGGCGTATTGTGCTATGCTGCACCACTATCAGCCGCATGTGCTGCTTGCGCCGCCGTCGTTGCTGGTGCGGCTGGCACAGGCGTATACGGCGGGCGTGTTGCGGCACCGTCCGGCACGGGTGGTTGCGGTGGCAGAGCTACTGGAAGCGCACGATGCTGCCGTGATCGCGGCGGCGTTTGGGTGTGCTGTGGCACAGGTGTATCAGGCAACCGAGGGCTTGCTGGCAATCACCTGCCCGCACGGGCGGCTGCACCTGAACGAAAGCGGGTTGGTGTTTCAGTTTGTCCCAGTGCCGCACAGTGACGGTAGCCGCCACCTGCCGATTGTGACTGACCTGTGGCGCACAACGCAACCACTGGTGCGCTACCGGCTCGATGATGTCCTCGTGCTTGCCCCTGCCACCGCACGCTGCCCATGCGGGCAGGCGGGGCGCATGGTGTGGGCGCACGAGGGGCGGCTGGACGATGTGGTGTATCTGGTGACGGCAACGGGGCAACGGCGGGCATGGTTTGCCAGCCAGCTTGCCGCCACGCTGTGGGGTGCCCACCCCGCCCTGCGCGATTATCGTGTGTACCACGCTGTGCCGGGGCACCTGCAACTGGTGCTCGCCCTCGACCGGCAGAGTGATAGCGAGCCGGTGATCGCCGCCGTGCGCCGTACCGTGATGGCGGCGGCGCGTGCGCTCGGGGCAGTGCCCCCTACCCTGACGATCCGGGTGGGGGAGGTGCCAGTGTCGCCCACCGAGAAGGTGCGCCGTGTGCAGGCACGCCCGACCCATAGTCCCCATAGTCCCGTATCATCAACCCTAGCCCCCGAAAGGAATGACCCATGACTACTGCCCCCCGACCGCTCGCGGTGCAAATCGCTGGCATTGGGCACTACCTCCCGGCACGGCGCGTGGGCAATGCCGAACTCGCCGCCCGCCTTGGGGTGTCGAGCACATGGATTGCCCGCGCGACCGGCGTACACGAACGTCGCTATGTCACGGACGAAACTAGCGCAGGCATGGCGGCGGCGGCGGCACAACAGGCGTTGGCAATGGCTGGTGCTACCCCTGCCGACCTTGACATGATCGTGGGCGCATCGGCGGCACCGCAGCAAGCCCTGCCCTGCACGGCAGTGCTGGTGCAGCGCGAACTGGCTGCCCCTGATGGACGGAGCGTGTGCTATGACCTGAATGCTACCTGTGTTAGTTTTGTGCTGGCACTGCACCAAGTAGCACTCGCAATTGCGGCAGGTACGGCACATACCGCGCTGGTGTTTAGTAGTGAGATTGCCTCGCGTTCGCTCAACCCTGCCGAGCCGGAAAGTGCGGTGCTGTTTGGCGACGGCGCGGCGGCGGTGGTGCTGCGCCCTGCCCCGGCGGGGAGTGCGAGTCGGCTCTGGCACGCGCGGTTTGCGACGCACAGTAGCGGTGCCCACCTGACGAGTGTACGGGGCGGTGGCACGTTGCACCACCCGAACGACCCGACGACGACATCAGATATGCACCTGTTTCATATGCAGGGTCCCGCCCTGTTCAAGCAAACGCTGCGGCTGCTCGACCCGTTTGTAGCCGAGTTTCTGGCGGCGGTGGGCTGGCAGCACAATGTAGTAGATGCGTTGGTGCCGCATCAGGCAAGTGGGCACGGGTTGGCGTATCTCTCGAAGCGCATGGGGTTTCGTCCGGCGCAGGTGGTCAACCATCTGGCGCAGCGCGGCAACACGGTTGCGGCGGCACTGCCGTTGGCTTTCAGCGAGGCAGTAGCGCAGGGGCAGATACAGCGCGGGCACCGCGTCGTGGTGCTGGGCACTGGGGCGGGCATTGCGCTTGCGGTAGCCGCACTGACGTTTTAGGCGCGGTTTGTGGTATCGGTCGGTGGTGTGGGCAATAGGGGGGAGGGTGAAAGACGGTGCCGGGCGGGCGATAAATTATTAGGACAGCGCAAGCATATTACACCGTGTGTGCCGCCCGAACACCGCTACCTTGCCGGAGTATGGATGCGTGAGAGCAGTGGAGCATAGGTTGATGTATCACCGTTATGTATGCAGTGTAGCACACTGTGGGTCAGTTTGCAGCCCATCTGTGGGGCGAAAATACCCGCATTGTGCCCGGACATACCCCCACCGTGCTTGTGCGATCTGACTAATATGGAGCGGCGTATGCCTCAGGAAGCGGAGGCGAGCAAGCCGCTCAGGGGTTCGGTCTGGCTCAAATCGTCGCGCAGGGTTGCAGCGTGAGCATTCGGTGTGCTGCTATCACTATGGCTGTGCGGTGGGGGCAACACGTCGCTTCGTTCTGCCCGCAGGTCGCGGAGGATGGTGAGTGCGTCGAGGGCGGCACCGTGGACGTTGGGGTCTACGTCTTTCAGGGCGTTGGTCAGGGCACGGAGCACTGGGTCGGCGGTGGCGGGGGTGCCCATACGCCCCAGCGCACAGGCGGCGGCTTCGCGTACATAATGGTCATCATCATTACCCAGCAGGGTGGTCAGGCGGTCAATGATGGCATGGCTGGCGGCTTGTTCGCCCAGTTCTGCCAGCAGCAGTGCCGTGGACGAGCGCACCATGCGGTCGTTGCCGTGCAGATATTCGCGTAGTTCGTCTAGGCGGGTGGGCGTGGTGATGTATTCGCGCAGATTGCCGAGCGCACGGGCGGCGGCGTTACGGGCTTCGAGGTCGCGGTCGTAGACTGCCACTTGGGTCAGCCAGTTGACCATGTTGTCGGGCGGTTGCCACGCATATTCACCAAGGCACCGGGCGGCTTCCGCCCGCACCCGTGGGGCACTGTTCTTCAGCCCCATAAAGAGCAGGATCAGGTCTTCGGGTGTGTAGGCTCCCTTGCGGCGGCGCATCTCACGGAAGATGTCAATGAAGGAGCGGTTGTAATCTACGAGGTGCCGCCGGAGCACGGTAAACTCGTGCATCGGGTAGTGGGCAAGTTCTGCCTGCAACGTTGCGAGAAACCATGTTGCGGTGCTCCCTTGCATGCGCTGGTAGGCTAACTGCACGACATCGAGTCCGACAAGGATGTGCTCCATGTCGTGGCGCAGTTCGGGCACCGACCGGATTTCGCGGGCGAGGGCGCGGCTAGCGCGGTAGCGCAGGTGGGCAGCCCGCCGGATAATCTGGTTTGCGCCTGCGCCGTTGGCGAGGGTTGCCAGTACCTGCACGGCAGTGATCGGCTCTTTGGCGAAGGCATCGAGGAGCGGGCGGAGCGTGATGGCACACAGGTGCGAAAACAGGTTGGGCGAGCCGCTGATGATCATATCTTGCTGCGGGTTGCGGGCGAGGGTTTCTAGCCGAGCACTGATCTGCTGCCGCCATAGCGTGCGATTAAATTGCATGCTCCCCTACCTTTCCTCAATCGTGAATCGTGTGTACTGCTCTGTACAGAACGCGCTCAGGGTGCCACTAGCGATACTAAGCGATATTACTGGTGTCGCTGGAACTGTTACGTGCGTTGTTGGCTGTCTGGCTACGATA
>CAZNQP010000051.1:0-5049 GCA_964575355.1 uncultured Chloroflexaceae bacterium
AAGTAGAGGACATTCCTGCCGTGCAACAGGCAGTCACGCGCCGCGTGCAGCAACTTGGTGGCTACGTCATCCAAGCCCAGTTGAGCGGCGACGACGAAGCAACCTTCGGCTACATGAGCGTGCGCGTGCCCGCCGACCAATTCGACACCGCCCTGAATAGCATCGAAGAAACCAGTACCGAAGTCCTCAGCCGCGACGTGATCGGCGACGACGTGACCGAAGAGTTCGTAGACCTGCAATCGCGCCTGCGCTCGCTCGAAGCCACCCGCGACCGCCTGTACGAGTTTCTTGACCGTGCCGAGAGCGTCGAGGAAGCCCTTGCCGTCAATCGCAACCTGACCGAATTGGAAAGCCAGATCGAACAGGTGAAGGGACGATTACAATACCTCGAACAGAGCGCGGCAATGTCCACCATCAATGTCACCCTCCAGCGTGAAGCAGAAACCCCGCTCCCTGTCACAGCCACATGGAGTCCGCTTGACGTAGCAGGCGACGCTTTCGCCGAACTGATCGTGTTTGGGCAGGGCGTGCTATCCGTTCTTATCGTGCTCTTCGTATGGTTCCCCGTGTGGGGCATCCCCGCACTGGGCGGGTACCTACTGTTCCGCCACTTCAGCCGCTCGCGCACGCACAACCAACCGCCAGCACCGCAACCGGGCAGCGAGGGCGCAGGAGGCGCGTAGCCACACGCCGCACGCTTCACGCAATCTGGTACACTACGCATGACACGCACGGGGGGGCAACCTCCCGTGCTACATATTGTCGTATACAATAGAGCCAGCGACGACGGCAAGTGGTGCCGCGCATTGAACAGAAAACAGAAGGGGTCAGCACGCGATGAACGCACCCAAGGTCTTGCTTCTGCACGGTCCCAACCTGAATATGCTGGGGCGGCGCGAACCCGACGTGTATGGGCAGGTCACGCTTGACCAGATCAACGAGGTAATGCACGAACGCGCAGCCGCCCACGGGCTAGCCCTGCACATTCTCCAGTCGAACCACGAAGGCGTATTGATTGATGCCACCCAAGAGCACGCCCCCCACAGCGCGGGCATCATCATCAACCCCGGTGCCTACACCCACTACGGGCTTGCCCTGCGGGATGCACTCGCCATGGTAAGCATCCCCATCATCGAAGTACACATCTCGAACGTCTACCGCCGCGAACCATTTCGGCACACCTCGGTGGTCGCGCCCATCGCCACCGGGCAGATCACCGGGCTGGGCTGGCGCGGCTATCTGCTCGCACTCGACTGGTTAGCCGACCAGTTTGCTGCCGAGCGTAGCCCCCGCGCCTAGCCTACCCATGGGCACGTCATTCCGCGACTATCTGCGCCTCCTCCAGCGCAACCCGCGCTTTCGCCGCCTCTGGTACGGGCAGGTCGTTAGTCAGCTTGGCGACTGGTTCGCCAGCATTGCCCTGTACACGCTCGTCCTCGACATGACCGGCTCAGCACAGGCATTGGGCTTGCTGCTCGTCGCCGAGTTCCTGCCGCCAACCGTCGTTGCGCTCTTCGCCGGGGTCATCCTCGACCGCGTGTCGCGCAAGTGGGCGATGGTCTGGAGCGACGGGGCACGCGCATTGCTCACCCCCGCCCTGCTCTACGCCTACCTGTCGGGCAACCTCACACTCGTCTATGTGTTGGTTGCCATGCGCTTCGCCCTCATCAGCCTGTTCGAACCCGCCCGCAGTGCCGTGCTGCCGTTGCTGGTGGGGCAGCGCGAACTGGTGCTCGCCAACGCGATTAGCGGCGCAACGTGGTCGGTCATGCTCGCGGTAGGGGCTGCGCTGGGGGGCTTCGTCGCAGGCACGTTCGGCATCGAGGTTGCGCTCCTCATTGATGCCCTAACGTTCATTGTGTCGGGGTGGCTCATCGCGGGCATTGCCATAGACGAACCACACCGCCAGCCGGGAGCCGCCGCACCACCGTTCGCGCCACTCCGCGAGTTTGGCGAAGGGATACGCTACATCTTCAGCCGCACCGACATTGCCTGCTACGCACTGGCAAAAGCAGGCTGGAACATTGGCGGCGGCGTATTGCTGCTGCTCACGCTCTACGGGCGCGAACTATTCCCCATCGGTGTGGGCGGTGCCATCAGCATTGGCTTACTCTACATGGCACGCGGCATCGGCACTGGCATCGGTCCGCCGCTCTTTCTGCGGCTTCGCGGCGACGACCCCACCCTGCTGCGGCGTTGGGTCGGGCTGTCGTGTTTCCTGTCGCTAGCAGGCTACGCCCTATTCAGTGGCGCACCGACATTGGGGGTGGCGCTGGTCGCCGCTGTGCTCGCCCACATTGGCGGCAGCATCAACTGGGTATTCAGCAGCACCCTGCTGCAACAGCGCGTGCCCGACCGGTTACGCGGGCGCGTCTTTACCGTCGAGTTTGCCGCGCTCACCTTCACCCAAGCCCTATCGAGCTATCTTGCGGGAGCTGCCAGCGATGCCGGGGCATCCCCCCGTATGCTTGCCCTACTACTGGCGGGGCTGTTCGCGGTGCCGGGGGTGGTGCTGACGGTCTTGCTATGGCGTACCCCACCCGACGACCCCACCCCCGATGACCCCTAGCCGCGCTAAATGTTTGCACAATTCTAACACTGCTCTTGTATCGCATCTATGCAAAGCACGGTACACTAATGCCAGTAATTGCAACAGCCAATACACCGTGTAGACCGTATAGATCGCACAGCGATAGATTACACAGAGCGCACGCTTCCCACGGATTTGTACGGGAAGAGCGCACCGGAGTTACCTCTGCGCGTCAATCGGTTGCAGACCATAGAGCGGTTGTAGACAATACATCGGTTGCAGACAAAATAAAGGAGGGTTTACACACATGGCAAAAATTGTTGGTATTGACTTGGGGACGACAAACTCGGTAGTCGCAGTCACAGAGGGCGGCGACGCTACCGTCATTCCAAATGCAGAGGGCAACCGCACCACGCCCTCCATCGTTGCGTTTGCCAAGAATGGTGAACGGCTGGTTGGGCAAACCGCGAAGCGGCAGGCGACGATCAACCCTGAAAACACGTTTTACTCGATCAAACGCTTCATTGGGCGCAACTTCGACGAGATTGACAGCGAACGTGAAATGGTGCCCTATCAGGTAGTGAAGGGGTCACGCGACGATGTGCGCGTTGCCTCAGCCCAGACCGGGCAAGAGTACACGCCGCAAGAGATCAGCGCGATGGTGCTCCAGAAGCTCAAGACCGATGCCGAAGCCTACATTGGTGAGCCAGTAACGCAGGCAGTCATTACAGTACCTGCCTACTTCAACGACAGCCAGCGACAGGCAACCAAGGACGCAGGCAAAATCGCCGGGCTAGAGGTATTGCGTATTATCAACGAACCGACCGCCGCCGCGCTTGCCTATGGGCTAGATAAGAAGGAAGATGAAACCATTCTGGTCTTCGACCTCGGCGGTGGTACCTTCGACGTATCGGTGCTCGAAGTCGGCAACGGCGTAGTCGAAGTGAAAGCCACCAACGGCGACACCCATCTCGGTGGCGACGACTACGACCAGCGCATCGTCGAGTGGCTCATCGAGGAGTTCAAGAAGGATCAGGGCATTGACCTGCGGCAAGACCGCCAAGCCCTGCAACGCCTGAAGGAAGCCGCCGAAAAAGCGAAGATCGAACTGTCGGGCGTGATGGAAACCGAAATCAACCTACCGTTCATCACCGCCGATAGTAGCGGACCGAAGCACATGCAGACGCGCCTGAGCCGCGCCAAGTTCGAGCAACTGACGCAAGACCTGACCGAGCGGCTGAAGGCACCCTTCACCAATGCGCTCCGCGACGCAGACATCAAGGCAAACCAGTTGGACGAGATCATTCTGGTGGGTGGCTCAACCCGTATGCCGCTCGTCAGTGACCTGATCCGCCAGTTGACGGGCAAGGAGCCAAACCGGGGCGTAAACCCAGATGAGGTTGTAGCCATCGGCGCAGCCATTCAGGCGGGCGTGCTTGGCGGCGACGTGAAGGACGTGGTGCTGCTCGACGTAACACCGCTGTCGCTCGGTGTTGAAACACTGGGCGGTGTGATGACGCGCCTGATCGAACGCAACACGATCATCCCCACGAAGAAGAGTGAAATCTTCTCGACCGCCGCTGACGGGCAGACCGCAGTGGACATCCACATCTTGCAGGGTGAGCGCGAAATGGCTGGGGACAACATCACGCTGGGTCGCTTCCGCCTAGAGGGCATCCCACCCGCGCCGCGCGGTGTGCCACAGGTCGAAGTGGCGTTCGACATTGACGCGGACGGCATCCTGAACGTTTCGGCAAAGGACAAAGCCACTGGCAAAGAACAAAAAGTGACCATCACTGCTAGCACCAACCTCGACCAAGGCGAGATTGACAAGATGGTCAGCGAAGCCGAAAAGCACGCTACCGAAGACAAGCGTCGCCGCGAAATCGTCGAGTTGAAGAACCAAGCAGACAACCTTGCCTACAGTGCTGAAAAGACGGTGGGCGAGTTGGGCGACAAGGTCGAACCAGCCACGAAAGAACGGATTGAAACGCTCGTGAGCGACCTGCGCGATGCGATTGCGAAAGAGGAAGAAGACCGGATGCAGAGCCTGATGAACGAACTGCAACAGGAGTTGTACAAGGTATCGCAGGCGGCATATGGCGACGGTCAGGGTGCGGCACAGGCTGGCACCAACGGCAATGGCAACGGCACGAGCAGTTCCAAGAAAGACGACGGGGTAGTCGAAGGCGAATACACCGTCGAGTAAACGAGGAACCACCATCGTCCCGCCACACCCCACCCAGAGGCGGTCTACGCAGCAGGCTGAGGCTATACCCCTCAGCCTGTTCTGCGTGTGGTGCGCTATACTGCATCCTCTGGCGTGTCGGGTAGCGTATCGGGGTCTACGCCCAGCGCGCGCAGCCGCGCCGCCAGCCGCTCGGCACGCGCTTCGGCGGCACTGCGGGCGGCGGCTTCCGCAGCACGGGCGGCTTCGGCGGCGGTGTACTGCTGCTGCAACTCCACGAACGAGATGAACCGCTCCCCGTCCGGGCGCGTGATGACCAGTGTCTCCGCTG
>CAZNQP010000051.1:5149-21685 GCA_964575355.1 uncultured Chloroflexaceae bacterium
CGGTGCTCCATCGCTGTCCGGGTACACCACCGTCGCCGTCGTCGCGGTGTGCGCTGCGGTTATGCTCATCCCTTACCTCCTCGCGGCTCGCGCTCGCGGCTACGAAATACTATCGTCAGTGGCACCCCACTAAAGCCATGCCGCTCCCGAATGCGGTTTTCGAGGTAACGCCCATACGACCAGTGTACCATCTCTTTATCATTGGCGAAGAACAAAAACACGGGTGGTGCGACCTGCGGTTGCGTAGCGAAATAGATACGGAGGTGGGCACCCTTCTTCGTTGCCATCGGGGGCTGGCGCATGATCGCGTCGCGCAGCAGGGCGTTCAGTTCGGAGGTTGGGATGCGCTTGCGGCGTTCGTGGTATATCTCCAGCGCAGTGGGCAACACTGTGTTGACCCGCTGCCCAGTCAAGGCGGAAATAAACTGTACCGGCGCATAGTCGAGGAAGCGAAACGCCTGCCGCACTTCTTGGCTATAGGCGTTGTAGGTATAGCTGTCTTTCTCGACGCTATCCCACTTGTTGACGAGCAGGGCTAGCCCCTTCTTGGCATCCACAACCATGCCCGCAATGTGCGTGTCCTGCGCGGTCACGCCCTCGCTTCCGTCAATTAGCACCACCGCCACGTCGCAACGGTCAATCGCACGGATGGTACGGATGACGCTGTAGCGTTCGATACCACGCTCGATCTTGCCTGCCCGCCGAATGCCCGCCGTGTCAATCAGCGTAAAGTGCGTGCCATCCAATACGAGTTCGGTATCAATGCTGTCGCGGGTGGTGCCGGGGATACTGCTGACCACGCTGCGTTGCTGCCCCAACAATGTGTTGAGCAACTGCGACTTACCCGTGTTGGGGCGACCGACAATCGCAACGCGCACGGTCTGCTGCTCGCTGTCGTCGGGCGGGTTGAACGGCAAGACCTCGACGAGCCGATCCAGCACGTCACCCGTACCCAACCCGTGGTACGCACTCATTGCAATGGGTTCACCAATATTGAGGGCATAGAACTCGACTGCATCAAGGGTGCGGCTCTGGCTATCCGCCTTGTTGACCGCGAGTACCACAGGCGGTACCGAACTACGCAACACATCGGCAATCGCGTTATCGGCAGCGGTCAAGCCGTCGCGCCCGTCCACCAGAAACAGCACCGCATCGGCTTGCTGCATAGCAATTTCGGCTTGTTCGCGGGCACGCTGCAACAACTCGGCTTGCGACAGGTCTGGGTCATCGTCGCCGTACAATATACCTGCCGTGTCCACGATGGTGAACTCGACCCCTTGCCATTCGGTGATACCATACAGTCGGTCGCGGGTCGTCCCCGGCTCATCCTCGACAATCGAGCGACGCTCGCCGATCAAGCGGTTGAAAAAGGTTGATTTGCCCACGTTCGGGCGACCGACAATTGCAACGACTGGTCTCGTCATAGTGTGTATCCTATCGCGTGCCCCGTATAGGACACCTGCTGCTGTTTATGATTATCTTGTATTATAGCAGTCTCCCCTCTCGCTGGAAGCCCCGTACCGATGCGCTTGTTGGGCAGACCACTACAGGTAGGCAATACTGACGGTATGTCATGGAACAATGACAGGGAAGGAGCGGCGCACGGATTGGCAACTGTTGCAGGCAGACGAAGGAGGCGTGCAGCTGGACATGACACATGATGACGGGCTTGCCCATCGGGGAACCGCAACCCATCCTGAAGGCTTAGCGTGCCGTTGACCGTATTCGCGCCGCGATTGAGCCACCCCATCTTCACATCCTACTCTTCACATCCTACTCTTCACATCCTGCCCGTGCTGCACCGCCGAACGCGCCCCCACACAACACAGCCCCCACCCGGACACGCGGGCAGGGGCACCGTGCAGTTGCGGCGGGTGTGGCGGGGTACGCTAGCTCACCGGCAGCACAAAGCCGTGTTCTTCGAGGTAGCTCACAATCGCGTGGGCATTCTCGGTGGGGGTCTGCTCCACCGTGTGCAGTGTCACTTCGGGCGCAACGGGTGGCTCGTATGGGTCATCAATGCCGGTGAAGCCCTTGATCTCGCCGCGCCGCGCTTTCGCATACAAGCCCTTGATGTCACGCTGTTCACAGACTTCAAGGGGCGTATTCACGAAGACCTCGATATAACGTCCCTCACCCATCATATCACGCACCGACTCGCGGGTGGTGCGGTAGGGGCTGATCGCGGCGGCGACGACCACACCGCCGTGGCGCACCACCTCGCTCGCCACAAAGCCAATGCGAAGAATGTTGGTATCGCGGTCATCGCGGCTGAAACCCAACCCCTTCGATAGGTTCGTCCGTACCACGTCGCCATCCAGCAACGTCACCTGTCGCCCACGCTCTTGCAGCAGGGCGGTGGTCAGTTCGGCAATCGTAGACTTGCCCGCGCCGCTCAAGCCGGTAAACCAGATGCAGAAGCCCTGCCGGTGGCGTGGCGGGTAGGTCTCCGCCAGAATAGCCGCCGTCTCTGGGCGCGTGAACCAGTCGGGGAGCAGTTGCCCACGGGCAAGGTAGTCTTCGCGCACCTGCGTACCCGAAATGGTCGCAATATTGGTAGTGTCGGGCACCTTCGTGCGCTCCTCGTAGCGGTCTTCGTCTATGAGATAGACCAGTTCGGTGAAGGGCACCATCGTCACGCCCAGTTCGTCGGTGTGTTGTGCCAGCAACTCCTGCGCGTCGTAGGGACCGTAGAACGGCTTGCCGCTACTATCCTTGCCCGGTCCGGCGTGGTCACGCCCCACAATAAAGTGGTTCGCGCCATGGTTGCGGCGAATGATCGCGTGCAGCAGTGCCTCGCGCGGACCTGCCATCCGCATGGCAAGCGGCAGCAGGCTGAGCAGTGTACGCTGGTGGTCGTAGTAGCGTTCCACTAGTGTGCGATAGATACGCACGCGCGTGTAGTGGTCAACGTCACCCGGCTTGGTCATGCCCACGACTGGGTGAATGAGCAGGCTCCCCTGCACGGCGGCGGCAGCCCGCTTGGTCAGCTCTTCGTGGATGCGGTGCAACGGGTTGCGCGTCTGGAACGCCACCACGTTGGGGTTGCCCATCTGCTGCAAGATCGCCCGCACCCGCGCCGGGGTGCGCCGCAACTCGACGAAATCGGCATAGTGCGGCAGTTGCAACACCTGCACCTGCCCAGAGATGCAGCGGTCGCCCCACCGTGCCATCTCGGCAACGAGCGGGTGCCGCGGGTCGGTGCTGCCAAGGGCGAGCCGCGCCTCTTGTTCGCGGTCCCAAGCATACACTTCCTCTAGTGTCATAATAGCAACCATGTTGTTGCGCGAATCACGCAGCACCACACGCTCCCCGACGTTCTGGAGATCGGCTTCGTTTACCGTCAGGGTAATCGGGAGCGGGAACAGCGTGCCATCGGCAAGGCGCATTTCGTGCAGCACCCGCTCATAATCCGCTTGCCCCATAAACCGATTGAGCGGCGAAAACGCCCCGGTTGCCAGCAACTCCAAGTCGCACAGGGCGCGTGACGAAAGCTGGATGTACGGCAACGACCGTGCTTCTTCGATGAGCGCGGGCATGTCATCGGGCGCAGCTTGCAGGTCAATCAAGGTGCCGCCATAGGGCGGTATCAAGTCGTGGGGCAATTGATCGGTCATGGGTAGTTCCTTTCAGGACAGTCTCCGGGCTATTGCGCGGGCACGCTCGCACCGCCACCATGCGGCTACGAGTATAGGCGGCAGACAGCGGTCTGTCAAGCATCCGTCGGGCGGCGGGGTGTGCTATACTGGCTACACAGCACAGCGCGTCGGCAATTGCTGCGTGTGCCAACTTGGTAGGATGCAAACCCATGCGCCCGATATTCCGGAAAAAAGCACTCGATACCCTCTCCTCACCCGAACAACTCGACCAGTTGATGCAGGTCACGACCCTGCGCGGCTGGGTTGCGCTCCTTGGGCTGGGCATACTGCTCGTGGCGGGGATTACCTATGCGTTCCTCGGCAACATCCCCTCCACCATTACCGAGCAAGGCGTGCTCCTCAACCGGGGCGGGGTGCGGGGGATTGTCGTGCCCGTTGCCGGCGAACTCATAGACGTGTCGGTGCAGGTGGGCGACGACGTAAAAGCGGGGCAAATTGTCGCGGTGCTGCACGAACAGAGTAGCGGCAACGACACACCGATCATCAGTTCCTTCTCTGGGCGGGTGCTCGATGTGCAAGTGACCCCCAACATGCTCGTAGAGCGCGGTACCAACATCGCCATCATCGAGCCAGAGGGCGACGAACTCAATGCCGTGGTGTATCTCTCATTCGAAGAGGGCAAGACCGTCACCCCCGGTATGCGTGTGCAACTCGAACCGGTCAACGTCTCGCGCGAAGCCCACGGCTTGCTGCTCGGTGAAGTCCGGCGAGTCGCCCCGTTGCCCGCCACCCGCGCCAGCATGATGCGGACGCTCGGCAACGAAACGCTCGTGGATAGCTTCCTCGAACGCGGCGCACAGATCGAAGTGTTAGTAGACCTGCAACGCGACCCCAGCACACCGAGCGGCTACGCATGGTCTACCCCTAGCGGTCCACCTTTCGAACTGGGGAGCAGCACCCCCGCCACCGCCAGTTTCATTGTCAGCGAACAACCGCCCATCAGCCTGATCTTCCCGCCGCTCGACTAAGCTCATGAGCACCACCCGTACCAGACGAAAGAACCACCCGTGACCAGCACCACCGCGCCACACGAAGAAGCGCCCCTCTTCCAGCACCATCGCCGTGTAACCACGCCGACCGTGCTCCAGATGGAAGCCGTCGAGTGCGGGGCGGCTACGCTCGGCATGGTGCTTGCTCACTACAAACGCTACGTACCCCTTGAAGAATTGCGCGTCACATGTGGCGTGTCCCGCGATGGCAGCAAAGCCTCCAACATTCTCAAGGCTGCTCGCTACTACGGGCTTGACGCGAAAGCCCTGCGCGGGCGCGAACTCGCCGACATCGAGACGCTGACCCTGCCAGCGGTTGCCTTCTGGAACTTCAACCACTACGTCGTGATCGAGGGGAGCGGGCGCGGCGGCGTGTATATCAACGACCCCGCCAGTGGCGCACGCTGGGTATCGCTCGACGAGTTCGACCGCTCGTTCACTGGCGTGGTGTTTACCTTCGCGCCGGGCACGCAGTTCGCACCCGGCGGCAAACGCTCGACCTTCTACAATGGGTTGCTGTCGCGCCTGCGCGGGCTAGAGCCTGCCCTGCTGTATGTCTTGCTCGTCAGCGTGGCACTAGTCGTGCCGGGGCTGGCAGTGCCCACATTCTCGCAGGTCTTCATTGACGGCTACCTGATCGGCGGGAACGACTCGTGGTTGCTGCCGTTGCTTGGCATTATGGCAGCAACCGTCGGGCTGATGGCGGTGCTGACGTGGTTGCAGGCAAACTTTCTGCTCCGCCTCGAAACCCGCCTCTCGCTCAGTACGTCGGCACGCTTTGTGTGGCATGTGCTCTGCCTCCCGCTTGAGTTCTTCACCCAGCGGCATGCTGGCGACATTGCGGGGCGCGTGGCGATCAATGACCGCGTGGCAAGCCTGCTGTCGGGCGAACTGGCGATTGCCGTGCTCAACGTGCTGATGATCGTGTTCTACGCCGCCCTGCTGTTTCGCTACGACTGGTTGCTCACCATCATCGGTATTGCCGTCGTGCTCCTCAACATCGCCGCCCTGCGCGTAGTCTCGCGCCAGCGTGCCGAAATTAGCCAGCAGGTGTTGCAAGAACAGGGCAAGCTGTTTGGTGCCGCCGCCAGTGGGCTACGCACCATCGAGACGATCAAAGCGGTGGCAGGCGAGCACGACCTGTTCACGCGGCTGACGGGCTACCACGCCCGCGCCGCCCGCGCCGAACAGAAACTCGCCGCCTACACCTACGTACTCGCGATCATCCCGCCCACGCTCATTATGATGAATACCGGCTTGATCCTTGCGCTGGGCAGCCTGCGCGTGATTGACGGCAGCATGACTGTCGGGATGCTGGTAGCGTTCCTTGGCTTGATGACCGCGTTTACCGCACCCGTCACGGTGCTGGTCAACCTCGGCGGGTTGCTGCAACAAACCGAAGGCGACATGAAGCGGCTCGACGACGTACTGAACTACGCCCCCGATCCCTTCATCAAGGCGCCCACCGCCCGCGCCAACAACACCGACGACACCGACGACACCGACGACACCGACAATACCGACAATACCGACAATACCGACAATACCGCCAGCACCGACGACGGCACGACGGCAACCCCCGCCACGGGCAGCACAGCAGGCAACGGCACGCCCCCACCACCGGATACCCCCGCCGCCCGCAGCGCACCCCCAGAGCATGGCGGCAACCAATCTGCCAGTGACCCCGCCGCCCCCGTGAGTGCGCTCGACTTGAGCTTCGCCCTGCCGGGTGGGGGCGGGAGCCGCCGCCGCTCCACCCCGCACGCGGCAACACCGCCGACTACCACCCGCACCACCCCGATCATTCGCACCGGGGCACGCCTGACCGGGCACCTCGAACTGCGGAACGTCACGTTTGGCTACGGACACCCCGACCTGTCGCCGCCCCTGCTGCACAACTTCTCGTTACATATCGAGCCGGGGAGCCGTGTGGCACTCGTCGGGAGTAGCGGCAGTGGCAAATCTACTGTGGCGCGGCTGGTGATGGGGCTGTACCGCCCGTGGTCGGGCAGCATCCTCTTCGACGGCTTGCCCCGCGAAGAGCACGACCGCCGTATGCTGACCGGCTCGCTGTCGTTCGTAGACCAGCAGATATTCTTGTTTGCGGGGAGCGTGCGCGACAACCTGACCCTGTGGGATGATGCCGTGCCCGAAGCGCAAGTGGTGCAAGCCGCCCGCGATGCCGTCATCCACGATGCAATTGTGGCACGCCCCGGCGGTTACGATAGCCCCGTCACCGAGGGGGGCGCAAACTTCAGTGGCGGGCAACGCCAACGGCTGGAAATCGCCCGCGCGCTTGTGAGCAACCCCACGCTCTTGGTGCTCGACGAAGCCACCAGTGCGCTTGACCCAGCAACCGAACTAGCGATTGACAACAACCTACGCCGCCGCTTCTGCACGCTCATGATTGTCGCCCACCGCCTGAGCACCATCCGCGACTGCGACGAGATTATCGTGCTGAAGGAAGGCGAGATTGTGCAACGCGGCACCCACGATGACCTGCTACGCGAACGCCGCCACAACCACTACGCCAAACTGGTGGGCGCAGAAACCCGCCGTACCAGCCCGCAACGTGCCGCCATCTCCTCGTCGCTCGATGCCCTGATGGATGGGAGCTAACAGCAGCGTGACGACGACCGAACAGACCAACCGCTCAGAGCAAGAAGCCCTCGAACTGTTTCTGCTGCACCTGCGCTACAAGGGCGGCAAGTTGCAGAGTGCCGGCAACAGCAAGCCGGTGCTGCTCAACGACACGCGCAAAGCGTGGGTGGTCTACACGGGGGAAGTCCACCTGTTTGCCGTGCAACTGCACGCGGGCATCCCCGTGGGCGAACGTCGCTACCTCTTTAGCGTGCCCGTTGGCAATGCGTTCTTTGGCATCACCAACCCCGACGACAACGCCAATGTCGGGGTGCAAGCCCTCGGAGTCGCCAACACCAGCATTGTGCAGGTGCCGCGTAGCCGCCTCGATGAAGTCGTCCGTAACAACGAATATCACGCCCGCGTGCTGGCAATGCTCGAGCAGTGGGTACAATACCTGATCGGCGGCATCACGCGCGAACAGCCCCCCAACGACAGTATCGCCCTGCACCCCGGCACGCGCCTTGAGCTACGGGCACGCCAAGCTGTGCAGGCAGTGCGCGGCGTAGTCTGGACACAGAGTACGAGCGGCACGCTCTTGCTGAACGGCGACGACGCATTACCCGTCCAGCCCAATGAGCCACCGCTCCCGCTCCCGCGCACGGCAGGGGCACGCGCGTGGCTTGTCGCCGACGAACCCGCCACCGTGACCGGGGTGGATACCAGCACCATCGCCAGCGACGCGCTCCCGTGGGCGAGCATTGACGTACTGCACCGCCTCGCGGCACGCTGGCTGCAACGCTACCTCGACACAGCCCAGCAAGCGGAACAGGCATGGCTGGCGTACCTGAAAGACACCGACCAGCGCAACGTGACCCGCGCCAGCTACCAACTCGCCGCCGTGCTCGACACGCGGCAGCAACGCATCCTTGACAGCACCGACACCAGCGATCCCCTGCTTGCGGCGTGCCGCCTGATCGGGCAGCACATCGGCGTGGAGGTACACGCCCCCCCCCTCTCGGCGACGGGCTACCACGACCCACTCGCCGAGATCATGCGCGTGTCGCGGCTGCACCTGCGTGCGGTACGCCTGACCGCCAACTGGTGGGAACGCGAAAGTGGCGCGTTGCTCAGCTTCACCCAAGATACCCACGCCCCGATAGCCCTGCTGCCGGGCGAAACCCGTGGCGAGTACATCGCCATTGACCCGCAAGCCAACACGCGCCGCGTCCTTACGCCCGACTATGCCACCACACTGGCACGCACCGCCTACACCGTTTACCGCCCCTTCCCCGACCGCCGCGTGACGGTACACGACCTGCTGCAACACGGCTTGCAAGGCAGCAGCAACGACCTCCAGATTGCCGCCATCCTTGGCATTGTGGGCGGGTTGCTCGGCTTGCTGGTGCCCATCATTACCGGGTTGGTCTTCGATGTGTACATCCCGCTCGGCGACCGCTGGCAACTGATCCAGCTTGCCGCGATCCTCATCGCCGTTGCGCTGGCTGCCGCCCTGTTTCAGTTCACCCGCAGTTTCGCGCTCCTGCGCGTCGAAACACGCGCCGAAGCCACCCTCCAACCCGCACTCTGGGCGCGGGTGCTCGACCTGCCCGTGACCTTCTTTCGCGCGTATGCGGCGGGCGACCTCACCGTGCGGACTATGGGCTTTAGCACCATCCGGCAGGTCGTGTCTGGCGCGGTCATCACCGCACTGGTGGCGGCAATCTTCGGGCTATTCAATCTTGCGCTCCTCTTCTTCTACGACATCCCGCTGGCACTGGTCGCGGTCGGGTTGGTCGTTGTCTTTGTGGGGGTCACGGTGTTTGCCGTGCAACGCCAACTGCACAGCCAACGCCGTGAAGCCGACCTCGCCGGGGCACTGAACGGCACGATGCTGCAACTACTGACGGGCATAGCGAAAATCCGCGCGGCGGGTGCCGAAGAACGCGCCTTTGCGCGGTGGGCGGGGCAGTTCAGTGGCAAGCAGCAAGCCGCCTTGGCAAGCCGCCGCGTGGGTAACGGGCTTGACGTACTGCAAGCGATCTTCCCCGTGCTCACGTTGCTCGTGCTGATCGCCACCGTTTATCTGACACGGGGCGACAGCCTGTCGCCGGGGCGGTTCATTGCCGTGACCACCGCGTTCAGCCAGTTCACCCTGAGCCTCTTCGGGGTGCTGTTCTTCCTGCGGACGATCCTTGCGACGGTGCCCACCTATGAACGGATGCAGCCGATCTTGGCAACGGTGCCCGAAGTAGACCCGACCCGTGCCGACCCCGGCGCATTGCGCGGTGCCATCGAACTCAACCATGTGTCGTTTCGTTATAGCCCCGAAAGCCCCACGGTGCTGCGCGATATTTCCTTCAGTGTCGCCCCCGGCGAGTTCGTGGCGATTGTGGGCACATCCGGCTCCGGCAAATCAACGATCATGCGCTTGCTGCTTGGCTTCGAGCTACCGTCGGCGGGTACCATTTATTACGATGGGCAAGACTTGGCGCGGCTGGACATTCAGGCAGTGCGTCGCCAGATCGGGGTGGTGTTGCAGCATCACGAGGTACAACCCGGCGACATCTACCGCAACATTGTGGGGGCGGCACCGCTCACGCACGACCGGGCGTGGGAGGCAGCCCGCATGGTAGGGCTAGACGAGGACATTGCCGCGATGCCGATGCAGATGCACACTGTCGTCAGCGAGGGCGGCGGCACCCTGTCGGGCGGGCAACGCCAACGGTTGGCACTCGCCCGTGCTATCGTCAATCGCCCGCGCATCTTGCTGCTCGACGAAGCCACCAGTGCCCTCGACAACCACACCCAGCAAGTCGTCAGCACCAGCCTCGAAGGGCTACAGGCAACCCGCATCGTGATCGCGCACCGCCTCAGTACGGTACGGCAGGCTGACCGCATACTGGTGCTCGACAACGGCAGAGTCGTGCAGAGCGGCACCTATGCGGAATTGATCAATGATAAGAGCGGCATGTTTCACACGCTGGCAACCCGCCAGCTTACCTGAGGACACAGGCAATGAACACAAAGCCACCGCCCCCCACCTCTCCCGCTGCATCCGGCGAACCGTCTGTTCTCCAGAAGTTCGACCTGCTGCGGCGGTGGACAGTCCGCATCATGATCGTGCTGGCATACATTGGCGTGGGCATTGTTGCCCGCGAAGCGTGGCGGGCTTCTACGGGGCACTGCCCGCCCAACTGCATTAGTGGGCAACTGGTCAACCGTGACCTGCGACCGTTGCCGCTGTTACAGTTTGTGCCCGTCGTCGGGGATACCATCAGTGGGCGGAATGCCTTTCAGGGCATCGTGATGCTCCGCGCCAACCTTGATGGCGCGAACCTGCGCGACCTTGACCTCCGCAACACCGACCTGACCGGGGCGCGGCTGACCGACGCGACCCTCGCCCGTGCCGACCTGCGCGGCGCGAACCTTACGGCGGCTGACCTGCGCGATGCCGACCTGACCGAAGCCCGCCTTGAGGGTACCAATCTTACCGGGGCAAACCTGCAAGAAGCCACCCTCACCGGGGTGACGTTGACCGAAACGACCCTGACCGGGGTCAACTTTCAAGATGCCGTGATGAACGGGGTCAACCTGAGCGGCGTAGACCTGAGCGGGGTCAATCTGCGGCGGGCGTTTTTGCTGGCGGCAAACCTAGAGGGTGCCAACCTGAGCGGCGCAACCCTGAGCGAAGCCGAAATGGCGGGTGCAAACCTGCGAAATGCCGACATGACCGGGGCGAGCATCAACCGCAATGCCAGCCTGTTTGGTGCCGACCTGAGCGGCGCGAACCTGCGCGGCGCGAGTATCTACGCCTCTGATCTGTCGGCGAACCTCAGCAATGCCCAGTTGCAAGGCACCATTCTGGTTGCCACCTACCTTGGGGGTGCCAACCTGTGCGGCGCAGACCTCACGGGTGCCCGCACCGACAGTCGCAACCTGAACGAAGCACGGCTGATCCGCGACCCGGCAATTGCCGAGCTATCGAACAACGAACGCGACGAGTTAGCCAGCATTCCCACGACACTGGTCGGCGTGTTCTATAGCGTAGAGCAAGACGGGTGGCGACCCACCATCTGGCCAAGCAACTTCCCGACCCCACCCGGCGCAATCGCCGACCGTTGCGACCAAGCCGCGCCGATGCCGAGCACACAGGAACAGGAAGAGGAGGCAACCCCATGACACCCACAAGCCCTACGCCTGCGACCGAACGTGCGTGGCGTGTGCGCCTCTTGCGCTGGCGCGACCACGTGTACATGGTGATCACCGGCAGCAACGAAGCCCCCGCACACTACGGGCGTGACGAGGCAAAGCAACTCTTTTTCCCCGTGCTGCTGTTTGTGTTGGCGACCGCGTTTATTATCATCCGAGGCGGACCAACCATGCCCGTCGTGACGTGCCCACCCGACTGTGCCGGGGTGGATGCACGCAACCGTGATCTCGCAACAATTAACCTTACGAGTGCCGAAGGTACCACCCTGACCAACGCACGGCTATCGGGGAGCAACCTGCGCGATGCCAACCTCTCCGACGCGAACCTGACGGGTGCTCTGCTGACAGACACCGACCTGATCAATGCGTCGTTGCGCGGTGCCGACTTGAGCGGCGCGACCCTCATCCGTGCCACCTTGATGGGGAGCGACCTGCGCGGCACGGTATTCAATGGCACCAATATGCTTGAGGCAGTGCTCACGGGCAACAACCTGACCGAGACCACGCTCAACGCAACGCTACTTGATGGTGCGCGGTTAGAGAGTGCCAACTTGCAGGGCGTAGACCTCAGTTCGGGGGGGGTGAGCGACGCAACCCTCGTCGGTATCAACCTGTCGGAAGCCAACCTCGTTGCCAGCTTTTTCTTTGGGAGCGACCTGCGCGGCGCAGACTTGAGCAACGCCAACATGGCAGCCGCCGCCCTCCGGGATGCCAACCTCACGGGGGCAACCCTGCGCGGCACCAATCTGGCGGGGGCAGACTTGCTAGGAAGCAACCTTGCCGGGGCTGACCTGCGCGGCGCAGACCTCAGCGATGCCCTGCTGGGCGATGCCAACTTGAGCGGCGCAGACCTCAGCGATGCCAACCTCACGGGAGCCGACCTTGCCGGAGCCAACTTTACCGGGGCAACCCTCCAGCGTGCGACCTTGCACAACGCTCGCCTGAGTGGCTTCTCGGTGATCGAAGCACCCGTCGGGGGGCGCATCGTCCCGTTGCTCTCGCTAGCGGCTGCCATCTTTAGTGGTGCCGACCTGCGCGGCGCAGACCTTAGTGGTACGATACGCATTACCATTCCATCGGCAACCGGCAATATCGCGGTGCCACCGCCGCCGTCGGTTGCTCGCACCGAACCCAGCCCTACGCCCATCCCGACTGCAACGCCCACCACTGACCCCGACCGCGCGACCACCCCCACCGCGATCACTATCACCACCCCGACTGCGACCGCAACTGCCACCCCCACCGCAACAGCCACCCCCGAACCGAGCGACCCGGTCATTGCCGAGGGGAACGACCCGGATGCTGCTGCCGCCGACGAGGTGCCCTTCGATATTGATAGCGTTGATACCGATATGCTGTTCGATGAACTCAGCGCACTGGAGCTACAGCAGTTGCTCGGCGAACTGGACAGCCTCCCGGCTTGGACGCGCACGTTTGTTGCCGATGCTGACGAGATAGACCCAGCGGATCAGCTCACGGTGGACTTGAGTGGCATCTTGATTGATGCCGAAACACAGCTCCCGCAGTGGCTCACCGATGTCATTAGCAATGCCCGCGCCAACGACAGCGACCGCTAGCACCCCACCGCCCGCCCCACCGCCCCGCCCTATGGCAAGGGCTTTGACACGCACCATAGCGCGTGCTATACTCACTCGGAGACAGCGAACGCGGGCAGCCACTGCCCCCAGCACAGGGGAACCCCCCTGCCAGAAAGCTCTATACCGTATGCACAGTACGTTGCAACGCCGCCTTGCTGCTCGCCAAGTCGTGATAACTGGCGAAATTGCGCCCCCCAAGGGTGCTGGTTGTGACAACCTCCAACGGTTGATTCGTGGGGTTGGCTCCGCCGTTGATGCGATCAACTTTACTGACAACCAGCGCGGCATCGCCCGTATGTCGGCGTTGGGTGCCGCCACCATCGCCCGCCAGATGGGGTACGAGCCTATCGTGCAGATGACATGCCAGAACCGCAATCGGTTAGCTCTTCAGGCAGACGCGCTGAGTGCCTCCGCGCTCGGCATCGGCAATGTGCTGGCGATGACCGGCGACCACCCCAAGGAGGGCGACCACCCGGATGCCAAGAACGTGCTCGATATGAACTCGTTCAAGTTGATTGCGATGCTGCGCCGCATGCGCGATGAGGGATGCTTCGAGTCGGGCATTCCGTTGCGCGACAATGCGCCGCGCTTCTTCGTGGGGGGGGTCGCCAACCCCAACATCGAGAAGGTTGCCCGCATCGAGCGCAAGGTCGCGGCGGGTGCTGAGTTCATCCAGACCCAGATCATCTATGATGTTGACCGCTTCGCGGCATGGATGGCGGATGTGCGTGCTGCGGGTCTACACCAGTCGGCGCATATCATGGCAGGGGTGCTGATCCCCCGGCAGGTACGTACCCTCCAGCACATCCGCGACAATCTACCGGGCACGCTGGTGCCCGACCACATGGTCAGCCGCATGGAACGTGCCGCCTACCCAGAAAGCGAGGGTATCGCGCTGGCGAGTGAGCTTGTGCAGGCGTTACTCGCCATTGAGGGGGTCGCGGGTATCCACCTGATGTCGGTTGGCTGGACAAAAGCGATGCCGCAGGTTGTGGAGCATGCCGGGTTGCTGCCCCGCCCGCAGGTACCCGCCGCCGATGACTGACCGTTGATGACCGTTGATGACCGTGAGACCGTGCCCCGCCAGTGGGCACTGTGCCTGCCACTGAAGAGGCAAAGCTGATATGCCCATCGTATTGAAATCGCAGAGCCAGATCGAACTGCTACGCCAAGCCGGTGCCCTCGTTGCCGAAGCCTTCGCGGTGCTTGCGCCGCATGTGCGCCCCGGCGTGACTACGCTCGAACTGGATACTATCGCGGAGGAGTTTATCCGTAGTCGCGGGGCTATCCCGATGTTTAAGGGCTACGGCGGGGCACGCGGCACACGCAACGCTCCGGGGCGCAAGCCGTTCCCCGGCAGCATTTGTGCCTCGATCAATGACGTAATCTGTCACGGCATCCCTAGCAAGCAAGGGCGGCTCCGGCAAGGCGACATCATCGGCGTAGACATTGGCTTGAAGCTGAACGGCTGGGTCGGCGATGCGTGCTACACCTACGCCGTGGGGGATGTGGACGACCGCGTAGCCGCATTGCTGACCGTAACGCAGGAATGCCTGCAACGGGGGATTGAAGTAGCCCGCCCCGGCAACCGACTGGGCGACATTGGCGCGGCAATTCAGGCGCATGCCGAAGCCCACGGCTTTTCGGTGGTACGCGAATATACTGGGCACGGCGTGGGGCGCAACCTGCACGAAGAACCGACGGTGCTGCACTATGGGACACCGGGCACTGGGCTGAAGTTGCAGAAGGGCATGGTGTTGACCATCGAGCCGATGGTCAACATCGGTGCCGCCACTACCCGCCAAGAGCGCGACGGCTGGACGGTACGTACCGCCGATGGGAGCCTGTCGGCGCAGTTCGAGCACCAACTCGCCATCCTCGAAGATGGGGCACACATCCTGACTGCCCCCCTGCCCACCGAGTCGCCCGCGTGAGTGACAGCCCCCCGACGGTGTGGCACACACGCCTTGCGACGGGGTGGGCGTTGCTGGTCGGGGGGGTGGCAGGGCTGTTGCTCGCGCGGCTAGTGCTGCGCCTGCTGGCAGCCCGCCCCGACAACCCCGGTATCACCTTCATCTACCAGTCCACCGCGCCACTGGTCGCCCCCCTCCAGAGCCTTGATGCAGGGCAACCCCGTTTCGGTGCCGTCCTCGAACTTTCTACGCTGACCCTGCTGCTAGGGTTGGCGGTGGTCGGGTATCTGCTGTGGTGGGTGCTCATACGCGGGACGCACCCGCCCGATGCCTAGCCGCTAAACAATTCGCACGGGAACCAGATGGTAAACGTTGTGCCCAGACCGGGCGTACTGGCAACCGCGATGTGCCCCCGGTGCTGCTTGACTGCCTGCTGCACGATGGAAAGCCCTAGCCCGCTCCCTGCTTGCTTGCCCTTGCGTGCGTCCCCCGAACGATAGAATGGTTCGAAAATACGGGGCAGGTCGTCGGGGGCAATGCCCACGCCGTCATCGTGCACGACGAGTTCGCCCCAGATACCGTGATGCTCGTGGTCTACCAACGAGGGGGGCGGCGCATCGTGGACGTTGAGGTAGAGGCTGGTGGTGCTGCCGGCACCAGCATACTTAATGCCGTTGCTGACAAGGTTGCCAACCACTTGGTAGAGCATGTCGCGGTCGCCTTCGATGTACACCCGTTCGGTGGGGCTGTAGGCGGTCGGCGGGGTGTGGCGGAGCGTGATGTTGGCAATGCGTGCTTGGTCGGTGAAGGAACTGATGACCTGATCAATTAGCTGGTCGAGGAAGACATAGTGCTGCTGCAACGGCGTGTCCGATTCGAGGCGGCGCAGGTGTAAGATTTTTTCGAGCAGTTGCAGCAGGCGGCGCACCTCGCGGCTGAGTAGGTCGAGGGCTTCTTGCTGGTCGTAGCTGAGGCTCCCGAACTCCCCCTCGCGCAGAAAATCCATGTAGCTGACGACCCCGGCAAGGGCAGACCGCATGTCGTGGGTGACAATCGCCATCATGTCCGATTTGCGTTGCAGCACGCTCCCCAGTTCGGCGTTCAGTCGTTCCAGCAAGATATGCCGTTGTGCCAGTTGCTCGTGCAAGAGGCGCAGTTCGTTGTGCTGTTGCTTCAAGATTTGCTGCTGCTTGGTCTGCTCGGTCACGTCGGAGATGAGCAGCATGAGACCGGGCGGGCGCGGCAACGCCAGCAACGCAAGATAGATCGGCGGGCGGTCGGCGTGGTCAATGCGTACCTGATCGAGTGCGAGTTGCGACCGGTCGCCGTGGAGGACGGCATACAGCAGGTCATCGGTGCCCGCGAGGGGCAGACAGATGTCACCGACGGCATGCCCTTCGGGGGGCACATCGAGGTAGAGCAATTCGCAGACGAGCGGGCTACTGCCAACAACGGTCAGGCTTTCGTCAATCACGAGGTAAGCGAGGCGGGGTTCTATCGTCCAGTCAAGCATCATCAAGTGGGGGCATCCTTCCTTGGGTCTGCGGGAGCCTTGGGTCTGCGGGAGCCTTGGGTCTGCGGGAGC
>CAZNQP010000051.1:21785-24309 GCA_964575355.1 uncultured Chloroflexaceae bacterium
CCTTGGGTCTGCGGGAGCCTTGGGTCTGCGGGAGCCTTGGGTCTGCGGGAGCTAGTAGCACAGGCTTTACGCCAGCAACTGGTTGGCGAGCGTCTGGAAGAGGTCTTCGACGTTTTCGCCCGTGTTGGCACTGGTCAAGAGCAACGGCACGTCCAAGGAAGCGGCGGTTTGCTGGGCGACGGCGATGTGGTTGTCGTGCGGCGACACAAGGTCGTACTTGTTGCCCGCGCTGACGTAGCAAGCCTTGGGGCTGACCCGGCGCAGGGCGGCAGCGTAGATCGGCAGGCTACGGATGGTATCGGGGCGCGTCAGGTCGCAGACCAGCACCGCCCCGGCTGCCCCCAGCAGATGACTTTCGTTGATCGTGGCGGTGCCTTGGCTGTTGCCCTCCATATCCCACAGGATCAGGGAGAGGGTGGTTGCGCCAAGCTCCACGACTTTGCGCTGCACCCGTACCCCCACGGTGGTCTGGTAGGTACCACTGAAGCGGTTGTAGACGAAGCGGTCGAACAGACTCGTTTTGCCAACGGCAAAATCGCCAATTAAACAGACTTTACGTTGACGCATGGTTTCCTTCGTGCAACGGTTGTAAATAGGGCTGAAAGAGGTCGGGGTCGGGCATATCACCCTCGTAGTCACGCAGGATGTCGGCGTGGTCACTCTGCAGGCGCGTGAGTTGTTGCCGCATGACGCTGTGATAGCCCGACGGTTCGATGCCCTGCAACACGACTGCCAGCACCGCCAGCCGCCCTTCTTCAATCAGAATGCGTAAATTGCCGTATTCAATGGCATCGAGTGACCCTTCGGTGCTGAACGAGTCGCGGACGTATGACCGGATGGCGGTCAGCATGCCCCCGATCAGGTCGGCATCGCTCAGGTCGGCATCGCTGAGGGTGCCACTGTAGGACTGGTGGCAGATGAGCAAGCCACTGGCAGGGTGCAGCAGAAAGATTTCGCGCACTTCGAAGGGAAAGAGTTGGCGCAGTGCGCCCTCGGTGGGGTTGATACCACGCAGGCGAAAGCTGAGGCTCTGGCGAATGCGCTGCGGAATGTCTTGGCGCATGGTGGTGTCAATGCGGCGGGCAAGGTCGCGCATGGCTTCGCTGACTGCTTTGCTGATGGAACGCCCGATGACCGGGTAGAGAGCTTCCGCCATTTCATCTTGCGAGTCGCGGACGCGCTCCATGATTGCCTGCGCGATGACGGGCGACAGCAGGTCAATGAGGGCATCGTGGTTGGCGATGCGGGCGTTCAGCCCTTCGATCTCGGCTTCGAGGTACCGGATGCGTTGCTGCTCTGGCGTGAGCAGGATAGTACGGAGTTGCTGCATAGCGGGCGACAGGGCGGGCGCGGCGGTCTCAGTGGGCACAGCCGGGGGCGGTGTGCCCGGCGTGTCCGGTGTGCCCGGCGTGTCCGGTGAGATGGTGGCAACAGGGAGTGGCACGTCCGCGTGGCGTGCGGCGTGCGGGTGGTGCCCGTTCTGGTGGTAGGGGGGGTGCATGGGTGGTGCGGGCAAGATGTGGGCGGCTCCTGCTAGGGGATCAGACGGTTGGTATGCTAGGAGGAGCCACCGCAGGAGCGCATCATCGGTATCCGCGCCCGTTGCCGGAGGAAGGTCAACCTTGGTCATAGCGTTGGACAAGCGGTTCGGTGGTACTTCGTTCGGGCTTGGGCGGCGTGCTACGCTTCATCCGCATACCGAGGTCTACGAGCAGACCGGCGAGGTGCTGCTGGTCAACCTTGCCATCGTCAAGTTGGTTGACCATGTTGGCGACGGTTTGCTGCAACTGTTCGAGCTTTGCGTCAAAGTCGAGTTGTTGCTGGCGGAGCCGCTCGTTCATCTGGCGTTGCATCTCTTCAAGGCGCATCTGGCTTTGCAGTTGTTGCGTCCGCAGTTGGGCGAGGGTGTCTTCGCGTTCGCGCTCAACCCGCTCAATCAGGCGTTGGAGCGTAAGGTTGGTGGTTTCGAACTGGCGATCAATGGTACGAAATCGGCGGTCGTTGTCGTTGCGAAAGTTGCCAAACAACAGTTCGCGCACTTGGTTGATGTCGTTGCCGTCGGCGGGGCGGTCGTCAGGTTGACGGTTCGTGATGGCATCGTCACGGTCCGCGACTGCCGCCTGATCGTCTTGCTGGACAATTGTTTCGCGGGTCATCGGGTTCTGATTTTCGTCAGTCATACTACCTTCCTTATCACCATCTTGCTCACACACTGCGGCTACGCGGTGGCAGGTACCGCACATGACCCCACCATGGGGGCGACCATCCGATGGTCTGCGCTATGCAGCCATCCGGTGGGGGGATGGTTGCCGTACGTGACCCCACCATGGGGGCGACCATCCGATGGCATGGTGTCACATCTATGGCTAGTATAGCATATTGTAGGAAACACTTGCGTTGACAGCGCGGTGGGGATGGGCTATACTTTGCAAGGATGGTCCCGTAGCTCAATTGGATAGAGCGTCAGCCTCCGGAGCTGAAGGTTACTGGTTCGAGCCCAGTCGGGATCGCCAGTTTTTGGTGT
>CAZNQP010000052.1:0-23514 GCA_964575355.1 uncultured Chloroflexaceae bacterium
GCACGCCTGCCGTAGCGACGGGGCGGGCTGTCACCGTTGCCTCATCTCCGCGTCACATCTATGGCAAACTGCGATCACTCTGGGACAGAAGTCATGTGGCATCTGCGCGTGGAGTCTGCTATAGTTAATATACGATGCGAGAACTGTCTGTACAACATTTAGCGATATCAACATGGCTAAAGTATTGAGGTTTCCTGTGACCTGCTGTGCTGCCACTCTCCGGCACCACAGCACCACAACAAGCAGTATGTTCCATGTGAAGTAAGGAGTAGCGACGATGCACAAACGTATCGGGTTCTGGTTGCTTGGGTTGTTAGTGCCCGCCCTGTTGCTCGGAAGTGTGCCACAGAAGCCTGTGGCGGCGAACCCAACGGTGCGCGATGAGAGCACCCTGCTCACCGCGAGTGCCATACAGGATGATGTGACCGTAGCAGCAGAGGATGAAACGCCTACCGATGATGAGGAGTACGACGGGAATGTTGGCGAGCCAGTCCAATTAGATGTTGATTTGCCCAACCTCGCGGACGTTGACCCCACGGTGGAGTTGGATGCCCCACTGACGGCGGTGGAAGTTGGGAGCGAGCAGGGCAAGCAGGGCAACATTTCGCTTGATGTGGAGGTGGAAGCGAAGGATACGTCGGGTAGTGCCGACGTGCGGGCAGGTAACAACCTGATCTATACCTACAGCTTCACCAACAACAGCGGAGCGACAGCGACCAACGTGTATGTTGAAGTGACGTGGCAAAACTTCTCCCCTAATTACCGCAAGAATATCCAGTCGTGTGACCCGTCGCCGTGTACAGTGCTGAGCACAACCGGCGGCATCTCGGCGACACGTGGCGATGAAGTAAGGATTGATAACAAGCTCGCGGGGTACCGCGTAGACATCAGCGACCTGAACGCGGGGCAGACGGGGAGCTTCAGCATCGAGATTACGACGCGCCCCAATGATTACCCGCTGACGAACAAGGCACCCAAGACCCCGGCTGGTTCGGGGGCACTGTATGCCAACAGCTCCGAAGAGTCGATCAGTGAAGCCAGTGCCAGTGCCCTGATCGTTGGTCCGGTCTTTAACCTGACCAAGACGCAGGTTGACCCTGCCGATAAAGGGCGTATCTACGCGACCGAAACCACGACCTTTGATATTGTGATCGGCAACCGCACTGGGGAAAATGATGGCACCCGGAACGACGCACGCGATGCCAGCAGTATTGTCATCACCGATCAGCTCCCAGCAGGGTCAGAACTGGTGCAGCCTGTTCAAACCCCTGATGGTGTGACGTTTAGCTATGACGAAGAGCAGGAGTTGCTCACGTGGACGTTTGCGAGCCTGCCCGTTGGTGCCAGTGTCACCCTGCCGGTCACGTTCCGCAAACTCGACGTGGATGTCGCTTGCACGACTGTGCAGAACAGTGTCTACCGGGTGACGAGCAACGAAATGCCACTGAGCACGCCAGATGACCCGGACTCGCGCCTTACCGTGAAGGGCAATGCGGCGACAACCACCGTCACGGTGCCAATGGATATCAGTAGCGTTGCTGCCAGTCCCAGCAAGGTTGATGTGGGCGAAACGTCGGTTATTACCATCAAAGTGCGGAACCGCTACAACCAGCCGCTGACGAACGTCCGCCTGACCTACACCTTGCAGATTGGGGCACGCTATGTGCCCGATCAGCCTGTGTTGCCCCAACCTGACGATACGCCGACGTATACCGACCCCACCGACACAGGCGGCGATATTAGCTGGCTGTTTGATATGCCTGCTGGTGACCACCAAGCACCTGAGGAAATCACGTTCACCTTTACTGTGCGCGTGCTGGAGAATACGGGCAGCAAGGGGGTTGCCATTCTGAACTTTGATCAGTTGCAGCCTGCCAGTATGCCAACGGCGTGTATCAAGAGTCGCAATGGCTCGGTGGGGGTGAACGCACCGCCGAAGACGGCTATTCGCTTTACGAAGGTTGCTGAGAATGCGACGGGTGAAAAGATCGGGAGTGCGTGGCGCATTGATCAGGGCGAGACGGTGACGTTCCGTATCACGGTGGTGAACAATGGTCCTGATAACGTGAGTGATTTCACCATCCGCGATGTGTTCCCCAAGGAGAGCACGGCAGGGAGTCCACGGTTTGTCTATGTTCAGGGGTCTTCGGTAACGGTGCCAGACATTGGGCAACCCATCTATACCGAGGCACAGCTTGCGTCTGAGGCATCGTTTCTCGAATGGCGCAATGTCAGTCTTGGGGTTGACCAAGAAATAGAGATCACGTACCGCGTGACGATCACGGGGAGCGAATTCTACACGTGGTGTAACAGTGTGCGCGGTGAGACGGATCAGGCAAACGTGACGTTCAACTCGGTTAAGGCGTGTGTCAAGATCAACCCGGATATTGAGTTTGTCAAGACCGCTGACCGCTCGTCGGTGCGCCCCGGCGACCAGCCGCGCTTCACTACAACGGTGCGGAACCTGACCGGGCAGACCTACGAAGTCGGGATTGCTGACGACTTCAACCAGTTGACAAACTACCGTCTCGACCCCGACCAAAATAGCTACCTCTCTGGACAGCCGGGGTCATTCATTATTGATAGTGATATTTGGGTTGGCGAACGGGTGCAAATGCAACCGGGGGGGGTGATTGAAGCCTTCTTCATCGGCAATGTGCCGGGGACAGGATCACAAGACAAGTGCGAGCGGAGTAGCTATCTTAACGAAGTCTTGCTGAACTTCAAGAGTGCCCAGACGGGTGAAGAGTATCTTGTACGGTTGTCTGGCTCGGATGCGGCGAAAGTCAACTTGCCGTGTGTATCAGATAACTTGCAGTACAGTCATTCGTTCCCCTCAGTCACCGGGCAAGAGAATGCGTTCCCCTACACCATCACGATTACCAGCAAGTCGGACGAGGTACTGAACAACATTGAGGTGGTGCAAGTCTTGCCGCCCGGCTTCCAGTATCTGCAACCATCAGCCGAAAGCGATGTGACCGACCTGCCCCAGATTGATACGAGCCGCCCAGATGGACGGGTTGTGCTGACGTGGAAGCTTGAGTCGCTAGCAGGGCGAGCGAAGGTGAACATTCGGAGTGTTGTCCGTGCTGGACAGTTGATCCGCCCTGAAGAAAGTTGGGTGTGGGCATCGGCAGACGGTACGGCTGGTTTCTGCTCAGGGAAGTGCCGGACGGTCGTGGAGGGTGAGGGTGATAACGAAGTTATCCGCACCTACAACACGACAGCGGTAACGGTAGAGGCACTGGCAACGATCAACCCGGTGATTGTGTCCGGTCTCCCTCTGGACGGGGAGTGCCTCGTCCTTGACCCGCTCAACCCGTCGTTCATTGACTATCGTGTGACGGTGCAGAGCCAGAACCGCCAAGTGGAGTACAGTAATACGGAAGTGAGTATTACGCTACCGATTGGGGTGCAGTTTGTCGAGCCGTTGGAGGGGACACCCCCGCCGCAGCAACGGGTCGCATCGGGCGGGGAGACGCAGCTCGTGTGGTCGGATCAGAATATCCCGGTTGCTCCTTCCACTCCGGGGTTCATTGAGGTGCAGTACAGTGTGCGGCTCCAGATTTCTAGTTTTGTTGTGAACGTGCCGCTTGAAGCACTGGCAATTAGCCCGAATGGGTTGATCCCGCAGAAAGAGCTAGTTGAAACGCCGCAGATTACGACGTGTATTCCGGAGGCACTGATTGGGCTGGCGGTAAGCCCGACGCGGGTGCTGCCGGGGGGCGAAGTGACCTTCCAGTTGACGCTGGCGAACCCGGCGGACGTGGACATTCCGGTACAGGTTGACCAGACCTTGCCCGAAGGCTTCACCTTCGTGGATATGCTGGATGAGGATGGCAACCTTGTGAACGGCACGCCCCAACTGGCGGCAGCAACGTTCTCGACGGCTAGCCCCGTGACAAGCAACAGCGGGCGCACGCTGCAATGGTCGAACATGATGGTACCGGCGGGCACCGTAGATGAACCCAGCTACGTCATTATGCGGTACCGTGCCAGCGTGGACGCAAACGCGCCGTTCGGGACGAAGACGGTGAGTGCCAAGCCCTCTTCGCAGGTACAGTCGTTCGACGAACGCTTCGGTACCACCGAGATCGAGGTGGTCGAAAGTTCGGGTATCGCCGACCAGTTTGTGTTCATTCCGCTGACCGTGCGGTAGCTGTCAGCCGTAGGACGGCGTACTCGTCCGCGTACTCGTCTGATAGGGCGCAGACGCAACACGGCGGGTGTCGGGGCAACCCGGCACCCGCCGCGCTGTGGGGTGGGTCATGGCGTGGGCGGGCGGTGCGGGTGGTCGTAGGCGGTGCCGGGGTAGCCAAGCTGGGCGAGGTGCCCCGCCGCGAGCATGCCCGCCGGGGTGTCTTGGATGAGGGTGCCGTCGCCGGGGAGGAGCCACAGCCGGTCAGCAACGCGCAGCGCAAGGTCTAGCTCGTGGGTCGAGAAGATAAGGGCGCGGTTGCTATCGTGGGCAAGGTGGCGTAGCAGGGCGGCTAGTTCCAGTCGCCCCGGCAGGTCGAGAAAGGCGGTTGGTTCGTCGAGCAGCAGCAGGCGTGGTTGCTGTGCCAGTGCCCGCGCCAGCCACACACGTTGCCGTTCGCCGTCGCTCAGTTGGTAGATGCGGCGCGGCGCAAGGGCGGTTGCGCCCACGGCGGCGAGGGCAGTAGCGATTGCGGCGTGGTCGGTGGGGCGGAGCGTGCCCGTCCAGTCGGTGTAGGGTTGCCGCCCCAATGCGACGACTTCGGCGGCACGCAGGTCGCCGCTCACGGGTTGCCCGGTGAGCACAACGGCAATAGTGCGGGCACGGTCGCGGGCGGCAAGGCGGGTGATGTCGTGCCCTGCCACCGTCAGGGTGCCGGTAAGCGGGGGGTGCAAGCCTGCAAGGGTGCGCAGCAGGGTGCTTTTGCCGCTGCCGTTGCGCCCCAGCACTGCCACGAGGCTGCCCGCCATGACCGCTAGGTGAGCGATGTGCAGCAGGGTGCGCGGGGCACCGCGCCGCCCGCGATAGCCCACCGTGAGCGCATCGGCGGTCAGCAGGGCGGTCATCCGGGGGTGCCTGCCAGTGTGCGTTGGCGCAGCAACACGGCGATCACGACGGGAGCACCAAGCAACGCGAGCACCGCGTTGAGCGGGAGGGCAAGGTCGCTACCCGGCAAGCGTGCCAGCAGGTCAGCCAAGAGTGCGACGCATGCGCCAAGGCACGCTACCGCAGGCAGCAGCAGGCGGTGGTCGGCACTGGCAAGCACGCCGCGTGCAAGGTGGGGGACTGCTACGCCGAGAAACGCAATCGGTCCGCAGAAGGCAGTGACCGCCCCTGCGAGGATGGCAGCACTGGCAATGATGAGGAGCCGCACACGGGCGACGGCAAGCCCCATGCTGGTTGCGTAGGCTTCGCCGAGCAGCAGCAGGTTGAGCGGCTTGGCGAGGGTGAACGCGAGGGCGAGCGCGAACAGCAGCACGCTCGCCAGCACGGGCAACTGGCTGTTGCTCACACCGCCGAAACTGCCGAATGTCCACGTCACGTATGCCTGAATGCGTTCGGCACTGCTGAACGACAGCAGCACACTGACCATTGCGCTGGTGAAGTAGCCCAGCATCAAGCCAACGACGAGGAGCGTGACACTGTCGGCGAGCCGCCGCGCCAGCAGCAGCACCAGCAAGAGCACGACTGCCGCGCCAGTGGTCGCTGCTAGCACCACACCGATTGCCTGTGCCCAGCCACTCACGGCGAGCAGCACGCCGCTGGTTGCGCCCCCTGCGAGTAGCACGACGAGGGCAACACCGAGGCTCGCGCCAGCACTGACCCCCAGCACAAACGGGTCGGCAAGCGGGTTGCGGAAGAGCGTTTGCATCTGCAAGCCCCCGACTGCAAGGGCTGCCCCGGCAAGCGTGGCGGTGAGCGCACGCGGCAGGCGCACCTCGCGCACAATCGTTGCCCACGCGGGCGGGTCGGTGGGGCTACCGACGAGCGCGGCAAAGACCGCCCCCGGCGGGATCGCCACTGACCCAAGGGCGAGGCTGGCAACAAAGAGGACAAGCAACAGGGGCAATAGTGCCAGCAGGAGCGTAGAGCGGGGTAGGGCGGTCATGTTATTCTTCGAGTTGCCGATAGAAGTAGAGGTCGTGGTTGGGCAGCAGGTCGGGGTGCAAGATAGCAATCATGTCGGCAAGGATCAGGTCGGGGCGGGCGGCTCCCGTCTCAAAGTAGTCGTTGCCGCCTTCAGGCGTGAGGCGGGCGTTGTTGTTGTAGGTGCGTCCCGTCGTCAGGGGCGCGAACTCGGTGTAGCGGGGGTCTTCGGCGCGGGCATCCTCAATGCTCATCCACATGCCCGTGTTGAGCCAGTAGTCGGCATCGCTGGCACGCGCGAGGACTGCCTCAAAGTCGAGCGGGATGCTGCCCGTGCCCGCGGTGTCTGACCACAGGTAGTCGCCGCCTGCATCGCGCAGCAGTTGCGCGACATAACTCTCGCCTGCCGGGACGTTCCACGTTCCCTGAAAGGGCGTGTTGACAAAGACGGTGGGGCGTTCGTCCACGGTGGCGGTGAGGGCGGCAAGCTGGGTGTATTCGCGGGCAACGCCGTCGAAGATGGCGGCGGCTTCGGCTTCTTCATTGAAGAAGAGTGCCATAAACTTGATCCACTCGGCTTGTCCCAGTGGGCTACTTTCGAGGTAGTCGGCATCAATGGCGACGGGTACGCCTGCCGCGAGCAGTTGGGGGTGGGCATCGTTCTGGGGGTCGCCGAGGGCGTTGGTCAGCACGAGGTCGGGGGCGAGGGCAAGCACCTGCTCGACATCTACGGCGGCACCATTTCCAACTTCGACGAGGTCGTCGCGCATCTCGCGCACGGCGGGGGTGCTCACAAATTGCAGGCTATTCACCCCCACCAGTTGGTCACGTAGCCCAAGCGAGACGACATGTGGGAGCTGGGTGGTAGACATAGTGATGAACGATTGGACTGGGACTTCGACCACCACCGCGTCGCCTATGTCGTCGGGGATGGGCGTGCCACACTGGACGAGCACATAGCGGAAGGGTTCGGCGGCACCGCTCCATGGGGTGTTGACCGTTACCTGCTTGTAATGGTTGAAGTACTGTACCTCCCAGCCTGTGGCAAAGTCGGGGCGGGCTTTGTCGGGGAAGTAATCCACGGCGGGGTCGTAGTCGGTCACACATGCTTGCGGGTCGCCGGGGGCTACCGTATTTTCGACCGGTGGCGGTGCGTCTGTGGGTACGTCGGCAACCGGGGCTGCACAGGCACCCAGCAGCAGCAGTGTGAAGAGCCACGCACGTTCCCATCTTTGCATCATTATTGCTCCTATGGATTGCTTCTATGGCTCCGTTATGGCTCCGTGGCGCGGTTGTGTGGCGCGGCTACGTGGCGCGGCTCCACGGCTCCAGCACGGGGCGTTACACATCGGGGCTGTTACACGTCTTTGCTATAGTACCATGCCTCGCCAATGCGTGGGGCGGGCGTGTGTCTTGCAAGGGCGGGGGCAAGACACACCAAATGCTGCTGTGGCGGTTGACGCTTTCGGGTATTCTCCGCATAATGAACAGGGATGGAGCATAGTTGTCAAAAAAGGGTTAGGGTAGACTGTAAGGATACGAGGAAAGGAACCAAAGATGCAAGCCTATACCGCTGAGGAAGCCGCTACCAAAGTTGCTGCCGAACTGCCGGGTTGGAGTGTGGATAATGGTACGCTCTACCGCAAATACACGACGAAGGGCTGGGGGGTGACGCTGATGCTGGTGAATAGTCTCGGCTTTCTTGCCGAAGCTGCCAACCACCACCCCGACTTGACGATTGGTTACAAGACGGTGGAGGTGCGCCTGAGTACCCACGATGCGGGCGGTATTACCGATAAAGACTTCGCGCTTGCCCGCGAGTTTGCGACGCTCGCGGCGTGGCGACCGATGGGTGACTCGCCGTTGGCACCCGGCAAGGGTGATGACTGGGTTGCCTAGTCCTGTCCCCGCAGTTCCCGGTACGAGCGGATAGTTTGGGGGGTGGGGCGGCTGGTGCCTGCCTGTGCCAGCAGGTCGCGGTACAGGTCACGGGTTTGGCGGGCAACCACCGTCCATGCGAAGGTGCGCTCGACAATCGCAACACTCGCGTCGCCCCACGCCCCCCACTGGGCGCGCGCCTGCAACGCCTGCGCCAGCGCACGCGCGAGTGCGCCCGCGTCGCCCGGTGGCACCAGCAAGCCATTGACCCCATCGAAAACCTTGTCGGGGATGCCACCCGCCGCACTTGCAATGACTGGGCGACGGTGGATCATGCCCTCTAGTGTGACCAGTGACGAGCCTTCGTAGAGGGTGGGATGCAGCACAAGGTCTACCTCTTCGTAGAGGCTGTGTAGTTCGTGGTCGTGCAGCCGCCCCACAAACGTCACATGGTTGCCTAGCCCTGCCTGCTGTACCTGCGCTTGCAGGGCGGCTTCTTCTTTGCCCTTGCCCACCAGCAACCACCGCCACGTTGGGGGCAGCAGGTGGCGCACCTGCGCCAGTGCCGCGATCAGTGTGTGGTAGCCCTTGTTGCGTTCGAGCCGCCCTACACTGAGCAGCACCGGGTCGGCGGTGGCAAGCTGAAGCCGCTCGCGGAGGTGCTGGCGCGTGGCAGCATCCACTAGCCCACGACATTCGGCAACGTCTATCGCGCTTGGTATGACGCGCACCCGTGCTGGGTCAACGCGCAAATAGCGCGGCAGGTCGTCGCGGGTGCAGGCATCGGTGGCAATCGCGCAGTCGGCGCAACGGTGCCCATAGGCATACTGGGCACGGAACGGCGCATACGCCAGCCACTTGCGCCAGTCGGGGGTGCGAAACTCTTCCATGCCGTGCGGGTTGGCGACAAACGGCACCCGTTGCAACAGCGGGTCGCGTACCCGGATGGCACCGTAGCCCGTGGCGCATAAGCCCTGACTATGCACCACGTCTACCGCGCCCTGCCGCACGAGGGCGGCGGCGGCTCGCCCCAGTTGCCAGCTATACCACGGGTAGTTGATCTGCCGCCCGACGATGCTATTGGGGCGTAGCCATGGCGTTGTATAATCGTAGCGCAGCAGGCGCACCGTGCCCCCCGGCAATGGTAGGGGCGTATCGTCGGCGGTGGGCGCGGGGGGTTGTACAAAAAGCGTCACGGCGACGTTTAGGCGGGCAAGGTGGGTGACGAGATGGTAGACGTGCCGTTCGATGCCGCCGAACCCGTGCCACGGGTAGACGACCCGTGCCAGCATTGCTACCCGGATGGGCGTGTCGTGGGGCCTGACAGTGTTGTTTGCGTGTGTCATTGCGTGTGGTATCATACCATACCACGTTGGGTAGGCTTTCAATAGCGTGTAGCTATGGAACCCCGCCTGAACCAAGCGAGATATGCTACAATATGGCAGTGCTGCCCAGCACGTACCCAAACCCGGCAGAGCTAGTGTGACGAGGAATCAGGATGGCTCAATCGAGAACGGATAGTACCCAACGCACCGTGACAATCCCGCAAGCCGATATGAAGCGGTTGCTGGATGCAGGCAAGCAACGTGACCCGGCTTTCGTGACCCCAGAAGAAATCCAGCAGATGATCACGGGGGCGGATAGTGATAGCGAGTTGCAAGCGATGGTGGAGGCGGAGCTTGACCAGCGCGGTGTGCTCGTGACGGCGGCTCCCCCCAGCAATGGCGGTGAACTCGACGAAGATGTTGTGGCTGAGGTCAGCGACGACGAAGCGCGGGCGGTGCTGGAAAGCAGCAACCTTGCGGAAGACCTGTCGGATGCCCTGCTGGGCGACAGTGTGCGGCTGTACCTGCGCGAAATCGGGCAGGTGCCATTGCTCACACCGGAGCAAGAGCAGCAGGTCGCGCGGACGATTGCGGCGGGGCAACGGGCGGTTGAGGAATTAGAGCATATCGCCCCCGATGACCCGCGTATCCCCGAACTGCGGCGGCTGGCGGCGGCTGGCTACGAAGCCCGCCAGCAGATGGCGGCTGCCAACCTGCGGCTAGTGGTGAGCATTGCCAAACGCTACCGCGAACGCGGCTTGCCATTGCTTGACCTGATCCAAGAGGGGAGCTTGGGGCTGTTGCGTGCTATCGAGAAGTTCGACGTAGACAAGGGCTTCAAGTTTAGTACCTACGCGACGTGGTGGATCAAGCAGGCACTGAGCCGTGCCCTTGCCGACCAGTCGCGGTTGGTGCGCTTGCCCGTCCACCTCGGCGAAACGCTCAACCGCATTCAGTCGTTGCGTCGCCAGCTCACGCAGCAGCACGGGCGCGAACCTACCGATCACGAGCTTGCCCAAGCCCTCGATATGACGGTTGAGAAGCTCCGCGAACTGCGCCGCACGGCACAAGACCCGGTGTCGTTGGCAACGCCAGTAGGCGAAGAAGCCGACAGTACGCTTGCGGACTTTATCCCTGACCCGCACGCACTGGATGCCGACGATGCTGCCGCCAGTGGCATGCTGCGCGACCAGATTGCCAGTGCCCTGCACCATCTTTCCGAGCGCGAGCGGCGCGTGCTGGAATTGCGCTACGGGCTGTCGGATGGGCAGCCGCGCACGCTAGAGGAGGTGGGCAAGGAGTTTGGGGTGACACGCGAGCGGGTGCGCCAGATCGAAGTGAAAGCACTGCGGAAATTGCGCCACCCGCGCCTTGGCAAGTTGTTGCGCGACTTCCTCGAACAGAACTAACCCCCACCCGAAAGGAAACGGTATGTTGACTGAACGCCAGCAGCGGATTGTTGCGCTGGCTGATGACCTTGCATCCACCTTCCACGCCCGCGCCGACACGCACGACCGTAACGGCACCTTCCCGCACGAAAACTACCGCGACTTGCATAGCCGTGGCTACCTGCGTCTGGCGGTGCCGGTTGCCTATGGCGGCGACGGTGCCAGCATCTACGAGATGGTGCTGGCACAGGAACACCTTGCCCGTGGCGATGCGGCAACGGCACTGGGCGTGGGCATGACGCTGCACCTGATGGGACGGCTGTACGAAACGCAGCAGTGGGATGAGCGGGTGTATGCGCTGGTGTGCCGCGAAATCCTCGCCAATGGTGCGCTGGTCAACTCGGCGGCAACCGAGCCGGAGATGGGTAGCCCCTCGCGCGGCGGCTTGCCTGCCACCACCGCTACGCCCACCGACGGCGGCTGGCTTATCCATGGGCACAAGCGGCTGATTAGCATGGCTCCCGCCGTGACGCTGTTTTCAGTGAGCGTGCGCCTGCCTGCGAGCGAGACGATGCCGGACGGCGGGCGCGGGAATGCTCTTATTCGCACCGATAGCCCCGGTGTGCGGATTGAAAACGTATGGAGCGATGCGCTCAGTTTGCGGGCAAGTGGCAATAGTGACCTGTGGCTTGACGATGTGTTTGTGCCCGACGATATGCTGATTGACCGTGTGGCGGCGAACGCCGTGGCGGGCAAGTCGCCGTCGGCGTTGGCGTGGTTCAGCCTCATGCTCAGTGCGGTGTACTTGGGGGTGGGGCAGGCGGCGTGCAACGCAGTGGTGAGCTATGCCCGCGAACGTACCCCGGTTGCGCTGGGCAAGCCGATTGCCACGCTGCCGCACGTCCAGCGGCGCACGGGCACGATAGCAACCACCCTCAACGCGGCACGTGCTGTGTTGCATCAGGTGGCGCAGCAGTGGGAGCATGCGCCAGCGCAACGCGGTACCCTCGCCCCGCAGATTGTGCAGGCGAAATACCTCTGCACTAACGCGGCTGTGACGGCTACCGATGAAGCCCTACGGATTGCGGGTGGCTTCGGCTTGAGCCGTGACCTGCCGCTTGAACGCTACTTCCGCGACGCACGGGCGGGCATCACGCACCCGCCGCACGATGATGCCGCGCTGGAGATGATCGGGAAAGCCCTGCTAGACGGCTGACCCCAGCGATCTAAATCTGCCTAATCTGCGGTTGTCGTTGCTGTCGTGGGTTGCCGGCGTTGCCGGTGCTGCCTGCGCTCCGTGCGTTGCTTGCCTGTTCTATTCTGCTGGGAACGCGACGACCTCGCCCTGCAACTGCACTATCACGCGCCTGCCCGCGCACAGGTCGCGGCGCGGCGGCGTGCGAACTGCCACCTGCCCGCCACTGTCGAGACGCACGGTGGCAACTTGGTCGTGCCCGTAGAACGTAATCTGCTCGATGGCACCGTTGCTGTTGGTGTGGGTGCTGCTGGCGGCGGTGTCGCTCACCAGCGCAATACTGAGGGCTTCGGGGCGCAGCAGCACGTCTACGGTGCCGTGCAACGGGCGTGCCAACCGTGCCTGCCCCAGTGGGGTTGCCACCGCCGTGCCGTCGGCGTTGCCAACAACAAAGGTGGCATCGCCGATGAAGGTGGCAACTGTGCGCGTGTCGGGGGTCAGGTAGATGTCGTGTGGGCTTGCCAGTTGCAGCAAGCGTCCGTCTTGCATGACTGCCACGCGGTCGCCGAGCAGCAGGGCTTCTTCTTGGTCGTGTGTCACGAGGATGGCGGTGGTGTGGTCGGCTTGCAACGCCGCCTGCACGTCGTCGCGCAGGGTGCTCCGGAGGGCGCGGTCTAGGTTCGAGAAGGGTTCGTCGAGCAGCACCACCGCCGGACGTGGTGCGAGGGCGCGTGCCAACGCGACCCGTTGTTGCTGCCCGCCGGATAACTCGTGTGGGTAGCGGCGGGCAATGCTGGGCAGTTGCACAAGGTCGAGTACGTCGCGCACGCGCTGGTGCCGTTCGTTGCGGTGCCAGCCTTGCAAGCCAAACATAATATTGTCGGCAATGGTCATGTGGGGGAACAGCGCGTAATCTTGGAACACAAGGCTGACGTGCCGCGCTTCGGGCGGCAGCAGCACGCCGTCGCCCGCCACCACGCGCCCATTGATGGCAATGCTGCCCGTGTCGGGGCGTTCAAGCCCGGTGATCAGGCGTAGGAGCGTGGACTTGCCGCAACCGCTCGGTCCCACGAGCGTCAGGAGTTCGCCTGCATGCACGGTGAGCGAAAGGTGCTGCACGGCGCACACGTCGCCGTACTGCTTGTGAATGTTGGTGAGCGTCAGGGCAGGTGTCGGGTTTGGGGCGGGGGGGTCAGGCTGCATCGGGTTCATCTCCACTGTTCAGGCGCATCAGGATAGCAACAGGCACTAGCCCCACCACAAGGATAGCGAGGGCGGGTACGGCGGCTTCCTTCCAGAAGCCTTCGCTTGCCATGAGGTATGCCCAGATAGCCAGCGTGTCGCTGCCGAACGGACGCAGCAGCAGGGTGGCGGGCAGTTCTTTCATCACGTCTACAAACACGAGTGTTGCGCCAGTGAGCATGCCCGTGCGTACCAACGGCAGGTGGATGCGCCAGAGCACACGCCCCGGTGTCGCGCCGAGGGTACGGGCGGCTTGCGCGATGTGGGGCGTAACTTTGTCCATGCTGGCATCTACTGGGTTGTAGGCGACGGCAGCGAAGCGCACCACATAGGCGTAGGTCAGGGCGATGATGGTGCCGGTGAGGAGCAAGCCCTGTAGCCCGAACGTCACCGCTAGCCAGCGATCTACGCCGGTGAGCAGCAGCAGGATGCCCACCGCGACCACCTGCCCCGGCATGGCATAGCCCAGCGTTGCCAGCCGTGTGAGGCGGCGGGCGATGCCGCTTGCCTGCATGCGGTTGCCCTGTGCCAGTAGCACCGCCCACACGATAGCCACCAGTGCCGCGAGTGCCGCGAAGGTCAGGGTGGTGGTGGCATAGCGCACAAACGCCACGTTGAGGGTGCCCGCCGCGCCGGGGGTCAGCCATTCATCGAGTGCCCACGCCGCCAGTTGCAGCACGGGCAGCACGAATGCAACGAGGAGCACGCCCGCGCAGATGGCGGTGGCAAGCCATGCCTGCCAGCTGTGCAGCCGCACGGGTTGCATGCGTTGGCTGTGCCCGCCCTGCTGCACATACTGCGCCCGCCCCCGCAGGCGGCGTTCGCCGAGCACCAGCAGCAATGCCACAAAGAACAGCAACGAGGCGAGTTCCATGGCTGCCTGCCGGTTCATCATGCCCTCCCAGACGCGGAATACGCCTTCGCTGAGGGTGGGGAAGGTGAAGAAGCGCACGGTGGCAAAGTCGCTGAGGCTTTCCATCATGGCGAGCGTAACGCCTGCCACCAGCGACGGGCGTGCCATCGGCAGTACCAGCTTGAAGAAGGCGTGCAGGCGCGTGTAGCCCATCATGCGGGCGGCTTCGAGCGTGGTGTTGCCCTGCTCGCGGAAGGCGGCGCGTGCCAGTAGGTAGACATACGGGTACAGCGTGAGGCTCATCACGAGCGCGGCGTTCCAACCGGTATAGATGTTGGGGAAGGGTGCATCGGCACCGAAGATGCCGCGCCATGCGGTCTGGACGGGTCCCACGAAGTCGAAAGTCGCAATGAACACGAAGGCGAGGATATACCCCGGCATCGCCAGTGGCAGCAGGAGCAGCACATCGAAGATGCCGCGCCCCGGAAAGCGGTAGGCTGTGACAAGCCACGCTAGCCCGGTGCCGAGCACCAGTGTGCCCACGCCCACGGCTGCCAGCAGGAGCACCGTATTGCGAAGCATGGCGGGCAGCACGGTCGCCCATAGGTGCGCCCAGATGTCGGGGGTGGGGGTAAAGATTGCCGCGCCAACGAACAGGAGCGGCAGCAGTAGCCCGCCACTGAGGAGCACCAGCCCGCCGCGCCATGTCGCGGTACTCAGCCAGTGGGTGCCGTGCCGCACGCGGGCGGCGGGGCGGGTTGTGGGTTGGGTTGGTGTGGTGATTGCCATTGGTCTGAGTCCTCGCTCTAGGGCTGATCAGCGTGTCGCGGCGGTGGCGGGTGCGCCATAGCCTGCGGCGACGAGCAGTTGCACGGCGGTAGCATAGTTTGCCCCGTAGCTTTTCAGGGGGGCGCGGTCAATGGTGACATTGGGCAGGCTGGCGGCGGCAGGCAATGCGCCGAGGCTACCGGGTAGCGTGGCGGCGGTGGTGCCCTGCCCGTCGGTTGCTAGCCACTCGAGTAGGCGCACCGCACGTTCGCGGTTGGGCGCAACCGCCAGCACGCCCAGTGCGGTGGCATTGCGCTGCACGCCGGGGAGCGGCTGGTCTGCCCACTGCACCGCGCTGGCGGTGGTGGCTCCGTCGCCCAGTGCGCTGTGCGCCACGAGTGCCACGTCGCACGCACCCGCCGCGATTGCGGCAAGGGTGGCGGCATCATCGGCGGGGTAGGCAGTGGCATTGGCGACCCAGCCCTGTACGATGCGCTCCGTTTCGGGGGCGCCGTAGGTTGCTAGTATGCCCGCCACCAGACTGGCGGTACTGGCAGCGTCGGCGGGGGGCAGGCACAGCCGCCCCTGCCACTGCTCGTCTGCAAGGGCGGCATAGCTGGTGGGGGCTTCGTCGCTGGTGAGGCGGGTGCTGCTATAGGCGATAGGGTAGAGCGTGAGTGCCAGCCCGTACCAACGGTCGTCGGTGTCGCGTACTTCGGCGGGCAATGCCGTAGCGAGGGTATCGCTACTGATGCGTTGCAGCACCCCTGCCGCCGCCAGCCGTTCTAGCCCGCCTACGTCGCTACTCAATACGGCATCATAGTCTGGCGGGGTCACGGGTTGCCCCTCGGTGGGCAGTAGGTCGGCGACGAGCGCGGCGGGCGCGGCGGTGGTCACGTTGACGGCAATGCCGGTTGCCGCCGTGAAGCGGTCGAGCACGGGGGCAAGGGTGGTTGCCGGGTAGCTGGTGTAGAGGTGCATGCTGCCGCCCGTGACGGCGGTGGCGGTGGGTGCGGGCGCGACGGTTGGGCGCGGCGTGGCGGCGGGTGACACGGCGGCTTGTCCACCACAGGCTGTCAGGAGCGCGAGGGTGAAGGTGCCGATTATGCGGCGCAGCCACACTGATGCGCTGGGGGTCATGGTTGCTCGTCTTTCTGTCGCACTAGGCAGGCGAAGGTAATGCTCGTGAACACTACGTGTTAGTATAAACTAACGGGTTGTTTTGTCAAATGCTTTAGTGCGACGGTGCGAGCCACGCCGGTGCCGTACTTAACACGCGCTTAACATATGTGCCGTATGGTAGTAGCCACGCTGTACACGGCGTACCGGTCTAGCCGCAGAGAACAACCATAGCGAGCAAAGGAGTGACCAATGACTGTCAAAGAGCAATTCAGTACCGAGGAGTGGATGAGCCTGCTCAAAGCCCCGCTGATGGCGGGCATGGCGATTGCGCTTGCCAGCCCCAACGACCCGATTGGGATGGTGAAGGAAGTGTTCGCCGCGACAAAGGCAGTGGTTGAGAGTGGCACGCGCCCCGATGCCAGCGAGCTACTGCAAGCAGTGGTAGCGGAGCTAAAGGCGGGCAAGAATGACGAGTTGAAGGAAGAAATGAAGATTGATGGCTCGTCGGTGGAAGCCCTGCGGGCAGAGGTAGCGAGCGAGCTGGACAAAGCGGTAACGGTACTGAACGAAAAAGCCAGTAGTGGCGACGCGCAAGACTTTAAGCAGATGCTGATGCTGGCAGCCCAGAAAGCTGCCGAAGCCGCGAAGGAAGGCGGCTTCATGGGCATTGGTGGCGAGAAGGTGAATGCGGCGGAACAGCAAGCCCTTGATGACTTGCAGCAGAAGTTGGGGCTGTAGCTACCCCCCCTGCCGACCGGGCGACAGGTGCCCTGTGCCGCGTAGCATAGGGCACCTGTCGCCCGGTCGCCCGGTCGCCCGGTCGCCCAGTCGCCCCGTTATCCCGTTGCCTACGGGCGCAGCAGTACCCCCGGCGTGCGTCGCCGCACCAGTTGGTAATACGCCATCAATTCGTCCATCACGTTCGCCCACGAGCGTCGCTCGGCGGCGGTACGCCCGGCGTGCCCCATGGCGTGGCGCAGGTCGTTGCGGCGCATCAGCACGCGCAGGCGGGCGTGCAGGTCGTCGCTGGCTCCCGGCGTGAACATGGTGCCAGTAGTGCCTTCTTGAATCAGGTCGAGCGAGCCGCCCGTCCGTGCGCCCACCACTGGCAAGCCCGATGCCATCGCTTCTTGAATGACCTGCCCGAACGTGTCGGTGTCGGAGGGGAACACGAACAGGTCGGCACTGGCATAGGCGGTGGCAAGGTCGTGCCCCTTCAGATAGCCTGTGAAGTGGACAGGCAACCCCTGTGTACGCTGTTCCATCTCGGGGCGGGCGGGACCGTCGCCCACCATTACCAGCCGCACGCCGTCAATGCCGTGCAGGGCATCGGCGATCAATTCGACGCGCTTTTCGCGGGCAATGCGCCCGACATAGAGCAGTAACTTTTCGTTGGGTTGGGTGCCCACGGCGGTGCGCCATGCCTCGCTGCGGTGCGCCGGGTGAAAGCGTGCGGTATCGACGCCGCGCCCCCACACACGCAGGCGGCGAAAGCCCATACGCCGGAGCGAGCGCATGGTGTCGGTCGAGGGGCACAGCGTCATGCGGGTGCGGTTGTGTATCCAGCGGAGCCACGAGTTCATGACGTGGCGCATCGAGCCAAGCCCATAGTGGGCGGCATACGCGCCAAAGTCGGTGTGATAGGACGAGATGAGCGGCAGGTGCAACTGCTGCACGACGAGCGGTGCCGTCGCGCCAACGAGCACCGGACCAATCGCGTGGACGACATCGGGCTTGAAGCGTTTCAGGTGGGCAGTGATGCCGGGCTGGGGCGGGGTCAGTGATAGCTCTGGGTAGAGCGGGAAGGTCACGCCGCTGAGCGGCACAATCTCTGCCCCGGCGTAGCTACTGGGGGCACCTTCGGGGGCGAAGAGCAGCACCTCGTCGCCGCGTGCCTGCAAATATTCGAGCATGCGGCAGATGGTGGTTGTCACCCCATTGACGTTGGGCAGGAAGGTTTCACAAATCAATGCAACCCGCACGGGTGCCTCCTTATCTGGTTTGGCTGTGACAAACACCGCCGTCATCCGGCGGTGGCAAGCGTGTGCTGTTCCCTCGCTATTATAGCACTGGGTGCGAGTTATGGTATGCTAGTAATGGTGTGACAAAAAGGGGGAGATCGTATGTGGGATGCCGACAACGGCGACGACTTGGCGGCTGCACTGCACGCGGCGTGCGAACGGATCGAGGCGTTTCTCGCCGCTGCTGCTGAACAAACCGACGCAACCGCCGCCGATGCTGCCGAAGTAGCACGCTTGCAAACGTGGCTTGCTGCCCTGCGAACGGTGCAGGTAGCGATGCACCCCGCCGATGTGCCCGACGGTGCCCGTGTCACGCCTGCCGCACGGCAAGAAATTGCCAGCCTTGGGTGGGTGCGGGTCACGTTGCGCGAGCCGCGCCACGGACGCAAGGCGGGCGCAACCTTCGACGTGCAGGTGAATAGCTACCGGGGGCATACCCCCGCCCTTGACGGCATGACCTACCGGCACTGTAGCTTCTCGGTGATCGCTGGCAACTACCGCGAGCTATCGTTCGATACCGCCGACGCGGGCTTGCAGATTGAAGCCCTGCACGAGGTCAACCGTCCCCCACCCGACCGCACTATGCCCGATGCCCGCCGCATTCTGCGTCAGTTTGAGAACGAACGCAACCGCCCCCCCGATACGCCGTGAGCACGATCCCTGCGGTTACATGTGACATAGCCATCATCGGTGGCGGTATTGTGGGGCTGGCAACCGCCCACGAACTGCTGCAACGGTATCCGGCGGCGCGGGTGGTGCTGCTGGAGAAAGAGCGCACGCTTGCCGCCCACCAGACAGGGCGCAACAGTGGCGTGATCCATGCGGGCATCTACTACCAGCCCGGTTCGTTGAAGGCGACCAACTGCGTACAGGGGCGGGCACGCCTGCTCCAGTTTTGCGACGCGCACGGCATCGCGTATGACCTGTGTGGCAAGCTGATTGTTGCCACCGACGCGGACGAGCTACCGCGCCTGCACGCCCTGCACGAGCGCGGGCAGGCAAATGGGGTGCGTGGGCTGGCATTGCTCGACGGCGACGAGTTGCGCGCGGTGGAGCCGTATTGTGTGGGCGTGCAGGCGTTATATTCGCCTGCCACGGGGATTGTGGACTTTGCGGCAGTGGCACGCACACTGGCGCGGCTGGTGACGCAGGCGGGCGGGCGCATCTACACGGGGCACCGCGTCACGCGCGTTGCTGCTGGGCGTGGCGGTTGGCAATGTATCGAGACGGTGGCGGGGACGGTGCAGGCGCGGCAGGTGGTTAGTTGTGCGGGGTTGCACGCCGACCGGCTGGCGCAGCAGGCAGGTGGGGCTACGTACCCGCGCATCGTGCCGTTTCGGGGGGCGTACTATGTGCTGCACCCGCAACGTGCCCATCTGGTACGCGGCTTGATTTACCCCGTGCCTGACCCACGGTTCCCGTTTCTGGGGGTACACTTCACGCGCCGCATAGACGGGAGCGTGTGGCTGGGTCCGAACGCGGTGCTTGCGTGGGGGCGCGAAGCCTACCAGCGCATGCAGGTTGCGCCGCGTGACCTCGGTGCGACGCTGGCACTGCCCGCCTTCTGGCGGCTGGCGACGCGCTACTGGCAGGTGGGGCTGGCAGAGATGTACCGTGATGCCGCCAAGCCCGCGTTCCTTGCGGCGTTGCAACGCTTTGTGCCATCGTTGCAGGCAACCGACATGCTGCCCGGTCCGGCGGGCATCCGGGCGCAGGCACTCGCCGCCGATGGCGCACTGGTGGACGACTTTGTGCTAGAACGCACGTCGGGGGTGTTGCACGTTCGGAATGCCCCTTCGCCGGCTGCGACGGCATCGCTGGCTATCGCCGCGCAGATCGCCGACTGCCTCGCCGGGGCGTGACTCAGGTGTGGGTCAGTAACAGGTTGTGGTAGCCGTCCACGCGGGCGTGCCAGCCGGGGGGTATGACGGTGGTGGTGTCGCGTTGCAGCACAATGGCTGCCCCCGTGATGGTACAGCCGGGCGGCAGGCTTTCGCGCTGGTAGAGTGCGGTGGCGTGGGGTTCGTCGTGGTCGCTGGCAAGGTATGCCTGTATGGTGGCGTGCGGCGGGGGTGCGGGCGTAGCGGGCGGCGGCGGCATGGGCTGCAACAGGCTTGCGCGGGCGGGTGTGCTGCCCACGATCTTTAGGCGGAGCGTCACCACCTCGACGGGGTGCGCGGCAAGGTGGTGCCCCGTTTGTTGCTGGTGCAGCGCGTGAAACTGAGCGGCGGCGGCGGGCAGGAGGGTCGCCGCGGCGGGCGGGAGCGCACTGTCGGCGGGTTGTGTGTGCAGGGGCGTGGTAATTTCGTGGGCTTGCCCCATATAGCGCATATCGAGGCTGAAGTGGGCTGTCGCGGTCGTCACGTCGCGTTGGTCGGGGCGCAGGTCGCGTTGCCCCCGGCGCAGCAAGTCGGCGAGGTGGGGCGCGAGGTCGGTGTTGGTCAGGGTGTCTAGTGGGCGTTGCAACGATACGACATAATCGCGGGTAATGCTGGCGGTGAGCATACCGAGTGCCGAAAGCACGCCGGGGTAGCGCGGCACGAGCACGCGCTGCATACCGAGCGCGGCGGCAAGGTAGGCGGCGTGCAACGGTCCTGCCCCACCGAACGCCACCAGTACAAAGTCGCGGGGGTCGTGCCCGCGTGCCACCGAGATAGTACGGATGGCGCGTTCCATGGCGGCGTTTGCCACGCGCACAATGCCAAGTGCGGCGGCGTGGGGCGCGAGGTGCGCGGCGGCGGCGACCTCCGCAATGGCGGTGGCGGCGCGTGCGGTATCGAGTGGCATGTCGCCGCCGAGAAAGCCCTGTGCTTGCAGCCGCCCCAGCACCACGTTCGCATCGGTCACGGTGGGTTGGGTGCCGGTGCCGTAGCAAGCGGGTCCGGGGTCTGCGCCGGCACTCTGCGGACCGACGCGCAGTGCGCCGCCTGCGTCAATGCGGGCGAGCGAGCCGCCGCCTGCGCCGACCGTGTGAATGTCTATCGCGGGCAGGCGCACCGGTAGACCGCCTACATCTGAGCTGGCGGTTTGGGGCAGGGTGCCGGGGCACAGCGCGACATCGGTGGAGGTGCCGCCCATATCGAAGGTGATGATGTGTGGGTAGCCTGCCTGCTCTGCCACTGCCGCCGCGCCCACCACGCCGCCCGCCGGACCGGAGAGCGTGGTACGGGCGGCAAGGTCACGCGCACTGCCTGCCCGCATGCTGCCCCCGTCGGATGCCATGATGCGGAGCGTCTGTACGCCCTGATTGGTCAGGGCGCGTTCGAGTTGGCTCAGGTAGCGGTCGAGGATTGGCGCGACATACGCATTCACGACGGTGGTGCTGGTGCGCTCGTACTCGCGGTATTCGGGCAGCACCTCGGACGACACACACACGAACGGGGGCGGGCGGTGGTTGGGGCGGTGCATCGCCCGTAGTGCGGCGGCGACCTGCTGCTCGTGGGCAGGGTTGGCATAGCTGTGCAGCAGGCACACCGCCACCGCTTCAATGGGGCTGGCGGCTAGGTCGGCGACGAGCGCGTGCAGCGCGTCGTGGTCAAGCGGTTGCAGCACACTGCCATCGGCGTTGAGCCGCTCCGGAACTTCGCGCCGCCACGCGGCAGGCACGAGGGGTGTGGGGCGGGCGGGGCGCAGGTCGTACAGGTGCGCCCGGTTGCCGCGCCCCAGCACGAGTACATCGGCAAAGCCTGCCGTGGTAATGAGGGCGGTCGCCGCGCCGCGCCGTTCGAGCAGGGCATTGGTGGCGACGGTGGTGCCGTGTACTACCGTAGGCGGCGCACCCAGCTGCACGATACCATCGAGCATGGCGTGGGCGGGGTTGGCGGGGGTGCTCAGTTGCTTGTGGATGGTCAGCTTGCCATCGCGTAGCAGCACAAAGTCGGTGAATGTCCCGCCAATATCAACACCAATGATGTGCATAGGGTGGTTCAGGGCGTAGTGCTCGCGGGGGCTGCCTGCAAGTTGTGCAGGGGGCTGTCGGCTTCGTGCAGGACGCTGCGCCCAAGGTCAAGGTTCCAGTACCAGAGGCGGCTGGGGCTTTGCGGCGCGATGTTGCGCGTGGCGCGGGTGCCGGGGGTGGCTTCCGCGCCCGTGACATACGCCAGCCCATTGGCAGTGGTGAAGAAGTCGCCAAGTGCGCCCGTGGTGGTGCCCGCCATAATGAGGCGGCTATCGCCACTGGCTTCGCGGCGGGTCAGCTCGTAGCGTTGCGCGTAGCTACTGGCACATTCAGTGGTCAGGGTGAGGAGATCACCGTTGGGGTGCCATGCTAGCGGGCGCGTCCAGTAGCCGGTGCTCAGCACGTCCACGGTGGCACCGTCGCGGTCAAGGAGCAGGGCATCGGCACCGGTGCCGTCGGTACGCGCCGCCGTGACGGCAAGGGCGGGGATGTTGCCGGGGGGCGCGGGCACAATGTCTACAATTCGGCGGTATTCGTTGCCCAGTGTCACGTCGGCACCAATGTTGACCTCGCGCTGTTCATCGAGGCGGCGGGTAAACACCGTCGTGCGCCCATCGCTACTGCTGGCATAGTACACCAGCGTCGTTTCGTCGAGCCAGCCGGGGGTGGTGCGGCTCCACGTCGCGTCGCCCGCAATGCGGATTGCGCCTTCCCGCTCGACTTGCGCGGGTTGATTCTGCCGGAGCGTCACGCGGGCAAACGGGCTACCCGCTATGGGGCGCGTGGTGCTGCTTGCGTCTGGTACACCTGCGCCTTCTTCTTCTTCGGTGTCGGGTTGCGCGGTGTCGGTGTCGGGTTGCGCGGTGTCGGTGTCGGGTTGCGCGGTGTCGCCGTCGCTGTCTGCATCAAGGGGCGCGGTGGGTGCACCACTGTCGCTGTCGTCGGGCGGGGTCATGGGGGGGCTTGCCGGGTTGGTCGCCGTCACCCAGATGCTCCGCACGGGCGGCTGCACGCCGCTTTCATCCACACTGAAGGCAATCAGCGACCCGTCGGGGCTGAACGCCGGGTGGGTGCAGTTGTAGCCGGGGCGCGTTAGGATGCGCTGGTTGCCGCCGTCGTTGTCCATCAGCCACAGCGCACCGGGGGCGTTCTGTGGGTTGGGCAGTACGTCGGCATCTTGCGTGCGGCAGAAGGCAATCGTCTGGGCATCGGGGCTGATCGCGAAGGATGTTTCGTACTCTGCCGAGAGGCTCAGGTTGGTTGCGTCGCCGCCGTCGTCGCGCCAGATGTCGCCGTCTTGCAAGAAGTAGAGCGGCTGGTCGGGGCGGGTGTCGCTGAGGGCAGTGGTGAGTTCGTCATTGATCGGGATTGCGTCGGGTTGGCGTGCCACTGAGAGCGTAAGGCGGGCGGGGGTGCGTTGCGTGTCGAGTTTGTAGGCAACCGGGTCGGTCACGCCAATGGCGATGCTGGCACCAGTGCGGCGGTTGTTGGTGGGGCGCAGCACGGCACTCTGGATAACACTCGTGTTGTCGAAGGTTGCGGCTTCGTTCAGTAGGAGCGACTCGGCGAGTTGCTCGTCCTGTATCCAGTTGGGCATGGTGATGTAGAGCACGTAGGGCGCAGGCGCGATTGCCTCGCCCGACAGCGCGAGATAGTCGCGGTCGCGCAGGGCTTGCACCTGTGCGTTGAGGGCGGCTCCCGCTTCATCCACCTCGAAGGTCAGGCTGATCTGCTCGAAAGCCGGGAAGCCGGTGGTTTCC
>CAZNQP010000053.1:0-21160 GCA_964575355.1 uncultured Chloroflexaceae bacterium
ACGATCCGCCCCATCCAGACGCGCACGATCCAGCCACCCCCGACAACGCATACCGCATACTGACTAGCAGCCTGCAACCTGAAGGCTACACAGACTAGCGGCAAGTGTGGTATGATATTGCAAGGAAAAATACGAACAAGAAACTATTTGCCCTATGAACCGTATAGATGCAACATTCGCCACCCTGCGTGCCGCCCACCGCGCGGCGTTGATGCCCTACCTGATGACCGGCTTTCCCCAGCGCACCAGCACCCTCGACCTTGTCCCCGCACTTGAGGCAGCAGGTGCGTCCCTGTTTGAACTCGGCATCCCTTTTTCCGACCCGCTCGCGGACGGCGCGACGATCCAGCGGGCGGCACAGGTTGCGCTGGCAAACGGCGTGAACGTGCCATACTGTCTGGAGACCGTCGCCACCCTGCGCGAACGCGGGGTCAAAGCCCCCCTCCTGCTCATGGGCTACTCGAACCCACTGGTACGCTATGGACTGGCACGCGCCTGTGCCGACCTTGCCGCAGCTGGCGGCGATGGGTGGATCGTGCCTGACGTGCCCCCGGAAGAAGCGACCGAGCTACGGGGCTATGCCGAGCAGCACGACCTGCGCCTCATTATGTTTGTGGCACCCACCACCCCCGACGCTCGCATTGCCGAGATCGCCCGCACCGCCAGCGGCTTTCTCTACTGTGTTGCGCTCACGGGGGTAACAGGGCAACGGACGAGTACGTGGGACGGTCTCCCCGCCTTCCTGCAACGGGTGCGCCAACACACCGATCTACCGCTTGTGGTGGGCTTTGGCATCAGCACCCCGACCCACGTTGCCGAGGTCAGCCAGCTTGCCGACGGTGCAATTGTCGGCAGTGCCCTGCTGGCACAACTCGAACAAGCCGACCCAGCAACTGCCGTCGCCGAGGCTGCCGCGTTTGTCAGCGCGTTGGCAACGGCAACCGCCCCGACTATGCCTGCCTGATACGCCTACTGGCAGCCGGGACACGGGGCACACACGCCACTGATGACGTTTCGCAACCCCCGGCGTGCTCGCCGCACACTGCGATACCGGGTGCGATACCGGGATGCTATCCGACGACGGATACAACAACCCTAAGAGAAAGGAACCAACCGATGACGACCAACGCCAATGGTGCGCCCGCCACCCCGGAAGAAACCCAGAACACAGACGACACCGCAACCCCCGCCAAGCCGACGCCCCCACCTGTGGCGGGGGGTCTCGAAGGAGTTGTCGCTGCCCAGACCGCCATCAGCTACATTGACGGTATCAATGGTAAGCTCTTTTATCGTGGCATTGACATCAACGACCTCGCCGCCCACTCGACCTTCGAGGAGACCACCGCACTGCTATGGTATCGCAACCTGCCCACTGCCCGTCAGCTCGAACGCTTCACCGAGAAGTTGTGTGTCGGTCGCCTGATCCCCAACGAGGTCGTCTCGATTTTGCTGGGCTTCCCCAAGCGCACCACCCCTATGGGTGTGCTCCGGACGGCTGTCTCGGCAATGGCAACCTACGACCCCAACGAGGGCGACAACTCGCTTGAAGCCAACGTCAACAAGTCCATCCGCCTGACTGCATCAATGCCGACCATCGTCGCAGCATGGCACCGCATCCGCAACGGGCTGTGGCCTGTCACGCCAAGCACCGAACTGAGCCACGCCGCCAACTTCCTCTACATGCTGACGGGCGAAATCCCGACCGATGAAGCCGCCCGCGCCCTCGATGTCGCGCTAATCTTGCACGCCGACCACGGCATGAACGCCAGTACCTTCTCAGCACGCATTACCGCTAGCACCCTTTCGAACCTGCACAGCGCGATCACGTCGGCTATCGGGACGCTCAAGGGCCCGCTGCACGGTGGTGCCAACGAGCAAGTCATGAAGATGCTGGTAGACATCGGGAGCATGCCCAACGTCGTCCCGTACATCAACCGTGCCCTCGTCGAAAAGCGCAAGATTATGGGCTTCGGGCACCGGGTCTACAAAGCCGATGACCCGCGTGCCTACTGGCTCCAGAAGATGTCCAAGGAAGTCAGCGAAGCCCACGGCGAAACACGCTGGTACGAACTCAGCGAAGCCGTGCGGGATGTCGTGTCGCAACACCGGAGCCTCCCCGTCAATGTTGACTTCTACTCGGCATCGCTCTACTACACCATGGGCATCCCAATTGACCTCTTCACGCCGATCTTCGCCGTTAGCCGGGTGGCTGGCTGGACAGCCCACGTCTATGAGCAATACAGCACCAACCGCCTCATCCGCCCCACCTCCGAATACATCGGCCCGAAGGACATTGCATACATACCGATAGCCGAACGCAGCTAGCGACCCCCACGCCCAACCGGGCAATCATCCATCACCCTGCCGGGGCTGCCATCTCAATGGCAGCCCCGGTTGCGTGTGGGTCGCCCATTGCCAAAACGCAGTATACTAGGTATGAAATGCACGAAACCTGACCTAGAAAGCAAAGGAACCACGCGATGCAATACGATGCAATTATTGTGGGGGGTGGACACAATGGCTTGACGTGCGCGGGCTACCTCGCCAAAGCGGGCTGGCGCGTCCTCGTCGCCGAACGCTACAAGGTGGTGGGGGGTGCGGTCTGCACCGAGGAGGTCATCCCCGGCTACCGCATTGACATCGGCTCATCGGCACACATCATGATCCACCTCACGCCGATCATCCGCGACCTACAACTCGAACGCTTCGGGCTTGAGTACATTGATATGGACCCGTATGCCTACTACCCACTCCCCGACGGCAGCGGCGCGATTGGCTTCTACCGCGATGTCGAGCGCACCTGCCAGAGCATTGCCGCCATCAGCCCGCGCGATGCCGAAGCCTACCGCGGCTTTATGGCATTCTGGAAGCCCATCAACGAAGCCGTGTTCGATGCCTTCCTCAACCCACCGTCAACGGTGCGGCTGTTCGGCAGCGTCGCCCGGAGCCTGCCCGCCCTCCCGCGGGAGCACGCCAACCCGATTGAAGTGACCCGCCGCCTGTTTACCAGCTACGCCCAGATGATCAGCGAGACCTTCGAGAGTGAAGCGATGCGGGCAGCGATGACATGGCTTGCCGCCCAGAGCGGACCGCCCCCCGACGAACTAGGCGCGGGCGACTTCTTCGGCTGGCATTCGATGATGCACACCAGCGGCGCGAAGCATCCGCGCGGCGGGAGCGGCATGCTCACACAAGCAATGGCACGCTCGATTGAAAGCATGGGCGGCGAAATCCTGCTCGATGCCCCCGTTAAGCGCATCCTCGTGCAGAATGGACAGGTACAGGGCATCGAATTGGAAAGCGGCGATACCTACACTGCCCCAGTCGTTATCTCGAACGCCCACGTTCAGACAACAATGCTCAAGCTCGTCGGACCCGACCACCTGCCGTCGCGTACCATCCAACGCCTGCAACACATTCGCGTGGGCAACGGCTTCGGCATGACGGTACGCTGTGCCGCCGAGCACCTGCCCGACTACCCCGGCGCACCATCGGGCGGGCAACCCCACGAAAGCCACCACGGGCTACAACTGCTCGCCCCCTCGATGAACTACGTGCGCCGCGCCTACGAAGATTACCTGAAGGGCGAGCCGTCGCACGACCCAGCCGTGATCGCCATGACCTTCAGCGCGATTGACCCCGACGTTGCCCCCCCCGGCAAGCATACCGTCTTTTTGTGGGCACAATACTTCCCCTACGAACTCGCTGGCAACCGCCAGTGGGACGACATCCGCGAAGACGTTGCCGACACGATTCTCGACGTGCTCTACCGCTACGCACCCAACATGCGCGGTGCCATCATTGACCGCCACATCCAGACCCCGCTCGACCTCGAACGAAGGATCGGGCTACTGCGCGGCAACGTGATGCACGTCGAGATGAGCCTTGACCAGATGTTTTTCTATCGCCCGCTCCCCGAACTCGCCAACTACCGGACCCCCGTCCGGGGGCTATACCTGACCGGTGCGAGCACGCACCCCGGCGGCGGCGTGTTCGGTGCAAGCGGCATGAACACTGCGAAAGTTGTGTTGCAGCAGCACCAGCGGCGCAACTGGCTCCCCGCCGCTGCTGCTGGGGTGGGTGCCATTGCCGCAGCCGGGGTGTGGGCTGCCACGCGCCGCAAGAGCAGTAGCTAACCGCCCCACGCCCCCAGCGTAGCAGCATCGTTGGGCAGCATACGCAAGGGACACGCGCACTGCGTGTCCCTCGTTCGTCCCCCGTTTGACAGGAGCACGCGCACTGCGTGCCCCTCGTTCGCCCCCCGTTCGCCCCCCGTTTGACAGGAGCACGCGCACTGCGTGTCCCTCGTTCGCTATTCGGTGCGTGGGCCGTGCCCCGCGCGGCGCGGCACGGCGCAGCAAAGGGTACTAGCGGTCATCAAAACGTGCCTTGTGAACAGCCTCAACCATATCGGGCAACGGCATTGAGCCAGAGTCACCGCTCCCCTGATTCATGAGGTTCGGCAGCAGTTGCGCCAGCAGCAGCGTCGAGAGTGCCGACTGGTCACCACCCTGTTGGCTACCAGTATCGAGCAGCACCGGGCGCGGCGCGTTGCGTACCAACTTCTCTGCCACATCGAGGCGACGGAGCGCAAGCTCATATTGCAGTACGGCGCGGTTATCGCGGTAGCTCTTGCCAAGATGTTGCAGCGCACGGGCTTCGTTTTCAGCCGCTTTCAGCGTGGCACGTCCCTTCGTCTCAATGTCAAGCCGCACCTTCTGCGCTTCCGTCTCTTGTTGTTGCAGCAGTTGCGCTACACTCTCGCGGGCTTCGTTCACGGCGGCACGCACCTCTACCAACCGGGCATCGCGCACCTTGTTTGCCCGCTCGATCTCCATCAACGAAGCATCGGTGCGCTGGCGGCGCGTCAGTTCCCATTCGCGTTCGTAGGCGGCCAACTCCTTCGCTACCCGTTCGCGGGTGGCAAGGTGCTGCTGGTACTGGTCGGACAACTGCACGTCGGGAATGTTCGCGCCGATGATACGCACGCCATACTGTTGCATCTGGCGGTTCAAGATTTCCTGCATGTCGCCCACGTCGGCACCGCGCAGGTCATAGGCGCGTTCGGTCTGGATTTTGCGGCTCCGCTGGCGGATGGCATCTTGCACCATGCTACTCAGCACGGCATCGAAGTTGCTGGCACCGAGCCGCCGCACAAACGCCAGTGGCTCAATGATACGAAACTTGATGAAGAACTCGATAGACTTGAGCGGTACGTTTTCGCGCGTCGGGGCTGCCAGCACGGGCGCGGTGTAGGGTATCTCCGTAGACGTATCCACGATAAACTCGACGCGTTGCCATGGCCAGATCAGCCAGTGCGGACCCGGTCCGAGCGTGCCGGTAATCTTGCCGAACGACGAGCGAATGCCGGTCGTGCCCTGCTCAATTTCGATGCGGGCACGGTTGAACCACGTCACACCCGTCACGATGACGAGCAGTATACCGAGCAGCAACGGGAACACACTAAGCGGATTGCCCTGCAACAGCAGGAGGAACCCCGCAAACAGCAAGAACAGCGTGATGAATGCCATATAGACCGGCGTGTAACCGAGTTTGTGCTTGGGGATGACGACGGGCACAATCTGCCCATCATCCCCTGAGCGCAGGTACTGCCGGATTTCGTTCCACGATGCAACGGCTTCCTTGATCTTGGAAAAGTTTTGGCTTCGTCCCCCCGATGTCATTGGGCTGCCTCCTCTGCGGTTTCAGGTGTCAGGGCATCCACATCAGTGGAGCCGTTGCCAAGCATCCCGACGGTGCCCGGCAGTTGTTTTTGCTCTTCTTCCATCAGTGTCTCGATGCGCTTGTTGCGCTCTTGCACCCGGCTGACGATCTGGCTCATCTGCTCGCGTATCTTCTGCATGTCGCTGTCGCTGAACAGCGTATCGTCTGTCGCGCCCATCAGTTGCCGCGCGACGTTCATCAGGTCGAGCCGCTGCTCGCGCCCGTCGCCCACCGTGACGAGTTGCGGCAGGTGGTCAGCCACTGACTCCAGCCGGTCGAGCAACTGATGCTGGTAGCGATATTCGAGGATTTCGGGGTAGTACGCGCTACTCATCGCCCGGATGTCGAGGGCTTGCGCTTCGAGCAGTGCCGAGTTGGCACGCGCGGAACTCTCCGCCTCGACCATCATCTGGCGGGCATAGGCATTGGCGCGGTTGAACTCCTTCTCGCGGGCGGTGTCCATCTGCGCCTGATAGGTGGCAATCTCGGCACGGATGCCCGACAGTTGCTCGCGCAAGCCTGCCAACTCCTTGTTGAATGCCCCTTCGTCCTGCTCTTTCCGCAGGCGGAGTTCATATTCGTAGGTGTAGGCTTCTTTCGCCACGCGCACCATTTCGGGGGCGGCGAGGTCCATGCGGTACTGCTGGCTCGACGGCTCGGCGTGGGTGATGTTGGCATTGGTGAAGCGCACGGCAGGCAGAAACTGGCTGTTGAGCGTATCAACCAGACCCTGTGTTCCTTCGCCCACCAGATCGTAGATGTCTTCGGCGCGTTGCTCGTAGATCAGGGCGCGGGTCACTTCGCTGATCGCATTTTCGAGCTTTTCGGAGAAGCCGCGCACCCCTCCCAACGTGAAGATAAACTCGGTCGGGTCTTCAATGCGAAACTGCAAGAACAGGTCTACCGACGCATTCACCCGCTCAGCGGTGGGGGCTTCGCGCACGGGTGCGTTGTAGGGGTATTCTTTCGTCGTGTTGACGATGTAGCCCACCTGCTGAAACGGATCAAACAGCAGTTTGCGCCCGGCGGGGGCTACGTCAATCAGCTTGCCGAAACGCGTAATCAACGCCTGACAGCCATCGGGGATGCTGACAATACTCGACTTGATCAGGCTCAACAGCGCGAAGCCGATGGTCATGAGACTGAACGGCAACAGTACTGCCAGTGCCACCCCACCAATGAAAGGTGCTGCCGCGAGCACCAACCCCGCGATGCCGCTCACCCCGGCGACAACCAGCCAGAACACAACCCCCACATAGTTGCGCCCGACTTTAGGGACGACGACCGGCGTGATGACATTGATGCTGCGTCCCTCGCTGTCATTCTGGGTCAACCCGTGGTTGACGGCTTCGGCGGCATCATCGAACGACACGCGCTGCTCGGTTATCAGCGTGCCGGCAGCCCCACCCTGTGCCTGCTCACGCGCCGACAAAAAGTCGCGTGCCTGCACCGTAAACTGTTCAAAGGCTTCGCTCTCAGCAATGTCGCTGAGGGTGCCTGCTAATCGCCCCAAATTGGTCATAACTCTTCCTTTCTGCGTGCCTTGCGTGCTTTGCGTGCCCCCCTCCATTGTACACATACGCTGACCAACACGTCGAGGTTTCAGCGAGCGTGCCGCCTGCATGCCCGGTGGTAGTGGTCATGCATAACGTGACAAGGAAGCAGACGGCGGGAGCGGTAGGAGCGTTCCGCGTCGTGGGGGATGGCTCAATCGTTGACACAATCGGCTCAATCGGCTCAATCGGTGGCGCAATCGGCTTAATCAACTCAATCGGTATCAGTACGGAGGGGGATAAGGTCAGCGGCGGGCAACATGGCGTTCATGCTGCCACTCTGAAACCCGGCGAGATCGAGGGTGACATAGGTAAAGCCAAGTGCGTGGAGCTGCGCCACCAACCCCGCACGTACCGCCGGGGCAACAAGGTGCGGCAGGTCGGCTGGCTCTACCTCAATGCGGGCAATCTCGCCGTGGTGCCGCACGCGCACCTGTTGCAGCCCCACCACGTCGCGCAGGTAGTCCTCAGCTTGTACGACTTGCGCTAGTGCCGCCGCCGTGACGGGGCGACCGTAGGCAATGCGCGACGCAAGGCATGCCTGCGCGGGCTTAGCGTGGGTGGGCAAGCCACGTTGCTGTGCCAGTGTGCGAATATCGTGCTTGGTCAAGCCTGCCCGCAACAACGGCGACTGCACGCCAAATGCGCGTGCTGCCTGCATACCGGGGCGGTGATCGCCCACATCGTCGGCGTTCGCACCATTGACGAGCACCCGTAGCCCGTGCTGCGCCAGCAACGGTTGCATCGCACGGTAGAGCGTCGTCTTGCAGTGCAGGCAGCGCGTGCCGTCGTTGCGGGCATAGTCGGCGTTGTCCAGTTCGGTGGTGGGCAGCAACACATGCTGCGCCCCCACCTGCTGCGCCACCGCACGCGCGGCGGCAACCTCGCGGGGGGGGACAGCCGGCGACGTAGCCGTGACAGCCAGCACGTTTGCCGCCCCCAACGTGTCAACGCACACTGCCAGCAGATAGCTACTGTCTACGCCGCCCGACAATGCCACGGCGACGCTGCCATAGCTGTGCAGCAGACGCGCAAGGTGTTGCTGGCGTTGGGTCTGTTGCGTTACATCGTCTGGGTTGCTCATGGCACGGTCTCCAGAAACTCGCGCACCGTCTGCCGAAAGCCCTTCGGGTCACGCCACGACAGAATATGCCCTGCCTCCTCCTCATACACCAGTTCGGCACGCGGGGTGGTCGCAACAATCATCTGCCCCTGCACGGCGCGGCTGTAGGGGTCTTGCCCCCCCTGCCAGATCAGGATGGGCATTGCAAGGTCTTCGAGGCATGGCACGACAATCTCCCCCGACTTGCACAGGGCGACCACCACATCGAGCAGACCCTGATTGAGCGTGTCCCACCATTCGACACCGTGTTGCCGCTGCATGTAGCCCCGCCATGCGGGCGACGAAAACTGCTCGCTCTCCCGGTGCGCCGCCACGGTGTTCTCTTGCACAAACACAAACACGCTATCAAGGATCAGTGCCCGGACGCGCTCTGGCACCAGACAGCCCGCGTTCATCGCACTGATACCGCCCGCGCTCATGCCAAACACGGGTACCGCCTGTGTCGGGAATAGGGCGGTCAGCCAGTCGGCAATCGCTTCGCCCTGCGTCTGAAAATAGCGCGGCGTAAACAGACCCGCCGGACGCGCCGACGCACCGTGCCCCAGCATATCGGGGCAATACACGCTATGTGTGTCGGTGAAGAGTTGTGCCAGCTTGTCTTGGCTGGCGGCAGTCATGGTGTTGCCGTGGATCAATACAAAGGGGGGCTTGCCCTCAGCTCCAAAGGTGAGATACGCAAGGTCGCCGTGGCGGGTCGGTGCGTACTGGTGTTGCATCAGGTCTTCTTTCTCGCTCGTGCTGCGTGCTGGCTCGCTGGCGTGCTGGCGCGTGCCGCAAGCACAACAGGGGCACACCGCAGTGCCCCCGTTGTCGCTCTTCATCCGGCTTCCCCATACGGGTTCCACACTCGGGTTCCGCACTCGGCTTCCCTATCCAGCTAGTGATGCAGGCGGTCGCCGCGCGTGCGGAGTGACACTAGGCGCGGGCTTTGTCACCCTTCTTCTGCTTGCCGCCCTGCTTGTTACCGTTACCGTTGCCATTGGCGGGCGGCGGGGCTTTGCGCCCACGCGGTACGGCTGCCGTCGCGCGTCCGCGTGGGGCTGGCTGCTGCTGGCTCTGGGGTTCGCTCTGGCTCTGCGGCGCGACTGGTGCCGCCACGGGTGCCGCCGCCTGTGGCACCGCGACGGCTGCCGCACTGGGCTGGTTGGCGGTGGCAAGCTGGGGGGCTGTCGCCGCCGTGATCGCCGCCGCAAGCTCGGCTTCGCGCCCAAGGTGACAGTCCTTAAACTTGCGCCCACTGCCGCACGGGCACGGCTCGTTGCGCCCGATCCGCACAACACGGCGCACCGGCTGGCGGGGGGCGCGGGTGGTGGTGGCAGAACCTGCGCTGCCGCCTTGGGCTGCCTGTGCCGCCGCGAGGCGTGCCTGCTGTTCCTGCTCGATCCGTTGCAGGTATTCTTCGAAGGCGAACGACTGCGGCAGAATCTCGTACACAATGTCGCGCGTAATGTTCTCTTTCAGCGCGTCGAACATATCAAAGGACTGCTTCTTAAACTCGACGAGCGGGTCACGCTGTGCGAAGGCTTGCAGGTTGATGCTCTGGCGCAGTTCGTCAATGCCAGTCAGGTAGTCCACCCACTGGCGGTCAATCGCCCCCAGCATCATGCGCCGCTCGACATAGCGCATGTTCGCGCTCCCAATCGCCTCTCCACGGATGGCGTAGGCTTGCTCGACCTCGGCAATCAGACGCTCCTCAATTTCATCGCGGGTCAGGGTGGCAAAGCTCTCGGTGGTTAGGTCTTCAGGCAACAACGGGTTGATCGTGCGTGCCGCCCGCAACAGCCCATCGAGGTCCCACTCGTCGCGTTCTTCGTAGGGCAAGTACTGGTCAATCTGTGATGCAATCTCTTCGCCGATCATTTCAAGCACCCGCTCGTGCATATCCTGCCCTTCGAGGATCGCCTTGCGGTCGCTGTAGATAATCTTACGCTGGGTGTTCATCACGTCGTCGAACTCGACGGTATGCTTCCGAATGTCGAAGTTGTACCCTTCGACGCGCGACTGTGCACCCTCGATCACCTTGTCGAGCATACGGTGTTCAATCGGGATGTCCTCGTCGCCCGAAATGCCGTCCATAATACGCTTGACGGTTTCCAGGCGACCGAAGCGGCGCATCAGTTCGTCCTCGAGCGAGATGTAAAACCGCGACGACCCCTTGTCGCCCTGACGACCGGCACGCCCACGCAACTGGTTGTCAATGCGGCGGGCTTCGTGGCGTTCTGTCCCGATAATGTGCAACCCGCCCAGTTCGAGCACCTTCGCGCGTTCGGCTCCCGTGATCTGCTTGGCTTCGGCAAAGGCGGCTGCCTGCTGTTCGGGGGTGGCATCGTCTACCGTGATACCCTGCCGTTCGAGGATTTCCTCCACCAACCCATCCGGGTTGCCCCCTAGCAGAATGTCGGTGCCACGACCCGCCATGTTGGTGGCGACGGTCACGGCACCAACGCGCCCCGCCTGCGCCACCACCGATGCCTCACGTTCGTGCTGCTTGGCATTGAGCACCCTATGGAATATCTTCGCCGCCTTCAGGTGCTTGCTCAAGTCCTCCGAGGTTTCCACCGAAGTAGTACCGATCAGCACCGGGCGACCTGCCGCGTGCATCTCTTGCACTTCGTCAATCAAGGCATGAAACTTGGCATTGACATCGCGGAAAACCAAGTCGGGGTAGTCTTCGCGCACCACCGGGCGGTGAGTCGGGATAACCGTCACTTCGAGGTTGTAGAAGCGGGCAAACTCTTCGCGCTCGGTGTATGCCGTCCCCGTCATGCCTGCCAGTTTCTGGTACAGGCGGAAGTAGTTCTGGAAGGTAATCGTCGCCATCGTGACGTTTTCGTTGCGGATTTCCAGCCCTTCTTTCGCTTCGACTGCCTGATGCAGCCCGTCACTCCAGCGACGACCCGGCATGGCACGCCCGGTAAACTCGTCAATGATGACGACCTGACCATCTTGCGACACCATATAGTCTTTGTCGCGGTGGAAGATAAACCGTGCTTTGAGCGCGTTATCGAGGTAGTGTGTGAGTTCAAAGTACTGCGGATCGTACAGGCTTTCCTCTGCGGGGATGCCCAGCGCACGCTCGACCTTTTCAATTCCCATGTCGGTCAGTTGCAACGAACGGGTGCGCTCTTCGAGCACATAGTCGCCGTCGTGCTCGATGCCTTCACGGGCTTCTTTGAGTGTGACCGAACTCGGTTGCAGGTCAAGCCGCCCGATAATCTGCGCCATACGGTGGTATTCGTCGCTACTCTTCTGCGCCGGTCCGCTGATGATCAGGGGCGTGCGGGCTTCGTCAATCAGGATGTTGTCCACCTCGTCAATGATGGCGAAGTAGTGCCCCCGCTGCACCATCTGCTCTTTGCGGAGTGCCATGTTGTCGCGCAGATAGTCGAAGCCGAACTCATTGTTCGTGCCGTAGGTGATGTCGGCAGCATAGGCTTCCTGCCGCTTCACCGGTCGCCAGTGGATCAGGCGTTGGTCTTCGGGGTTGGCGTGCGGGTCAATGTATTCGGGGTCATAGAGCGCACTCTGGTCATGCGCGATGTAGCCCACGCTCAGCCCAAGGAAGTGATAGATGGGAGCCATCCAGCCCGCGCCAACCTTCGCCAGATAGTCGTTGACGGTGATAAGGTGGCAGCCGTTGCCCGCCAGTGCATTGAGGTACAGCGGCAACGTGGCAACCAACGTCTTCCCTTCGCCCGTCCGCATCTCGGCGATCTTGCCCTGATGCAGCACCACGCCACCGATCAACTGCACGTCGTAGTGGCGTTGCCCGATCACGCGGCGGGCAACCTCGCGCACCGTGGCGAAGGCTTCGGGGAGCAGGTCGTCGAGCGTTTCGCCCTCTGCCAGCCGCTCCCGAAACTCGGCAGTCAGACCGTGTAGCTCCTCATCACTCATTGCCTGTATTTCATCTTCGAGCGCGTTGATAGCACGCACGTAGGGGTCTATCTTTTTGAGGTGTTTCTCGTTGGTATCGCCAACCAGATTTTTGATCCAATTCAGCACGCTTACGTCCTCCTTCGCAGCACAACCGGACAACCCACACGGCGACAACCGGCACGGTCACACGCTGCACCCGTCTTCTCAGCACACAGATACAGACGCACCCGCGAGTGAATAGTTGCAGCCTGCCGCACCCGTGAGGTTGGGCAGCAGTTGTCTTTACCAGTATACCAGTGCCCCCCACAGGCGGCAAACGGGGCACCCCCACGACACGCGACGCTAGATCAGGCGCGTTGCAACCACCGCCCGCACCGGCGCAAGCTCGCCCGTCAGGGTACGCCAGCTACGCCCCCGGTTATCGCTTGTCAGCACCAGCCCATTCGCCGTACCTGCCCACGCATAATCGCGGTTGTAGTCGGCTGTTGCCAGCACAGTCACGCGCTCGATGGCAGGCGGTGGTTCACCTTCAAGCGTCGCAGGCTCCCACGTTGCACCGCTGTCATCGCTACGGAGCACCTGCGGGCTACCGTCGGTCGCAACGTGGGCAGCCAACCATGTCGGCGTTTTGCCGGGGAGCATCGCCAAGGCACCGCCAGCGCGTGTATCTTCGGGGGCTACCAGCGTGCGGGTGCCATCGGGCAAGACGTGGTAGAGCGCACCCGCCGCCGCTAGGAGCACGCCCCCGTCGGGGGTGCTGGCAATGCCGCGAATGCCCGTGAGTGGCGCACCCAACGGCTGCCAGTCGTCGCTGGCGAGTGGGGCAGTGTATACCTGATCATCGAGCACGAGATAGGCGGCACGGTCGCTGCAATGCAACAGCGGCGTGGGGAGCGGGCTGACGGCGGCAGGCGCGGTGGCAGGCTCCCACGTCATACCGCCGTCGGTGCTGCGGTACAGGTCGCCCTCCGCCGTCACGGCGAGCACACGGCTGGTGTCGCTACGTGAGGCGGCAATATCTACAATTTCAGCAGCCAGCACCAGTGTCCAGTGTATACCGCTATCTCTGCTTGCCTGCACGCCATCGCGCGTCGTGACCGCCAGCAGGTGCAGGGCATCGTGGGCAAGCACCGCACTACAGATAGCCCCCGTCAAGGCGTGCCCGATGCGGCGATACCGCCCGATACCACCGGGGTCACTGAGGGTCACAATGCCGTCGTCCGTCGCTACAAAAATCAGCCCTGCTTTTGCCATCGTTCGTTGCCCCCTTGTGCGCGTGCCACACCTTGCGTGCAGTAGTCGCTCACGCTACGTATCACTGTCCAATGTATCCCCGTACACTCTTTCGTCCATCCCGTGGTTCGTCCCGTCGTTACGCAAGCGGCGACGAGAACGGCTACTGCAACGGCGCAGAGACGGCTGGTGCCCCGGTCGCCCGTGGTTGCGCCAAGCCGTGTGCTGTCACCTGTACCACAATCACCGCAATATCATCGTTCTGGGGTGCGCCCGCCAGCCACCCATCCACCTGCTGCAACAGCCCACTGGCAATGACCGCCGGGGGCATGGTAGGGGCGGCAGCAAAGTCGCACAACGCCTCCATTAGCCGCTCAAAGCCAAACAGCTCGCCCGCATGGTTGCGTGCCTCTACCACGCCGTCGGTGTAAAACAGCAGCACATCGCGCGGCTGCAACGGCACGCTAGCGATGCGATAGCCCGTTGTAAGCATAATGCCGAGCGGAAAGTGTCCCCCCTCGCCTTCCAGCATATGCACCACACCGTCGCGGACAAGCAACGGGGCAGGTTGCGCGGCATTGATAATGTCCATCTTCAAGGCGTGGCTATCGAAGTAAGCATACGATGCCGCCACAAAACTCGCGCGTGGCACGTTGCCCACCAGTGCCTGATTTGCCAACTGCATCACTTCGAGCGGGTTATCTGCTGCGACCCGCGCCGCCGAGCGCAACGCCGTGCGTGCGACTGCCATCAACAGGGCGGCGGGCAGGCTCTTGCCCGACACATCACCCAATATCACGCCGAGGTGTGCCGGGGTATCGCCATTGTGCGTGGTGGGCGGTGACACAAACTCGTAGAAGTCGCCCGTCGTTTCGCGTGCCGGACGGTAAAATGCCGCAAGGTCAAGACCATCCACGGCAGGCGGGGTGGGGAATAGGTGCCGCTGTATCTGCTCGGCTTGTTCCAACTCTTGCTCGACCCGTTGCATCGACTCTTCGAACAGGCGGGCATGCTCAAGCAAAATACCGACATGGCTTGCCAACGCCGCCAGCATGTTGGCATCATCCGCATCGAACGCATGCGGGCGGTAGGCAGTCAGCCCGATCACCCCCACCGGGCGGTCACGGGCAAGTAGCGGAGCCGCCAGCCACGACGCATGCCCATAGTCGCCCTGCCAGCGTGGTTCGCGGCTGGTATCAGGGATAATCACCGCGTTGCCGTGTTCAAGGACATAGCGATTCAGCGGGTACGTATCTACACTCATGGTGTGGCGGGGTCGCCACAGGGTGCCATGTTCGTTGCTCGTCACCATTGTTTCGAGGCGCGTGCCCGCACTGTCAAGCAGCATAATGGTGGCACTGTCATACTGCACCAGCCGCCCGATCTGTTCGAGCAGCGTAGAGAGTACGTCACGTTCGCGCAGTGACCCGCCACTGAGCCGCGCAATATCGAGCACCGTTTCAAGCTGGGCGGTGCGGTGCGCTACACGCTGTTCCAGTTCTTCATTCCAGCGACGTTGCCGGGCTTGCGCCCCCTCCAAGCCCGCAACCATCCCAGCAAACGAGTGCGCCAGCGTCTGGACTTCGGCACTGGTCGCCTCATCTGCCAGCCGACGGGCAACCTGCGTATCGGAGGGCTGGAGGTCGCCCTGCGAAGCAATCGTGCTCGCCAGTGTACTCAGGTGGCTCACTGGGCGCACGGCACGGCGCGTCAGCAACGCCAGCAGCAGCGCAACGCCCAACGCAGACAGTGCCGTGACCAGCACCGTCACCAGTGCAATCGTGCCAACGGGTGCCAGTGCCACATTGCGCTGCTGCTCGACAACCACCCCCCAGTTGAGGGCACCCCCCACTGGCGAATAGGCGGCGAGATAGCTTTCGCCGTTGCGGGTATAGCTGGTGGTCGCCTCGAAGCCATCGAAGACCGGGGCAATGGCGACAATATCGAGACGCTCGCCCACCCGCTCCCGGTTGTTGTTGGCAAGCATGGCACCGCTACGGTCAATGATGCTGACACTGCCCCCCGCGATGTTGGTACGGTCTATCGGCAACCAGAACGAACGCAGGTCAATTTCGACGACCAGCCCGCTAATGTCGCTCTCGGCATTGAGCGGGAAGGTTGCCGTCACAAATGGCCAACCGGTGATCGGTTGAAACGCGGCATCGGAGACAGTGAAGGTGCGGCGTTGCAGCCCCTCGGACACACTCCCATCAAACGCAGTGGGTTGTGGGGTGTCATAGCGCGTCACGGTGTAGGTTTCGTCCGGGGACGTTGATGGCTCCAGCGCGATCAGCACGTCGCCTGCGTCGTTCACCAACCACATGCGGCTGTAGGTCTGGGGGAACACGCGCCGCAACGACGCGAGGGCTGCGACTTGCCCTGCGGGGTCGGCAGTATTTACCAGTGCCTGTTCTTGCAGACGGGTGGTATCGAGCACGGTCTGGAAGAAAGCCGCAATATCCGCCGCGTACAGCCGCGCCAACTCGATGTTACGTAGCTCAACTTGGCGCGTCAGGGCTTGCTGCCCCACCTGAAACGACATCCCACCCAGCACCGCCAAAAACACCATGCTCCCCACCACAGCAGGTACGACAATCTGCCACCCAAGTGGGACTGTTTGCCAGCGTGTACGTAGCGTCTGCAACCGCCCCTATTCCTCATACGGCTCGACGACGAGTTCACCGCTCTGCAAGGCACGCTCAATGCCTTGAATACGGTTGACAAGCTCCTCGTCAAACATAGGTCCGTCTAGCGCGGCAAGGCTCACCCCACCACGCGTCAGGTCGAGCACACGGGTACCACTCTGGAGGGTGCCAGCCTGAAGTTCCTCAATCAACGTGTACACCGCCACATCCATATTTTTCGTGCGGCTGGTCGCCACAACCTCCGGGTTGAGGTAACGCACATCCGAGCCAGTCGTGATGACCAACGCGCCGTGCTGCGCGGCAGCATCCACGGCACCCAGCGACGTGCGCCCCGCCGCCGCATACACCACGTCGGCACCGCCGTCATACATTGCCGCCGCTAGCTCTTGCCCCAGTTCCGGCTTGGCAAAGGCACTAAAGTCGTCCACACCCCCAGCATACTCGCGCAGCATGACCGCTTCCGGGTTGACGTAGCGCACGCCCTGCATCCAGCCGTCTTCAATGCGCCGGATGATGAAGATGTCTGCCCCACCGAGAAAGCCCACCGTCCCCGTTTCGCTCAACAACGCAGTCAGGGCACCCGCCAAGAAGTCGCCCTCCAACTCTCTAAACGTAATGGACGTAACATTCGGCGCGTCCACTTCAGCATCAATGATTGCCCACTGCTGATCGGGGAACTCGCCCGCCACCACCGTCAGGGACTCAATGTATTCTTGACCGAGAGCAATAATGAGGTCGTGCTCTTCGGCAGCGAGCGCACGCAGGTTGTTCTCTTGCGTGTCGCGCTCAAGCTCGACGACGCGCCCGCGCACGCCAAGGTCGTTCTGGGCGCGGTTGAGTCCTTCGTTGGCACTGTCGTTGAACGCCCGGTCGCCCAGACCGCCGCGCCCGATAGCCATACCCACACTCAAAACCCGTTGGGGGGTCGCGGTATCGGGTTCGCTTTCTGCCGTGCCGCCGCATGCTGCGAGCAGCACCAACACCAGCACACCAGCGTACCACCGCAACCTGTGAAGACCGTATTGCGCTTGCATTGGGCGTTGTCTTTCTCTCGTGGGTTGCCTACCTATTATTAAGTTAATAGGTACCAGTGAGTAGAGCGATGCACCCGTGACACGTTCTTGCCACGGACACCAAGCCACAGCAAAATCACCTGATACCGTGCTATAATACTACAGAATCGGTAAAACTGCACCACATAACACGTGTTCCCCATAGCCCGGATACTACCCACTAAGTACGCAAGCAAGCCAGTAGCCTACTATACGGCATGCTGCTGAAAAGGTATTCAAGTGGCTTGATGGCAACGGCAGCACAATGCTTGAGAGAGAAAGGAACCTGCATGTTCAGCACCATCGCAGATGTCCGTAGCGGACTCAGCACCCAGAACTACATCGCCAGTGATGATATTGCCACCGCTATGTTTCTCGCCGACCGGCTTGGCAAGCCCCTGCTCACCGAAGGACCGGCGGGCGTGGGCAAAACCGAACTAGCGAAGGCGTGGGCGGGGGCAACCGGGCGCGACCTGATCCGCTTGCAATGTTACGAAGGGCTAGATGAAACGAAAGCCCTGTACGAATGGGAATATGCCAAGCAACTGCTCTACACGCAACTCTTGCGCGACAAACTGGGCGACCTGCTGCAACACGCCACCAGCCTCCGCGATGCCGCCGACAAGCTCGCCGCCGAAGACGACGTATTTTTCTCCGAGCGGTTTCTGCTGCCGCGCCCGCTCCTGCGTGCCATCACCAGCGATGAACCGGTCGTGCTGCTGATTGACGAAATTGACCGCGCCGATGCCGAGTTTGAGGCGTTCCTGCTCGAAGTCCTCAGCGACTTTCAGATCAGCGTCCCTGAACTGGGCACGTTGCAGGCAAAACACCGCCCCATGGTAGTGCTCACCAGCAACAACACCCGCGAACTGAGTGAAGCCCTCAAGCGGCGGTGTCTCTACATCTTTGTAGACTACCCCAATATGGAAGCGGAAGTGGACATTGTCCGCCTGAAGGTACCGCAACTTGCCCCCAAGATGGCACAGCAAGCCGTCGAGTTTGTGCAGAACCTGCGCGGGCTTGACCTCAAGAAGCAACCCAGCATCAGCGAAACGCTCGACTGGGCACGCGCCCTCGTCGAACTGAATGCCCGCGCCCTTGACCGGCAGGTACTCGAAAATACGCTCAGTGTGCTGCTCAAGTACGAAAGTGACCTGCAACGCGCCCGCCGCGTGCTGCAAGGCACAAGCAATGTGCGCGACGAGGACGACGACGAGCCACCCTACACCGACCCGTTCAATGGCGGCGGGCGGGGGCGGCGGCGACTGCGCGGCTAGCAACCACCCACCACGCGAGAGGAAACGACAAGGACTATGGATAATCGTGTCGTAGAGTTTATTGCAGCCTTGCGAGCGGCGGGCGTGCGCGTGAGCATCGCCGAAAGCATTGATGCCCTCCGGGCGATGGAGCAGTCGGGCGTGACCGACCGCGACCTCTTCCGCTCAGCTCTGCAAACCACACTCGTCAAAGAACAATTCGACACTGGCGAGTTTCGCCGCCTCTTCGAAATGTATTTCGGCGGCAACCCACCCCCGCTACAGCAGACGGGCAACGGCATGTCGCCCGAAGAGCAGGCACAAATGCAGCAAATGCTTGAAGAGATGCTCCGCACCATGACCCCCGAACAACTGCGGCAACTCTTCGCGGCAATGATGAACGGGCAACCGATGAGCAACGAGCAGATGCAGCAGATGCTGCAAGGTATCCCACTGCCGATGCCCTATGGCTCGCCCGCCGAACAACAGCAACGCGCCACCCGCCGCACAATGCAGCAGTTGCGCTTCCCGCAACTCGAGCGTGCCCTCCAAGAACTGCTCGCCGAACTGCGCGAGGCAGGCGTGAGCGAGCAAGCCCTCGCCGAACTGGAAGCCACCGCCCGCGACAACATGCAAGCTCTCGCCGAGCAGATCGCGCAACAGACCGGGCAGCGCGTGATGGAACAGCTCCGCGACCAGCAACCCCGCCAACCCACCATGAACGACCTGCTCGACCTGCCCGTCGAAGACCTTGACCCGGCAAACCTCGAAGACCTGCGCGGCGTGGTGGCAAAACTCGCTGCGCAAATTCGCTCGCGGGCTGCCCTGCGCCAAAAGCGCGGCAAGGGTGGGCACATGGATGCCAAGCGTACCATCCGCAACAACATGCGCTACGGCGGCGTGCCCATGGTCATCCAGCACCGCAAACGCCACCAGAAGCCCAAGGTCACGGTGCTGTGTGACCTCAGCATGTCTATGCGCCCGGTGGCAACCTTTATGCTACTGCTGATCTATGCCCTGCAAGACCAGATCAGCCGGACACGCGCGTTTGCCTTCATCGAAGACCTGACCGACATCACGCCCTACTTCCAAGACTCGCGCCCCGACAAAGCCATCGAGCAGATTATGCGCGAGGTGCGCCCACCCTACTCATACGCCACCGACATGGGGCGCAGCATAGACACCCTGCAACGCGAGCATCTCGACAGCCTCGATTACCGCACAACGCTGATTGTGTTGGGCGATGGGCGCAACAACCACAACGACCCGTGTCTCGGCACCTTCGAGACACTCAGCCGCCGCGCCCGGCGGGTCATCTGGTTTAACCCAGAGCCACCGATGATGTGGGGACGTTACGACCCCGGTAGCCTCAACAGCGACATGCTGGAATATGCCGACCGCTGCAACGCCGTGCACCACGTCAGCAACCTGCGCGATCTCGTGCGTGCCATTGACAGCCTGTTTGTCCGGTAAACTAAACGGGAAGCGTGCTAGTGTCTGTCTCGTCGCGCTCGTCGCGCTCGTCGGTATGCTCGTGGGGAGCTACAGCCGTCGGATCGGGCGGTACCGCCACCGCCACTGATTGTGCAGGTGAGGGGCGTGGCGCGGCGGGTACCGCCCCGGTTGCATCGCTGCCGTTGCTGCCGTTGCCGTCAGGGGCGGTGAGCAGGGCGGCAACGGGGGCTGCCTGTGTGACCAGCGGCGTGCTGTGGCGGGCATAGAAGTCCGTAATCAGGGGGACAATTGTGTCGAGCGTGTGCTGACGGTGCGGGATGCCGTCAATTGCCGCATTGCCCAGATAGCCGTTCTCCCCCGCGTGCTCGATTGCCCCCATGTCAATGATTGTCACGCGCCCTTGCGCCACTGCCCGGTTCCAGTACGAGTCGGTCATCATAGACCAGCGACCGGGGAAGACCTTGTGTGCCCCCTTCAACCCATCGGCTTCACCAATCAAGTGGTAGAGATGTTCGACAGCGGCAACGCCGGGGTCTGATGACATGACCCCAGCAATGGACACGAGTTGCAACGGTGCGCCCAGCATGGGCTGAAGGTAGTTCGCCGCCCCCAGTGACACCTGCCCGCCGCCACTGTAGCCGAGCAGCACGACGGGCATGCCACTACCGAGCGGGTAGCCGCGTACCAGCAACCGTGCGACAATCAGTTCCGCCATGCCATAGCTATAGATCGGACCATACCGCCAATCGGCTGAGACAAGCACCTGAAACGCATTGCGGGCATTGATCAGTTCGCCCACCGGTTTGCCTGCCCGTTTGCGTTCGGCGAGCCACTGCCAGATGAACGCAAAGGTACGGTTGCCCGTCAGCCCAATGTTGGTGACCGAGTAGGGGAAAATATCATCCACAATGGCAATGCCGGGGATACGCGCCCGCACATCATCGAGGAACGCGACTTCGAGCGGAGCCAGTGCCTCACCCGTAATGTCGCCAATCCCTGACAGATAGACCACATAGGCAGGCGCAACCTGTGGGGCAGTGGCGGCTGCCTGTTGCGGTTGCGGTGCATCTTCCGGTGGGTCTACCGACGGGTCAAAGGCATCTTTCCCCTCTTGCTGGCGTTGGTTGACCCACCAGCGCAACGACTCGAAGGGGGCAAGCAACAACGGCGTGAACAGCACCAGTATCGCCACCCCGACGAACGTCACGATATGGAAGACAATATCCATCGTAGGCTACTC
>CAZNQP010000053.1:21260-23337 GCA_964575355.1 uncultured Chloroflexaceae bacterium
CGTAGGCTACTCACCGAGCACGCGCTGTGCTGCCACCACCTGTGCCGCCTGCTGTTGCAGCGTAAGTGCCAGTTGGTGTACATCCAGCCGTTGTACCTTGCCGGTGGTGATGCGCCAGAAGAGACTGCGGACGCGCACGACGGGCGAGAGGACGTTGTGCTGCAACACCTGCGCGATGAGCCACCCCGGCAGCACACAGCCCAGAGCTTCCCACACATCAATTTGTGCCACCACAGTGATCGCCGCGACAATTGCCGCCAGATGCCACACTTCGAGCACCCGCTCAATAATCGGACCGAGGTAGGGCATCACCGCGATGTAGGCAAACAACAATGGCGCATAACCCATGCAGACCGCCCACATCACATGGTCGAGGTCTGCCGGGTCGTGGTACACAAAGTCAGCAAGCAACACGATACTCAACGCCCAGATGATCGCCCCCGCCACTGCCAGCAAGCCGCCTACGAGCAGGATCAGGAAGAAGCGCACCCGCGACACCCGATTGACAAACAGGTCAATGCCACGCCCGAACGTCAGCGAGACCCCCGCGACAAACGGCAACACCAACCCCAGATAGCTGGCATCTATCAGGTCTTCAACGGCTTCTGCCGAGTTGGCACTGAACCACAGTGACCCCTCAACGATACGCCCGAACAGCGCAGCCAGTGTGAAGAAGCCCGTAAACACCCCCACAGCACGCAGCACAAGGTCGTAAAGGGCATCCCATATACTGGGATCGGTCACACTTGGAAGCCACAAGAGGAGTATGTGGTTCACAGTGAGCATAGATCGCGTTCCTCTCTATCGCTGCTATCTCGCGCTCTGCCGCTACGATGGCTGACAAGCCGCGCCGCTGGCTACCGCGCAACTGGCTATCATGTGTCACTCCCCGTTATTATAGCAAACTTGTGGTCGCGTGCCTGCCAGCACGCCTTGACAAACCTGCCCAACCCCCGGCATAGTAGTAGCGGTATACCATATGCGCGGCACAGCATGCACAATAGGCGGGCACACGACGGGGACACAGACGAGGACGACAAGGACGAGGACACAGACGAGGACACGGAGTATATCACAATGTTCGACATTGAGACCTACCTAGCACTGGCGGGGCTGGCATGGTTCCTTGGCTTCTTCCCGCTCGCCGAGATTTTCGTGGCAGTGGCGACGGTGCGAGCCGCCGGACTAGACGGGCTGTCCACGCTGTTTTGGTCTATCTTCGGCAACTTCACGCCCGTGCTGCTGATCTACTTTGGCTACGAGCAGTTGCGGCGCGTGGGCTGGCTGCAACGCTGGCTCGACAAACTCGCGTCCGACACCCTCCGCCAGCGCGTCAACCAGTACGGCATATGGTTTGTGCTCATCATGACCCCGTGGGTCGGGGTGTGGGCAATGACGCTCGCGGGGCGGTTGCTCGGCATGGACGGCACGCGCCTGCTGGCAAGCACGCTCGTCAGCATCAGCGTGCACGCCGTGGCAACCCTGCTGCTGCTCGAAGCGGGCATCAGTGCGCTGACGGGCGCATAGCAACAACGGCGGTGCGGCTCGGCTTCGACCTGCGCTCTGTGCGCGACCACTTCCCCGGCGTGGGTCGCGTCAGCTACGAACTCGCCCGCGCCCTCGCAGCACTGCCCACCAACGACACCCTGTACCTGCTCGTCAACCCACAGCAACCCACCACCCGCGCCGATCTTGTGGCGTTGCACCGCCCACCACGGGTGCGCCTCGTGCCAATTGCCGCGCCGCTGTTTTCGTTCCGCGAACAGGTGACGCTCCCCCGCCTCGCACACCGCCTGCACCTCGATGTCTTGCATAGCCCCTATTATGTCAAGCCCTATCTACCACTCCCCTGCCCATCGGTCGTCACGCTCTACGACCTGACCCCACTCCACGTGCCCACCAGCCTACCCGCCACCCGGCGCGGGCTGTTCGCCCTGCTGACGGCACTGGCGGTGCTGCGGAGCGACCACATCATCACGCTGTCGCGGCACACCCTGCACGATCTGCTGCGCTACTTTCCGCGCCTGCACACGCGCAGCACCGTGATAGCCGCCGCGCCCGCCGCCACCATGCGCCC
>CAZNQP010000054.1:0-23225 GCA_964575355.1 uncultured Chloroflexaceae bacterium
GGCATCTCAGGCGGCGTGGTGTCAAACTCGGAGACGGGCATGGCAGGCATGTCGTCGGCGGGCAACACGTCGTCGGGTTGGGGCAGCACATCGTCGCTATAGTCGGGTTGCACTGGTGCGGGTTGCGCTGGCGCGGGCGGCACTGGCGCGGGTGCCATGTCGGGCGGGGTCACGCCAGCGGCACTATACAGGTCAGCGAGGGCGGTTTCGCTCTTCGTCAGTTCGTCGTTTGCCTGCTCAAGGGCGAGTACCAGATACGGTGGCGCATCGCCGGGAGTGGAGGCAATCACATTCTCTAGTTGGGTGATGTTCTGCTTGTGGCGGGCAATTTCGGCTTCGATGGTTGCCACTGCCTGCGGGTCGGGTCCGGTCGGCAGGTTGGCAAGGTCGGTCATCGCCTGCATCATTGCGCGGTTGGCATTGTCGAGGGCGGTGGTTAGGTATGCTGGGGCGTTGCGTGTGCTCATCGGCTGTAGAATAGCTTCAAGCTGGGCGATAGTGGCGCGGTGGCGTTCGATCTCACCTTCGAGGTGTGCCCGCTCGGCGGCGATCTTGGCTGGGTCATACGTGGCGGCATCGGTGGCAGGGCTTTCGTTGACCGGGGTGGCGGGGGCATCGGGCGGAGCTGTTGCCGCTGGTGCGGCAGGGTCGGCAACCGGGTCTGCTGCTGGGACAGGGTCGGCAACCGGGTCTGCCGCTGGCGCGGCAGGTGGCTGGGTCGCGGGCAGGTCTGAGGACGGCTGGGCGGGCTGGGTGGTTTCTTCGGACGGCGCAATCATCGTTTCGGCGTTCGGATCAACGATGTGCGGGCGGGCTGCTTCCGGAATCCAATCGGGAATATCTGACATCGTAGCACTCTCCTGCAACTGGGGGGCATCAGGCAACTGGGCGGCATCAGGCACAAGTTCGGGTAGGGTTTCGTCGGAGACACCCACAACCGGGTAGGGCGTGGGCGCACTCGCTGCCGGGTCGGTGGCGGGCAGGGGCGGCATCGCGTGCAAGTCGGTACCGCACTGCTCGCAGAAGGCTTGCCCCGGCAAGACGTTTGCCTCGCAGACCCGGCAACGCAGCAACGCGCCGCTTGCCGGAGGCGGGGGCGGTGTCGTAGCCGGGGGCGGCAGCAGGGCACCGCACTGGTCGCAGAACTGGTTGGTTGGGTCGTTCGCGGCACCACAGACATTACACACAATCATTACAGACTATCCTTTCTGGTCTGGCTCACGACCAGCCCCGCTATCGAGACGTTGCGTTAGCCGGCGGGTGGCATAGCGCAACTCTTTCTGGGCGGCAGCGTCGGGTACGGCACCCTGCTCAAGCTGGGCGGCTTGCTGGTTGGCGTTGTTCGCCAGCTCCACCTCGCCCATGTCAAGCAGGCGGGTGGCGGCGGCGCGGAGCTTCTGGGTGGCTCCCGCGACGTTGCCTGCCTCGGCTTCGGCTAATGCACGCGTTTGCAATTTAAAGGCGGTTACGCGTTCAACGAGGTTCATTACCTGCGGGTTGTGGCGTGCGTCGGTAGGGTGGGACGTGACTTCAAGCATGATGTCCTGCTTTATAAACGTTGCGGTGCCGCCAACTGGGGTATAGTGTAGCTCGGCTTGCGCGACGCGGAACGACCCCACCGGGCGGGCAGGGATGAGGAGGTCGAAGACGAGGCTGGCATCGTCGTCATAGGCGATGTCGCCCATTTTGACGGCAACCTCGCTGTCGCCGATGGGCTGGTAGCCAAGGTTGGCGATGAAGGGCGTAGCCCGATGCACGGCGCGGGGGAGCACGTCGGGGAGCAGGCGTAGCAAGAGGCGGGCTTCGGTGATGGCGGTGCCCTGCGCCCGTGCGACCGCCCGCTGGAAGACGGCATCAATGCCTGCCGCGTCGGCAATATAGTCTGCGTTGCCGTCGGTGGCGGTGGCGATGTCGTCGAGCAGTTGCTCGTTCCATTCATCGCCCAACCCCAGTGCCGTTACGGCTACGCCCATCTGCCCAAGGTGCGTTGCAATCGAGCGGCAGGTGTCTTCGTCGCCCCACGTCTGCCCATCGGTCAGCAGCAGCATCCGCGACAGGCGGTCGTCGCCGTGGTGCTTGTGCAGTTCGGTCGTGCCCGCCTGCAACCCCAGCGACATAGCGGTGCCGCCTGCCTCGCTGATGCTATCTATGCGGGCGAGCAGGTCTGCCTTGTTGCTCACGGGGGTGGCGGGCACCACCACATTGACGGTATCGTCGAAGATGACCAGCGATACGATGTCGTGCGGGGTGAGCATGTCAATTACCCGGCGCGTTGCCTGCTTCATGTGCTCCAGTTTGCTGCCCTGCATCGAGCCAGAGCGGTCGAGCACCATACAGAAGTTGAGCGGGATGGGCGTGCCCGGTGGTTGGGTCGGCGTGGCGCGCACCACCAGATAGGCAACTTGTGGCTCGTTGCTGGTGGGGATCGGCTCGCGCCCCCAGTCCCATATCATCGTCAGTTCATCTGTCATGCTGTTTGCTCCTTCATACTGCCCATCATCCTGCCCATCATCCCCTGCCGCGCCCGACTGCCCAATTGCCCGCCTATGCAGTGCTGGTGGGGCGGTGCCTGTGGTGCCCTACGCGCCCGCCGCGCCCGGTAGCGGCTCGTCCATTGCGGTCAGGCGCACCAGCACCGCCGTGATGTTATCTTCGCCGCCTGCCTCGTTTGCGGCGGCAACCATTGCCTCACACGCCTGCTGCGGGTCGGTGATGCGAAGAATGAGTTCTTGCATACGGGGGTCGCGCACCATCTCCCACAGTCCATCTGAGCAGAGCAACAGGGCATCGCCGGGTTGCAGCCGCGCATGATAGATGTCGGCATCGAGGGTGCCGTGGTCGCCCAGTGAGCGCAGCACTGCGTTGCGTTGCGGGTGGGTATAGATGTCCTCCTCGCGCAGCTGCCCCAGTTCGACGAGCCGCATCACCAGCGAATGGTCTCTCGTGATCCGTTGGAGCTTGCCCGCGCGTAGCAGGTAGGTGCGGCTGTCGCCGACATTGGCAATGGTGGCGCGGTCGCCGACAACCAGTGCCAATGTCAGGGTGGTGCCCATGTCGTTGCCACGGTTGAGGCTCTCGTTGCGAACTGCTTCGTTGGCATACCCGACGGCTCCGTGCATGAGCGCGTCCACCGGGGTCTGGTTGTATGGGCGGTTGGGCGCGAGCAGGTCGGTCAGGGCGGCGGCGAGCATGTGCTCGGCGGCATTGCGAACGGCGAGGTAGCTGGCAATTTCGCCCGCAGCGTGCCCGCCCATGCCGTCAGCGACCACGTATACCCCGCCGTTGCACATGGTGCCCGTGCTATCGAGGGCGAGGTTCACGACAAGGAGGCTGTCTTCGTTGTGGTCGCGCACGCGCCCAGTATCAGAGATTGCGCCGATGTGCTGCCGCAGGGGGCGCAGTTTGGTCTGTTCGGCAAGGAGGGTGTGCAGCCGTGCGGCAAAGGTGGCGGCATCGCGCACGGTGCCGGTGCGGGTGTCGCTCAAGAGCATTGCCAACGATGGCAGCATCTCGCGGGTGCGGTCGTCATCATCGGCGGCGGCTTCGTCGCTCAGGCGGCGGGTGGTGCGTCCGGTGCCTGTCAGGGCTTCGAGCAGTTCGGCGAGGTTCTGCACATCTTCGTGGCGGGCGGCGTGGTCGTCGGTGCCAACGCGGTGCAGGGCATAGGGCACGCCGATGACGGCGGGCTGGTGGGTTGGCGTGAGACCAACCATGTCGGGGGTCAGCACACCCATTACCACTTGCGCGGCGTGCAGTGCCGCCAGCATGTCTGCGAGCTGTTCACCGAGTTGCAGGGCAACCAGTAGCGGGAGCGGCTCCTCGCGGTCGCTGGGCAATTGGGTGGCATCGGTGGTAAGCAGGAGGACGAGCGTATCGTTGCCCAGCGGCAACTCGTCGGCGATGGTGGGTAGCATGTGCAGGCGGGGGTCGCTGTCGCGCGGCAGGTCGCGGAGCAGCACGAGCGGGTTGGGCTGGTTGTTGGCGGTCAGCATGCCGCGATAGTCACGGGGTTCGAGGCGTGCGCCACAGTTGGCACAGAAGGCATCGCCCTGATAATTGTCGGTGGCACCGCACTGCCAGCACTTCCGCCACGGTTGGTGGTCGCGGACGGTTACAATGCCCTGCTCGTCACTGTCGAGTTGTTCGTAGCGTCCGCCCCAGAGGAGCGGCTCGGTTGCGGTTGTTTCACTCATGCCTGTTTTGCCTCCCATCGCCGCCGGTGTGTCGGCGGGTCTACTCTCACTGACGGTCATTCGGGGTGTCGGGTTGCATTCGCGCCCCCTTGGGGTTGCAGGTATGCCAGTGCCACACTTATATTATCATGCCCGCCCCGCTCATTGGCACGCGCTATTAGTATAGCGCAGAGTTGCGCGGGTTGAGCAGCGTATTGCGTCACCACTGCCGCGAGGTGCTCGTCGTCCAGTTCGCCCGTCACGCCGTCCGAGCAGACGAGCAGCACGTCGCCTGCCGCCACTGGGTGGCGCATGTAATCTACGCTCAGGTGCGCGGTGCCGTTGAGTGAACGGTAAATGATATTGCGGCGGGGATGCACCCGTGCGTCGGCGGGGCTGATCATGCCAATCTCGACGAGCCGTGCGACCAGCGTGTGGTCGGTGGTGAGGCGTTGCAGCCGTTCGGCGGGCGCGGCGGCGGCTTGCCACAGGTAGGCGCGGCTGTCGCCGACGTGAGCGCAATGCACGTAGCCTGCGGCAAGCACCAAGAGCGTCAGGGTGGTGCCCATCTGCGGGATCGCGGGGTCTTGCGCGATGCGGCGGGCAATGGCTGCGTTGGCGTGCTGCACCTGTTCGGTCAGCAGGGCTTGCCATGCGTCGGCGGTGGCGGGCGGCGGCTGGCGGGTCAGGGCGTGGTCTAGCCCGCCCTGCACGAGGGTGCTGGCAAGTTCGCTCGCCGTGCCCCCGGCGGCGACTCCGCCCATGCCGTCAGCCACGAGCAGGAGCGTGGCGTGGCTCCCATCGGTCAGGGTGAGCTGTTGCACCACGGCGCGGTCTTCGTTTTCGTCGCGTACCTGTCCCACATCGCTACAGGCGTGGGCGGTGGCACGCAACGGGCGGGGGGCGGCGGGGGCTTCGATGGGTACGAGTGACGCGCCGCAGCGCGTGCAAAACCGAGCAGTCGCGCGGTTGGCGGCACCACAGGTGCGGCATTCGGTCTGCATGAGCCGTGTGGTGGGCAGGCGGGTGGTAATGCGGATGGTCTCTTGCCCAGCGGCGATCTGTGCCGAGAGGCTCTGCAACATGCGCGTGAGTTCTTCGATTGCCTGTGGCGCGTGGTTGCGGTCGAGCGGCGAGCCGCGTGTCATACGCCGTTGCCATTCGGCAACCGCCGCGCTGATGACCCCGTGCAGAGCGTGCAGGTCGAGCGCGTCGGGGCTGATGTGCACATCGTGCGGCAGGTTGAGGTGGATGTCGCTAGCGCGGATGTCGCTGGCGCGGGTGTCACTAACAAGGTGGGCAGGCGGGCGTGGGGCAGGCGGCGCAAGCTCTGCCCCGCAGTGCGGACAGAAGCGGGAACGTGGCGTTACAGGTTTCCGGCATGTGGGGCAGCGGTTGCCAGCCTCTTCACGCATGTGGTTTCCCTGTTGAATGCCCCTGTATGCTGTGCCCTACGCAGAGCCGCATGCTGGAGGTGAACGAGGGGCGGCGACGACAGCAGCACCATTTGGTTTGCTCCATTCAATTATAGCATACCCGCGCACGGTCACATACGGGCTTGTGGGCAGTACCTGACTGCGGTGTGGGCAGGCAGGCGACCGCGCGGTGCGCCGCGTAGCGGTTGGCGGTGGGCACAGGTATGCCGCTTACCAGCCCCACGTCCCCATGCCGCCCTTAAAGGGTCCGACAATGCTGCTGGTAATCCAGCCGCCGTAGTAGTCGCCTTCCTGTGCCTGTACCCGCTCGTCGCCGACATAGCATTCGTCCATCATGCTGGCATAGAAGCAGATGTAGTCTTTGATGTCAACGAACCCTTGGGTGGGGTTGGGGTAGCACCATGCGGCATTGGGTGCGCTCCGGTCATTCACCTGCACGGTGTAGTAGGCTGAGCCACCTTTGAACTCGCAGAAGGTGCGGCGTTCGGTGGGGATGAGGTATTGCATCTGGATGTCGGTGGGTGGCAGGTAGTAGGTGGGGGGGTGGCTGGTTTCGAGCACCCGGTAGCCCTCGGTGGTATCGGCAAGCACCACGCCGTTGAAGACGATACGGAGGCGGTGCGGCGTGCGTTCGAGGCGCGGCGGGCGCGGGTAGTCCCACACGGACTCCTGTCCGGGTCCCGGCTCGATGCGTTGGGGTCGGCGGATCATACCACTAGCTCCTTTCTTGGTTATCAGTTGCCGTTATCAGTTGCGGTGTGACGGCATGGGTTGCCCCGCCACACCGCAACCGGGACAGACCTATTCGGTGGTCGAGGCTTCGGCTTGGGGGCGTGCAACGAACTCGAAGGTAATGTCTACTTCGTTTTCGGCGCGGAGCACATTGAGGATGTCGGGCGGGTCGAAGCCGAAGTCGGTCATCAAGACCTGTGCGCTGGCGGTGCCGCGCATCTCTTCGGGGGTAATCGAGCCAGTTGTGACAAAGGTGGTCTGGCGTGTCACATCGCGCACCACGAGGTCGCCCGTGATGTTGAGCGTGACCTCTTCGCCATAGGCGTAGGTTTCGGGCAAGCCTTCGATGTTGGTGGGGGTGAAGGTGGCTATCGGGAAGGTTGCCGACTCGAGCCAACGGTCACGGATGGCATTGTCGCGGCGGTCGTCGTCCGACTGGAAGGTGCTAATATCAATCGTGATTTCGCCGACGGTGCTTTCGAGCGGGTTTTCGGGGTCGAAGACGACTTCGCCCTTCACCTCTTGTGTCACACCGATGGCAGTGAAATCGCGGATGCCGTCGCGCAGGAAGGTTTCATCTACGGCGTACTGCACGGTGGTTTCGTCCGGCACAATCACGAAGCGGATCGGGTCGCCAGTGGCTACTTCACCCTCGGCTACTTCGGGGGCAGCCGTGGCAGCAATGGTGGGCGTGGGTTCGCTGGCTTCTTCTTCCTCGGTGGCGGCTGCGTCGTCGGTGGTGGCGGCTGCGTCGTCGGTGGCAGCGGCTGCGTCGTCGGTGGCAGCGGCTGCGTCGTCGGTGGCAACGGCTTCTTCTTCCTCGGCAGTGTTGCTGCTGCCGTAAGCATTGTCGTTGCGCCCGCCCGCGGCGGTTTCCGCGCCGCTATCGGTGGTGGCTTCTTCCTCGGTGGTGGCTTCTTCCTCGGTTGCTGCGGCATCATCGCTGGCGGCTGGGGCACCGCCACAGGCGACGAGCAGCAACACCATGAGCAACAAGCCTAAACTACGATACAACACACGTTCCTCCTTAAAACATAACGTCACAACGTCAAAACATAACGTCACAACATAACGCCACAACGTCATCTTTGGGTCACAGTCATTTGTTTTTTGGTTGCAAGCGCAATTCACATGCTATGCTGATGGTACGCTTCCCTTTTACTGTACCACAGATATGCGGTGGGCACCGGTCAGGGTGCTTGCACAAGCGGCGCAAGATTGTACAAGACAGGGGCAATTGCGTCTGTTACGATGTGCTATGAGCAGACAGGAGAGTGACCGATGGTAGCCCGAAGCAAAGTGACCGCTCCGCACCTGATCAGTGACCCCGCACGCGAGTATGCGTACTTTTGGCGGCACGCCGACCTGCACGGCATGGAGATGCTGCACGCCTATTATGTGACGCACACCTTCCCGCGCCACACACACGATACCTATTCGATTGCCGCCATCGAGCGCGGCGGCGATTGCTTCTGGTGGCGCGGCAATATGGTGGTGGCTCCGGCGGGCAGTGTGATTGTCGTGCCGCCCGGCGAGGTGCATACGGGCGAGCCACTGCGCGAACACGGCTGGCTCTACCGCGTGATGTATGTGTCGCCCGATTGGTTGCACCGCATCGCTGCCGACATGACGGGTGGGGCGGGCGGCGGGGTGTCGTTCCGCGCGAGCGTCTACAATGACCGCGACCTGAACGAGCTGATGCTGCTTATCCTCAGCACGCTGGAAAAGGGGCTGTCATCGCTTGAACGGCAGTCGCAGATGCTGTGGGTGCTGTCGGTGCTGCTGCGCCGCCACGCGGTATTGCAGGCGGTGGTGCCGGGTGGCAACGAGCCGTACTATGTGCAGCAGGTGCGTGCCTATTTGCACGCGCACTATGCTCGCAACGTCACGCTGGACGAGTTAGCGGCACTGGTCAACTTTAGTCCGTACTACCTGCTGCGGAGCTTCCGGCAGGTGGTGGGGTTGCCACCGCACGCCTACCTGACCAGCGTGCGGATCAACCATGCGCGGCGGCTGTTGCAGGCGGGGGCATCGTTAGCAGATGTGGCGGCGAGTACGGGCTTCACCGACCAGAGCCACCTGTCGCGGCACTTCAAGCGATTGGTGGGGGTATCGCCGGGGCAGTATCGTCGGGCGCATCGCCACGATTCATGCGACGCATAGCAACTTGATAGCAACTCGACAGCAACTAGGACTAGAAGGAAGACAATATGCAAGCACAGTGGCAGGCGTGCGGGCGCGGTGCCCGCAGTGTCCTCCCGATTCTGTTCGGCACGGTACCCTTCGGGGTGGTGTATGGGGCAACGGCAGTCAGCGCGGGCATTCCTGCCAGCCTTGCCATCGCTATGTCGTCGGTGATGTTTGCCGGGTCGGCGCAGGTGGTGGTGGTACAGATGGTGGGGGCAAGTGTGCCCGCCCTGATTATTGTGCTGGCGGCGGTGCTGCTGAATGTACGCCACCTGCTGTACAGTGCGTCGTTAGCACCTTCCATGCGGCATCTGTCGCGGGCGTGGCAGTGGTTGCTGGCGTACCTGCTGGTAGACGAGTCGTATGTGGTGGCCATTCACCACTATACGCACGCCCGCGACACGGGCACCGGGCACTGGTTTTTTCTGGGGGCGGGGGCAACGCTGTGGTCGGCGTGGCAGGTCGCAACGGTGACGGGTGTGCTGCTGGGCGAGGCGGTGCCGCCAGCGTGGGGGCTGGCGTTTGCCATCCCGCTCACGTTTATTGCGCTGATCGTGCCGACGCTGACAACCCGTGCCAACCTCGCGGCGGCGGGCAGTGCGGCGGTGCTGGTGCTCGTGCTGGCGGCGGTGCCGCTCAAGATCGGGCTACTGGTGGCGATGCTGGGTGGTACGCTGGTGGGGGCACTGGTGGCAGGGCGTACGGCACCTCCCGGTAGCGACGCAACGGCGGCGATGCGCGGGGCAGATTCGCCCGACGGTGTGGCAGGCGCGACGACCAAGGGAGCAACGACCAAGGGCGCGACGACCAAGGGAGTGACGACCAATGGATAGTGTGACGCTGTGGGTTGTGGTGGTGGTGGTGGGCGTGGCGACGTTCGCGCTACGGCTGTCGTTTATTGGTGCTGCCGAGCGCATGGCGTTTCCGGGCTGGTTGCAGCAGGCGTTGCCCTATGTGCCGTCGGCGGCGATCACGGCACTGCTGGTGCCCGAACTGATTAACCCGGCGGCACCCTTTGCGCTGTCGCCGCAACTGCTGGCGGGCGTGGTGGCGGCGGGGGTGGCGTGGTATACGCGCCACACGCTCCTGACGATTGCGGCGGGCATGGGGAGCCTGTGGGTGCTGCTGTGGCTGGGCGTGGGGGCGTAGCCTGCCGCGCCCGTGCTGCCTGCGGCTGCCTGCGCTCGTTGCCTGCCCCCGCTCACAATGGGCGTGAGCGGGGGCTGTGTGTGCTGCCGAGTTAGGGCTTCACGACCATCGGCAGGTAGACGAACTGACTGCCGGGGGCGGGCGAGGGCGAGGGCGTGGGAGAGGGTGTGGGCGAGGTGGTCGGCGTGGGTGTGGGCGAGGGTGTGGGCGAGGTGGTCGGCGAGGGTGTGGGCGAGGGTGTGGGCGTGGGTGTGCTAGGTGTGGTGCTGCTCCACGATGGGTTAGTACTCTGCCCGTCATTCGTGAGTTGGTTCACGATGGGGTTGCTCGGATCGGTGTAGTCTACGGTGTAGATGTTTTCGGTGGTGCCCTGCCGATAGCTGAACGCGATAATCAGGTTGGTAGTGTCGGGCGCGACACTGATGTGCGATACGGTGCCGCCTGATAAGCCCGGCAGGCTCAAGAAGCCGCCCGTATCGCTGCCGAAGTCGAAGAAGGCGATCTGTCCCGTGTTGATGAACAGGAAGCCGCTACCATCGGGGAGCCACACGATGTCGCTGGCATTCTCGGTGAGGATGCGCGTGCCGGGGTCGTTCGCTGGGCTACCGGCTGTCTTGCGGTAGATGCCGTCTGTACTGCTGTTGCCACTGAACACGTCATACAGAATGTCGTCGTTGGTGGGGCTGAATGCGGGGGCGTTGATGAAGCCGGGGGCAGTGAACCACGCGCCAACCTGCCCGCTCGCGGCGGTGACGATGCCGGGTGCGCCCGACAGGTTGTAGCCGATGGTGCTGCCGTCGCGCTGCCACGTCAGGGCGAGCACGTTGTTGGCACTGGTGGTGACGGTGTTGCAGACGGTGCCATCGAAGTCTACGTTGATCGTTGCGGTGCCGCCCGGTTGCACGTCCACCCCCGTCGGGTTGACGAACTTGCTCAGGTTGCAGTCGCCGCCCGACCATGTAATCACAATATCTTGCAAGCCGCCCAGTTCTGCCACATTGTTGAACGTGACCTGTGATGTTGTCTGGAAGGGCGGGAGTGTGACGTTCTGTGCGTCGGGCGCACCCTGCACATACATCACGAATGTGGTGGGTGCGAAAAAGGCATGGGTATTGTTGAACAAATTGACCTGCACCGTGCCCGTCGGGAAGCCGCCCCCGATAATGGTGGAGCGGGCGGGCGGAAAGGTGATGCGGCGCAGGCTACTGCCGTCGGGACGAATGCCGAAGATGTTGGTGGTGTAGGGCGAGTAGGCGGCTTCGTGGTCGCTGGCGAAGGCAAGCTCGTTGGCGGCGGGGTTCCACTGTACGTCCGCGATGTCGCCACTGCCGCCGGGGTAGTCCCAGATGTCTTGGCGGTTGGTGCCGTCGGGGTTCATGCGGTCAATGCCGGTTGCGTTGCCGCTGCCGTCGGTGGTCACAAATGCAATTTGGGTGCCGGTGGTGTTGGCGATTGCCATGCGCGACGTGTGGTGGCTGCTGCTCCCCCATGCGAGCAACCCCCCCAGCACGAGCAGCACAACCAATATGCGCCGCCCCCGCCCCCGATCCTGCACGGGCATAGGTTTCTCCTTCCTGTCAGTTTACCTGACAGCTTCCTTGTCTGCTGGTCAACAATTCCCGATTGGTATAGTTGGAACGCACAACCGATAGGAAAAGGTTGCTGTCTGTGTGCTAAGTATAACGCAAGCCGCAGGGGATTTGCTCCCACGGGGAGTGGGGGAATTAGACGACCGTGGTTTCCATCTGTACCTGATGCCGCCCGTCCTCGACCCACGGTCCGCCATTATTGTGGCGCAGGTCGCAGGCTGCGAAGGTCGCGCTACTGTTGCGGCGTATCTGCACGCCGGGTCCGTTGTTGCCCTGCACAATGCAGCGCACGAAGCGTACACTGGTGCGCCCTTCGATGACGATGCCCGCCACTGCACTGCCGGTCAGGGTACAGTCTTCGAATTGCCCCTGTGCGCCCGCCATCAGTTGCAACCCGACATCGTGGCTGTTGCGGAGGTGGCACCGCCGGAGGAGCGGGTTGCCGTTGGGCGCGATAGTCACGTTGCTGTTGCGGTTTTCGCGGATTTCACAGCCCTCAAGCACGCCCTCGCCCTGTTCGGCGACCCACAGCCCGCCCTTGCTCCCGCCCTGAATGCGGCAGTTGGTCAGGTGGGGTGCGCCGCCGCGCACAATCGCCACGCCTGCTTCGGCGTTGGCGGCAATGTCGCAGTCCTCGAACTCACCCGCCCCAAGTGCGTGGACGTAGATGCCGGCGGCGCGTCCGTCGCGCACCGTGCATCGCCGCACATGCGGGTCGCTGTGGTCTTTCACCTCGATGCCTGCGGCACCGTTGGCGGCAATCTGGCAGTTTTCGACGGTGCCGTGCCCCTTGCGATAGGCGAAGATGCCCGCACCGCCGTTGCCACGAATGGTACAGCCCCGGATGAGCGGCGTGGCTTCCTGCGCGATGCTCACCCCAGAGCGGCGGTTGTCGGTAATGGTGCAGTTTTCGATGGTGCCGTGTGCGCCGTCGAAGACGTAGATGCCGCTGGACTCGCCGTGGTGGACGGTGCAGTTACGGATGAGTGGGGTAGCCCCGGCACTGACTTCGATGCCTGCGCGGGCAGTTTCGCGTACTTCGCACCGTTCGATGATCGGGCTGGCTTGCTCATAAATATCAATGCCAGCCTGTGCGCCGCCGATAATCTCGCAGTTGCGGAGGGTGGGGGCAACCCCTGCGCCATAGATGGCTACCCCGGCTAGCCCATAGCTGGTGATGCGGCACTGTTCGAGCAACAACTCGCCCATCGTAATCTCAACGGCGGGGGCGGCGTTGGCGAGGACACTGCTCATGGTCTGGAGCACAAAGCCGCGCACTTCGGCACGTTCGGTTTGCATCACAATACAGGGTGCGTCGGTCGTGTTGATGATGACCTGCGCGGTGCTATCGTCGGCGACGAGCGACACTGTGTGGTCGAGTATGACCGTCTCGTGGTAGGTTCCGGCGTGTACAATAATCCGTTCGCCGGGGCGGGCTGCGTGTACCGCTGCCATGATGCTGGTGTAGTTGCCGCTCCCGTCGGGGGCAACAGTGACGGTACGCAACACCTGTTGTTCGGAGAGGGCAAGCTGCACCTGCCGGGCGGTGGTGTAGCGTTCGCGGGGGAGGTATGCCAGCAATTGCGCGAAGACCTGCGCGATGTCGGGGGCGACCTGCGGGTTGTGCTCGTCGAGGGGGGGCAGTGGGTCGGGGTACGCCAGCGCACGCGCAATACCGCGCTCGATGGCATTGGGGAAGGCTTCGCCACTGAGCAGGTAGTACAGGGTTGCGCCGAGGCTGAAGAGGTCGCTTTGGGGTGTGGCGACCTGCCCGATGAGTTGTTCGGGGGCAAGGTAGTCGAGACCGCTCGTGACGGTCAGCACAGCGAGGTCGGGCGGTTGGCGACGGGCACCCCCTATGTCGAGGAGCTTGAGTTGTCCACTTGGCGTGACCTTCAGGTTGTGTGGCTTGATGTCGCCGTGGACGAGGGGTACGTCGCGCTGGTGCAGATATGCCAGTGCATCGAGGAGTTGGGTAGCCCACGCCAGTACCTCGTTGGTCGAGAAGGGCACGCCATTGCGTTGCACGATGGTACTGCCAAGGTCTTCGCCACTGATGAACTCGCTGATGAGGTAGTGACCGCTCGTATCGGAGAAGTATTCGATGGCGGCGGGCAGTGCCGGGTGGTCGAGGGTCGCAATTTGTTGCAGCAGCAGATCAACGGGGGGGGTCTGCCCGTTAGGTGCGAAAACAGCATCGTGCAGCGTATGCTTCACGACAACGCGCTGACGTGAACGACGATCTATTCCCTCGTAGGTAGCACCGTGTGCTCCTTGCGCTATTTGCCGCACGATCAGGTAGCGACGATTAACTATGGCTCCCGCTTTGTACATGAATGATGCAAAAACCGAGCACTGACAACCCGGAGAGGCGGTTGTTGGCGCATCGGTGCAGACCATACTCGAACCTGTGATAGAGTTAACGTACAGTATACCTAATTTTACCGTTTTTTGCACGGGCGCGGTGCCTGCGTGCGGTGCTGGCGGCATGCGTATGGGTTGTGGCAGGTGCGTGCCCCCATGCCCATGCTATACTGTACGGCGAGAGAACGCAGGAGATGACGAACAGAGGGAACTATGAAGATTGCAATTGTGGGGTTGGCAAACAGTGGCAAAACCACGGTGTTCAATGCGCTGACAGGCGGCACCGCCGAAACCGCCGCCTTTTCGTCGGGGCAACTCGAACCGAATATTTCGGCAGTCAAGGTGCCTGATGAGCGGCTTGACCGCCTGACTGAGCTGTTCAAGCCGAAGCGCACCGTGTATGCCGATGTCCAGTATGTGGACGTGGCGGGCATCACGAGCACGCGCCGCGAGGGGTTGCCGCCCGCCCTGCTCAACTATATTGCGACGGCGGATGCCCTGCTGCATGTGGTGCGCTCGTTCGCAGACGAGAGCGTGCCGCACCCAGACGAACACATAGACCCCGCCCGCGACGTTGCCACACTCGACACCGAATTGATGTTTTCGGATATGGCGATTATCGAGCGGCGGCTGCAACGGCTCGACGGTGAAATTAAGAAGATGGCGGCAAAAGAGCGTGAGCAGCGTATCGCTGAGCGCGAGTTGCTGTTGCGCCTGCAAGCAGGTCTGGAAGCCGAAACGCCCATCCGCGATATGCAGATGACCGAGGAAGAAGAGCGCATGACGCGCGGCTACCAGTTCCTCACCGCCAAGCCTATGCTTGTTGTCATCAACATGGGTGAGGATGAGCTTGCTCGCCCGCCGGCGTTGCCCTACGAGCACCGCAACAGCCATGTGGTGCCGCTCTGTGGCAAGATCGAAGCCGAACTCGCCCAACTCGATGCCGACGACGCAGCGGTGTTTATGGCAGACCTTGGCATCAGCGAGGCGGCGCGTGACCGTGTGATCCGGCTGTCGTATGACCTGCTCGGCTTGATTAGCTTTCTCACCGCCGGTCCGGACGAGGTGCGGGCGTGGACAATCCGCCGCGCCCTGCCTGCGGTCGAGGCTGCCGGGGCGATCCACTCCGACATTCAGCGCGGTTTCATCCGTGCCGAGGTGGTCGCGTACAATGACCTGATGCGGGCGGGCAGCATGGTCGAAGCCAAGAAAGAGGGCACCGTCCGGATGGAGGGCAAGCAGTATGTCGTGCAAGATGGCGACATCTGCCATTTTCTCTTCAACGTGTAAGCCAGCGACAGGGGGGGCGTGTGATCGAACAGGGCGGTGAGGTTCAGTTTGTGGGGTGGCTGGTGCTGGCGGGGGTTGCGCTGGTGGTGGTGTCGGCAGTGCTGGGGTTTGTGACCAAGCAGGTGCAGTGCCTCATCCGGCTGGTGCTCATTGGGATCGGCGGGCTGGTGGTGCTGGCAGTGGTGGGCTATTTCGCGGGGTGGCTGTGAAGGGCACTCCCCTACCAACCCACCAGCCTCCAACCTCACCAGCCCCACCAGCCTACTGGGTCGCTCGGCGGTCGCTCGGCAGTCGCTAGACCATTGCCACGCGGCTGACGTTCCGCAGGTGCAACCCGTTCAACCCGTTGTGGTGCGGCACGAGGTCGCCGGTACAGACAAGCGGGCGGTTGTGCAGATGTGCCTGAAGCGCAACGCGATAGTCCGGGGCGGATAGTTGCACGGTCACGTCATACATCCTGTCGTCTAGGCTGGCACGCAGCACAATGCTGCCGCCGGGCTGTGCGTCGGTGCGTTCGAGCCGCTGCACTAGCCCGCGCAATGTCACGCGCTCGCCAACCGGGGCAACCGGGGTGGCGTGGCTTGCCAAGTAGTTGCTGCCGTGTGCCAGCATCGCCGCAAGTTCGGCGGGCACCACGATGCTTGCCGGGTCATCGTGGAGGGCGGGTGCCCACGTCACCCCGAACGCGACATGGTCAGCCTGCCAGCCGTCATCGGCGGGGCGCAGCATGTCGCTCAGGGCACGGCAGAGGTTGGCGTTTGCGCCGTGCTCGACGGCGTTGGCAAACGGCGTGAGGTCATCGGGTGTGCTGTGGCGGGCGGCGTGGGCGGCGGCTTCGATGCCGTTGAGCAACCGCTGCACCACCTGCCGCTCATAGACGGGCGGTGGCGTGTTGCTGGGCAACGGCGACAGCACGTTGAGCACATAGCTCCCCCGCTCTGACTGACCGAGCCGGAGCGAGCGGAGGTAGGTGGCGACCTGTGCCGGGTCATCGCCGACGAGGGCGGGCTGGGGCTGCGCGACGTGGCGGGCGGCGGCGTGCAGCAACTCGTGGGTGTGCTGCAAAATGTGCGCCCCATAATCGAGCGGCAACGTGCCGTCCTCCAGTTCGGTATGCTGCACCGCGATGTGCAGCACGTCGGTGTTGACGTGTTCGAGGTCACTGAGCACATCAAGCTGTGACCGCTCTTCCGCGACTGCCAAGTTATGCACCGCTTCGTACATGCGCTGCGGGTAATCTACGAAATCATCATCGGCGGGCACCAGCACTGTGAGCGGCGGCTTGCGGCGGTCGCCGCGCCGCTTCCACAACGAGTAATAGCCGGGGCTGTCACTGAGGATGTCCCAGCTATTGCCGCGGAGATAGGTTATGAGGTTGTCGCGGGGAATTGCCGCAAATATGTTGGGGTCACGGATAACAGCAGTCATGGGCGTTCATTTCTCGCAATTGTGTTCATTATGTCTGTCAGAGCTACCACTGTGAACAGATTGGTAGCGGGTACGCGCACGGTGGTGGTCGCCCCCGCGATGGGTGGTTGCCCGTGCAACGACACCCAGTAGGCACAGTGCCGCATCACAAGGCGGTTGGTGTCTTGCTCCAGCCACTGTGCTGGGTTGTCTGGGACTACGACTACCACCAGTAAACGCGGTAAGATGCTTTTCTTACGTAGGTCGTCATAGTTTTTGCGTGACAGCCGAAAGGCTAACGCCCCGTCGCGCCAGCGTTGCTGGCTGGTGCATTTCAGTTGCACCTCGATGCGCGGGAAGGTAAACTCGCGTGCGTCGTCATTCCAATCGCTGGCAATCTGAAGGTCGTCGCTCTGTACGTCGGTGCCGGGGAGAAGCTCGAACCCCGCCACGGCAACCACGGCGGCGATGTACGCAACGCTAAACTTTTCCTTCTGCCGATTGCGCTGCATGGTGCTTAGTTATACATAAGCATACGACACCCGGCAGGATTGTCAAGCGGGAGTATCACCCTTCTATCATACCATAGTCAGCCCCGTATGCTCTTGGCATCAGGGGGTGGGTGGTGGTATCGGCGGTGGTTCGCCAATGGGCAGGCTGGTCACGGTCAGGCGTACCTGTTCGAGCGCGGGCATAATGATCCCCGGCACGAGACCGAGCAGCAGCACCAGCGCGGCGACGGTTGTCAGCGTCACCATGGCGGTACGCGAGACGGGGATCGGGGTGGGGTCGGCGGGCGGCGCGACGTAGATGGCGCGGAGAATACCGAGGTAGTAGTAGAGGCTGACCACGGTGGCGATGACCGCCGTAATGATGAGCCAGTAGGCATCGGATGACCAGCCCGCGAGGAAGGCATAGAACTTGGCGAGAAAGCCCGCCAGTGGGGGGATGCCCGCCAGTGCAAAGACGAAGATTGTCAGCAGGGCGGCGAGCGGTGGGCTACGGCGTGCCATGCCGTACAGGTGGCGCATGTCGTCGCCGCCGAGGTGTGGGGCAGCAACCGCCAGCACGCCGAACGCGCCGAGCGTCATGAGGACGTATACCACGAGATAGTACAGTAATGCAGTGGATGCCGATGCTTGGTCGGCACTGACGGGCGACGCGACCGCCAGCAGGGGCAGCAGCAAGAACCCGGCGTGGGCGATGCCCGAATAGGCAAGCAGGCGGCGCACGTTGGTCTGGGGGAGGGCGGCGAGGTTGCCATAGACCAGCGTGGCAAACGCGAGGATTGCCAGCATGCCCGTCCAGCCCCCGAAGCCGCCCGCAATGTCAATGGCGGGCGAGCCGACGAGGATGGGCGAGTAGGCGGTGCTGAGTAGGCGTAGCAGCAAGAAGAAGCCTGCGGCTTTCGAGGCAGCCGCAATGAATGCCGCGACTGGGATGGGCGCGGTCTGGTATACGTCGGGTGCCCAACTGTGGAAGGGTACGACGGCAATTTTGTAGCCTAGCCCACCAATAATGAACAGCAGGCTGAGCGTGAGCATCAGCGAGGGTTCGCCCGCCTGCGCGATGGTGCTGCCAATCACGGGGAACTGGGTTAGGGTGTTGCCGAGTGTGGTGGTACCAATCGTCATGGCGGCTTGCCCGAACAGCAGGCTCATGCCGTAGAGCAAGATGCCCGACGACATCGCGCCAAACAACAGATACTTCATCCCGGCTTCGGACGACTGCTTGCGGTTGATGAAGTAGCCCGTGAGCACATAGAGTGGGATAGACGTAAGCTCGATGGCGAGGAACGCGAGAATGAGTTCGTTCGCGCCTGCCATCAGGCATGCCCCCACCGTCGAGACGATCAGGAGTGTGTAGAACTCGGCGGCGTTGCGGCGCGGGGGTGTGTTCATTGTCAGGAGCACGACAAACAGGGCTGACCCGATAAACAGGAGCCGCCCGATCAGGGTAAGCTGGTCGGTGGCGAACGCGCCCAGAATGGGGGCGGTGGTGTCGGGGTCGAACTGGAGGTTGCGGACGATGCCTGCCAGAAACGCGGTGATCGGGTTGCCGTCGCCTGCCCCCACCGGGAGCCGCCCCACAAAGCCGCTCTGCACCAGCGTGATGACGAAGATCATGCCCAGCCCTAGCGCGGCGAGCGATGCCGCCGAGCCTGACCGTTCGGTGATGGCTTCCTCGTCGTCGCCCCACTGCTCGAAGATGTCGGAGCCAAGCACCAACAATGCAAGCACCAGCAGCAAGATTTCTGGCAGCAGGCGCGGTATGTCGCTCAGTTGAAACTCAATCATAGCTGCATCCGTTCGTCAGGCTAGCGGCGCACCACCGACAGTTGGTCGGCGATGGGTGCCACGCTGGTACCAATCATATCGGTCAAGATGCCGGGGAAGAGACCTGCAAAGATGAGCACCCCCGCCAGAATGACCGCGCCAGTGTATTCCTGCCAAGTAATCGGTTCGAGGTGCCAGAAGTGGTCGTTGGTGACGTTGCCGAAAAACACGCGCGTTACGGCTTGCAAGATGTACGCCCCGGTAATCGGGATCGAGACCGCCGCGACGACGGCAATCAGGGGGTACTGTTCCCACACCCCAAGGAAGATGTTAAACTCTGCCCAGAAGCCCGCGAAGCCGGGCATCCCCATAGACGATAGCCCCGCGAGAATGAACATGACGGCGGCGAAGGGCATCACGCGCCCTAGCCCGCCCAGTTCGGGCAACTGCCGCGTGTGGGTACGTTCGTAGACCATGCGCCCCACCACGGCGAAGAACAGTGCCGTCATGATGCCGTGCGCGAACATCTGCAAGACTGCGCCGATCAGGGCAAGTTCGGTGCCCGATGACAGAGCCATGACGACGAGACCCATGTGGCTTACCGACGAGTAGCCGATCATAAACTTGAGGTCGCGCTGCACCATTGCAATCGTTGCGCCGTACACCACGTTGAGGAGCGTGAGCCACGCCACCACAGGTAGCCACTCGGCGGCACCGTAGGGCATCAGCCACATCGCCACGCGCATACAGCCATACGCCCCTAGTTTCATCAGCACGCCCGCGTGCAGCATCGAGACGGCGGTGGGGGCGGCAACGTGCCCGGTGGGCGACCATGTGTGGAAGGGGAACATGCCCGCCAGCACCGCGAAGCCGAGAAACAACGCCGGGAAGAAGGTAATCTGGAGTGCGCCATCAAACACGGGCAACTCGGCGAGGCGCAGCATGTTGAACGTGCGGAGACCGCTCCCGAAGTAGATCGCCAGCATACCGATGATGACAAACGCACTCCCCGCCATCAAGAAGAGCGTCAGCTTCATCGCGCCGTACTCTTTGCGGGTGCTACCCCAGATGGCGATGAGTAGGTACATCGGCAGTACGGCAAGCTCGTAGAAGACGAAGAACAGGAACAGGTCAAGGGCGACGAACACGCCGTACACCCCCGCCGTGAGCAGCAGCAACAACACCCAGTATTCGCGGGAGCGGTCGGTAATGTTCCAGCTCATCAACGCGCCGGTGAAGATAATTAGCCCGTTGAGCAGCAAGAGGGGCAGGCTCAGCCCGTCTACACCCAGCAGGTAGGTCGCGCCAATCTGGGGTATCCACGGCACTTCCTCGATAAACTGGAAGGTGGCACCCGCCGGGTCGTAGGCGGCAAACAGCAGCACCGACAGCACCAGCGAGAACCCGGCAAACGCCGTGCCGATCCAGCGCATGGCAGTGACTTGGCTGGACGGCAGGGCGGCAATCAGGGCGGCAGGCACCACCATACTCAGCCACAGCAGACTGAGCCACGGTACGCCGCTGGGTAAATCTATCAGGTTCATGGCTCGTTCTCCTCTTTGCGGCTGAGGGTTCGCAGCAGTGCCGCAAGTTTGGCGTTGCGCTCGCGCTCGTGTTCGAGGCGTATCTGTTCGAGTTGTAGCCGTTCATCCGGGGTCAGCAGCAACTCGCCGGTTGCGTCCCACCAGCGTAGCCAGAGCCGCGTTACGTCGGCATAGCTGCCGTGCCACAGCCCTACCTGCACGCCCATATCGGGTAGGGCGTAGTGCCCGTGTTCGTTGCAGGGGGTGCTTTCGTAGCGTCCGGTGGTGCGGTGGTTGACCGTCAGGCTGTTGGTATCCATATCGAAGATGATGTACCAGACAGCACGGAGCATCTGTTCGCACAGCACCAGCCGTTCGCCGGGGGTGCTGGTTGGGTCGGTGGCAACCTGCCCGTCGTACAGCAGGTCTACCACGATGCGCGGCGCAATCTTTTCGTTCCACAGCGTATAACTGCGCTGGGGGCTGTGCTCGCCACGCGGCGCGATGTTGGGGACATAAAACCACGCGGGCTGGAGTGCGGTCTGCCGCCCGGCAGGGTTCCACGCGATGGTGCAGTTGTGCCCGCCCGCGGCATAGTTGCGGCGCGGGTGCTGCTGTGCCAACAGCGGCGCGATGGTGTCGTGGAGCAGCGTTTGCTGGTGGTAGGCGGCGGTGGTGGCTGTCATCATGTCACTGTCCTACCAGCCGTGCAAACACGCCCACCGCTTCGGTAACGGTGACGTTGGTCAGGTTCATGACCAGCGACGGGAAGATGCCGAGTGCCAGCAGTGCCAGCAGCAACGGCGCGGTCAGCCAGAACTCACGCGGCGACAGATCGGCGGCGGTGCGGGCGGCGGTAACGGTGTCGTGGTCGGCGGTGTCGTGGTCGGCGGTGGGTTGCCTGCCAAGGAACAGCGCATCGAAGAGGCGCAGGAGCGCGAGGGCGGTCACGACTAGCCCCACGGTTGCCAGTAGGGTGGTAAACGGAAGCGTTGCCCACGCCCCCCGGAAGATGAAGAACTCGGCGACGAAGCCCGCTAGCCCCGGCAGACCGAGGTTGGCGAACATGGCAACCCCGAACATGCCCGCGAAGGTGGGCGCGACCACGCGCAACCCGCCGTAGGCGGTCAGGTTGTAGGTGCCGACGCGCACATAGAGCATGCCCGCCAGCAAGAACAGGGCGGCGGTAGACAGCCCGTGCGCGACCATTTGCAGCAGTGCGCCGTTCAGAGCCATGGCGCGGCTATCGAGCAGGGCGGTGCTGTCGGCGGCTGCCCACGCGGGCACGGCGGCGGCGGCGGCAATCGCCAGCACGACATACCCCATGTGGTTGATCGAGGTGTAGGCAATCAGGCGTTTCATGTCGCCCTGCACGTTGGCGAGTGCGCCGTATGCTCCTGCCAGAATGCTCAGCAGTGCCAGCCCCCCGATGATGGGCGCGTTGACGTTGGCGGCTTCGGGCACGAGCGGCAGCATAATGCGGAGCATGCCATACGCCCCCATCTTGCTCATCACCGCCGCCAGCATGATCGAGGCACCGGTGGGGGCGGTGGTGTAGCTGTCGGGTTGCCACGTATGGAACGGGAAGACGGCGAGCTTGATGGCAAACGCGATGAAGATTGCCCAGAACGCGATGCCGCTGTACAGCAATGGGTTGTTGCCGAGCACCTGCGTGATGCCGAGGCTGGCGGCGTAGTCGAAGAGGATGGCTTGTAACGGCGTGTTCACGCCCGCGAAGCCCAACCCCTGCCCTAGCCGCCCTAGCGCGATCAGGTCGAAGGTGGGCACACCCGCCGCGCGCACGGCAAGGTAGATGAACTGGAACAGCAGCAGCATCCCGATGGAGCCTGCCATGGTGTAGATGAAGAAGATGAAGCCCGCGCTCCGGTGGTTGTCGCGCCCCCAGATGAGCAGCATGAAGAAGGCGGGCACAAGGCTGAACTCCCAGAAGATGAAGAAGAAGAAGAAATCGAGCGCGACGAAGTAGCCCAGCATCGCGGCTTCGAGCAGCAGCAGCAAGGTGTAGTAGAGGCGCGGGCGTAGCCGACTCACCGGTGGTGCTAGGACTGCAATGGGCGCAATGAGTGTGGTAAGCAGCACCATGGGCAGGTTCAGCCCGTCCAGCCCCACAAAGTAGTCTACGCGCACGGCATCAATCCATGGCACCTTCTCGGCAAACTGGATCGCGGCTTGCCCGTCGCGCACAAGGTCGGGTTGGAAGGCGGCGGTGAGATAGACCGCAATGCCGAGGGGTACGAGCATCCACGCCACCACGCCCCACTGGGTGGTGCGCTCGTCCAGCTTGGTCAGCGTCCCCAGTGTGAGCAGCAGCACGCCGAAGAGTGGCGACAGCAGTAGGAGCGTCAGCCACGCGATACCATCGGGGGCAGGTACAATATAGGGCGGCATTCAGCGTTCCTTGTACAGCAGGCGACAGCCAGCGATTGCTAGCTCCACAGCTAATTCAGGGCGTACAGATAGATCAGGGCGATCACGACGATGCCCGCAAACACCAACCCCAGATAGTCTTGGGCTTTGCCCGTCTGGGCTTGCCGCAGGCTATCGCCCGTGGCGATGGTGGTGTCTGCCAGTCCGTCGGGTCCGTCGTTAAAGAGTGTATCGTCGGCAATAAAGTTGAAGCGACCGAGCCATTGGGTGAACACCCCCACCGCCACCACCGTGCGTGCCAGTACCGCGCGGTCGAACCACGCCCAGCCACCTGCGAGGAAGGTGGTGGCACGGATGACCCCCGCGCGGTAAAACTCGTCTATGGCGAAGGCGTTGTGTAATGTGGGGAACAGCCCACCGAGCCGTGCCGCGAGTGGGTCGTCGTCGTGGGCGGTGGGGTAGGCGGCGCGGTACAGGGTATATGCCAGCGCGATGCCCGCCACTGCCAGTAGCGTAGACAAGCCTGCCGCTACAATACTGAAGGTGGGGGCTGCCTGTGCCAGCATGTCGCCCAGCCAGTGCGCGGGGATGCCCGGCAAGCCGAAGGCAAGGTTGATCAGCCCGCCCGTTACGGCGAAACTTGCCAGTACCACGAGCGGCACCACCATTGTCCAGTTGCTTTCGTGCGGTGTGGTGGGGGCGTGGTGGTCGT
>CAZNQP010000055.1:0-21110 GCA_964575355.1 uncultured Chloroflexaceae bacterium
GCTTGACGAAGCCCAGAACACAACATCATCTCAGATGAAAATGTTTTTAACCCGGCCCCAGCATAGACGACCCCGCCCCAGCCGACGACCCTGCCCCAGCCGACGACCCTGCCAACCCCGCCCAACCCGAACTGATCAGCGAGGGCGGCGAGCCGTTTATTCTGCGGCTGGGGGGCAGCAGTGGTGCTGCCCAGAGCCGCTTCGTAGCAGCCCGCGGGCTAGACAGTGCCAACGATGGGCGCGTCTTCGTAGCCGAAAGTAGCCAAGGCATCTGGGTCTTCGACCCCGACGGCGCACTGATCGAAACCTTCGGCGGCGACACCCTGCTCGATGCCTACGATGTCGCAGTCGCGCCCAGCGGCGACATCTTCGTGGCTGACTATGGGCAAAACGCGATTATCCGCTTCCGTCCTGATGGTAGCGAAGCACAACGCTGGGGCACAGTGGGCGACGCACCCGACCAGTTCGGACCACTCGCACCGCGCCGCCTGACCATCGGTGCCGACGGCAGCATCTATGCCATTGACAACCGCGTCAACGCCGAAACCAACGTCCCCCAAACCAGCATCGTGCGCTTCCAAGACGATGGTACCTTCATTGAGCGCGTCGAGTTTGAGGCGGGCGTAACCGCCGACGACCTCGCCGTAGACCGCGCTGGCAACATCTACACCGCCGACAGTCGCGGCGGCAAAGTCACGCGCTACGCCCCCAATGGCGAAATCGTCACTACCTTTACCGACGACGGCGGCGGCACGCCCGTCGCGGTAGACCTTGACGGACGCGACAACATCTATGTTGCCACCAACAATCAGGGCATTGTGCGCTTCGCCCCCGATGGCACCCTGCTCATGCGGGCAGGCACCGCCGCCGCGACGGGCGCAATCCCGCAACCGGGGCAGTTCAGCCTGCCCAACGGCATTGCCGCCGCCCCCGGCGAAGTCGTGTGGGTCAGCGACAACGCGGGCGAGTATAGTGCTGTGACCGCCCTCCGCATGAAACCCGAACTATTGCCCACTGCCGCCCCTGCCGCTGCAGCCGCAGACGAACCCGCCGCCAGCCCTACCCCACTGCCCGAAGAGCAACTGTTTGGACAGTGGGCAGAGCAGGCAACCGCCAGTGCCAGCTTCGAGCCGGATTATGCCGCCAGCAACCTGACCGGTCCGCCCGACGTGGAAGGGTGCCGCAGTAGCGACAACGCGTGGGCAGCCCCCGCCCCCGACACCCGCGAAACTGTCACACTCGGCTATGATACCGCCGTCTTTGCCGTGCGGCTCAACATCTACCAGACCCACCAGCCCGGTTCGGTGACAAAGGTGGAACTGCGCGACGAAGCGGGCGAATACGTGACCATCTACGAGGGTACCGCCAGCCTGCTCGACGACTGCCCCTTCGTCCAGACCCTCGACTTCGCCCCCACGCTTACACGGGTAGATGGCGTGCGCCTAACAATTGACCAGACCAGTACCAGCGCGTGGAACGAACTGGATGCCGTCGAACTGGTGGGGTACGAATAATGCGCCTGCTGATTATGCGCCACGCCAAGTCGAGTTGGGACGACCCCGCAGTCCGCGACTTTGACCGCCCGCTCAACCAGCGTGGGCACCATGCCGCCCCCCGCATGGGGCAACGGCTGCACGTCCGTGGCATCGCGCCCGACCTAATCCTGAGTAGTCCCGCCCGCCGTGCCCACGCCACCGCCGCACTTGTCGCGGGCGAACTTGGCTATGCCAGCCACAACATCCAGCTCGAGCCACGCATCTACGAAGCCGAACGCGATACCTTGCTTGATCTTGTGCAGCACCTCGCGCCCCACCACCACGAGGTACTGCTGTGCGGGCACAACCCCGGACTGCACGCCCTTGCCGAATGCCTAATAAGCAGCCGCCACCTCTGGCACTTCCCCACCGGTGCCGTAGCGTGTGTCAGCTTCGACCTCCCAACGTGGCAGGCAGTCGTGTGTGGGGCGGGCACCCTCCAATTTTTCGACTTTCCCAAGAACGACGACTCCCCGGTATAAGTGACAAGCGCAACAGAAAGCGAGACAGTATGAAACTGGTAACGTTTGACCATGGCGATGGTGCCCGTGTTGGTGCTTTGTACTACGCCGCAGACACAGTGACGGGCATTCTGCCGCTCACCGAGATCGCCCCTGATATGATCAGTTTTATCGCGGCAGGCGCACCCGCCCTTGCCCGTGCCCGTGCCATGCTGGCAACCGTCAACGGCGAAGACCTGCTCCCGATTGAGCACTGCGACCTGCTGGCACCCATTCCCCAGCCACCGCGCAATATCATATGCCTTGGACTGAACTACGCTGAGCACGCCTATGAAAGTGCCCGTGCCGCGGGCAAGCCCGAAGTGTTGCCCGCTCACCCCATCTTTTTCACCAAAGCCACCACCGCGATCAACTATCACGGCGGCGCAATTCCCTACCGCGACGACCTGACGCGCTACATGGACTGGGAAGTGGAACTCGCGTGTGTCATCGGGCGCGGGGGCAAAGATATTGCCGCCCCAGATGCCATGCAGCACGTCTACGGCTACACCATCCTGAACGACATTTCGCTCCGCGACCTACAAAAACAACACGTCCAGTTTTATCGCGGCAAAAGTATGGACGGCACCGCGCCGCTCGGTCCGTGCCTCGTGACCGCCGACGAACTACCCGCCCCGCACGCCCTGCGCCTCACCCTGCGCGTGAACGGCACCACCATGCAAGACTCGACCACGGCTGACATGATTTTCCAACTCCCGCAGATTATCGCGCTCCTGTCGCAGGGCGCAACCCTGCAAACAGGCGACATCATCGCCACTGGCACGCCCAGCGGCGTGGGCATGGGCATGCAGCCGCCGCGCTACCTGCGACCCGGCGACGTGGTTGAAGCCGAAATCGAAGGCATCGGTATTCTGCAAAACACCGTCGAAGCCGAAGCCACCCCAACCACCCCAACCACGGAGATGAGCACGTGAATCGCACATACATTACCGTCGTATCGGGCTTGCCACGTTCGGGCACCTCGCTCATGATGCGGATGCTTGCAGCGGGCGGCATCCCGCCCATCACCGACGACGCACGCACTGCCGACGAGGACAACCCGCGCGGCTACTTCGAATACGAGCCAGTCAAGCAACTGGCACACGACCCCAGTTGGCTGGGCAACGCCCGCGGCAAGGTCGTCAAAATCATTTCCCAACTGCTGCACCACATCCCCGCCGATTACCCCTGCCGGGTCATCTTTATGCAGCGTGCCCTGCCCGAAGTCCTCGCGTCGCAGCAACAGATGCTGACACGGCGCAACCGACCCACCGACGACATCACCGACAGCGAGATGGCAGCCCTATTTACGCGCCACCTCGCCAGTGTCGAGCAGTGGCTCGCCACCCAGCCCCACATGGCAGTGATCTACGTCAACTACAACCAGCTTGTGCAGCACCCCGCCCCGCTCATCGGCGAAATCAACCAGTTTCTCGACGGCACCCTCGACACCACCGCGATGGCACAGGCAATTGACCCCCAACTGTACCGTCAACGCAAGACATAGCCCCACCGCCTGCGTGCCGTTGTCGCCCTCGCAAACGAACACCCCAGTAAACGACACCTTAGGGAAACCAAAACGCCCCACCCGCCGGAGCAGGTGGGGCGTTGGCGGTGCTCCCCCGCGTGGGGGGCGTGGGTCAGCGAATATCGAGATAGACCGTCGCTCCATCGAACGAACCTGCATCCGACACGAACGTAAACTCAAGCCGATAGCGTCCCGGTACAAGACCAGTAATCGGCACGTCGTTCAATTGCCCATAGCGATCAACCGTCCCCTCGCCCGCGATCTGGTCAATCAGGTTCCCGTCGGTAGTCACCCCAAGCACCCGGTACACATAGGGGGCATTGGCAAGAAAGCCGTACACGTCTACACTGAGCACTTCGCCCGTCGGCACACAGCGTGCTGGCTCAACGGTGCTATACACGGGCGGCGGGATGAACGGGCACGGGTCTACCGTATCTACGCGCAGGTCACGCGACCACGCCGGGTTTTCATCACTTGCCGGACTATTCGAGATGTTGCGCTGCTGCCGCCCGTTGGCATTCATCACAAAGATTTCGGGGGCACCAATACGGTTAGTCTGGAACGCAAGCTGCCGTCCGTCGGGCGACCACGCCGGGGCTTCGTCTTGCGCTGGGTGGTTCGATAGGTTTTCCACATTGCTGCCGTCGGCATCCATCACATAGATTTCGCGGTTGCCGTCGCGGTCACTCTGGAACGCAATGCGGTTGTTGCTGCCCCACACCGGGTCTTCATCATTCGAGCTACTGCGCGAGATATTGACAGGCGTACCCCCACTCGCCGCGACCACATAGATTTCCCACTCGCCGCGGGTCAGCCCGCTGTTCGAGGCATACACCAGTTGCCGCCCGTCCGGCGACCAGCTTGGGTGCAAGTCTTGCTTGCCGGGGTTGGTTGTGATACGCCGCTTGTTGCTGCCGTCGGCGTTCATCACATAAATCTCGTAGTCGCCCGTTTCATTCGACGCATAGGCAATCTGTTGCCCATTCGGCGACCAGACGGGGAACCCATCATCACTGTTGTTGTTGGTCAGGCGGCGGATATTCGAGCCGTCGCGGTTCATCACATACACATCGGCGCGGGCACCGTCGCGCAACGAGTCAAACACGATCTGGCTCCCGTCCGGCGACCAGTCGGGGTGCTTATCTGGCTGGACGTGGTTGCGCGTCAACGACTCCTGCTCTGAGCCAAACGTATTCATCGTGAAGATGTAGCGCACGGTAGCAACATCTGCATCTGGGAAGAGTGACGGGTTAATCCCTAGGTTCGCCTCGTAGGCGATGCGCTGCACGGGCGCACCCGCCGCGGGCGGCGGCGGCACGTCGTCCAAGTCAGGACCAGTACGGATTTCGTTGCCCAGCAAGCCAAACAGCACCAGCGAATTAAGCCGGTTGCGTTCATCGGGGAAATAGTGGATTTCGAAGCGGGCACGCTCGAACCACTGCACCGTATGCTGCTGCCCGTCGCTCAGTGTTTCGGTGATTTCGTTGCTGAGCGGTAGCCCGAACAGTGCCAAGTTTTCGCCCTCGCTCAGCCCCGTCTGCCCGTCTATCTCCAACCCATTTGCCCGCCACGCCTGAAGCATACGCCCACAGACATTGTGACCAGTTTCGGGGAAGAAGCGGCAGCGCGGCTCGTCGGGTGGGCTGTCGGGGAAGGCGTTCGGGTTGCGCGATGCCTGCACGAGCCGGTCGGCACCAAGCCGCCCCAGCAGCACATCGAAGGGGCGTTCGTTGTTGGGGTGCAGTTCAAGACGGTTGCGCTGGAACCATTGGACTTCGAGCCGTTGCCCTTCAATCGTCTCGAAGCGTTGCGCTGTGATCGGCAAGCCAAACACGCGCAACCCGTCGTTCTGTTCCCAGAACTCGCGGATGCGCCCCGAAATACAGAAGCCCGTTTCGTCGAAGCAGCGTTCTTCAGTCTGTGCCTGCACCATGGCAGGTGGGCTAGCGGGCAGCAGGGTGGTCATAATCAACACGCAGACGACGACGACCCCTGCCATGCGTGCTCGTGGTGTGTGGCTAAACATTGCGTACTCCTTGCACTTGATGCACTTGATGCACTTGTTGCACTGTTGGCATGTGGCATTGACGATACTTAGGTTGACCACGGTGGTGGAACCAAAGCTACCCCGTATCAGGCGAGACCATTATACCGCCATTTATCACATTGGTACAATCCAGTATTGGGGTGTAAGGTATCAATTGTATGACGAAGCCACCCGCTCCCGCCCACCACGCCCTACCTACACACCACCCATGTACCCTGATTGGCATGCCTGCGTATCGAGTATCGCCGCTTGCGTATCGAGTATAATAGGCGCAAGATGAAAAGGCTGTGCCCATGCGCCCGCCGCAGCACCCGGCAGCACCCGGCAGCACTAATAAGGAGTATACCTCGTATGACTGACCCCCAACAAGAACCGCGCTTTGCGCTGACCGCCTCGCGGCAGTTCCCCAACTGGCTCGCCGAACAACGCATCAGCGTCGCCTTCACCACCTATCAGGCAGGCAAACTTTTTTTCCTTGGGTTGCAGCCTGACGCACGCCTCGCCGTCGGCGAACGCACCTTCAACCGTTGCATGGGGCTGGCTGCCCCCGACAACCAGACCCTCTGGATGAGTAGCCTCTACCAGTTGTGGCGGTTCGAAAATGTGGTACCACCCGGACAACACGCCAATGGCTACGACCGCCTGTACGTGCCCATGCTTGCCCACACCACGGGCGACCTCGACATCCACGATATTGTGGTCGAGGACAGCGGGCGAGTGGTCTTCGTGAATACGCTCTTTGGCTGCCTCGCCGCCCCCAGCGATACGCACAGCTTTACCCCGCTCTGGCAACCGCCGTGGTTGAGCAAGCTCGCCGCCGAAGACCGCTGCCACCTGAACGGGCTTGCCATGCGCGATGGGGTCGCTCGCTATATTACGGCGGTCAGCACCAGCGATGTTGCCGATGGCTGGCGCGAGCATCGGCTCGGCGGGGGCATCGTGTGGGATGTGCAAGCCAACGAAGCCGTTGCCGAAGGGCTTTCGATGCCCCACTCCCCGCGCTGGCACAACGGACGGCTGTGGCTCCTCGAAGCAGGCACCGGCTATGTGGGCTACGTCGCCCCAGACGGCAGCTTCGAGCGCGTGGCATTTTGTCCCGGCTTCCTGCGCGGGCTAGCCCTGCACGGCGACTATGCGCTGGTGGGGCTGTCGGGGCAACGCCAAAACCGCACCTTTCAGGGCTTGCCACTGGATGACGAACTCCAGCAACGCAACGCCAACGCCAAGTGCGGTCTCGTCGTGGTTGACCTGCGAACGGGCGACCTCGTTCACTGGTGCTGGCTCGAAGGGATTGTCGAAGAACTGTATGACGTGGTGCTGCTGCACGACGTGGTGCGCCCCATGGCACTTGGCTTCAAGACCGACGAAGTGCGGCGCGTGCTGCGGGTAGACGACATGCCCGCCACACCATGGCAGTGACCTGCAACCCCACGGGCACCGCCGCGGAACAGGGTAGACATATCAGGGTATAATGATCATGCGGACTGAAAAGCCACTTACCTATCAGTACTTGTACCGTCCAGATGTATCAGACACCAGTTCAGTCAGGAGACAGCCGTGTACGCTCAAATCATGCGTTGGTCGCGCTTCTTTGCGCTCCTTTTGCTTGCCAGCTCGCTCATTGCGGTAACAAGGGTCGCTGCCCAAGACACCCGCCCGATTGCCGATGGCGAAGTCGTAACCACCCAGATCGAAGCCCCCGGAGAAGAAGACAGCTATGCCTTTAATGGTGCCAGCGGACAGGGAGTCCAGATTGCAATGTGGGCAGGCGGTGACATGGGGCTTGACCCCGTGGTGCTGCTGTATGCCCCCGATGGCACACTCGTAGCCAGCAACGATGCCCTCAACGGCAGCAATGCGTTCATCCAGACCACACTCGTCGAACGCGGCACATACCGCATCGTTGCCACGGGCGATAACAACACAACTGGCTGGTACGGGCTTGAGTTGCGCCTCGGCGACGCACCCGATAACGTGCCTGCCGAACCCACCAAGCCTGCCGAACCCACCGAACCCGCCGAACCCGCCGAACCCGCCGAACCCACCGAACCCGCCGAACCCACCGAGCCTGCCGAACCTGACCCAACCGCACCGCCCGCGCCCCCAGCCCCAGCAGGTCCGGCTGTGCCCGGTACGCCGCTCGTCAGTGGCGAAAGTGTGAACGGGGTCATCTACGCTGCGGATGGTGCCGCCTACTACAACTTCACCGCCACTGCCGGAAGCGTGATCGAGCTTTCGATGTGGCGCGGCAATGGCGAACTAGACCCATACCTGCAACTCCTCGCCCCTGACGGCTCGCTGGTTGCTGAAGACAACAATGGTGCGGGCGACGGGTTGACCGCCTACATGCAAGTACCGTTGGAGGCAACTGGTGTGTATACCGTCGCGGCGCAGGGTGCCGATGGCACGGTTGGTTCGTTCGGTCTGCTCTACACCCAACTGAGCGGCGCACCCGCCCCTGAACAACCGCAACCACAACCCGACCCACAACCCGATCCACAACCCGACCCACAACCCGATCCACCGCCCGCCGACAGCACGCTCCCGCCGAATGCCGCCGAAGAAGCAACAATTATGTCAATCGGCAGTAGTGCCAATGGACAATTGCTAACCGGTGACGATGTACGCTACTTCACCTTCCGCGCCAACGCAGGCGACGGCGTAGTTATCAGCGCATGGCGTGGTCCGCAGGGTACCGTCAACCCGCAACTCGACCTGTACGCCCCCGATGGCTCGCTGGTTGCCAGCGACAGCGCAGGCTTGGGCGATGGCAAGACCGCCTACCTACAGGTTGCGTTGCCCAGCGCAGGCTTCTACACCTTTGCCGTGCGGAGCGTCAACGCCGAAACAGGCAGTTTCGGCGTAAGCGTCAGCGAGAGCTGACGCGCTAACCCGCCCCGCCCCGTCTCGGCATGCTGGCAGCACACCCACACCCCCGATAGTGTAGGTATTCCCTGCGCTATCGGGAACTTTGTGTGCCGCTCATCGCACAGCAGACTGTGGTACACTGCACGACAGAGAGATATACGCCATACGCCATACGCAGAACTGCCAGAACGACACGAGAGGAACACACCATGGCACAACTTGACGGCAAAGTTGCCCTTGTCACCGGGGGGGCGCATCGGCTTGGGCGTGCCATTGTCCTCCAACTCGCCGCCGCAGGTGCAGCTATCAGCCTGCACTACGGCACCTCCGGAGCCGCCGCCCACGCAACCGCCGCCGACGTGCGCGACCAGTACGAGCGCGACGTGTTGCTGGTGCAAGCCGACCTGCGCGACCCTGCCAACGCTACCACCGTCGTTGACGCGACCATCGCACATTACGGGCATCTCGATATACTGGTGTTGAGTGCCGGGATATGGGGCAAAACCCCGACGGGCGAAACCACCCCAGATGACTGGGATGCCATGATGCACGTCAATGCCCGCACGCCCTACCTGCTGGCACAGCACGCCGCCCCGTACCTGACCGCCCGCAACGGGAGCGTGGTCGCCATCACCGACGTTGGCATCACGGGGGCGTGGTCAAACTACGCAGCCTACCTTGCCAGCAAAGCCGCCCTCGACCAAAGCATGCGCGTGCTTGCCCGCGACCTTGCGCCCGCCGTGCGCGTCAATACCGTTGCTCCCGGCGCGGTGCTGCCGCCTAGCGACTGGGATGCAGACCAGCAACACGCCATCGCCAAGCGAAATCTGCTCGAACGCTGGGGCACCGCCGAGGATGTCGCCGGCGCGGTGCTCTACCTTGTAACCGCACCTTTCGTCAATGGGGTAATGCTGCCCGTGGACGGGGGCGAACGCCTGAAGTAGATGTATTCTGCCTTTACGACTGCCGAACTGCGATGCCTGCCGCTCTTCGAGAGCCTCGACGACCCGACCCTAGCCAACGTCGCGCAACGGGTACGCCGTTGCCGCTTTCGTGCCGGACAGTACATCATGCTGGAAGGGGAGGCACCACAAGGGTTACTAGTGGTACAGCAGGGGCGCGTGCGCCTGTCGTGTGCTGCCCCAGACGGACGCGAGCAGGTGCTCGATGTTATTGAAGCGGGCGGCATGCTCAACCTCGTGCCACTCTTCGACGGGGAACCAACCCCCACCACCGCACGCGCCCTGAGTACCGTCGAGTGCCTGCTGCTGCCCCGCGACGACATCTTCGCGTTGCTGTCGCAGCACCCCCAGCTTGCGCGGGCATTGCTGGCAACCATGGCAGGGCAGCTGCGCGAACTGGTAGACCTTGTGGAAGACCTTGCCTTCCGCTCAGTGCGTGCCCGCGTTGCCCGCCACCTGCTCGCCACAGCCAGCGAAGCCCCCATCCGCCTGACGCAACAAGACCTCGCCGAACGGGTCGGCACGGTACGCGAGATGGCTGGGCGCGTGTTGCGCCGATTCTCCGACGAAGGCGCGATCAAGCTGGAACGCGGCAAGGTGCAGGTATTAGATGTTGCCGCACTGAACGCCGCCAGCGAAGCCTAGCCCATCGTACCAGCATCCACCCCACCCCGATCACAACCCCTATCACGCGCCCCGCTACCGCGCCACGCCCCCTAGGCAGCCGAACGTAGCGCGTGCTGGGCGGTGTAGCGGGCAATGCGTGCCCGCACCTGCCGCCGTACCTGTTGCAGTTGGTTGACACTCAGGCTTGCGAGCCGCAGGTCAAGCTCGCTACCCGGTGTATGGTAGCCGAGTTGCCGTTCGCGTGCCCACAGCCGCCGGATGCTCGCCTGCAATGCGCCCGCATCCGGGGGGAGCATCTCCCCGATCAACACGAGTTGTTCACTGGTTTGTTCGCGCAGGTCGTGTGTCTGCATGGGTTCCCCCTTCTGGTCACACGTTGTTAAGCCACGTTATCAAGCCACGTTATCGAGCCAATGGGAACGCCATATCGCGCTCGCCTGTTCGTATTATAGCACATCAGAAACAGATGTTCAAGTGGCAACGTACAGCCGTGCAATCAGCGTGTTATCCCTTTGCACTTTTCCCCTTGGATGTGTGAATGCTCAAGCCAAAAAGGGACTGTGGTATACTGGGCAGGAGTGCAACGCGCTACCAACATACTATCAAACGTACCATCAAGCGTACCATGTTGCAGTGTGGGTAACGCTCGCCACCATTAATGCTACATATGTGCCCACTTTGTGGGTTAGAACAGGACAGTATGCTGCTGCGGGTCGTCCCCTGCTCCATCAGTGTTGCCCACCCACCCCCACTACCGGGGTCACTCGGCATTGCCGCTCCTCTGAGATAGCAACCCTTATTCGAAAAAGAAGGGCATATGTTCGACATCCAGACCGGCATTATCTACATCACCATCTCGTCACTGTTACAGGCTTCCGCACTCGGTTTGTTTGTCTCCATCACCCGCCGCTACCCCGGCACGGGCAAAATGGTGGCAGGCAGTGCCATAATCGGAGTGGGCACCGTCCTGTTCGCCCTCAGCCCACTGCTCCCCACATTCGTCGCTGTCACGGTTGCTCAGCTCGCCACCATCGGCGGCGTGATGCTCATGTATCACGCCTACCGCCAGTTCTTCGACTGCCCCAGCCGCGTATCTGCTCGGGTGACCGGAGGTCTGCTCATCGCCATCTGTGTCATCAGTGCCACGTTTTCGCTGGCATACGACAGTCTAATCATTCGTACCTTCTGGTTTGCCGGGTTCCTTGCAGTGGCAGTAGGGCGCATTGTGTGGCTCATGCTCACCACCCGCATCCCCCACCTACGCACCGCCCGCCTGTTTACGGCAAGCGTGCTGAGCATCACCGTGATCTGGGAGTTGGTTCGCCCGACGCTGACCCTCATAACCAACTCACAGAGTTTTCTCTCCCCTAGCCCCGTAAACGCCGCAATGGTCATCTTGCCCTTTGTCACCGCCACCCTCTGGACGGCAGGAACCGGCGCACTCCTCATGCAGCGCATGCTGCACGAGATACGCCTGACGCGCGACCTTGAGCAACGCGCCCGCGTAGCATCCCAACTGGAAGAAGCCTACGAGCAAACCATCACCGGGTGGGCACACGCACTCGAATTGCGCGACCGCGAAACTGCCGGACACAGCGAGCGCGTCACGCTCCTGACGTGCAAGCTCGCACGCAAACTGGGGGTACCGGAATACGAACTGACCGCCATCCGCTATGGTGCCCTGCTGCACGATGTCGGCAAAATTGCCATCCCCGACCATATCCTCCTCAAACCGGGACGGCTCGACGCTGACGAGTTTGACCTGATGAAACAGCACCCCAGCTATGCGTACCAGTGGCTTTCTACCATCCCCTTTTTACAGCAAGCCCTCGACATTCCCTACTATCACCACGAACGCTGGGACGGCACGGGCTATCCGTGTGGGCTGGCAGGCACCGATATTCCCTTCGCCGCACGTATCTTTGCCGTGGTAGATGCATGGGATGCCATGACCAACGACCGCCCGTACCGCACCGCCCTATCCACCGAGGCAGCCCGCCAACAATTGCGGGAAGGAGCAGGCACGCAGTTTGACCCAAAGGTGGTAGACGTGTTTTTGCACTGGCAGCCCGTCCTGTGCCACGAAGTCACGCAGGAACTCGCCCGCACACCAGCAGCACGGGACGCAGCCGCTACCACCAACTACCCGTCACATCCCCTGACCACCAATGAAGCCGCCTAAATGCCCCCTACAGCCACAGCATAAAACACATCAGCCACCTTTTGCCAGCCCACTAACAAAGCAATAGCCCCCTTGGGCGAAAAGCAGCATAAGTACAGTCATACCCCAGAATACCCCAATAGTACTACTTGTCGTAAAATGTCCCGTGTGCTATGCTTACAATGAGAAGGTAAAAAACCTGTAAAATCGGCGATGAACAGGTAAGACCATCACGGCACGGGACACATCAGCATTGACCGCATACCCGTGCGCTTTACACACGTTATCATCGAAGCATCTGGGAAGTATCTGGTCTACTCAGAGCTTTGGGCGGCACGCACGAGCAACGCCACTGGCGTTGTATCAACACGTTTGTTTTCACCATATCTTGCTCTGCAATGTATGAATGACCGGGAGAGAAAGTGAGGAAAACCGTGCAAAACAGGTTTTCAGGCACCGCAGGTATTATTCTTGGGCTGTTGCTGGTCAGTACGGGTTTGTATTTTACGACAACCGTGCAGGCGGCGAGCATACGCTACGTAGATGCCAGCGCGGACGGCAACCGGGACGGCACCAGTTGGAGCAATGCGTTTCCCACCCTCACTGAAGCTCTCGCTTCCGCAGAGGGCGGCGACGAAATCTGGGTCGCCAGCGGCACATACACCCCCACCACCACCAACGACCGCACGGCGAGCTTCGTTATCCCCAACGACATCAGCATCTACGGCGGCTTTACCGGCAACGAAACCAGCCGCGACCAGCGCAACCCCGACCCCGCCACCAACAACACGACCCTCAGCGGCGACATTGACGTGTCCGACGACCCCAGCGACAACAGCTACCACGTCGTGACCGCCACCAACACCGCCGTGACCACAGTACTCGATGGCTTCACGATCACGGGGGGCAACGCCGACGCAACGGCACCCGAACGCTTCGGCGGCGGGCTACTGCTCCAGAACAGCCAGATGATCCTCGCCAACCTGCGCTTCACTGCCAACACAGCAGGCGCAGGCGGGGGCATGACCAGCCAGTTTAGCACCCCCACCATGACCAACATTACCTTCACGGACAACACCGCCACCGACGACGGTGGTGCGCTCTACACCGACAATAGCAACCTCGTGCTGACCAACGCCGTTATGCAGGGCAACCGTGCCACCGATGGCGGCGGTGCGCTCTACAACAAAGCAAGTGCCCCCGTGCTGACCAACGTTGCCATCACAGGCAACACCGCCCGCGACGGCGGCGCAACGGCAAGTTTTGCCAGCAACCCACAGTACATCAATGTCGTGCTCGGCAGCAACGTTGCCACGCGCCGTGGCAGTGCCGCCTACCACGTCAGCAGTAGCCCGCTGTTCGTCAACGTCACCATCGCCAGCAACCGCGCTGCCAGTGGTGGTGGGCTGTACAACCTGCTCAGCAACCCAATCATCGAGAACAGCATCATCTGGAACAACGCCGACGCGGATGGTACGGGCACGGCGGAGGCTTCGGTCTTCAACGACCAGAGCACCCCCCAGTACCGTGCGAGCGTGGTGCATGGCATCGCCCTGACTGGCGATGACAATCTCGACGGTACCCAAAGTACCAATGCGCCCGACTTTGTTGACCTGCCCACCGTGGCAGATGCCCCAACGAACGCCGGTGATTACCAACTCAGCAGCAGTTCGCCCCTGATTGATATGGGCAACGATGCCGCCAACAACACAACAGTAGACCTGATGGGCAACCCGCGCAAGGTGGATTTCCCGTCCAAAGGACGCTCGGCGGGCACCACCATTGACCTTGGTGCCTATGAGGTCGTCGCGCCCCTAGCCCCGACTGCCACCCCGACAGCATCGCCCACGCCCACGCCCACCCCAACATCACCGCCCGCCCCGTCCAGTGACGTGCTGGTGTACCTACCCATCGTGACACGCTAGGGCACGCCCACAACAGCCCACTGTCGCGCTGTTGCGCCGCCCGCCCAGCCGCACCAACCAGCCAATACCAACGCCGCGCGGGGAGCATGATGCTCCCTGCGCGGTGTCTGTTCGCTCGTGTGCGGTCTTGCTCGTCCCGTGTTATGCCACGGGTGCGGCTGCGTCTTTCTTACCCACCTCGTGGGTGTTCTCGTTCGCCGCCTCGATCTTCGCCACTGCCTCGCGCGGCATCACGCGCACAAACTGCGGCAGATAACGCCCCCAGTCTGCCAGAATAGCCGCCGCACGCGGGCTACCCGTCAGGGCGTGGTGCTGCTCGATCAAGGCGCGTGCCCGTGCTTCATCGTCGCCATGCAGCAGGTCAAGCTGCACCAACTGCTTGTTATAGCGTCGTGGCAACGTACCTGCCTCGTCCAACACATAGGCAACCCCGCCCGTCATCCCGGCACCGAAGTTATACCCCGTCGGACCAAGCACGACCACCGTGCCACCCGTCATGTACTCACAGCCGTGGTCGCCCACGCCCTCCACCACAACAGTTGCCCCACTGTTCCGCACACAGAAGCGTTCGCCAACGCGCCCCGCAAGAAACAGCATGCCGCCCGTCGCACCATAGAGGATGGTGTTACCCGCGATCACGTTCTCACTCCATATGAGCGGTGCCGTCTCGTCGGGGAAGACCGCGACCGTGCCACCCGCCATGCCCTTACCAACATAGTCGTTGGCTTCGCCGATCAGGGTCAGGTGTACCCCCGGCGCGTTGAACGCCCCGAAACTCTGCCCACTGCTCCCACGGAAGGTCAGGCGCACACTCCCGTCGGGCAAGCCTGCGCTGCCATACTGCGCCCCGATTGCCCCACCCAGCGTCGCACCAACGGTGCGGTCACAGTTGCGGATGGTATAGTTGAACACAATCGGCGTTGCGCTTGCCAGTGCGGGCAGCACGTCATCTACGATACGCTGGTTGAGGTTGCTGCCCTTGTCCGGTAGCGTGTTCGCGCTCCCGCCGTGGCAGACTTCGCGCCCCTCCAGCTCCCCGGCATTCAGCAGCAGTTCGTCCAGATGCAGCAGGTCTGCCCCCACCACACCCGTGTGCTTCTGGAACAGCAGGTCGGTACGCCCCACAGCTTCGTCGAGGCTACGGAAGCCCAGACTTGCGAGGATTTCGCGCACCTCTTGTGCGATGAAGCGGAAGAAGGTCATCACCATCTCCGGCGTACCGGGGAACTTGGCACGCAAATCAGGGCGTTGTGTTGCAATCCCCACCGGGCAGGTGTTCGAGTGGCAGGCGCGTGCCATCAGGCAACCCTGCGCCACCAGTGCCAGCGTCCCGAACGAAAACTCGTCGGCACCCAGCAACGCCGCAATCACCACATCGCGCCCGCACTGCATCCCGCCGTCGGCACGCAACCGCACACGCCCGCGTAGCCCATTGATCATCAGCGTCTGCTGCGTTTCAGCCAGCCCCAATTCCCACGACACACCCACATTCTTGATACTACTGAGCGGCGATGCGCCCGTCCCACCTGAATGCCCACTGATCAAAATCGTATCGGCGTAGGCTTTCGCTACCCCGGCTGCAATCGTGCCAACTCCGGCAGTCGCCACCAGTTTCACCGATACTGCCGCCTGCGGGTTGACCTGCTTCAGGTCGTAGATCAGTTGCGCGAGGTCTTCGATGCTGTAAATGTCGTGGTGCGGCGGCGGGCTGATCAGCGCGACCCCCGGCATGGTGTGGCGAATACGGGCAATCTCGTCCGTCACCTTGTGCCCCGGCAATTGCCCGCCTTCGCCCGGCTTGGCACCCTGCGCCATCTTGATCTGCAACTCTTCGGCGTGCGCCAGATAGCTCGGCGTTACGCCAAACCGCCCCGATGCAATCTGCTTGATACGGCTGTTGCGCTCATCTTTGTAGCGTTCGGGGGCTTCGCCACCTTCGCCACTGTTGCTGTAGCCACCCAGCCGGTTCATCGCAATCGAAAGCACTTCGTGCGACTCGGTGCTGGTAGCACCCAGCGACATCGCCGCCGTGCTGAAACGCCGCAGAATAGCGTCAATCGGCTCGACCTCATCCACGCTAATCGGTGCGCGGGCGGGGCGGAAATCGAGCAGGTCACGGATTTCGTTCGGCGGTCGCTGATAGACGAGATGCATGTAGTCGCGGTACAGGTCATAACCCGTCAAGAAGCGCGTGTCGCGGGCATCTACCAGCCGCCCGCCGTTATAGTCATTTTCGTACTTGGCGGCGGTGTGCGCGGCGTGGATCACCTGCGGGCTGAAGGCGTGCGCTTCGCCAGTCTTCTTGAACTTGAAGAAGCCGGGGTGGGGCAACTTGACCAGTACATCGGGTTGGTCATAGGCACGCACGTGGCGTGTCCGCATGTCGTTGGCGATCTTCGCCAACCCAATGCCGCCTAGCCGCGATGGGGTGCCTGTGAAGGCACTGTCCACCAACTCGCGGTCAAGCCCGACTGCCTCGAAAATCTGTGCGCCGGCATAGCTCTCAAGCGGCGAGATACCCATCTTGGACATGATCTTCCGCAGACCCTTCTCAAGGGCTTTCAGGTAGTTGCCAGTAGCCCGCGCAATTTCGGCTTGGACATCGAACGGCGCGTTGCCGTTGCCGTTGCGCCCACCCGTCCGCTTGATAGACTGGTCGGGTATTGCCCCAAACGAACGCACTGTATCAAGGGCGAGGTACGGGTTGATCGCCTTCGCGCCATAGCCGAGCAGACACGCCATATGATGCACATCGCGTGGCTCACCGCTCTCGACGATCAGGCTGACGCGCCCACGGAGCCGCGCCCGGATCAGGTGGTGGTGAACCGCGCCCAGTGTCAGCAGTGCCGGGATGGGCACCTGATCACTATTCGCGCCCCGGTCACTAATGACAAGCAGGGTTGCGTCACCCTCGGCAGCTTTCGCGGCTTCGTAACACAGATGCTCTAGTGCGCCGCGCAGAGCTTCTTCTGGGTCTACGTAAAGTTCACTGGCAGGCACGAGCGCATGCAGCGTCTCTGCCTTCAGTGCGGGGTCGTTGCTGGCACGAATGGCTGCCAGCCCCTCGTCCGTCAGGAAGGGCGACGGCAGGCTGAGCAGATGCGCGTGCTGCGGCGATTCGTCCAGCAGCATGCCGCGCCGCCCCAGCACTACGCCCAGCGACATCACCAACTCCTCGCGGAGCGGATCCATTGGCGGGTTCGTCACTTCGGCAAAGCGTTGCTTGAAGAAGTGATAGAGCGGTCGCCCCAGTTCCCACTGCGAAAGCACCGCCAGCGGCGTATCATCGCCCATCGAGCCAATCGGTTCCTGCCCGTCGCGCTCCATCGGCTTGAGGATCACATTCAACTCTTCGGAGGTGTACCCAAAGACCATCTGCTGTGCCGAGCGGAGCTTGTCGTTCGCCGCCGGGTCTTCGTAGCTGTGCGCCACTGCCTGCGCCGCGACCGTAACAACGTGCTGCTGCACCCACTCGCCGTAGGGCTGGCGGCTCGCCAGTTCACGCTTAATTTCGTCATTCACGTACAGCTGACCCGTGCCCGTGTCCACCGCAATCATCTGACCCGGACCGAGCCGCCCCTTCTGTACAAAGCGTTCCATCGGCACCGGCACGACACCCGTTTCGCTACCACTGATAACCAGACCATCGTCCGTCACCCCGTAGCGGGCAGGGCGCAATCCATTGCGGTCAAGCGTGGTGCCCACAATCCGCCCGTCACTGAAGGTCAGGGCGGCGGGTCCGTCCCACGGCTCCATCAGGCAGGTGTGGTACTGGTAAAAGTCGCGTACTGCCGGGTCCATATCGGGGAGCGTTTCCCACACCTCCGGCACCATCATCGCAATCGCATGGCGAATGTCGCGCCCGCCGCGTACCAGCAATTCGAGCACATTGTCGAACATTGCCGAGTCGCTCCCCTGCGGGTCAATCACCGGTGTGATGCTCGCCCGGTGCCCGTTGGTTGCGCCGCTTGTTTCGGGGAAGAGCAAGCTATGCTCGCGGGCACGAATCCAGTTGTGGTTGCCCTGCACAGTGTTAATCTCGCCGTTGTGCGACACCATGCGGAAGGGCTGGGCGCGCTGCCACGCCGGGAAGGTGTTGGTGCTAAACCGTTCGTGGTACACCGCTAGGGCTGTCTCATATTCAGGGTCTTGCAGGTCAAGGTAGAAATCTGCCAGATACTTCCCGATCATCATGCCCTTGTAAACGATGGTGCGCGACGACAGCGAGGGAATGTACGCATTGAGCTGGTGGCTGGTCAGCGCGTGCTCAATCACCTTGCGCGTCAGGTACAGCAACCGCTCGAATGCCTCACCATCAAGCTCGGCAGGTTGCGCCACAATCACTTGGGCAATCTGCGGCATTGCGGCGCGTGCCCCCACACCGAGCGTCGCCGGGTCGGTGGGCACGTCGCGCCACAGCAACACCGCCATGCCGCGCCGCTCCAATTCGTCGGCAATGATGCCACGGCTCCGGGTCGCGGCGGCTTCGTCTTGCGGCAAGAAGAGCATCCCGACTGCCAAGCCCGTGTGGTCTGCGGCAACCCCGGCACGCGCAAGGTCGCGGCGCAACAGGTCAAGCGGCAATTGCGTCAAGATGCCTGAGCCATCGCCCGTGCGACCGTCTGCCGCGACTGCGCCACGATGCTCCTGACTGGCAAGTGCCGTCAGCGCAAGGTGCAAAATGTCGTGGCTGGCGGTGCCGTTAATACGCGCCACAAAGCCAATCCCACAGGCATCGTGCTCGAAGCCGGGGTCATACATCCGATAGCGTTCTGGTGCAGAGTGTTCCATCTTCTGGCTACCTACCTTTGTATAGCTAAAGACCCGATACGTGTTGCCCTACCACAGCCCCCACCCGACCGTACCCCCACAACCGCCGACACGGTTGCACAACGTAATACACACCGTGCCTACCACACAGCCTTGCGTGGCAACCCCACCGTCTGGGTGCGTGCGTGAACATCGTTGGTCATCCTTATGGGTTGGGTGCTACCCTGTGCGCGTGTGCCCGCCCAGCATCACCACTAAAGAGCTATAGAGCGATCTGGTAGAACTACAAAGAGCTATAACATACCCATAGCATAGCCTGCTGCGTAAGTCGGGCTGGGTCGTACTGACTACAATGCTCTATTATCTGCTGCAAACACACTGCCCATCCACAGCAGAGAGTTGGAAGCATCGTGTATAATATGCAGAGTATCAACCTATACGGATTGTCTATTACAACCATATAGTATCCCTATTACACACGCGGTTCGCGCACAATTTTGCACTCTTGGGGTGCCCTCTTAACCCGCCGGGCAGCACGGTTCGGTTCAGTGTGGTTGGGCACTGCATAAAATAGTACCGTAATACCCACCGGTTGTCAATTTATGTTGACTCTCAGCCTTCAAGGAAAGCTTATGCACAGCGCAGCGTCCCCGGTCATCGCGCCCCCGCGTGTGGCGTTCTGCACGCCGCTTGCCCCCGCCGCCACAGGCATCGCAGACTACGCCGAGGAACTCATCCCCTACCTTGCCCGCTACTGCGACCTCACGATCTACCACGATGATCGCCTGCGCCCAACCAATGCCGCCCTGCTGCACCACCTGCCCGTGCGCCCGCTCCGCCGCCTGCCACACGACCACCGCCGCGCCCCCTACGCCAGCATTGTCTACCACATGGGCAACAGCCCCGCCCACGCCGCCATCTGGACGATGGCGCAACGCCTGCCGGGGGTGATCGTCCTGCACGACCTCGTACTGCATCATTTTATGCTGTGGTATGCCGCCAACGTACAGGGCAATGTGCAACACTATGTGCGTGCCATGGCAAACCGCTATGGTGCCGACGGCGAGCACGTCGCCCAGTTGATGATCCGGAGCCGCTTCACACCCGCCGCCTTCGACTACGCCTGTGTCGAGCCAGTACTGGCACACGCCCGCGCCGTCATCTGTCACAGCCAGTATGTGGCGCAGCAGGTCGCGCACCGTGCGCCCACCTTGCCAGTAGGCATTGCACCCATGGGCGTGCCCGTGCCGCCGCCCCCCGACCGCGCCGCCGCCCGTGCGCGGCTCGGCATTGCCCCCGCGACGCTCCTGCTCGCCAGCTTTGGGCACATCAACGCCTACAAACGGCTTGAGCCGACCCTTCGCGCGGTGGCACGCCTGCGCGAACAGTACCCCCACTTGCAGTATGTGCTGGTGGGCAGTGTCTCGCCCCACTTCGACTTGGCAGGCATGGTGCGCCGCATGGGGCTAGAAAGCTGTGTCACCCTGACCGGCTATGTGCCGCGTACCACCTTCGATGATTATGTCGCGGCGACAGATATATGCCTCAACCTGCGCCACCCCACGGCAGGCGAAACAAGTGCTAGCCTGCTCCGCCTGCTGGCAGCCGGACGCGCCACGCTGGTCAGCGCAACCGGGGCATTCGCTGAACTGCCCGCCGGAACCGTCGCGCTGGTAGATGTGGATGACAGCGAAGAAGACCAGATCGGTGCCTACTGTCAGCTATTTGCCCACCGCCCCGAACTTGCCGCCGCGCTGGGTGCCCACGCCCGTGCCTATGTCGCGCACACCCACACCCTAGCGGGAGCCGCCCAGCAGTACGCCCGCCTGCTGGCACGCTTGAGCGGCTGGAACCATGTGCAGGCATGGCGACGCGCACCACTGTGGCAACCAGACAGCCCACCCCCCACGGCACCGCTCGCTCCCGCCGCTCCCGCACCTGCCACCGCCACCACACCTACCGCAACCACCCCGCCACCCGCGCCACCCGCCCGCGTAGCCCGCGCAACGTCGCCAGTGGTGGCGGCGGTGGCACACGCGCTGGCAGACGTGGGCGTGCCCGCCGACGATGAGCGCGTGCTACCGCTCGTCGCCGCGAAACTTGCGGCGATAGGGGCACTGCTCCTCGCCCCCTTCGCGGCACCCAGCGCAGGCAGGCAGCGCAAGAACACTAGCATCGGTAGCATCG
>CAZNQP010000055.1:21210-23018 GCA_964575355.1 uncultured Chloroflexaceae bacterium
GTAGCATCGGCAGCATCGGTAGCATCGGCAGCATCGGTAGCATCGGCAGCATCGGTAGCATCGGCAGCATCGGCAGCATCGGCAGCATCGGTAGCATCGGCAGCATCGGTAGCATCGGTAGCATCGGTAGCATCGGCAAGCGACGAAAGGGCAAAGCGTGACCATCTTCTGGAATAGTGACGAGCATCGGCTACGAGCCGGTTGGCGGATCGTGATCTTCTTTGTCGTGATGGTGCTGCTCACGGTGATCGTTTCAACAGTTGGTGGCACCGTCGCGGGCTTACTATTTGGCTTCGACCAGCTTGTGAATGTCACCATTGGCTCACCGCTTGGCGCACTGTTTACCACGCTCACCCTCATCTCCACGCTCTTGACCCTTGTGCTGATGGCACGCTGGATAGACCGCCGCCCCTTCTGGGAATACACGGGACGCATCAACGCCCAGTGGTGGCTTGACCTCGCCGCCGGGTTGCTGCTGGGGGTACTCCTGATGGCACTGATCTTCATCGTGGAGTTGCTACTGGGCTGGGTCACGGTGACAGGCACGTTCGTCAATGGCAGCATCGAGCCATTCGTACTATCCATCACCCTGCCGCTCATCACCTTTCTGGCAGTCGGCATCTACGAAGAACTGATCATCCGGGGGTATCTGCTCACCAACCTTGCCGAAGGTCTCCACGGCGCACGCATCGGAGCACAGGGCGCAACGCTGATCGCATGGGTCATTTCGTCGGTGGTGTTTGGCATCCTGCACGCGCTCAACCCCAACGCCACCCTGATCAGCACATTCAACCTGATGCTGGCAGGCTTGTTTCTGGGGCTTGCCTACATCCTGACCGGAAGCCTTGCGCTCCCCATCGGGCTACACATCACATGGAACTTCGCACAGGGCAACCTCTTCGGCTTCCCCGTCAGTGGCAACACCGGCAACACCGCCACGTTCATCGCTATCGAACAGGGCGGACCCGACCTCATCACGGGCGGCGCGTTCGGGCCCGAAGCGGGACTGATTGGCATTGCAGCTATGCTGCTCGGCAGTGGCTTGATCGGGGCGTATGTCTACGCCGGGCAACGCCCCTGCCCGCTTGCCATTTACCCACCGATAGCCGCCCCACCCACCGCCCCACCCGCCACAACGGGCACCAACCCGGCACCTTCACGCTGATGGCAACACCATGACAACGGCACACTGGCTCCTGCTCGGCTGTCTTGCCCTGTCGCTCTACCTGACCGGGCTAATCTGGACGATCCAGATCGTGCACTACCCGTTGTTCGCACTGGTGGGCGACACGGCGTTTCCCGCCTATCACGCCGCGCACAATGTCCGCATCACGGCAATCGTCATGGTACCCATGCTGCTCGAACTGGTCGGGGCGTTTGCCATGGCATTTGTGGTGCCACCGGGCGTGCCGCCGTGGGTCGGGTGGCTTGGGTTGGCACTGGTACTGGTTATCTGGGGCGACACCGCGCTGGTGCAGGTGCCCCAACACAACGCGCTCGCCAGCATGCCCAGCCGCGACATCATCGCCGCCCTTGTAACGGGCAACTGGCTCCGCACGCTGGCGTGGACGGCACGGAGCCTGATATTGCTGGGCGCACTGGTAGCCGCGATGCACGCCATGACCACCCCACCGCCTGCCCCATAGACGCAGGCGTAATCAAGCCGTAACCAGACGAAGGACTGTAGTACTAGTTCTACCCCCACCATGGGGTGGGTATCTATGCTATACTATAGTTGCTTAACTGAACTTCAACCACTTACCGGGCACGTTCGTTATATCGTAGCCAGACAGCCAACAACGCACGTA
>CAZNQP010000056.1:0-23011 GCA_964575355.1 uncultured Chloroflexaceae bacterium
GTCATAATAGCAGACAGTAGAGCAAGCCACCCAGAGGGGTGGTTATTTCATAACCACCATACTGACCACCCAATACTGACCACCCAATCGCTGGGTGCCGACGTGGGAATAGGTTTGCACCCGGCGCGTACCATAAGAACACATGCTGTAGCCGTGAAAGGAAACCCACGATGATCAATCTATTCTTGCCGATACTCCTCGTCATACGCTTGGTAAATACCATCAAGACGGGGCTACGTGACCCAGAATACCGTGCGTTAGCGTTCTGGATAGTGACGCTCATAGGCGTGGGGACTGTATTCTATAGCCTCGCAGAAGACTGGACGTGGATTGATGCGCTGTACTTCTCGGTCATCACCCTAACAACCGTGGGCTATGGCGACCTATCGCCCACCACGCCCGCTACCAAACTGTTCACCATCCTGTACATTGTGCTCGGTCTGAGCATGTTCGCCGGGTTCATACAACTTACTGCCCAGAAGCAAAGGGAGATACAGCAACAACGGCATGCCCAAAAGCAACAGCAACGCAATACCCCACCGCCCACAGGCGATGGGGTAGAATAGCGTCGTTGCGCTGGTGTTGCTGGTGTTATTCGGCTTGCCCCGACGAGTAGTAGACGATGCGCGTGTCCGGCTCAAGGACAGGCGCGAGCGGTGGCTGCCACGCCTGCGGCGGCTCGGCGGGGGCATCGTGCAGTGCGACATCCAGCACCTGTTCGAGTGTCTCGACGGGCACGAACTGCATCTCCTCACGGATTTGCGGCGGCAGATCGTCGAGGTCGGCTTCGTTGCGGCGCGGCAAGATGATGGTGCGAATGCCCGCCCGATGTGCGCCCAGTACCTTTTCCTTCACGCCGCCAATCGGGAGCACGCGCCCCCGGAGCGTCAGTTCGCCCGTCATGGCGACATCATCGCGCACCACCCGCCCGGTAGCCGCCGATGCCAGCGCAGTTGCCATCGTGATACCCGCCGACGGTCCGTCCTTAGGCACTGCACCCGCCGGGACGTGGACGTGTATGCCGTTCTGGTCGAAGAAACGGGCATCAATGCCAAGTTGCTTGGCGTGCGCCCGGATGTAACTCAGCGCGGCTTCGGCACTCTCACGCATCACGTCACCCAATTGCCCCGTAACGCGCAGGTCTTTCGTACCGGGCAACGGGGTTGCCTCGACGAACACAATGTCGCCGCCAACGGGGGTATAGACCAGCCCCGTGCTAATCCCCGGCTGATCAATGCGCTCGTGCGCTTCATTGAAGAAACGCGGACGACCAAGCGCATCGCGCACGAGCACCGGTGTCACCGCGACGGGCGTATCAGTTGCCGTAGCATCGCCCGTTGTAGCCGTGCCCTCGTCGTGTGTGGTCTGCTCGATCAACTGGCGCGTCACCTTACGCAGCACCGCGCCGATCTCGCGCTCAAGGTTCCGCACCCCTGACTCACGGGTGTAGTCGTTGATGATTGTCCGCAGGGCATCGTTGCCGACAGACACTTCACTGGGGAGCAAGCCGTTCGCCGTCAACTGGCGACGCAGCAGGTGTTGCTGGGCTATCTCCACCTTCTCGTTTTCCGTGTAGCCGCTCAACTGGATAATCTCCATGCGGTCGCGCAACGGACCGGGGATCGTCTCCAGCGTGTTTGCCGTCGCAATGAAGAACACCTTGCTCAGGTCAAACGGCAGGTTGATGTAGTGATCGGTGAAGGTGTGGTTCTGTTCCGGGTCGAGGATTTCGAGCAACGCCGCCGCCGGGTCGCCCCGATAATCCATGCCGAGTTTGTCCACCTCGTCCAACATAATCACCGGGTCGGACGTGCCCGCCCGCCGCAATTCTTGCATGATGCGCCCCGGTGCCGAGCCAATGTAGGTACGCCGGAAACCCCGCAACTCGGCTTCATCGCGCACCCCGCCAAGGCTGAGCCGCACGAACTTGCGCCCCAGCGCACGGGCGATACTCTGCCCAAGGCTGGTCTTGCCCACGCCGGGCGGTCCCACAAACGCAAGGATCGGCTCACGGCTCCGCACAGGCTGCACACTTACGCCATCGGCATCGGTGGGCAGCTGGTCTGCCAGCCGTTGCCGCCGTTGCTTGACTGCCAGATACTCAAGAATACGCTCCTTGATCTTCTCCAGCCCCGCGTGGTCGGCATCGAGGGTGGCGCGTGCCTTCGCAATGTCAATCGCACTGCCCGATGGGTTGTTCCACGGCAGTTCGGCAATCCATTCGAGATAGGTGCGAATAGTCTGGTATTCAGGCGATGCCTCGTTGATGCGCTGTAGCCGCTTGAGTTCGCGGTTCACTTCGTCGCGGGCTGCCTGCGGCAAGTCAAGGGCGGCGAGGTTTTCGCGCAGGTCGTCCAGTTCTTCGGCATCGTCGCCTTCGCCCAACTCCTCTTGAATAGCTTTCATCTGCTGGCGCAGGAAGAACTCCCGCTGATGGCGGGCGGTACTGTCTTGCACCTCTTGGCGCAACTTCTGCTGCACATCCAGCATCGCAAACTGCCGCTTGTAAAAGTCGCGGACTTTGCGTAACCGCTCAACGACATCGAAGGTTTCGAGCAGGTCTTGCCGTTCTGCGAAGGTGTAGTCGGGAGCGTACCCGGTGTTGTCGGCAAGGTGCCCCGGCTCTTGAATGCTGCGTACAAAGTTGCGTACCTCTTGCGGCACGTTGCCACGCCCATCGAGTACCGCGTCAATGGCTGCCCGCGTCTCGACCATCAGGGCTTCGAGTTCGGGGGAGTGTTCGTAGGTATCGGGCTGTTCGGTGTAGCGCACGCGCAGGTACGGTGTGTCATGCACCGTGTCGTGCAACACCGCCCGCAGCAACCCGCGCACCAGCACAACGGCTTCGCCCGTCGGCAGGTTCGCCGCCTGTTCCACCCGCACCACCACCCCAACGCGATGCAGTTGCATCATGGGGGGTGCGTTGGGGTCGGCATCCTCGCGGCGTGCCACCAGCACCAGCAGGCGGTCACGTTCAAGGCTCGCTTCGATAGCGGGTATCATGCCTTCTTCCACACCAAGCCGCACGGTGGTGTGCGGAAATATCACTGTTTGGTCCAGCACAATAGCCGGTAACTCGGAATAGTTTATTTCTTTTTGCATCAGTAAACCTATCTCCTTTCGGTATGTTCGCACAGTTGTATTATCCCCCGCTTTACTCGTTATGTCTATAAACATCGTGTTAGATGTCCCGCAGATGCACAGGAGCACGGGGCACCGCCCACACTGTGGCGTGCTATGCGTTGTGGGCACGCGGTAGCCGTGTATTGGTGGACAACACCTGCTATAATGGCGGCGGCAAGAGGACTGCCATGCCAACTACCCGAAAGCGCGTATAGGATGAACCAGCATAGAGGCGGCACAATGGACGATATGGGCAACCGCCGCGAACTGACAATCGTGCATATCCTGCTCTTGGCAGCAGTCAGTGGGATCACCGCTGGGTTGCTGACCGTTGTCTTCATGGGTACTTTTCATCTCGGTGTGCGCGTACTGTGGGAGATGCTCCCCGCGCAGTTTGGACTACCCGCAACCACGCCAGTGATGACCGCTACCATCGCACTCATCGGTGGGGTACTCGTCGGGCTGTCGCGCCGCTTTGCCGATACCCACCCTGACAAGCCGCTTGGGGTCGAACTTCAAGAGGGACAGGGTAAGCTCAACTATCGCCACGTCCCATCTATGACCCTCACTGGTCTCATATCACTGGTCTTCGGCGGTAGCGTCGGACCGGAAGCCCCGCTTATACACCTTGTCGGGGGCGCAGCCGGCTGGATCGCTGAGCGTGTTCAAGCCACTGCCCGCGAAGCCTTGCAGATCACGTTTAGTGCGATTTGTGGCGCACTGGGCATTTTTTTCGGCTCGCCCTTCGGTGGGGCAATCTTTGTCGTGGAGTTGTCGCGGCAGGGCGGGCGAGCCTTGATGGCACTCGTGCTGCCCGCCATGGTCGGGGCAACACTGGGCTTTAGCGTCTTTTTCGTCATCACCGAAAGCGTCATTGGTGGACTAATTACCTTCCCTGACTATGCCGGAGTGACCGTCTTTGATTTGCTGATAAGCGTGCCACTGGCATGTGTCGGGGCGACAATCGGCGTACTGTTTCTCTATAGCATCAAGCAGGGGTACACGGTCTACCGCCCACTCGCCCAGCGTCCCATCATACGCGGGTTGATCGGCGGTGTGGTGCTGGCAACGTTTGGGGTGTTCTCTCCGTTGCTGCTGTTCTCGGGCGAAGCCGAGTTTCACAGCCTGCAAGCACAAGTCAGCGAACTTGGTGTGCTGATGCTGCTGGCACTGGCTGGTGCAAAGATACTCGTAACGGCAAGTTGTCTGGGAGCGGGCTATCGTGGCGGCACGATCTTCCCCGCGATTTTTGCGGGCGGCTGTGTCGGGCTGGCTTTTAGCGAGTTGCTGCCATTTATCCCACCGGGCGTAGCAGTGGCGGTACTGGCAACCGCCGTCTCAACGGTCATCTTGAAGGCACCACTAGGGGTCGTCGTGATGTTTACGGCTATCAGCCAAGAAAACCTGTCGCCCGTGATGTGCATCGCCGCCACGATCAGCTTCCTCATTGCCCTGCGGATCGAAGGCAACGCCGACGACCCCGCAACGCTGGATGAGCAAGCCGACGAGCCACCCGATGCGTACAACCGCGCAACACAAGCAACCCCGGTATCATCACCCACCACCAGTCAGCACAATCGGGTATAATACGTCAAGACAGGCAATAAGCAGGCACCACAGCTATGGATGAAGCAACCCGTAACACCTTCCAGCATGCGGTGCGTGCGCTCAAAGCAGGCAACCGGGCTACGGCTTACCGCCTATTCTGGCAGGTTGCCCAGACAGAACCAACGTACCAACCCGTATGGCTCTGGCTCACTGATACCGTTGACAATCGTGCCCAGCAGGTTGAATACCTCCGGTATTGCATCCAACTTGACCCGGACAGCCGCGAGGGGCTCATTGCCAGTCGCAAGCTGGCACGCATCCAGCACGCCCGCCAACCAGCCACCCCCGCCCCCGACATCCTCGACAGCGATGCCGACATCAGCCCCTACGAGGAGGTGACACCGGCACGCCGTGACAGTGTCGAGGTGCCCGGTCCGGCGGTTGGTACATGCCAGTGGGTCGCAATTGCCGTGACCATTCTGGTGGTGATGTGCGCGTTATGCCTCTTGCTGGCGTGGGTCGTGAGCCAGATTGTGGGCAGTGATGCCCTGCTGCCTGCCTGATCTGCATGCACAGGCGTGTCCTCGGTGAACGAGCACACACGCATGAGCACAAGCGAAGAAGCACAGAAAAGTACAAGAGGGAGCAACGATGCAAAAGGTGGTGATTATTGGTGGCAGTTCGGGGATCGGGCTTGCCACAGCACAGGCAGCCCTGCAAAAGGGCGCGACAGTGGTACTGGTTGGGCGTTCGCAAGAACGCCTAGCAACGGCGGCGGCAGTGTGCGGCGACGAACGGGTGCAGTGCATCCCCGCCGACGCAAGCGACGAAGCAAGCGTGCGGGCGTTGTTTCAGCAGGTGGGCAGCTATGACCACCTTGTGATGACCGCCGCAAACCTTGCCTACGCCCCCATTCAGCAATTCCCCAGCGACAATGTTCAGCGTGTCCTACAGGGCAAGTTCTGGGCACCGTTTTATGCTGCCAAACATGGCACGGCGGGTATCGCCACGGATGGCTCGATTACGTTTCTGTCGGGGCTGGCGGCGTGGAAGCCGAGTGTCGGGGCGGCGATTGTCGCCGCAGCCAACGGTGCGCTGGTGGCATTTGCCCGCGCCCTCGCCGTAGAACTAGCACCAGTGCGCGTGAATGTCGTAGCACCGGGGGTCGTGGATACACCCGCATGGGATGCCCTGACCGACGACAGCCGCGAAGCGTTCTTCGCTCGTACCGCCGAGCAACTCCCCGTTGGGCGTATTGGCACGCCGGACGACGTGGCGAGTGCCGTGCTCTACTTGATAGAAAACGGCTTTACCACCGGTACCGTCATTCACATTGACGGCGGTGCCCAACTCGTGTAACGCCGTTCTGTCTGTTCCCGTGTGGTATGGGCAACCGCACCACACGGGGACATCACCCGCGAGCGACTAGGTGCCGGTCGGTGACTAGTTGATTGACAGGAAGCGCGTGCTCATCCAGCCCTGCACGCCGCCGTAGCTAACGAAGACCCACTCGCGTTCATCGGCATACACGCGGTCAACACAGAGGATCGGCACCTGCGCCCCTGCCGGAGCCTCGCTGATGTAATACTGGCTTGCGCGGTTGGGCTGTGAGTTGATCGCCAGTGCCGACACCCCAAACACGGTACCATAGCCACAAATGTCGCCGCCCCCGCCCGACGGCGCGGCGGGTGCTGGCTCCGGCGCAACGGCAACGGGTTGTGCGATGGGTGGCGCACCGTCAATCGAAAGGTAGCGCGTACTCATATAGCCCTGCACGCCGCCATAGCGCACCACCACCCAGTAACGTTCGTCTGCCTCAACCAAATCACCGCACAGCACATCTACGGTGGCACCCTGCGGCGCAGCCGCAATCAGGTATTGCGAGGCGCGGTTAGGCTGCGAGTTGATCGCTAGCTCGCTAACACCTACTACGACCCCCGTGCTACACACGTCGCTCGGTGGTGCTACCGCAATCGGCGCAGTCGCCGTGGGTGGTACGGCGGTGGGTTCTGCTGTTGGCTCGGCGGTGGGTTCTGCCGTTGGTTCGGCGGTGGGTTCCGCCGTCGGCTCGCCGCTGGCGACACCACCGGCACCGTCACCATCGGCGGGGGTAGTCGTAGCCACCGTGCTGCCCCCGTTCGCGTCGCCTGCATCCCCGACAGTGGCATTGGGCTGGTTCATTGCCCAGCCCAGCCCAAACATACCAAGCAGCAACAGCATCGCCATCGCGCCCCCGACCATGTACAGCCACGCCCGGTTGCCCCCGCTAGTGGGCTGGGGTTGGCTCGGCGGCTGGTACGGCGGTTGGCTCGGCGGCTGGTACGGCGGTTGGCTCGACGGCTGGTACGGCGGTTGGCTCGACGGCTGGTACTGGGGGGCAACAGCGGTCGGCATGGGTGCCACGGCGGTCACGCGCGGTACAGACACTGCCTGACCACTGGCAGCCTTGGCGAGCACGTCGCGGGCGGCGGTGGCAGTCGCGGGGCGTTCTTCTTGGAGCAACCCTAGCATCCCTAGCAGTGCATTGTTGGTGGGTTCGCTGACCGACGGGTTAAGCTGACGCGGCGGCACAAGCGGGTCTGCCTGCCCACGGGCGCGGGCTTCGAGGCGGGTCATCGTGTCAACCGGGGGGATACCAGTCAGGAGGTGGTAGAACGTCGCCCCAGCAGCATAAATGTCACTCTGCGCGTTGGTGCCCTTCGCCTGCACCTGTTCGAGCGGCGCGTAGTTGGGCGTGTAGCCGAAGATACTCACGTTGCTGGCGATCGCCGTCTGCTGGATCGTCGCGCCCTTCGCTAGTCCAAAGTCGAGCAGGATGATCTGATTATCGCCGGTCAGTTTGAGGTTGGCAGGCTTGATGTCACGGTGGATGATCGGCGGGTCTTGCCGATGCAAGTAGTCAAGGGCACTGAAGAGCTGGTCGCCCCACGCTACCACCGTGGCTTGGTCAAACTTGCCTTCTGGCTGGCGAGTAAGGAGCGTCCCCAGATCGTCGCCTGTGATGTACTGCATCACGAGGAACGAACCGTTTTCGTCACTGAAGTAGTCGCTGACGACCGGGAGCGCGGCGTGGCGCAGGCGGGCGAGCAGATGGGCTTCGCGTTCGAAGGCGCGGATAAGATCGGAGCCACTCACCAGCGTTTGCTTGAGTGCTACACGCACATGCAACCGCTCGTCTTCGGCTTCGTAGACGGCACCCATGCCACCGCGACCGACCTCACGCACAACGCGGTACCGCTGATGTATCAGACTGCCAACAGTTACCATCCTTGTCGCCTCCGAACTATTGTTGTCACCCAACTGTTGATACGAAGTGTCAAGCATTGTGATAGTGTTCTATACCATCAAACATTATATCGTACCGTTGGCAAGGTTGCAATACTGGTATGCTCTGGTCATTGTTATGTTGAAACAAAACAAGCGATGCGTGCCGCCTGCATTCTAGAACGTGCAACAATGTATACTTTGGTTTCGTCACAAAGACATAAGCATTTTCATCTGATGCGTCGCGTAGCACATGTAGCACATGTAGCACATTTGGATGCTCGCACCAGCGAAGCAACCACACGACGTAACCGTACCATCAGTTCGTTACAAGTAGGTTATCATTGTTCTGTCAGGGATACTTCTGGCATCATAATGATAGACGATAACAGATCGTAGGGAAAGATAACCAGCCATGATACACCTGTTACCCGAAGGCAATGATCCGCGCCAAAACCAAACACGGAGTAGTCGTGGCAGTATGTTGCTGCTGCTGCTCTTGCTTGGCTTGCTCCTGACTGCATGCGCCACCGCCAGCGACAGCGGCACCGCCAGCGAAAAGACCACCGCCGCCAAACCCACCGTCAGCATGCGCGATGCCGTCGCCGCCGAGCCTGCCGAGCCTGCTAACGATGTGGTATTGCCCACTGCGTTGCCGACTGTCACGCCACCCGCTACGGCAACCAGCGCACCTGCACCAATTGCCGGTGTGCCGGGCAGCCTTGACAGCGCGGCAACCGAACGCCAGCCAATCGCCGATGCCACTGAGGGGCAGGCTGTTGTGGAACCTGCCATACCACCCACCGACGCACCGCTCGCGGCAGCCCCAACAGTAGCCCCAGCAGCCCCAACAGTAGTCCCAGTCGCCCCCACCGCAACCACGGCACCGCTTGCGGTAGCCCCGCCCACACCTCCGGCAGCCCCAACCAGTGCCCCCCCCGAAGCACCCGCCGTGGCACAGGCACCGCCTGCCGCTCGTAGCGCAAGTGAAATCCTGTTTGTGCGCGGCGGCACCCTCACCGCCTACCGTGTGGACAATGGGCAAGAGCGCGTACTGTTCGATGGGGTGCAGTCGTTTGCGCCGAGCCGCGACGGGAGCCGCATCGCTGCCGTGCGCCAGAACGACATCTGGCTCATCAACCGCGACGGCAGCAACGCCCGCCAACTCACGGCAACGGTAGCCAACGAGCATGACCTGATGTGGACACCAGACGGCACGGCACTGGCATATTCGGCGGCTACCGCCGCGCCGCCTGTGCAACCAAGCTGGAACGACTGGTCGGTGTGGTGTAGCCAAAGCACCGTCCATGTCTATGATGTAGCAAGCGCACAGGATACGGTACTGGGTGCCGGGTGCGACCCGGCGTTCTCGCCCGATGGCAAACGGGTTGCGTATGCCACCCCACCGCAACAGGTTGCCATTAGTAGCGGTCCGGTCAATCAGGGCAACACCATCACGCTGGTTAACCGACAGGGCGAAAACGGCTGGACATTCGCCCGCGCTGGCGAGGGTTCGCAGGGCAACGGGTATGTGGTCTTTGCCCCCACGTTCGCCCCTAGCGGCGACGAGGTCGCGTACCAACGCTTTATCGGCTACATGGCAGCCGTAGATATTAGCTTTACCGAGTTTGCCAACTCGTTCGACGGTGAGGGTGCCATCCTGCACGACGGTGCCGGGTGGCTGTTGCCGCCCGCCTACAGCCCGGATGGGCAGCGCATCGCGGTGGTGCAGCACAACTACAGCGACGCACGCGGCTGGGACGGCTACGAAGTCTGGCAACTGCGCGTTATTCAGCCCAACACGGCGGGTGAGATTATCTTGCCAACGGGCACACTCCCCACCGCCGGGCGCGTGGTGGATAGCCTGCCCAATGTGACCGCGGCGGCGTGGAGTCCCACGGGTGTCCAGCTTGCGGTGGCGATGCCCGCAGGCTGGCAGGATAGCGGCGGTGCGCTCCCCACCGCGCAACGCTATGGGCACACCGACCCGGCGACGCTGTGGCTGTGGCAACCGGGCAACGCGCCCGCCCCGCTCAATGTCACGGGCATTGATTTTGCCAGTCCGCTTGCATGGCTCCCCTGAGCCACGGGCACCCCACAGACGACCCCGGCAGGTGCAACACGGGCGTGCCGGGGTGGGCTGCACCCTACCTATATATACTACACATACACCCGCTCAAAAATAACATTGTCGGCGTGGGCGCGTGCCGTGTGCCACGCGGCGGCAGTCCGCACCGTCCACGCCAGCACGGGCACCCCACGCCACCGCCAGTAGCTCACCCAGAGCGACGGCAACGCCTGCACGTCGTAGGCAATGAAGTCGGGGCGGGTCAGGTGGTTGAGCAACATGGTTTGCAAGAGCACGCGCCGCCCCAGTGGTAGCCCACCCCCACGGAAGTCACCCGCGATTTGCCCGCGCAGCACATGCGGCGCGGCATGCCGTAGCCAAAACAACACGAGCGGGTTGAACGACTGCACCGCCACCGCCCCGCGATAGTCGCGCAGCAACGCACATACCGCCGCCACCAGACGGGTATCGCGGGTATCCATTGCGGGTTGCTTCACCTCGATCACGATCGGCACGCGCCCACGCACATACGCCAGCACTGCCGCTAACGATGGGATATGATAGAGTGTATTGCCCACAGTGTGACCCCGCAGTGCCGCGAGGGTGTGCGCCGCGACGGCACCCTGCCCCGTGGTCAGCCGCGCAAGCGTCGCATCGTGGAATACAACCGCGTGTCCGTCACTGCTACGCTGTACGTCTAGCTCGATAGCATAGCCATGCTGGATCGCCAGCGCGAAGGCGGGCAACGTATTTTCGGGGATGCCCGGCGCGTGCAACCCACGGTGCGCGATGGGCTGCCGCCAGAGCCACCCCGCCCCCGGCAACCGGCTCACTCGCCGAGATCGTGTACAATACTTCATACAAAGCGTCCGGCTTTTGAGTACAGAGAGGACATCGCTATGAACCGTGCCGATCTCTTGCGGTTGCAAGCTAAGCAAGAATACCCCAGCGTCACCATCACCCTGCCGACCCACCGTACATCGCCCGCCAACCGCCAAGACCCGATCCGGGTTAGCAACCTTGTCACCGAGGCAACCAACCGTCTGCTCACCGAGTTTACCGAGCGCGACCTGCAAGCATTGCAAGCCAACCTGCAACAGGTAGTCGCTGAGATAGATTATACGCATACGCTCGATGGGCTTGCGATCTTCGCAAGTAGTTCGTATGCGAACAAGTTCTACCTACCCTTCACGCTTGAAGAGCGCGTCATCGTAGACGAGGATTTTTACACCCGCGATCTGGTCTATGCCCTCAACCGTAGCCCACGCTATTTCGTGCTGGTCTTGAGCGAACAACCCACCCGCCTGTTTGAAGGCGTGCGCGGCGACCTGACCGAGATTACGTCGGGAGCCTTCCCGCTGACGCACAGCGGACCGGGCGGTGGTGCCACGTTGCCGAACGACCCCGCCGTTAATAGTTCGGCGTACCGCGACGAAAACCACCGCATGTTCTTCCGCAAGGTTGATCAGGCTCTTGGTGAAGTGCTGGCAGAAGACCCGCTCCCGGTGGTGCTCGTGGGCGTTGACCGCTATCATTCGTTCTTCCGCGAAGTGACCCACCACGGGCAATATCTGGTCGAACAGGGCGTACTCGGCAGCCACGACCGCACCAACCCGCACGACCTTGCCGCTTTGATCCAGCCCATCGTTGCGGCGGCAATCCAAGCCCGCCAAGCCGCCGTGCTGGAGGAGCTGAACACCGCCCAAGGCGCACAGCGCGTGGTGACAACCATGAGCGACATCTGGCGGGTTGCCCACGTCGGGCGCGGCGCAAAGCTCATCGTCGAGGAAGGCTTCAACTACCCTGCCCGCGTGAACGCCGAGGGCACCGGGCTAGACCCGATTGACGTGCCGCGTGACCCGGACGACCTTGACGATGCAGTGGACGAGGTTATCGAGACGATGCTGGCGAAGGGTGGCGAAGTCGTGTTTGTAGACGACGGTAGCCTGAGCCAGTACCAGCGCATTGCCCTGATTACGCGCTACTAAACCCCACACCCAGAAAGGATACAGCCCTGATGAGCGACGGCAGCACCCATCGTTACACCAACCGCCTGATAGACGAAGCCAGCCCCTACCTGCTGAAGCACGCCCACAACCCGGTAGACTGGTACCCGTGGAACGAAGCCGCCCTTGCCAAAGCCCGCGCGGAAGACAAGCCAATCTTCCTTAGCGTGGGTTACGCGTCGTGCCACTGGTGTTCGGTGATGGAGCACGAGAGCTTCGAAGACCCGGCGACCGCCACGCTGATGAACCGCTACTTCGTCAATGTGAAGGTAGACCGCGAGGAACGCCCCGACATTGACTCGATCTACATGACGGCAGTGGTGGCTATGACCGGACAGGGGGGCTGGCCACTCAATGTGTTTCTGCTGCCCGATGGCACCCCGTTCTTCGGCGGCACCTACTTCCCGCCCGAAAGCAAAGCCGCTCGCTACCGCATGCAAAGTTTCAAGCAGGTGCTCGAGACTATCGCCAGCACCTACGCCAACCGCCGCGACGACCTCGTGAACGCTGGCAACGAACTGCTGAGCCATATGCAGCAGCAACTCGCGGCACGCGCGAGCAACGAAGCTGTCACGCCCGCCCTGTTCGATGACGTGCTGCAAGCACTCATGGCGGCGTTCGACCAACGGCATGGTGGCTTCGGGCGTGCGCCGCGCTTCCCCCAACCGATGACACTGGAGTTTCTGCTGCGGCTTGTCCACCGCGACGGGAGCGAAGCGGCGCAGGGCATGCTTGACCTGACACTGACACGCATGGCGCACGGTGGCATGTACGACCAGCTTGGCGGTGGCTTCCACCGCTACAGCGTAGACGACCACTGGCTGGTGCCGCACTTCGAGAAGATGCTGTATGACAATGCACTACTGGCACGGCTGTATACCGAGGCGTGGCAGGTGATGGGTACGCCACTGTACCGCCGCATTGCCGAGGAAACGCTCGATTATATGGTCCGTGAGATGCTGCACCCCGACGGCGGCTTCTACAGTACGCAGGATGCTGACAGCGCACCCGCACCCGGCGAACGCCCCGAAGAGGGCGCGTTCTTCGTCTGGACAGCCGACGAAATCCGGGAGGCACTGGGCGGCGATGCGTTGCTCTTCAGCCAACTGTATGGCGTGACGGCGGGCGGCAACTTCGAGGGCAAGAATATCTTGCACCTGCCGCGCCCGCTCGCCGACGTTGCGCGGGTGATGGGGGTGGACGAGCAACGCCTGCACGCCGTCGCCGCCCGCAGCAAGCATATACTGTTCGCGCTACGCGAGCAACGCAGCAAGCCCGCCCGCGACGAGAAAATCTTAACTGCGTGGAACGGCATGGCACTGCGGGCATTCGCGGCAGCGGCGGCGGCGTTTGGGCGCGACGATTACCGCGCGGTCGCGCAACGCAATGCGGCGTTCGTGCTGCACCACCTGCGCCGCACCGATGGGCGCGTGCTTCGCAGTTGGAAAGACGGGCAGGCGGTCATCCCCGGCTTCCTTGAGGACTACGCCCTGCTGGTAGATGGCTTGCTCGCGCTCTATACCGTAGACGGAAACGCCGACTGGTTGCAGGCGGCTATCGTGCATACCGATGAGATGCTGCGCCTGTTCTGGGACGACGAGCCGGGCACGTTCTTCGACACCGCCACCGACCAAGAGCAACTGGTGACGCGCCCGCGTGACAGCACCGACAACGCCACGCCGTCGGGGACATCGGTTGCCGCCGATGTGCTGCTGCGGCTGGCGGCACTGCTGGGCAACACGAGCTACTACGACCGGGCGATGCAGGTCATTGGGGGCAACGCTTCGCTCATGCGCCGTTTTCCCACGGGCTTCGGGCGCATGCTGTGCGCCGCCGACTTCGCGCTGACCCCGGTACGCGAAGTGGCACTGGTGGGCACACCGGGCACCCCCGACCTGCCCGCCCTGCAACAGGCAATAACGGCTACCTATCAGCCGTATGTGGTGGTAGCGTACAGCGACGGCGACGGCAGCCCCCCCCCCGTGGATACGCCCCTGCTGGCTGACCGCCCGCTCGTGGATGGCAAGGCAACGGCATACGTCTGTCAGCAATTTACCTGCCAGTTGCCCGTGACCGATGCCGCTGCGTTGCGTGCTCAGCTTGCTGGGTAGCACGGCATGCACATCCTGCACGTCGTTCAGTTGTACCGCCCGGTGCCCAGTGGTGCCGCCCGCTATTTCGTCGAACTGGGCGAGCGGTGGGTGCGCGACGGGCACCGCGTGACGGTACTGACCACCGATGCGTTCGACCTTGAACACCTCTGGATGACGGGGCGGCGCAGCATTGTCGCCCGCGACGACCACCACAACGGTGTGCAGGTGCGGCGGGTACCCATCGCCCGCCTGCCTGCCCCGCCCCTAGCATACCCCGTGCTGCGCCGCCTGATGGTCGAGATTGGGCGCACCCTGCCCGCGCCGCAAGCGGTGCCCATCTTGCGGCGGCTCGCATTGGTCACGCCACGCCTGCCCGCGCTGCCCGCCCTGCTCTACGAAGACCCGCTCCTGCACAACGTTGACCTCGTGCATAGCACTAACATCACGCTCGACTTTATGCTGCTGCCCGTGCATACGTGGGCGGCACAGCGCGGCATCCCCATCGTCAGTACACCTTTTGTGCATCTGGGCGAGGCAGGCAACCCACAGATCGTGCAGTACTATAGCATGCCCCACCAGCTTGACTTGCTGCGCCGCAGTGCCGCGGTGATCGCGCAGACTACCCTAGAGCACCGCTTCTTGCAGGCACGCGGCATCCCACCGCAACGGCTGCACACCATTGGGGTGGGCGTAACACCCGCCGACCTGCACGGCGGCGATGCGGCACGCTTCCGGCAGGCGCACGGGCTGGACAACAACACGCCCGTCGTGCTGTCGTTGGGTGCTGCCGCCTACGATAAGGGCACCGTGCATACGCTAGCAGCAATGCAACGCCTCTGGCAGGCGGGCAGCAACGCGGTGTGGGTACAGATCGGACCCACGCTTGAGCACTTCGAGCAGGTCTACGCGGCATTGCCCGCTAGTGACCACACCCGCACCCGTATGCTCGGCTTTGTGCCTGACGCGGTGCGGCTGGATGCACTGGCGGCGGCGGATGTGCTGGTGCTGCCATCACGTACCGATAGCTTCGGCATTGTGTTCCTTGAGGCGTGGTGCTACGAAAAACCCGTCATTGGGGCATGGGCGGGGGGCATCCCGGCAGTGGTGCGCCACGGCGAAAACGGCTTGCTTGTGCCGTTCGGCGATGTGCCCGCACTCACGCGCGCTATTGAGCGGTTGCTCCGCGATCAAACCCTCGCGCAGGCATTCGGGCGGGTGGGGCAGCAGCACGTTTTGCAGCACTATACGTGGGAGCAAAAGTATCAGGCGGTACGCGCCGTCTGCGAGCAGGCTGTGCAACAGCAAGGGCGAGAAGCCGTAGCTCCCCGCCCCTAACGTCTAACCGCTGGCTGTTGGTCAGCCTGTTAGCCAGCCTATTCGTCAGCCTATCGCTCAGCCTAACAGTCAGCCACACACGCTACTGGGCGCGGCGACGCAGACCGAACGTCAGTGCCGTGCCACCGATGATCAGCGCAAGTGCCACTGTCATCAGCACGCCCGCCGGAATGCCAGCGTCGGTGTTGCCACCGCCCGTTTCGGGCAACTGGACTGGCGGAGCCGGGGTCGGCGACGGAGCCGGGGCAGGCGGCGTGGTCGGTGCCGGGGTTGGTTCGGGTGCGGGAGCAGCCGCCAGCGGCGTAACAACCAACTCAGCACGAATGTCAGCGAGGAAGCCCACCGCGTACACATCGTAGTAGTTGCCCGCTTCCAGCGTGGTGCCCGCCAAGTCGAGCACAACCGTGCTGGGGTCGCCCGCCGGGGTGACGATCAGGTCATAGGTACCCGCCGCCACATCCAGTTCCACGGCTTCACCAAAGGCGAGGTTCGAGATCAGCGCGGTACCATCGGCAAGGCGCACATCCACTGCCGGAGCGTCGGGCGAGGCATGCACCACTCCCACACGAGCTTCGCCATCGGCGGGGGCAGACAGGTTGTCTTCGAAGACCGCCGCAGTCAAGGTACCCGCGTCGAGTGAGCCAATAGCAGCGATGGTGTATGCCTGACCGCTGTTAACGGTAACAGTGGCATCAATAGCGGCACCTTCAACACCAGCACCCGTCGGGGAAACCTGCACGCGGTACTGACCAGCAGGTAGATTAAGGTAGTCGCTGGCAGTAAAGAAAGCCACGTTTTCGAGCGTCAAGGCACCATCTACAAACACGTCAACCGCCGGCGTATCGGGTGAGGCATGCACCACGCTCACCTGCGCGGGCGGCACTGGCGCGGGGTCTACTGGCGGCGGCGCAACTTCTGCGACACCTACGTTTGTCACGAACAGGTCGGCAACAATTTCCGCCAGCGGGTTGATAGCAAACACGCTGTAGAAGTTCCCTTCTTCGAGCACCGTACCGGGCAGGCTGATGACAACCGGCTCGGTGGCACCCGCCGGGGTGACGATCAGGTCATAGGTGCCCGCCGGAACTTCAAGTTCGGCACTTTCACCGAAGGCAATGGGCCCAGCAAGGAAGGTGCCATCTGCCAGCTTGACATCCACTGGCGGGGCATCCGGCGACAGGTGGTCAACCGACACACGCGCGATGCCCGCCGGGGTCGGGGCGAGGTTGTCTTCCGACACAAACGCTGTGATGTCGGCGAGGAAGCCACCAGCAGCCACCGTGTACACCTTGTCGGCTTCCAGTACCAGTGTTGCATCAATCACGGCAGCATCGGCACCGGCACCCGTCGGGGCAACCTGTACGCGATATTCGCCTGCCGGGACACGCAGGTAATCGCTGGCAGTAAAGAATGCCACGTTTTCGAGCGTCAAGGCACCGTTCAGGAAGACATCAACGGCAGGTGCATCGGGCGAGGCATGGACAACACTAATCCGCGCCGTAGGACCTTCGTCCTGTGCAGGCGTTTCGGCAAGGAGCCGATCCTGTACCTGCTGCGATTGAGCCATCACTGGGGTGGCATAGACCCCGACCAGCAAACCGAGTACGGTTGCCAGCAACCCAAGCATACGTAGCTTCACAAAAACCTCCTGTTACTTCAGACCTCTGACGGACACACTGACACACTAACACGCCCTAGCTGTACTTCAGCTTGTTATTGCGTTACCGGGCAGTGCTCTGATACGTTCCTGTTCCATAACTGACAGATGTATGGTACCCTTATTTTTCTATCCGTGCAAGATCACACAGGCGACTGACAAGGCATACGGAGATAGTCGGCACAAAAAATGGGGGCGATATACGCCTACGTACCCGCAGCGCAAAACGCACTGTATTGCCCCATAACCCTGCGTCCACCACCCACGCCACGGGAGGCGGGCGTTTTGGCGGGCGAGTTGCCGCGCTGTGCTTTAACTGTTTGTTCATACAAAACAATCCTTTATACTGAATGCTCATTCCTAATCAGTCCTCAACGCAAACGCGCAGGCGGCACAGCGAACAACCGGGGAGTTTGCGTCACACGCCTATCCAGTGTAGAATCAAGTCTGGTTATCTTTATCACAAGAAATGATAGTACTTCATGGCTTCACAGCTCACGTTGCCCGCCGCTCTGCGTATTGATTTGGAACAGGTCGAGGCGGTCATTCTTCAGCGTATCGAGTCGCGGTCAGCGGTCGTGAAGGTCGCGGGGAAGCACCTGCTCGAGTCGGGCGGCAAACGCCTGCGGGCGGCGGTGACTCTGCTGGCAGCCCAACTTGGCACCTATGACTTCGCCCGCGTTTTGCACGCCGCAACCGCCGTCGAGTTGATCCACACCGCGTCCCTTGTCCACGACGACCTTGTGGACGAAGCCGAACGCCGACGCGGGAATGTCACCGTTCATCAACGGTGGGATCACGGCGTTGCACTGATGGTAGGCGACTATTTCTTCGCGCTGTCGGCGGGCGAGATGGCACTCGCGCCTGACCCGCGCGTTATCACGTTTTTCTCGCAGGCGGTCATGACGATCTGCGAAGGGGAACTGTCGCCCGTGATGACCACCACCCCGCTGGAAACAGCCCTTGAGCAATACTATTATAAGAGCGGTGCCAAGACTGCCGCCCTGTTTGAGGCAGGCTGCAAGGCAGGCATGGCAAGCGGCAACGGCAGTGCCGAGCAAATTGCCGCGCTTGGTCAGTTTGGCTACGACGTAGGGCTAGCATTCCAGATTATAGATGATGTGCTCGACTATATCGGCGACGAAACGGTGACAGGCAAGCCTATCGGCGGCGACCTGCGCGAGGGCATCATCACGTTGCCGTTTATTCATGCGGTACACGCAGGTGGCGGCGAACGGCTTGCCGCCGCCATTGACACCACCGACCCCGACGAACGCCAGTGGGCACTGGGCGAAGTGCAACGGTTGGGCATTGCGCCCGCCCGCGCCGAAGCCCAGCGGCTCGTTGCCAAAGCCAACGACATCCTCCAGCAGTTCCCGGCTGGCACCGCCCGTGACACTATGGGTGCCATCGCCCAGTACGTGCTCGACCGCGACAAGTAGCACCCACTGTAGCTGTGATGATTTGGGCGATTGCTGATCTGCACCTTTCGACGGTCTACCCGAAGCCAATGGATGTCTTCGGGCAGCACTGGCACAACCACGCCACACGGATTGCGACTGCGTGGCAAGCACGGGTACAACCCGACGATTATGTGTTGCTGGCAGGTGACATCTCGTGGGCAATGAAGCTGGACGATGCGCTCGCCGACTTGCAGTGGGTTGACGCGCTCCCCGGTCACAAAGTCCTGATTCGCGGCAACCACGACTACTGGTGCCCACGCCGTGTCAACCCAGTGCGTAGTCGCTTGCCCGCCAGCCTTTCGCTCTTGAGCGGCGATGCCCTTGCCATTGACGGCGCGGTGGTATGCGGAACACGCGGGTGGGTGACACCCGAAATGCCCGGCTTTCAGCCCGCAACTGACCAGCGCATCTACGAGCGCGAACTCGGCATGCTCACCCGCGCCCTTGCTGCTGCCAACCGATTACGCCACGCACACACACCACTGATTGTGCTGTTGCACTATCCGCCCTTCTACAACCGTCAGCCCACAGCCTTTGCCCACGCGATTGCAGACGCACACGCACAAGCATGTGTGTATGGGCACCTGCACCGCCGCGAAGATTGGGCGGGAGCAGTGCAAGGGCGGGTAGACGGGGTGTACTACCAGCTTACCGCGTGTGACTATCTTGGCTTCGGTCCGGTGCTGGTGCGCGGGCTACACAGCCCCACCAATGCCCATACCACCGACGATGCACCACCGCCCGCGCCCTGAAAGAAGGAAGAAGGATACCTATTCTGCCGCTTATCAGCAAATGAGGAGCGTGGGCGTACTGCCTACACGACAAGCTATACACGGCAACACGTATAGCTAGTGAACAACAAAGCCGCCACAAGCACCCCCACCTGCCCAAGCGGAGCAGGCAGGGGCTACCGTGGCGGTTGCCCCCAATCATGATCAGTCACCATAATCAGGTCACACTGATTTTTCGCACAGAAGCAAGTGTGGTCGGGGCGAGAGGATTTGAACCTCCGACCTCCGCGTCCCGAACGCGGCGCTCTACCAGGCTGAGCCACGCCCCGATGTTGTCAGTGCAATCTGTACGAAGATGTGCCGGAGGTGGGATTCGAACCCACACGGGTGATTAGCCCACTCGGGTTTGAGCCGAGCGCGTCTGCCATTCCGCCACCCCGGCGTACCGTGTGATTATAGCAGAGCGGTGACAGCGCGTCAATGGCGAAATGGCGAAATGGCGAAATGGCGAAATGGCGGTGTCTGTGGGTTGGGGTGCTGGTGCTAAAGCAAATCTGAAGAAGCATATGCTATGATTGGGCAACAACCCAGATTGCAAGGGGACGAGGAAGCGAACAGATGGACACCCACCCAACATCAACGACAATCTTGATTGTAGATGACCGCGCGAATGTACGCTTGCTGCTAGAAGAATATCTGACCGAACAGGGTTTCCGCGCCGCTACGAGCAGCAACGGACAAGACGCGCTTGAGATTGCTCGCCGTGCGCGTCCTGACCTTGTGCTGCTCGACATTATGATGCCAAAACTTGACGGGTTCGGCTTTCTCGCCGCCTATCGCCGCGAGTACACCACGCCGGTCATTATCATCACAGCCCGCGATGCAGAGAGCGATGCCGTGCGGGCACTCGAACTTGGTGCCGATGACTACATTATCAAGCCCTTTCGGATGCGCGAGCTGACCGCACGCATTCGGGCAGTCCTCCGGCGCGTAGAGGGCTCACAGACCACCGCCGTGCTGCACAGCGGCGATGTGATGGTTGATCTTGATACCCATGCGGTCACGGTACGTGATATGCCCGTGCAACTGACACCAACCGAGTTCGCGCTGTTGGTGGTGCTGATGCACGCTAGCGGACAGACGATCCCACGTGACGTGCTGTATGAGCGACTGTTGGACGCAGGCTATACAGGCACCGCACGGACGATTAGTGTGCATGTGCGGAATCTGCGTATGAAGATCGAAGCAGACCCCGATGCACCATACTACATCACTACGGTGTTTGGGGTGGGCTACCGCTTTCGCAAGGAACGCAACAGCAACGGGGAGCAGGCAGACACTACGCATACGGACGGCACCTCGTGCGCTCGCTGACACTACGGCTATTGCTGATGATGCTGGGGGTGGCACTGGTGGCGGCGGTGCTCATGTTTGTGCTCGTCAATGTCACGCGCACCAGCAACTTTCAGGCGTTGCTGATCGAGCAAGAAACAGCCAACCTTGAGCGTTTGATCACTGCCTACTATACCACCAACGGCACGCTCGCAGGGCTGTTTGAACCCCACGGTACTGCGGCAGAACCACCACCGGGGGCGCGGCGGGGTGCCCCGCCACCGCTACCCCCACCGCTGACAACTGGTACGGCAGGGCGTATACGCGGCACCGTCGCTGTAATCGCGCCAGATGGGCAGGTGCTGGTGCCCACCCGTGGGGTGCCCGCACAGCGCGTGCGTGCGCCTGCAACGCTACCCGCCGCTGTGCCGATCACGGTGGATGCAACCACGGTTGCGTATCTGGTGCCCTCGCCACATCAAACCTTCGCGTTGCGCCGAGAAGAAGCCCAATACCTTGAGCGTACAAACCACGCGCTCCTCTTGGCTACCCTCGGTGCTACCGTGACGGCACTGCTGGTGGGGGCATTGTTTGCGCGTACCATCACGCGCCCCCTGCGCGAATTAACGGGCGCAGCACATGCAATTCAGCAGGGCGAACTAGGACGGCAGGTGCCTGTGCGTTCGCAAGACGAACTGGGACAACTCGCGGCAACCTTCAATGCGATGAGCCGTGATCTGCAACAGGCGGTTGCGTTGCGCAACCAGATGACTGCCAACATTGCCCATGACTTACGTACCCCGTTGCAAGTAATCGGCGGGTATATCACGGCGATGCACGATGGCGACCTTGCACCGACCCACGAACGGCTGGCGACGGTCAGTGCGGAGGTGACCCACCTGCAACGGCTGGTCGCTGACCTCGGTCTCCTCACGCGGTCAGATGCGGGCGAACTGCACATCCAGACTGAACCAACCGCACTACGCCCCCTGCTCGCGCACGTGATCGCTCGCCACATCGAACTTGCCCGCCAGCAACAGGTCTCCCTTGTGCTGGTAGCTCCGGACGAATTGCCGACGCTTGCCCTCGATACACGACGGATGGTGCAGGTGTTGGGTAATCTCCTCGACAATGCGCTGCGCCACACGCCCGCAGGCGGGACGGTTACGCTCGGTGCTGCGTGGGCTGACCAGCAGGTCACACTGACTGTATCCGATACGGGCGAGGGTATCACGCCAGCGGACTTGCCGAACGTGTTTGAGCGGTTGTATCGTGCCGATGCTGCCCGCAGCAACGATGACACGTCGGTAGGGCTGGGGCTGGCAATTGCGAAGGCACTGGTGGTCGCGCACGGGGGCACCATTACGGCATGGTCGGCGGGCACTGGCACGGGTGCAACTTTTACCATTGCGCTACCGTATCAACCAACAACGGCGTAAAGCCTTGAACTTTATCGTTGCCGACAACGTTGGCAGTACAGGAGCGTCTACTACGCGGGGCGTGCCCTGCGCGAGTGTAAGGAGCATACAATGAGAACGATTGTATACGGCGTGCTGGTGGTGCTCGGCTTGGTTGCGGCAGTGGCTGGTGGCTGGTATGCCGGTCGGCAGTCGGCACTGGCGACGCAGCACGAACAGGCGGTGATGGGACGTGCTGCGGCGGTTGTCACGGTGAACGGGCACCCCCTGTATGACCGTGAGATGCTGATGATTGCGCCGCCCGCGCACACCCACCACGAGCGCATGCACGACAGAGGCTGGAAGTACGAGGCGGTCGCGGGGGTGAAGTCGTTTGTACGGGACACGCTCATCACGACGGCGGTGGGTATCTTGCTCTTGGCACTGTTGTTGTGGTTGCGCCGTCCGGCGGCGCGTGGCACGAGCGACCCGCCGAGTGGGGCGTAGCGCAGCACAACCGCCGCGCTACCACCAATAGATGTGGGCTGGCGATTGACGCGCACAGGTTGCCCCTATGCGCGTTGCTATGCCGTAGAAGCTGGTAACTTGCCTCGGTAGGAGCTGGCAACTTGCCTTGATCGCGGCTGGCTTTCGGGGTATACTGTGCGTGGGTCGGTAGCTCAGTGGTAGAGCACCTGACTTTTAATCAGAGTGTCGAGGGTTCGATCCCCTCCCGACCCACCACTTCTCCCCACAACTGTAGATGTAGTTGTAGATTGGGGTGGTATTTTTGGTTTGGCTTTGTAGTGCGCTGTATTGCCGCTGTCACGTTGCTCTTTTTCCAAAATATCACCCCAATCTACAGGGGCAAACGCAAACCCACGCTTGAGTTTGCGCTGAAGGTTGCGGAGTATTTCGGGGTGTCGGTGGACGTGCTGGTGAAGGATGAGCTAGAGGTGGACGAATGACGCGCTACGCGATCCTCATCGAGCAC
>CAZNQP010000057.1:0-8604 GCA_964575355.1 uncultured Chloroflexaceae bacterium
ATAGCACAGTCGCACAAGCACTAGAGCATAGCACTTGTTTGGCTTGGCTAAGCCTCCGGCGTTGGCAGGCTGTGTAGGTACGCAAGCACGTCGGCGCGGCTCATCACGTCGCCATACTTGCCGTCTATGTCAAACAGGTTTGCCTCATGGACTTCGGGGGCGCGGTCGCCCACGCACTCACGCGGCACGATCACGCGGAAGCCGTACTGCATGCCGTCCACCGCGCTTGCCCGGATGCAGCCACTGGTCGAGCACCCCGTGAGGATGACGGTATCCACTCCCAGTGCGGTCAGGGTGGCGGCGATGTGGGTGCCGAAGAAGGCACTAGCGTATTTTTTGTTGACAACGAGGTCGCCCGGTTGCGGTGGTAGCTCATCTACAATCGCCGCCAGTGGCGAGTCGTCGGTGAGTTGCAGCAGGGCGGGCACCTTCTGCACAAAGATGCCGCCGTCGCGTCCGTCGGGGCGGTAGCTTACGGTCGTGTAGATAATCGGCACGTCGTGGGCACGGGCGGCTGCGAGTAGCTCCACCGTCTCGCGGACGGCGGCGGGCACCCCCGGCGCAGCATAGAGCGGCGAACCGGGGGTGGTGTAGGCATGCACAAAGTCAATCACCAGTACGGCGGGGCGTTGCCCAAAGCCGACGCGGTTGCCAAGCCCACTAGCGCGGTAGTTGGCGGCAAGTTCATCAAGTGCCATTGTGTCCCCCCTTGTTCGTTGCTTCTGTATGCTCTGCGTGTGTTGCTTTCGTGTCTGTCGTGGGCGGTGCGGTATCGCCCCCATCGGTGGCGCACCATTGCGCCAACCGGTACGGCAGAGCAGACTGGGCAATGCCGTACCCATTGCGATGGTTGCGTTGGGCTATACGGTCGGCGTGCTCTTCGTCGAGTCCACAGCAACCGTATCGGCGGCAGGGTGCCCAGTGCCCCCGTTGCGGTGGTGGGCACCATTGGACGAGCCGTTGCGGGCAGGCGCGGCGGTGCGGGCGGCGCGGGCCATTGCCCAGCGCACAGGCTGTGGCTTCGTTGGGGCGGGCAGCCCGGTCTGCTCCGCTGCCGTTGCCAGTAGCTCATCCAGCGACGGCCCGAAGTTGAAGGGCGCGACCTCGCCGCGCTCGGCAACGATGCGCGCGCGCAGGGCAGTGCTGGCGGCTTCGTCGGCGGTCAGGTCGTCGGTGAGCACCACACCATAGGCGGCTTCGGCTTTGGCGCGGCTGACCAAGCCATACCGTACGTCACGCGCGACGGCATCGGCGGGGCGCGTCAGAGGGTCTTTCCAGCCACCACCGCCCGCCGTGCGGTACACAAGCTGGTCGCCCGCTTCGACCGTCACCTGATCGCACTTGCTGGGCAGTATCACCTCGCTACCGTCAGCGCGGCGCAAGAGTTTCTGCGAGCGCATCCCCGGTTCGCCGCCCAGAATGCCCCACGGCGGGGTCAGCCAGCGGTCGTCGTGGATACTCACTTCGCCCGGTTCGAGGTAGGTATAGACTTTCTCGATGCCGTTGCCGCCACGGTGGAAGCCCGCGCCGCCGCTATCGGCGATGCTGGTGTAGCCGTCAATGCGGATCGGGTAGTAGCTTTCGAGGTATTCGGTGGGGATGTTGGTAAACAGTGGCCACCAAGAATGCCCGTCCATGCCGTCCCCGATGGGACGACCGGGGATACCGCCGTAGGTGATTTCCATCAGGTAGTAGAACTCGCCGTCGTCTTTGTAGCCACTGTAGAGCATGTAGGGGCTGGTGCCATAGCCCGCCGCCGTCGTGAACTCTGGGGCACGCTTGGCAAGCGCACCACCCAGCACATCGAAGAGGCGCGTGAGGGCGTGCGTGCGGCACCCTAGTGCGGCGGGGAACTCCGGCTGGATAAGGCTACCGCGTGGCATCTTGACGTGCAGCGAGGGGTAGAAGCCATCGTTAAACAGGATTTGCGGGTCGAAGACCATAATCAGGTAGACCCCGATAAACATCTTAAACATACCTTCGTTGAGGTAGAAGTTGATCGGTCCGAGTGCCTGCGGGTCGGTGCCCGTCCAGTCGAAGTAGGCTTCGTCACCTTCGCGCCAGATGGTCAGCTTCATCTTGAAGGGACCATTGCCCAGCCCGTCGTCGTCAATGTAGTCTTCGAAGAATTGCGGCTCTTCGGGCAGGTTCTGCACGATCAATTGCTTCATGGCGCGGTAGGTGCGGTCGAGCAGTGCGCCACACGCCGCAAGGTAGGTGTCTTTGCCGAAGCGGTCGCACAGCTCGACGACGCGCTTTTCGGCGGTGCGGCAACTGGCGACAATTGCCATCAGGTCGGCGCGGTTCATGTCGGGCTGGCGCACGTTGTTGAGCATGATGTCGAGCACGGCGCGGTTGAGTTTGCCGCCCGCGTAGATTTTGACGGGCGGCAGGCGTAGCCCCTCACCGAAGATCGAGGTGGCACCCGTCGGGAGCGAGCCGGTGAGCGGACCGCCCACGTCTTGCATGTGCCCGAACATGCTCGCCCACCCGACAAGCTCGTTGTCGTAGAAGATGGGCACCAGCACCAGCAGGTCGTTCACGTGGCTGATGGCACCGCCGCACAGGTAGGGGTCGGACAGCATAATCACGTCGCCCGGCTCGATGCTCTGATCCCACGTTTGCATCAAGCCCGCGATGAACGAGCCGAACTGCCCCACCACCATGCGCCCCTGCGGGTCGGTGATCATGGGGAACTGGTCGTGCTGCTCGCGGATGACGGGACTCATCGCGGTGCGGTAGAGCACCGCGTCCATCTCGAAGCGGGTGTTCTTCAGGGCGTTCTCGATAATATCGAGTGTCACCGGGTCAATGGCTTTGTCGGGCATTGCCGCCACGTTGGTTATGGTCATGGTCTTGTCTCCCTCTTTCTAGCTCGCTCGGTTTGTGGCTCTCACGCAGTCATCAAGCGGTTGGGCTGTCAACGCTGGCGGCTACTTCGCCGGGTTGATCAGCAGGTTGTAGTATGCGTCCACGGTGGCTTCGTGGTGCGGCAACACCACGGTTGTGCTGTCTAGTTCGGTCACAATCGCGGGACCAAGCACGCGGTTGCCGGGGCGCAACTTGGCGCGGTCGTACACCGCGGCGGGTTGCCATTCGCCGTTGCGGTACATCTGCTGCGTGCCGACGTGCGCGGCGGCGGGGTTGCTCCCGGCATCGTCGCCTTCGGGCAACGCGACCTGACTCACCTTGCCGATGCCCACCGCCCGCACGTTCACAACCTCGACGGGGCTGTCGAGACGGAAGCCGTACATACGGTCGTGCGTCTCGCTGAAGCGTTCGACAAACGTCTCGATGCCTGCGCGCTGGAACTCGTCCGGCGTAACGGTAATCGGGATTTCGTAGCCCTGCAACAGGTAGCGCATGTCAATGCTGTAAGCGACCTCCTGCCGTTCGGCGGGGATAGCCTCGGCGTTGAGCATGGCGCGTGCCTCGTCGCCCAGTTCTTGCAGCACGGCGAGCATCTCGTCGCGGTCAATCATATCAACCGTGCGGATGTAGGTGCGGGCGAACTCGTCGCGGTAGTCGGCGGATAGGTCGCCGAGGGCGCACAGCAGACCGGGTGCGGGCGGTACAATCACGGGGTACGAGCCGAGCAGTTCGGCAAGCGCGTTGCCATGCAGCGGACCTGCCCCCCCGAACGCCATCAGCGCGAACTCGCGCGGGTCGAAGCCGCGCTGCACCGACACCAGCCGCAACGCACCGAACATGTTCTCGTTCACAATCTTGATGATACCCTCGGCGGCATCTTCCACGCGCAAGCCAGTGGCAGCAGCGATGGACTGCACGGCGGTGCGGGCAGCATCCATGTCCAGTGTCATTTCGCCGCCCAGCAACGACGGTGGCAGGTAGCCACACACGACATTGGCATCGGTGACGGTCGGCTGGTCGCCGCCCTTGCCGTAGCTCGCCGGACCGGGCACTGCCCCCGCCGACTGCGGACCGACGCGCAACGCTTTGGTCAGTTCGGGGACGTGCGCGATGCTGCCGCCGCCTGCGCCGACGCTATGCACGTCTACCGACGGCACCTTGACGGGGAAGTAGCCAAGGCGCGTTTCGCGGGCGATGGTCGGCTCGCCCCGGCAGAGCGACACGTCGGTGCTAGTGCCGCCCATATCGAGGGTGAGAATGTTGGGGTAGCCCGCACGGGTGGCAACTTGCAGCGCACCCGCCACGCCGCCCGACGGTCCCGACAAGATCGCGTAGACTGGGTTTTGCTCGGCAGCCTGAAGCGTCATCAAGCCCGCGTCGCTGCGAAGAATGTTGACACGCGCACCCACGTTGCGCTGCTGCAACTGCGTTTCGAGGTTGTGCAGGTAGCTGGCAACCTTTGGTTGCACGGCGGCGTTCATGGTGGCGGTCAGGGTGCGCTCGTACTCGCGGAACTCTGGCAGCACGTCCGACGAGATGGTCACGGGCAGGTTGGGCGCGACACGCTCGGCAATCGCCTTGAGGCGGCGTTCGTGGTCGGCGTTGGCAAACGAGTTGATCAGCGAGATGGTCAGAGCTTCGATGCCTTGCCCCACCAGTTGCCGAATGGCTTGCTCGGCGGCGGCTTCGTCCAGTTCGCGCACCACGGTGCCCTGTGCGCTCATACGCTCTGGGATTTCGACGGTGTTGTCGAGTGACGCGGGTGGCTCTGGCTTGATCATGATGATCCAGCCCGCGAGCGGTCCGGGGGTCTGCGAACGGGCGAGGTGCAAAATCTGCTTGAAGCCTTCGGTGGTGACGAGACCGACCCGCGCCCCCTTGCCTTCAAGGATGACGTTGGTGGCAACGGTGGTGCCGTGCATAATCTGGGCAATGTTGCGGGGGTCAATGCTGGCTTCGCTACTAATGCGCTCCAGTGCGGTCAAGACGGCTTCCGAGGGGTCATTGGGGGTGGAAGGGGTTTTCACCCGCCAGAACTTGCCCGTGGTTTCATCGAGCAACATCATATCGGTGAAGGTTCCACCGACATCTACGCCAACACGATACGCCATACGTCCTCCTTTGGTGGCTTCTTTGCTTGCCGTGCTAGGGAGCGGGGTCGCCGCTCTGCGTGTCTAAACTGGTGAGTAGGGCATCGCGCCCCCGGTAAATATGCTCTTGCATACACGCGCGGGCGCGGTTCGGCTGACCGCTCCGGAGCGCGTGCAGGATGCTGCGATGGAAAAAGTTGGAGATGATACGCTCGTCGCGGGTGTACCAGTTGAAGCTACGGAACTGCAACGGGACGTTAACCACGAGCTTGAGCAGGTCGGGCAAGCGCGAGTTGCCACTCGCAAGCGCCACGACATCGTGGAATCGCTGGTTGTGCGCGACGAGATAGTGTATCTCGGCAGCATCGGACACAAACCGCATCAGCGTGGCTTCTTCGAGGGCAGTCGCGGCGCGGTCGAGTATGTCGAGTTGCGCGGCAGTGATGGCGCGGGCGGCTTCGTAGGCGGCGTAGCCCTCAAGTTCGGCGCGGAGGTTATAGGCGTGGATGAGGTCTTCGGGGGTGTAGGTGCGGACGACCGCGCCACGGTTGGGGTAGATACGGACGAGTCCTTCGGCGGCGGCGCGGGCGAGAGCTTGCCGGATGGGGGTGCGGCTTACGCCGAGTTCGGCGGCGAGCCGTTCTTCGACGAGGTGCGCCCCGGCAGGGTAGTGTCCCTCGATCAGCATCCGCCGCAACGTGTCATAGGTGGTGTCGGCGGCACTGTCGCTCGTGATGTTCAGGACATCTTCCACAATTGTATACAACCCATTTCAGTTGCGCTATGCTCATGGTGTTACCCGCCTGCCAACTAGCTAAGTGCGGATATGTTTCAACAACCTATGTCGTACAAACCAACAATAGTATCTTTGGTAGTAGCGAGTGTTTTGATAGGCTCTTGCTATGGGAATGATGCGTTTGCTCTATTGTATACGATTATACCGAATATTTACGACACGTCAAGAGCGATTTTGCGGCGTGTGTGGTGGAACACGCTGCTTGCTGGGTGGGGGCTACTGCGGGATAATCGGCACGGCGGGTTGGCTCACGTAGGCGGGGGGCACGTCCTCTTGAAAGCCGCGCAGTGACACGTCGGTGAAGCGGGCGTGGTAGTCGTGTCCGTTGGCATACACCTCAATGTTCTGCATGAAGCGCGTTTCAGGCAACCATTCGGGGGTCCGCAGGTTGATGCTGAAGGGGTACCATTCGCCGGGCGGCACCCGATAGTACGACACGTTCGGGGTTTGCATCGGCTCGCTGGTGGGGGCGTCGCTGGCAAAAAAGCAGATGACCCGTTCTTGCTCTGGGTCGGTCGGGTTGTAGAGCTTGGTGTTGAAGCGCACCATCACGGGGCATTCGGTGCCCGCTTCGCCCGCGAGCGGGATAGATTGGTTGAGGACTTGCACCCACATGCTGAAGTGCAGGGCGCGATATTCCGAGATGTCCACGCCATTGTCACGCGGTCCGAGTTGTTGCCGTACCCCAGTGATAAACGACGTGGTTTGCCCGCCCGTCCGCAAGACCACGGCGGCAGTCGTGCGGTTGGTGTCGCCGCAGTCGTCGCCGGTCAGGTTGGGCGGTGGGCAAATGCTGTCTACGCTGAAGAAGCCGTTCGGGGTCGCATTGACCGGACCGCTGCCACTGAACACCTGCCACGTCGTCGAGCGTTGTACCGATGGCTGTGACAGCATACTACGGGTGGTGTTGTTATACTCTTCAATGGTGTGTTGGCTAAAGCCACCGTCGCGGATGAGTTCCCATTCGGCGGTCATGACCTGTCCGGGCTTGCCGGCTGGGTCTATCAGCAGGCGTTCGCCCGCCTGCAACACCCGCGTTTCGCCGCCCGTCGTGACAGTCGCTCTGCCCGCCCGCACGCCAATATCGGTGCCCGTGATGTTGGGCGAGAAGGCAGTACGGACGAAGCGGTTGGTGCGGCGCGGTGGCAACCGCTCAATGCTGTAGCTCCCGCCGGAGTCTAAGCGGATGCTGGCGGTTCCACTCTGCACCTCGAAGGTAACACGCTCATAGGGCTGGTCGTCGCGCAGGTCATAGCGGACATAGCCGTCGTACTGCTCGAAGCGCATGGTCTGCTGGCTGTCCGTCCACTGGCTCACCTCCATGGCATCAAGGCGTACTGTAGTGCCTGACCACAGGTCGAGGGTGCTGTTGTCGGCAAGGCGAATGGTTGCCGCCTGCCCGTACCCTGCCGCCGATCCCACCTTGACTTGCCCGCCGGGTTCGAGCCGCTGATTATCGCGGGCTTGCTCGAATGCTGCCCGCCCTTCGCGTTGCCAGAAAATCAGGTCCGGTGCCCCCCGCACGATGAGCGTGGCGGTACGGGGTTCCATTGCGCTGATGTAGGCGTTGTAGCTGAGCGTGACAAGCATGAACGCGAGGATACAGAATAAGACGAACGCCACGGTGAGCACCGCCCATGCGCGGCGCACCAGCTGGCGGTGTTGCGGTGGGATAGTGGCGGTGCTGCTGCTCATGCCGGATCGTTCGAGTGGGTGGGCTGCGGGGCGAAGTGCAGGCTGGCGGCACCGAGTACCCCCGCGCGTACCCCAAGCGGGGCAAGCTCGACGGGTATCTGTTGGTAGCTCTCGTTGAGGGCGTAGCGTTGGATGGTGTGCCGCACGGTGGGCAACAACCACGGGTTGCCCCTGATGACCCCACCGCCCAGTAGCACCCGTTGCGGGTGGAAGAGGTATAGCAGGTTGAGCACGCCCACGCCCAGCGCATAGCCCAGCCGATGCAACAGGCTCCGGGCGAGCGGGTCGCCCTGCTGCGCGGCACGGGCGACGTGGACGGCGGTCACGGTTGCGGCAGATGCCATGCGGTGCAGCAGGCTGGCGGGGTTGGTGGGCATGGCGGTACGGGCAGCCCGCGCGAGGGCGGTGCCCGATGCTAGTTCTTCCCATGTGGTGCGGCTCTGCAAATTGATAATCATCTGTCCCGCTTCACTCGTTGTGCCGTGTGTGCCTGCCAGTGGGTGCCCATTGCTGATAACCCCCGCGCCGATGCCCGTGCTGACAGTAACATACAGCAGGTGGCTGTACCCCTTGCCCCCTCCATAATACCACTCGCCGTACAGTGCGGCGGCGGCATCGTTGGTCAGGCGCACCGGCAAGCCCGTGGCTGTCGTCAGGGCATCGCGGAGCGGTACGTCGTGCCACCCCGGCAGGTTGACGGCGGTCAGCACGACCCCGGTGGGCACATTGACGGAACCGGGCGCACCCACCCCTACACCGCGCAGGGTTGCGCCCGGTGGTAGCGCGGCGTGCATGGCGGTGGTTGCAGTGGCAAGGGCGTGTACAACGGCTACCACCCCCGCGCTGGCGGGCGTGGGGCGGTTGTGCTGGGCGTGCAGCGTGCCATCAGCACGGACAAGAGCCGCACGGATATGCGTGCCGCCGAGGTCTATGCCGATGGCGTAGTCGTCCACGGGAAGAAGCTAGCGAGAGGCGCGGCGACGCAACAACCAGACTGCCGCCGCCAGCAGCAGCAGGGCGGTTGTGCCTAGCACAACTTGTACGAACGGGAGCGCGGCGGGTGCAGTGAGGCTGGTCGTGGCTGCCTGTGCCGCCGCGCCGCCCGTAGCTGTCGGCACGGCACGGGCGGCGGTGAGACCGTCGGCTGGGGCT
>CAZNQP010000057.1:8704-22828 GCA_964575355.1 uncultured Chloroflexaceae bacterium
GTCGGCTGGGGCTACGCCGTCGGCTGAGGCTGCGCCACCCGCAAGGGCGGGGGCTTCCGCGATAGTATCTTCAGCATCTGCGGCTTCGTCGCGGGTACCGGCACTGGCTTCTGCGGCTTCGTCGGCAGACTCAACGATGGCGGCTTCGCTCTCTTGCACGGCTTGTGTGGCTTCGCCCATCTGCTCGAACGCCCCGCTGGCGGTTTCCCCTGCTCCGTCGCCCGTGGTGTCGCCTGCGAACGGGGCAGGGGCGGCTGCCGGGGCGGGGGCGGTGTCGGCTACCGGGGCTGGGGCGGCTCCGGAGCTGAACGACACCCCCACGAGCACCACCAGCAGCACGACTGCCAGCGCACCAAGCGCACCGGGCACGCCCAACAGCGCGGCAAACAGGCTCCGGCGGGGGGCAACCTGTGCCGGGTCGAGCGTGAAGGAACGCGGCGGCGTGACCGTGGGGAGCACACGCAGTAGCAGTTGCACCTGCTGCAACTCGTCCAGTTCGCGCTGGAGGGCGGGGTCATTGGCGAGCCGCTGCTCAAACTGCTGCCGTTCAGTCGCGGTCAAGTCGTTGTCGAGATACGCCGACACCAGTGCGTGGTCTGCCGGGGTAAGGTTATTCTCTGAATGTGGGCTGTGCATGCTCATCGTTTTTCTTCATACCATGATACACCGAAAATGCCAGTTCCTCCGCTTGCTTTCATTGCCGCGCACATTGCCGTGTGGGGCTTAATCCTCATTACTGGTGTAACGGTAGCGGGGCGGCAGATGTTCCCCGGCACGTAGCAGGTCGCGCAGGCGGGCGCGGGCGCGGCTCAGGCGCGACTTGACGGTGCCGAGGTTGATCCCTACCGTGTCTGCGACTTCTTGGTATGCCATGCCTTGTATATCAATCAGGATGAGGACGCTCCGTTGGTCGGGGGGCAGGTGGGCTAGCGCGGCTTGGATCGCATTGGCGAGTTCGCGGCGGCTGGCAAACTCGTCGGGAAGTTCGCCCCCGTCTGCGGGTTCGTAGGGGTGGTCGGGGTCGTCCATCGCCTGATCGAGTGAGGTGGCGGGGCGACGTTTACGGGCGCGGAGTACATCGTAGCAGGTGTTGGTTGCAATGCGAAAGAGCCACGAACGGAACGACCCCCCCCGAAAGGTATGCAGCTTCCGGTAGGCAAGCAGGAAGGCATCTTGGGCAGCATCGGCGGCACTGTCGTAGTCGCCAAGCATACGATAGCACAGGTTGAAGACACGGGTTTCATAAAACTGCACAAGCTGATTGAATGCCGCCACGTCGCCGTGCAGCGTTGCTGCAATACATGCTTGCTCTCGCTCGGCAGTCAGGTTGTGTGTCTCAGAAACCACGCCGCCATTATACCCGATTTGATGCACAGACACACAGGCTCTAGGGTTACGGCTACTGCTATAGGGGGGTAATGTGGGCGATGCGGCTTTCGCCCGCCTTGACGTGCTGCCCTATCTGCACGAAGGGGTGCATACTGTCGCGCTGCATCAGCAGGTCGGTCTGGAAATGGAGCGGCGCATTGCCTAGTCGCTCGCCCGCCTCGATGCTGTCGCCGACGGCGACGGTGGCAATGATGTGCCGACTGAGGAAGCCCACCCGCGCCACCAGCAGCATGGGTCCCCATTCGGTGGCAAGCCCGATGGAGAGCGTACTACCGTGGTCGGTATATGCGAGGTATTGCACGGTTCCGGCAAGCGGCGCACGAATGACGGCGACATCGAAGGGGTGCGACTGCACCCGGATGGTCAGTGCGTCGGTGTGCAGGTAGCGATGCTCGTACTGTTCTTCCAGCCCCGTTATGGTACCATCGGCGGGGGCATAGAGGAGCGTGGGGGTGTCGGGGGTGGTACGTTGCGGGTCGCGGAAGAGCAGGGCGGCAAGGGCGGTGAACGCAAGCGGGATAGCGGCGAGGCGGGGGCGCACACCAAGCAGCAGCCCGGTCAGCCCCAAGCCCACGCCGACGAGCGGTGTCGCTTCGGGGGCAAGTCCGGGCAGTGCGGGCGGGGTTAGCTCCCGATGCGGGGCAGTCTGGTCGGTCATAGTCTGTTCCACTATTTCAGGGGTTTGATAGCGATACGGTTTGATAGCAATAAGTAATAAGAAGTATTGTAGCACGCACAGTGTGCCCGCGCAATGGCGTGCGTGGGTGCTTGAAGCCGTCTGTGCGCTGTGTTATCATGGGTCATAGTACGTATGGAGCCAACGGTATGAATGATTTTGATGAAATCTCGCGGCGTAACTGGGAGCAGCGACGCGCACGGCGGCGCGGCGGCACTGCCGAACAGCCCACCGCCCCGCCACCAGCACGCCGTCTCCCCGATGACACCGCCCGCCCGGCGGGTAGCCCCCCAGAATGGCGGCGGCGACCCCTTGCCAGTAGCCCGCCTGCCGAAGAAGAGCCGCGCCGTTCGCGGGCGGCGGGCGGCAACCGCGTGGTGCGCTGGTTCCGCGACGGCGGCTACCTTTGGGTGGGTGGGGTGTTGGTGGTACTGGTGTTTGTCGGGGCGTTCTTGCTGCTGCAAAACCGCCTTGAGAGCGGCGAAGCCCGCAACCCTTTTGCCGAGAACAGCACGGCACCGTCGCAAGCCGAACCCGGTGTGGTGCCGACTGCCCCGTTGCCGGGTGCGGCGCAGCAACCGCAACCCGCCGCGCCACCGAACAGTGGCGGCGGGGGCTTTGTCGTGGCGGGGACGGCAAACGAGGGGTTGTTTTTGCGCGATGCGCCGAGCAGTAGCAGCACCGTTCTCACGACGTTGCCGGAGGGTACCCGTGTCGAGCAGATCGGCGACGACCAGCAGGCGGATAACCTGACGTGGCGCAACGTGCGTGCCCCCGACGGGCAAGAAGGCTGGGTTGCCATTGACTGGCTACGCCCAGAGTAAGTGCCCCCCGCCCCCGTGCTCGGTTGCCGCCGGGTGGGTCTGCCGCGCTATTGCCTAGTCGTCGCTACTCGCTGCGCTACTGCTACTTGCACTACCCGCGCTGCTGCTGGCAATGGCACTGCTGCTGCTGGCGGCACTGCTGCTGGCGGCGGCACTGCTGCTCGCACGGTTGCGCTTGCGTGGGTTGTCGTCGGGCGGCGGCAACAGCGCGAGTTCGAGTACGTCTTCCATCACTTTGACATAATGCACGGTGATGTTGCGCCGGATTGCCGCCGGGATGTCTACCATGTCGCGGCTGTTTTCGTGCGGCAGAATGACCTGATGGATGCCCGCCCGCCGTGCGCCGAGTACCTTCTCTTTGATCCCCCCCACTTGGAGCACACGCCCGCGGAGCGTAATCTCGCCACTCATGGCGATGTCGCGCCGCACAGCGCGGTTGGTCAGTGCCGAGATGAGCGCAGTCACAATCGTCACGCCCGCCGACGGACCATCTTTAGGGACGGCTCCTTCGGGGACGTGGATGTGGATGTCCACCTTGTCAAAGCGGCGTTTGTCAATGCCATACGTGGCGGCGTTGCTGCGGGCATACGACAGTGCCGCCTGCGCCGACTCTTGCATGACCTCGCCCATGTGCCCGGTGAGCGTTAGGTTGGCTTTGCCGTCCATCAGCGTCACCTCAACCAGCATAATGTCGCCCCCGTTTTGGGTGTATGCCATGCCAGTGGCTACCCCTACCTCGTCCTTCTGTTCGGCGGCACCATAGCTGTAGCGGCGCGGTCCGAGGTGTTTTTCCACCAGCGACGGGCGCACGAGCCGTGGGTGGTTGCGCCGTTCGGCGATGCGCCGCGCCACTTTGCGCGAGATGGCACCAATCTCCCGCTCGAGGTTGCGTACCCCGGCTTCATAGGTGTAGTAGCGAATCACGTCGCGGATGGCGGCTTCGCTGAAGGTCAGGCTCCCTAGCGGCAAGCCGTTTGCCTCGCGCTGGCGCGGCACGAGAAACTGCTGGGCAATCCGGAGCTTTTCTTCTTCGGTGTAGCCCGGTATCTCGATCACCTCCATGCGGTCAAGCAGGGCATCGGGGATCGGGTCGAGCAGGTTGGCGGTTGTGATAAACAGCACGTTGCTCAGGTCATACGAAATGTCGAGGTAGTGGTCGCTGAACGTGTTGTTCTGCTCTGGGTCAAGCACTTCGAGCAGTGCCGACGCAGGGTCGCCGCGGAAGTCGCTGCCCAGTTTGTCTACTTCGTCGAGCATAAACACTGGGTTGACGGTGCTCACATTCTTCATTGTTTGGAGGATGCGCCCCGGCAATGCACCGATGTAGGTACGCCGGTGCCCCCGGATTTCGGCTTCATCGTGCACCCCCCCCAGCGACAGGCGGGCGAACTTGCGCCCCAACGCCGTGGCGATGCTGCGCCCTAGGCTGGTTTTGCCCACGCCGGGCGGACCGACGAAGCAGATAATCGGGGCTTTCAGTTTGGAACCGGCAAGCTGGCGCACCGCCATAAACTCAAGGATACGTTCTTTCACTTTGGGCAAGCCGTAGTGGTGCTCGTCGAGCACCGTGCTGGCGTGGTGCAGGTCGAGGTTGTCGTCGGTGAAGGTCGCCCACGGCAGGTCGAGGAGCCAATCGAGGTAGCCGCGAATGACAGCATACTCTGGGGCGGCGGTGGGGATGACCTCAAGCCGTTCGATCTCTTCGTTGGCACGGGCGCGGGCGTGTTCGGGCAGGTCGCTCGCCGCGATGCGTTCGCGGATTTGCTGTACCTCGCGCTGGAGCGGGTCCATCTGCCCCAGTTCACGCTGAATGACCTTGAGTTGCTCGCGCAAGAAGAACTCGCGCTGGCTACGGTCTAGCTCTTTCTGGACTTGATTCTGGATACGGCTTTCCAGTTCGAGCACGTCAAGTTCTTGTGTGAGCAGGATGGATAGGCGGCGGAGCCGTTCTTCTGGGTCGAGCGTTTCAAGGATTTCTTGGCGGGCTGCCACTTCAAGCGGCAAGGTCGAGGTGATGAGATCGGCGAGCCAGCCCGGTTCGTCCACGTTCATTGCCATAATGTACGCATCGTCGGGCATGGTGCGGCTCAGGCGCACAACCTTTTCGAACAGCGAGAGGACTGCCCGCATCATCGCTTCGACGGCGAGCGTGCGCTCATCATCTACGAAGATGGGTTCGACCTGTGCCAGCAGCAACGGGTGGGTTTCGAGGAGGTCGGTCACGCGCACCCGCCGCCGCCCCTGCACGACGAGGCTGGTGCTGCCGTCGGGCATCTTCAGCATGCGCTGGACGTGCGCTTCGACCCCGATGGTGTAGAGGTCACGGACCCCGCTCAGGTCTTGCTCTGGGTCGCGCTGGGCAACAGTCAGGACCATACGGTCGTGCGCCAGCGCATCCTCGACCCCTTGGACGACGGTATCGTCGGTGATGAAGAGTGGCGCGAGCATGTGCGGGAACAGCACCATATGCTGGAGTGGCACGAGCGGCAATACGCCTGCCGCCCCGCCGCTGTCATCGCGTGGGTGGCTCGTTTCAGGGAAATTAAATAGGACTGAGGATTCTTCGTGCATACGGCACCTTAATAGGCTGTACTACGCATACAGCACGCGGTTTTTCGTTCTTTTGTGTTACAATTATGACCGCCATTATAGCATGCTCTGCAAGCCCTAGCATTCACCCGGTGTACGATGGAAGGAACCGATGTACGATGGAACCGGAGACCAGCCCCCAGCCTATGACGCGCCGCCTTGCGATTGACAGCACCCAGCCGCAGGCGGCACCGCTTGCCGCCGCCGCCGCCGTGTTACAGGCGGGCGGTCTGGTGGCGTTCCCCACCGAAACCGTGTACGGGTTGGGCGCGGACGCATTGAACGCCGCCGCCGTCCAGCGCATCTTCGCCGCCAAGCAACGCCCCGCCAGCGATCCCCTGATTGTCCACCTTGCCGCTCGCCACGACCTGCCGCGCGTGACGGCGACGTTGCCGCCGCGCGTGGCGGCACGGGTGGCGCAGTTGTGGCAGGCGGGCTTGCTGCCCGGTCCCCTGACGCTGGTGCTGCCGCGTGGCGATGCAGTGCCCCACGCGGTGACGGCAGGCGGCGCAACGGTGGCGGTGCGCTTTCCCCGGCATCCGGTAGCGCACGCGCTCTTGGTGGCGGCGGGCACCCCGATTGCCGCGCCCAGTGCCAACCGCTTTGCCCACACCAGCCCCACCACGGCGGCGCATGTCTTGCACGACCTCGACGGGCGCATTGACATGGTGCTCGACGGCGGCGCAACACCCATCGGTATCGAGTCTACGGTCTTGGATGTGCTGGCTGACCCGCCGCGTGTGCTGCGCCCCGGCGAGGTTACGCCTGCCCGTCTGCAAGCGGTACTGGGGACGGTGGCGGTGCCTGCTGCGCGGTCGGTGCCTGCTGCCCCCAGCGACAATGCCCCGACCGCCGTGCTGCGTGCCCCCGGTATGCTGCTCAAGCACTATGCCCCGCAGCACGAACTCCGTGTGGTGGTGGGGGCAACGGCGGCAGTCCGGGCGTGGCTGGCGCAGCAGGCAAGCGTGGCACAGCAGGCGGGCAAGGCAGTTGGTGCGTTGCTGCCCGATGCGGACGCGGCATGGCTGGCACAGCACGCGCCTTTCGTCCGTACCGAGCAGTTGGGCGCAGACCTGCCGACGATGGCGCAACGGTTGTATGCGGCGTTGCGTGCGCTTGATGACGCATTGGATAGCGCACCCGGCACCCGCGATAGCGCACCCGGCACCCGCGATGCTGACACGTCGGTGCTGTTGCTAGCCCGCGCCCCTGCCCCGCCCCAGCATGCCACAGGCGACGATGCAGACGGGTTCGCCCTCGCCCTACACGACCGCCTGTGGAAAGCCGCTAGCGGCGCGGTGTGGTATGTGTAGCCGCGCCTAGGCGATGCTGTTGCGCTGCACTAGCCACGGCACCACGACAGCGGCTGTTGCGGCGGGTTGCTCATCGAAGGGGCAGTGTGCCGCCTCTGCGATCAGGGCAATCTCGGCGTGTGGGTACAGCTCGCGTTGCAGCCGTTCCGCCAGCGTCGCGGGCATCGAGCGGTCGTGTGCGCCCCACACGATCAGGGTTGGTTGCTGCACCTCGCCGGGGGCGAAGTTGAGCGTAAAGGTGGGTATCTGGCGCGACACTGCCAGATACGCCTGCGGTCCCCCGGCTCGGCGCAACGGTCCGCGCAAGTCGGCGACGAGCGTGGGGGTAATGCGGCTCTGGTCGTGGTAGGCAGCCCGCAAGCCGCGCTCGACTGCCCAGTCTTGGCTGAAGAGAGAGGCAAGGCTGTCGCCGAGGATGGGTGAGCGTATCACGCCCAGCACGATGCTTGCTAGTGGCGACGGGTCTGCTTCGGGGCGCAAGCCCATGCTGTCTATCAGCACGAGGTCGCGCACGCGGTCGGGGTAGTCGTGGGCGACCTGCCCCGCCACCATGCCGCCCATCGAGTGCCCGATCAGCGTCACCGGCTCGTCGAAGAGGTGGTGGAGCAGGTGTGCCACTTGTGCCGCCCATAGTGTGGTGCTGGGCGGTGCGGTCAGGCGGGACGAGTAGCCGAAGTTGTGCAGGTCGAGGGCGGCGACGGTGTGATGGGGGGCGAGGGTGCCCCAGAAGCGTCGCCAGTGTTCGATCAAGCCGCCGTAGCCGTGGATCAGCAGCACTGGGGTGCCGTTGCGTGCGCCAAGCCAGTAGCGCGTGGTGCCGTGGTCGCCTGCGAGCCATGCCTCATGAATGTCGGGCAGGGCGGTGGTGGGTAGGTCTGCTGGGGCAGTGGTCATACCATCTCCTTTAGGTGTACGTGTTCGGTCTGGGGGTGGGTCTGTTGGTCGAGGGCGTGCAGCCATGGCTGCACTGCCGCGATGAACGCCTGCGGGGTTTCGTCGAAGGGGCAGTGCCCGCTTTCGGGAATGGTCACGATGTCGGCGTGGGGCAGGAGTGCGTCGCGGATGATGGGCGCAAAGCGGTGCGACAAGAGCGGGTCGCGTTCGCCCCATACCAGCAACGTCGGCATCGTCAGGTCGCCGCGTGTGATGGGGACGGTCAGGTCGTCGAGGTTGCGGATCATGTGCAGGCACAGGCGGGCGGTGCCCGGTCGCCCGAACGGTCCGGCGAGGGCGGCGACGAGGGCGGGGCGTATCCGTGACTGGCGGTAGTACAGCCCGCGCAAGAATGCTTGTACCCCCAGTTTGCCGTTCAGAGCAAGGGTCATGGTCTCGCCGAGCACGGGCACGCCTGCCGCCGCGACAAACAGCGACCGCGCTACGTCAATCTTGTCGAGCATGCCCGTTAGCCCAGTGGTGTCTACCAGCACGAGCGCACGCACCCACGCAGGACGCAGGCGGGCGGCGGCAAGGGCGGCACTGCCGCCAAGCGAGTTGGCAATGAGGACGGTCGGTTGCCCCACAACGTGCTCGGCGAAGTAGGCGAGTTGCTCACCCCACAGGTGGGTGTTGGGCGTGATGCGCGGCATAGCACTGTAGCCCAGCCCGTAGAGGTCGAGGGCGTAGCAACGCATAGTGGCGGCGAGGGTGGGCATTGTGTCCATCCAGTGTTCGAGGAGCGAACCAAAGCCATGCACCAGCAAGAGCGGCATGCCGTCGGGCGGTCCCATCACCTGATAGCGCATGCTGCCGTAGGGTCCGTGGCACCAGCGTTCTTCGTGGGCGGGTGGTGCCGTGCGTATTAGAGGGTGGTCAGATACCATGCTTCAACTCCCTGTTTGAGTAGCCAGACGGGTAAGCCGCTTGTAGGCACGCCAAGGGGCGTACCGAGGGCTTCGCCGGGACCGAGCGACACGAGCAAGCCGAGGTCAAGCGGGTAGTAGTCGGGCAGGGTGGTGCCCCGCATGGCGGCAGCCAGTGCTTGTTCGAGGTGTTCGCCCTGACGCATGGCATAGCTGGCGGTGGCAGCAACAGAGTTTCCATCGGGGCGCGGGATGCGGGCGGCATCGCCTGCGGCGAAGATACGCTCGTTCCCGTTGTTGTCGCCCTGAAGCTGGAGCGTGCGTTCCACACACAGCCGCCCGCGTGCGTCGGTGGGCAACCCAGAGGTTGCCAGCCATGGCGGGGCAACAATGCCCGCCGCCCACACGATGGTGCCAGCCCGTAAGCCTTTGCCCTCTGCAAACTGTAAACGCTGCGGCGTGACCTTTTCGACTGCCAGTTTGGTGTGAATGCTGATCCCGCGCCCTGCTAGCACGCGCCTTGCAATGCCCCCCGCCCAATCCCCGATGCTGCCGAGCAGTTGCCCACCACGCTCAATGAGGGCGATGCGTAACTCGCGGATGGGTATGCCGTGCTGGGTGGCAAGGCGCGGTAGCCACGCGGCAAGTTCGCCCGCCATCTGTACGCCAGTCAGCCCACCGCCAACGATGGCGACAGTCAGGAGCGTGCGGCGCGTGGTGGGGTCGTCGCTGCGGGCAGCCTGCGCGATCGTAGCTTGCAGGTGCTGGCGGAGCGTGAGGGCTTCGGCGATGGAACGTAGCGGGAAGGTGTGGGTGGCAGCACCGGGTATGTCGTAGTAGGCGGTCTGGGCACCGGGGGTCAGGATGAGCCAATCGTAGCTGAGTGCCAGCCCATCGGCGAGATGGACAAGGCGGGCGGCACGGTCTATGTGCGTGACGGTGCCCGGCACAAAACGCACGGCACGCCGTTGCACCAGCGGCGCGAGGTCAAGGGCGGCTTCGTTGATCTGGACGTTACCGACGGCAAGCTCGTGCAGGCGAATGATGTGTTGGTGGCTGGCGGTGCGGTCTATCAGGGTGACGCGCACGCTATCGTCGCGGCTGGCGAAACGTCGCCCTAGCCCGCTGGCGGCACGCAATCCGGCGTAGCCGCCGCCGACAATAACGATGTGTTGCATAACGCTCCTATCTGTAGTTTGTCTCTCTAGATCATTGTAATACGAGAATGGTTCACGAATAGGGGCGATTTGCGGCGGCGGCTGGCAAGTCAGGGCTAGGTCGCACGCGAGCGGACCGCGCCCCGTGCAGGCGGGGCGACGGTGGGTGTGGCAGTGTGGCGACGGGCAGGGGGCGGGGGGTGCTATTCAAGCCCATAGAGGCTGGCGATCTCGAAGAATAACGCTTCGGTGTCTACATCGTCGCGGTTGCACAGGATGATGATGGTCAGGTTGCTGGCGAGGTAGTGCCCCACATACGAGACGAAGCCTTGCCACGCCCCGGCGTGCCCATAGTACGTGGTGGGGGTGTCGCCGCTCACGTCCCACCCGAAGCCGTAGGGGTATCGCATGCCATTGTTGAGCAGGGCAGGCTCGAAGGCAACGCGCAGCACATCCGGCGGCACGATTGCGTCGCTGTTGAGGGCAACTATGTAGCGGTGCAGGTCGTTTGCCGACGCATAGACCGAGCCGGAGCCAACCAGATTATCGAGTGGGTCGCTGTCGTAGAGGTCGAAGCCGCCTGCGTCGGTGGTATAGCCACGGGCGCGGTTGGGGTCGTTCAGGCGGTCACTGGCGGGCAACGAGAAGCTACGCGGCATGGCGTGCGGCACGAACAGCCGCTCGGCGAGGAACGCCGCGAAGGTCTGCCCGCTCACCCGCTCGACGACGGAGCCAAGCACCTCATAGCCAGCGTTGCTGTACTCAAACTGGTTGCCGGGTGTGAAGACCAACTCCCCCTCGTCGGCGAGCCACTGTAAGGCGATGGCGTTGGTGGGGGCATCGCTCAGGTCGAGCAGGTTGTCGTAATAGTCGGGCATGCCAGCGGTGTGGTGCAGCAGCATCCGAATGGTCACGTCATCTGCCAGCCCTGCCAGTTCGGGCAGGTAGGTGGTGACGGGGGCATCATAGTCAATCAGCCCATCGTGTGCGAGCAGCAGCAGTGCCACCCCAGTGAACTGCTTGCCCGTAGACCCGATGTGGAAGATGGTATCGGCATCCAGTGGTGTGCCATTCCTATCTGCACTGGTGGCACCGTAGGCGGTCAGCCCATAGCCCTGCTGATAGAGGATGCTATCGCCCTGTGCCACCAGTACCACTGCGCCCGGCTCGTCTGCGCCAATGAAGCTAAAGAGGTCGTCAATGGTTGCCCCGGTTGCGCTGGCGGGTGGGGTGGTGTTCTGGGTGCTCAGGGCAATGCTACGGCTGGTGTCGCTCACGTTGCTGGTGGGTGCTGGCTGGGCTGCGCCGCCGCACGCCGCCAGCAGCAGCACACTGCCAATAATAAGATGGGAGCCTACTTTCATGTTGAAGCTATCCTTCGCTGTCTTTCTTTACGCTGTCTTTGCGGTTGTTCTGTCGCCGCGACGGGGGGTGTGGTGGTACGTCTAGGCACGCCGCTCGTGGTGCGCCGCCCACGGTAGGTTGGGCTGCACCAGTCATACGTGTGTGACAGAGGATTGACCTGCTACCGTTCTGCCATCGTTCTACCGCTACTACTCTACCGCCGCTCCCCACGCCGTTGTGGGTGGCGGCGTGCCCCCGGCGACTGCGCGCACGCACGGCGGTGGCAGTCTGCCGGGAGCGGCACCGCCGCGTCAGCCTTCCCTGCGTCCGTCTGGGTAGCTGGTGCCTTTGACGGCACCCGGCTCGCCTGTGATGAAGTCGTGCTGCATGTAGCTGACCACGTCATCGGTTGCCAAAACCTTGGCAACAGTGCTGCCCGCAACCTTCAGGGCGATCTCGTGGTTGGCGGTCGCCGTTGCAGTTGCGTCACTGACTACCACGACATCATACCCACGCGAGCTACCCGCATAAGCCGTGCTCAGGATACATTCATCTGTCCAGAGACCCACAATGACAATCGTGTCAATCGCGGCTGCCTTCAACTTTTCATCCAGATAGGATTTGCCGTGCTCATCGAAAGTCCAGAACATATCCAGATGCTTGCCGTGGTAGAACCAACCGGCGGCAACCTCTTCCTCTGTGGGGGCAATTTCGGCGAGGGGCTGCATACCGGGTGCGCCGTTAAAAATATACACGGCGTTCTCCGGCTCGTCGGGGCGTAGTCCTTTCGGACCATACCAGCGATCCATCGCATTACTGATGCCATCGTCAAACATGCGTGTCCATGCACTCCACACAATGCACACACCGTCGCTCTGTGCTTGAGCGGTACGAAACGCATCTACCAGCTTGATGAGATTGGGCAGAATATCGCTTGCATACGGTCGGTACTCTTCTTGACAGTCATCGAGCAGCAGGGCGATGCGGCGCGGGCGATCCTTCAGGTTCCACGCTGCCCAAAAACTGAGCGGCTGTCCGTGCGGACCACCCGGCGTGCTGCTGAAGTTATCCATTGGCTGAAGTGCCAAGTCCATGTCACGATATTGGCGCGGCTCCCGGAGAGCTTCTTCAAGTGTGCGAATTGTGCTGTGCGTGTTGTTCATCATCAAGTCCTTCTCATAGTGGGTCAAGCAATAGTCAACCGTTCCTGTGACCATCAACGGACGTGCAGTGCCTACTGATTCTAAAGGTATTGTGACACAAGTTCGCTTTTGCCACAACTGCGCGATCACACTGCGATGCTACTGTCCGTGCGTTGGCGGGGCGCGGCGGGCGTGCCCGTGGCAGGGGTGACGGGCGGGCGGCGGCGGGCACCATCCCCGCTTCCCCTATATTCCCCGCCCCCCTATAGAGAAATAACAGAGAAATAGCCCGCTTCCGCCCCCGGTCGAGGGCGTTCTGTTCGCGTGATGTGACAGAGGGCATTGTGTATTCCTCGTCGGTGCAGCAGCACACGCGCTACGCGTCGCCCCGGTCGGCGAGCCATTGTTGCAGGTCGTGCAGGCTGGTCAGGTCGAAGAGGGCGAGTGCAAGGTCTGCCAGCACCGCACCGTCTGCTTGCGCGATCCGCGTGCGGGTTGTCTCGTCGAGCGGTCCGAACCGCTTCTCCACCTGTCGCAGCACGAGCGTGCGGCGTTCTTCCACCATGCCTTCCGCCCGCCCCCGGTCGAGGGCGTTCTGTTCGAGTGATGTGACATAGGGCATTGTGTATTCCTCGTCGGTGCAGCAGCACACGCGCTACGCGTCGCCCCGGTCGGCGAGCCATTGTTGCAGGTCGTGCAGGCTGGTCAGGTCGAAGAGGGCGAGTGCAAGGTCTGCCAGCACCGCACCGTCTGCTTGCGCGATCCGCGTGCGGGTTGTCTCGTCGAGCGGTCCGAACCGCTTCTCCACCTGTCGCAGCACGAGCGTGCGGCGTTCTTCCACCATGCCTTCCGCCCGCCCCCGGTCGAGGGCGTTCTGTTCGAGTGATGTGACATAGGGCATTGTGTATTCCTCCTCATAGCTTCTCAGGGTTTGGTAAAAGCCGTCCTCCAGTTCGGGCGGCAACTGCAACAGCCAGTTGATGAAGCGAAACAGTTGGATGATCGTGGCACGGCTGTAGCCCCGCGCGTACATATCGCGCATCAGTGCGAGTTTCTGCTGCATCCGCGTCGGCGGGTCGTGGCGCGTGCGCTGCGTGGCAAGGTGCGCCAGCACAATCCGCCCGAACGGGTTGGGGTCTGCGAGGAGCGCATCCCACTGCGGCAGGTAATCGAGCAACTTCACCACCGGGTACACCAGCGTCAGCTCGCAGCCCCACAGCCGCGACGCGTAACGGTCCGGTCGCCACGCGCTATCCTCATCGCCCAGCACCACCAGCGTCACCACTGGGTCGGGGTGCGTCGCCCGGATGCGCCAGTGGTAGGTTGCAACCCGCTCGGCGAAGGTGGGGTCGCGCTGGCTCTGCACCTCGATGTGCAGGTAGACGGCGGCGGGACTGCCATCGGTGCGCCACACTTTGATGAGGCGGTCTACAGTCTGCCCGCCGCGGGGGTTGCGGGCAACGATCTGTTCGAGCACGGTGGGCAACGGTTCATAGCCGCGCTGCCAGTCAATGGCGGCGTGGGCAATGGGCAGAAAGAAGGCGGTGAAGTCGGGGAAGAGCGTATCAATGGCTTCTTTCCACGGCTCGTCGTAGGTATCGTGCATGGCACCCTCCTCGCGTCCTCGATGCTGTGCTCATTGTAGCATGGTGTGCCCGGTCGTTGCTGACCCGCCCCCCCACACACCCTGTCACGCAGTTGTTACCCAATTAGTTGCACATAATGCGAGCTTCAGATATATTTAATCTGACCGTGTCGTGTTGTTATACTATTCAAGCGCGTAACCCATATGGAAAGGAGCAACCCATATGGAAAGGAGCAACCCTATGACCTGCCCGCCCACCCCGCCGGAAACCCGCGTGACCCTGACCGATGGCACGCACCGCTACAC
>CAZNQP010000058.1:0-12047 GCA_964575355.1 uncultured Chloroflexaceae bacterium
AGCAAGAAGCAAGGACAGCAAGAAGCAAGGACAGCAAGAAGCAAGCCTGTTGCGGGCGCACGCGCCTAGATTTCGTCGGTGGGCATGCTGTGGTTCGGCGGCACCTCGATGGGCACCACTGCGTCGGTCATCCAGCAGTCTTCGTAGGGGGCTTCGGTCTGACGCGTCAAGCCGAACAGGTAGCCCACAGTGTCGCCTTCAGCGGTGACGACGAGGATGGGGACGACCGCTGCGTCGCCGTCAATGCGCGTCGGTCCATATTCGACCAGCCGCGAGTTGAGCATGGGGCTGTATTCTGGGTTTTTCACCAGTTCGATGAAGCGGTCAACCGGTCCGGTGGCTTCCTGATTGGCGGGCGATGCGAAGCGGAAGGCAGTGCGGATGCCACTGTCGGGGGTGGGTGTGTCGTTTTCGCTCATCGCCGTCAACTGGATACGCACAACCTCTTGCGGGGTCAGCATCGGGTCGGGCTGGGCGTTAGCAGGGGCGTTGCTGTCGGCAGGGGCGTTGCTGTCGGCAGGGGCGTTGTCGTCAGCAGGGGCGTTGCCGTCAGCAGGGGCGTTGCCGTCAGCAGGCGCGTTGCCGTCAGCAGGCGCGTTGTTGTCGGCAGGGGCTGGTTTTTCTTTCGTGCCGCTTGCTGCGGCGGGGTAGCCCGTTCCCGCGACGGGTGCCGCGGCATCGTTCGTCAGCTCCAGCCCGCAACCACTGAGTAAACTGAGCAACACGATCATCACCAGCCCTGCTAACCACCCTCGTGCGTGTACCATATTATGGTTCCTTCCTGCCTGTGTTGGGTTGCCAAAAAAACAAAAACACCCTACTTGCCCGCAGCGAGGGTGAGGTCTTTCTTCTATTGTAGAGAAGGCAGGGCAGAACGTCAAGGGTGTGAACAGTAATTGCACACGGGGCGTGGCGACAGTTGGCGGGGCGTGGGGGCAGCATGGGGCTTGTCAGTGGGCAGCGAGGGTGCTACAATAGCATCTGATTTAAAACACAGGTAATATTCTCTTGAGACGCAAGACGAATGAGACGCAAGATGAAGGAAGGACATCCGCGCTATGGCGAAGAAAGGCAACCGCATCGTCATCAAGCTGAAAAGCACTGAGAGCGGTCATACCTATACCACTGAGAAAAACCGTAAGAACGACCCTAGTCGCCTCGAACTGCGGCGGTACGATCCCATTGTGCGCCGCCACGTACTCTACCGCGAAACGAAGTAGCCCCGGTCTGTGTCGCCCTCGTATCAGCCGATACGGGGGTTGCTGTTTCAGCCCGCTACCCGCCGCGTCTGACTGCGGGTGGTGCGACTTGCTTCTGCGGGCTGGATCAGAAGTTCCAACACATCATTCAGTAATGTAACCCATGCGTCGCCTTTGCTCAGCATACGGCGGTCAAGGCGCACGAACTGTGGACCGACGCGCACTGCTTTGTTGCTGCGGGTAAGCTGTTGGAGCCGCCCTTGCTGCACCGCGTTGATGATGGGGAGCCGGATGGTGAACTCGTCGTTGGTGGTGACAATCGCGGTCACGCCTGCTTGCAATGCCAGTGCCTTGATGGACAGCCACGTCAGCAGGGCTTCGGCGGGCGCGGGCGGGTCGCCGAAGCGGTCGCGCAAGTCGCGGCGTAGCGCACGCACCGCGTCGGGTGCTTGCGCCGCGACCATCTGCTGATAGACGGCGAGGCGGATTGCTTCGTCGGGCACATAGTCGGTGGGCAGGTAGGCATCTATCGGTAGATCAAGCGTGACCAGTGGACTGACGAGTACCTTTTCATTGACCACTGCCGATTGGGTACGCTTGTGCCCCTTGCCCGCGACCGCTGGCGTTTCGGTTGCTGGCGGCTCGGTGGGGGCGGCAGGCGCGGGGGCTGCGCGTTCGCCCGTGCGGAGTTGGTGGATAGCTTGCTCTAGCAGGCGGGTATACAGGTCAAAGCCCACGGCAGCGATGTGCCCGCTCTGCTCAGCACCGAGCAGGTTACCCGCCCCGCGTATTTCGAGGTCGCGCATTGCCAGCCGGAAGCCTGCCCCTAGTTCGGTTGCCTCCTGTATGGCTTCCAGCCGTTGCTGTGCCTCTTGGGTCATCGAGCGGTCGGCTTTGTACAGCAGGTAGGCATAGGCGCGGGTGGCACTGCGCCCGACGCGCCCGCGCAACTGATAGAGCTGTGCCAGCCCATAGTTGGGTGCATCGTCAATGATGATCGTGTTGGTGTTGGGTACGTCCAGCCCGTTCTCGATGATGGTAGTGGCGACGAGAATATCGTAGGAGCCGTCCACAAACTCGATCATGGTCTTTTCGAGTTCGCGCTCGTCCATCTGCCCATGCCCCACGCCGATCCGTGCTTCGGGTGCCAGCTTTGCGAGCTGTGCGGCAATGTGGTAGATGCTCTGCACGCGGTTGTGGACGAAGTAGACTTGCCCGCCGCGATCAAGCTCGCGCTGGATGGCATCGCGGATGAGGTTTTCGTCGTGCGGCACCACGTAGGTCTTGATCGGCAGGCGGTCTTCGGGCGGGGTCTCGATCAAGCTCATGTCGCGGATGCCCGCGAGCGACATGTGGAGCGTGCGCGGGATGGGCGTTGCGGTCAGCGTGAGCGCGTCTACCTCGCCGCGTAGTTGCTTGAGGCGTTCTTTGTGGCGCACGCCGAAGCGTTGCTCTTCGTCTACAATCAGTAGCCCTAAGTCTTTGAACCGCATGTCACGCGAGAGCAGGCGGTGTGTGCCAATCACAATGTCCACCTGCCCATCGGCGAGGCGGCGCAGCACGTCTTGCTGTTCGCGGTTGCTGCGGAAGCGTGACAGGGTTTCGATAGTGACGGGAAACGCTGACATGCGTTCGGTAAAGGTGTTGTAGTGTTGTTGGGCAAGCACGGTGGTGGGTACCAGCACGGCGACTTGCTTGCCGCCCTGCACCGCCTTGAACGCCGCCCGCAGTGCTACCTCGGTCTTGCCGAAGCCTACGTCGCCACACATCAGCCGATCCATGGGGTGTGGTTGCTCCATGTCCGCCTTGATCGCGGCAAGTGCGCGCAACTGGTCGTCAGTCTCGATGTAGGGGAAGGCATCTTCGAGTTCGCGCTGCCAGTCGTTATCGGGGGGGTAGGCAAAGCCGGGGTTTGCCTGCCGGTGGGCGTAGATTTTGATCAGTTCGTCGGCAAGGTCGCGCACGGCGGTGCGTGCCTTCCGTTTTGCCCGCTCCCACTCTTGCGTGCCGAGCCGGGTTAGTTGCGGCGTGCCGTCGCCCGCCCCGACGTAGCGTGCCACGCGGTCGGCTTGGTCAACGGGGACATACAGGCGGTCGCCCGACGCATAGCGCAGGCTGAGGTATTCGCGCTCGATGTCGGCAACGGTGCGCCGCAGCAAGCCTTCGTAGACTGCGATGCCGTGCTCGATATGCACCACATAGTCGCCCGCCTGCAAGCCGCGCAAGAACGCCGCGCGTTCGCTGGTGGTGCGCGTGCGTTGGCGTTGCCGCTCTGCCAGCGAGCGGCGTTGCCGCCAGCCGAAGATTTCGCTATCGGTGAGGACGGTCAGGCGGACGGAGGGCACGCGCCACCCGGCATCGAGGGCACCATGCAGGATGGTCAGCGTGCCGGGGGTACCGGCGGTGTCGTCCTCAATACGCTGTTGCGTGATCAGTTCGTCAATGCGGGCAGACTGCAACGACACAATCGTGACGGTCTCGGTGTGGCGGGTGCGCTGCACTACGTCTTGCACCACACGTTTGAGCTTGCCGCCATACGTGTCGGCGGGCAGGAGCAGAGCATCGCCGTGTTTGTCGTGCAGGGTGATGTGCTGGCGCGGCAGGGTCGCGGCAAAGGGCGCGTGTCCCATGTCGCCGTCGTTGGCGGTCAGGTCTACCAGTCGCCAGTGGGCGGCGGGCGCGAGCAGTTCGTCCCACAGCAGGTAGGGGCGCGGGAAGTCGGTGGGCAGTTCGCCACTTGCCACCATGGTCTGGCGGCGTTCTTCAGCGCGGGTGTGCATGTCGTGCGCGGCGTGCGCCAGTGGCAGCGCGTCGCTGAAAACGACCGTGGCACCGTGTGGCAGGTGGGCTAGCAACGTGGCGTTGCCGTCGTTACTGCTGCTGACCTGCCGGAAGAAGGGCGCAAGGTACGACCAGTTGTCGGCGGGGTCGCCGGCTGCAAGCCGTGTGAGAAAGCGTTCCCACTCGGTCACGGCTTCGGGGCGTAGCCCACTGGTGTCGAGGGCTTGCATGGCGGCAAGCGCGTGTGGAGCTGCCCAGAAGGGCACCTCTTGCGGCGGACCAACCACAATGCGGTTGAGGCGTTCACTACTGCGTTGCGTGCCGGGGTCGAAGCGGCGCAGGCTGTCTATCTCGTCGCCAAACCATTCGACGCGCAGGGGTTGCGTGTCGCCGGGTATCCACATATCAATGATGCCGCCGCGCCGTGCGAGGTCGCTGGGTTGCTCGACCTGTGGCACTGTACGGTAGCCCAGCGATAGGCAACGTTGCAGAAAGCCATGCTGGGGCTGGGTCTCTTCCACCTGAAGCGTGAGCGTGGCGTGGGTCAGCTCGTCGGGTGTGAGGGTGGGTTGCAACAGTGCCCGGATGGTGGTGACGATGATTGGCTGGGCAGGGGTAGTGGCGTGCTGGCACTGGCGCAGGTTTTGCAGTACCTCAAGGCGTTGGGCTACGGTTGCGCCCGCCGTCGAGTCATACTCGTAGTTGAGTGTTTCGTTGGCGGGGAAGTACCACACCGGCGCGGCGGTGTACCACTGACGCAAGCCATCTACGACCCGCAACGCGGATTCGGTGTGCGGCAGCACATAGACCAGCGGTAGGGTGGCATCGTGGGCAAGCAACGTGACGAACGGCACGCGCCCCGCGATGAGTAAGGGTGCCACGCGCGTGACACTGCCTGTGGCAGCAGCAGCAACATGGGCACGCGCCGCCGCCACAGGCGCAAGGTCTGCGATCTGTGTTAACAACGGGGCAAGCTGCAATGCGCTGGTCGTTGGCGGCTGTTCTGTCATTCCGTACCTGTTATACCACACTTTTGCAACTTGCGTAAGGTGGGTGGTAGGGCAACATTGGACGGCGGGTGTGCGTCCAAGGATGTACCCAAAGAATGCGCTACCTCGACAGTCTTGGAGCAACCGTGCTACACTGTCATACATACTTAAGATGGATAGCGAATGTGCTGTGGTGACAGAGCGCAGGCAACGATACGAAAGGATAGTGATTGTGTCTACCCCCTCTGATATGCGCCGTCTGGGTGCCGTGATTGTGCTCGGTCTTGCTGCCGGGGCAGGTGTCCGTTATTTTATTGAGAGCCGCGCCCGTGCGGTGCAGCAAAAGCCGTTGCGGTTGATTGACTGGCAGCAGGCAACCCGCACCGCGCTGGCGGTATCGCAGTGGGAGCAAGCCCCCGTGGAGAACCGTGCCCACCGTGAGCAGCAGTACACCGAGTTGGTGCGCCGTAGCGAGCCGCTGATTGCCGACTACCTTGGCGTGCAGTTGCCGCAGCCCGTCGAGCGGGTGGTGGTGGTAGACCGCCGCGAATGGTTGCAGGCGAATATCGCGTCGTTCGGGCAGGTGTTTCGTCCTATCGAAGACCTGTACCAGCAGCATGCACGCCACTCGTCGCTGAGTGTGACGATTGGCGACCTGAATAGCCAGTTTGTGGGTTTGCAGATGGGCGCACTGCTGGGCTTTATGGCGCGGCGTGTGCTGGGGCAGTATGACCTGAGCTTGCTCGCCCCCGAACCGCAGGGGCAGGGCACACTCTACTTTGTCGAGCCGAATATTGCCCGCGTGCAGCAGCACCTCAACCTGAACGATGAGCAGTTCCGGCTGTGGATCGCACTGCACGAAACGACCCATGTTTTTGAGTTTGAGGCATACCCGTGGGTGCGCGAACATTTCAACGGGTTGGTACGTTACTTCTTCGACCAGATGCAGCAGCGCATGAACGCGCAGGGCATGACCCTCCAGACGTTGATCGAGCAGTTTCGCACGGCGGGCACGGGCGGCAAAGAGCATTGGCTTGAGTTGATGTTGACGGAAGAACAACGTGGGGTCTTCATGCAGTTGCAGGCTTTGATGGCACTGGTCGAGGGCTACGGCAACCACGTTATGAATGCGATTGGCGCACAACTGCTGCCGTCGTTCGCCGAGATCGAGCGGCGCATGCAGCAGCGCAAGCAGAACCGCACGCTCCTCGATCAGGTGATCTTCAAGGTGACGGGGCTGGACTTGAAGATGGCGCAGTATCAACTGGGCGAAGCGTTCGTGGATGCAGTGGTAGATGCACGCGGCATCGCGTTTGCGGCGCGGGTGTGGGAAGGTCCGGAGTATCTGCCCACGATGGACGAAATCCGGAACCCGCAGCAGTGGGTTGCCCGCATGGACGCGGTTGCTTAGCTGACGCTGACACGGCTACCGCGCTCGCGTGACTGCCGCGCTCGCGTGACGAGCCGTGCCCTTCCGTTGCCCCCACTGCCTCAGGCGGTGGGGGTTTGCTGTAGGCGTGCCACGTATTCCGGCGACAGCAGGTCGTGCCCATCGAGCAGGTACGTGAGATACTGCGCGAGCACAGGCAACTGCGCCCCGGCGTGGGTGCGGGCAGGATACGCAATGTAGACCCACGCGCGGCGGGGGGTGCCATCGCTGCTGACGATGGGTAGCTCGATGCGCTCATAGTGCCGATTGGCTACGCCTTCGCATTCGTCGAGCCGGGCAAGCCCGGCTGCATTCGTCGCATACAGCACGCCCTCGACGTGGGCGGCGGGGTCGGGCGTGACGTTGGCAACGGCGGTGCCGGGGTATGTGCGCGATACTTTGTTGAAGACGAGGCGGTAGCCGTGCAACGTGCCGCCAAGCCGCTGAGTGTACTGCACCTCGCGTTGCAGCATACGCGCGTGGCTCATGTTCGAGCCATAGGCGAAGTACCACACGGGCGATGCGGTGGGCATGTTAGTCTCCGGGGCTAGGTGCGTGCGGGTTGGGGCGCGGCAGCAGGCGGTCGCGGAGCCACCGCCACAGGGCGCGGACCTGTGCGTCGGCGGCGAGGAACAGTAGCCCTATCAGCACAATCGGGATGATATACCACAACGCCACGGGCGACGCGCCATAGTGGAACGATGGCAGGTTGGGCACGAGCCACAGCAGCAGTGCCCCCGTATAGCCTGACCAATGGGCACGAATGCCAACCATCAGCCCCAGTGTGAGCAGACCGAGCGGCACCCCAGCAGGGCGGAGCGGCAGCATGCCCGGTAGGAGCGTGAGCAGTGCCAGCCCTAGCCCACTCAGGACGAGCAGGAGTGCAACCAGCCAGCGTCGCCCAGACGGCTGTTGAAACCCGGCAGGTTCCTCGGCAAAGGCGGCGGGGCGGGGCGGGAGCAAGAGGTCAAGCCCGGCAGGTGGTGGATAGTGCGGGACGTTGCCGAGGTAGCACGCCAGTGCCAGCCCACGAGCGCGGGCAAGCTTGGCAAGCGCGGCGAGCTCTGGGTGGTGCAGGTCGTTGGGCGATAGGGCAACTGCCCGTTGGTGTTGCAGCGCGTCGGCAAGCGGCGGTGTGGTGGGTGGGGTGAGCACCACCTGTTGCACGGTGCTTGCCTGACACAGCAGGTTGTACAGAATGGTGGCATTTTGTTCGTCTACCATCAGGGCATCGCGCAGGGGCAACCGCCCCAGTGCCCGCTCATCCCAGCCCTTTAGCAACCGTACCAGATGGTCGTGCTGGGCGGCGGGGATGTCGTTTGCAAACTGCCCGGCTTCGATCTGCGTGAGCAGGCTACGCGGCGTGCAGTCGCGCAAGAGCGCGCGCACGTACAGCACATCGTAGGCAACCACAGTGGCAGGCTCGAAGATGATCGGCTGCAAATGGCTGACGGGAGTCATGGGTTGGTGTCCCTCCATGCATGTACCACGGCAGGCAAATCGGCGAATACCGCGTCGGGCTGTACTGGGCTTGCCGCGAGGGTAGCGCGAGTCGTTACGCCTGTCAGGACGAGCGCGGTATGCAGCCCGGCGTGTTGCCCCCCCACGATGTCGGTGTCGAGGCGGTCGCCAATAATAAGCGTGGTCGCGGGGTCGCCACCAAGCATGCGCGTGGCAGTGGTAAACATGGTGGGTCGTGGTTTGCCGATGACGGTCGCGGTAGTGTCGGTGGCAGCTTCTATCGCGGCAGTGACCGCCCCTGCGCCGGGTGTCAGCCCGTCTTCCGAGGGGAAGGTACGGTCGGGGTTGGTGGCGATGAAGTGCGCCCCGGCACGGATTGCCAGCGTAGCCCGGCGGAGGTGCGCGTAGGTGAAGCCGGTGTGCAAGCCCTGCACCACGAGTGTGGGCTGTTCGTCATCGGTGGCGGCGCGGAAGTAGCCATCGTGCAGCAGGGCATCGTGCAAGCCTTCCATGCCGACAATGTAGACCGATGTGCCTGCCGGGTAGTGGTCGCGTAGGTAGGTCGCGGTTGCCAGTGCCGAGGTCAGGACGTGCTCGGCGGGGATGGCAATGCCCATGCGTGCCAGTTTCGTGCCATACTGTGCCGGTGTGCGGGTGGCGTTGTTGGTGATGCAGCCGACGGCAACGGCGCGTTGTCGGCAGAACTGCAACAGGTCGTCCACGCCGGGGAGCACATGCTCGCCACGATACAGGACACCATCCATGTCAAGCAGCAGGGTGCGAATAGCAGCAAAGTTGAGCGGCATTACATGCGCTCCGGGGTACGAATGCCCAGCAGGTGCAGCGCGTTGGCGAGTGCCTGCGCCGTGGCTGCTACCAACGCAAGGCGGGCAGCCCGCAGGTCGTTGCTTTCGGCACGCAGTACGGGGCACTGTTCAAAGAAGACCGCAAACTCGCGGGCGGTGGTGTAGCACCAGTCGGCAAGGACGAAGGGCGCATAGCGGTGCCCCGCGTCGCGGATGGCGGCGGGCAGGTGAGCAAGCTGGCGCAGCAACGCTTGCTCGGCGGGGTGAGTCAGGTGGGCGTGCTGCGTTGCATCGTCGGTGGGCGCGTACCCGTCGGCGGCGGCGCGGCGCAAGATCGAGCGGCAGCGGGCATACGAATATTGCAGGTAGGTGGCACTGTTGCCCTCAGTGGCAAGCATGCGCTCCCAGTCGAGGGTGATGTTGCGCTTGGTGTCTTGGTACAGGTCGTTGTAGATTACCGCGCCCACGCCGACGGCTTCGGCAATCGCGTCTTTCTCGGCGGCGGGCAAGTCGGGGTTCTTGCCCTCGATGATGGCACGGGCGCGGGTGTGGGCTTCGTCGAGGAGCGTTTGCAGGTAGACCATGTTGCCGCGTCGCGTCGAAAGCTGGTTGCCCGCCGTGTCGAAGATGCTGCCGAAGCTGACGTGGACGAGTTTTACATCATCGCCGACGTAGCCCATCGCCCGTACCAGTGCGAACAGTTGGCGGAAGTGGGCACTCTGCGGCGTACCCACCACATAGACCATGCGGGTGGGGTGGAAGGTCTGCATACGGAAGGCAATGGTGGCAACGTCGCGGGTCATGTAGAGCGTGCCGCCGTCGTTGCGTTGCAGCAGGAAGATGTCCGGGTCAAGTTCTTTCACCGCCACTGAGCCGTCGGGGTCGCGGGTCGCTGCGCCGCTGGCGATGGCTTCGTCAATCATGCGGGGGAGCATGTCTTCGTAGTAGCTCTCGCCGTAGGTGTGGTCAAACTGCACCCCAAGGCGGTCGTAGTTGCGCTGGTTCGCCTGTAACGTAATATCTACCGTCCACTGCCACAACGCGCGGGCGTGCGGGTCGCCTTGCTCCAGTTGCAATGACCATTCGCGGGCACGCTCATCGAGCGTGGGGTCGTGCTGCATGGCGGCGTTGTAGCGCGTGTACATCGCTTCCAGTTCGGCGAGGGCGGTCTCACCTTCGGCGGCGGGCTTGCCCTCTCGCTCGATGGACGCGAGGATGACCCCAAACTGCTTGCCCCAGTCGCCAATGTGGTTGTCGCCAATGACGGTGTAGCCGAGCGCACGGTGAATATTGACGAGGGCTTGCCCAATGATCGTGCTGCGGATGTGCCCGACGTGCATGCGCTTGGCAACGTTGGGCGACGAGTAGTCTATGACCACGGTCTGCCCCGTGCCGCTTGTGTCGTGCCCGTAGCGGCTCGCGGTGGTCGTGATGTCGTGCAGCACGCTGGCGGCGAAGCGTGCTGGGTGGACGCTAAAGTTGACATACGGTCCGGCGGCTTCGGCGGCTCCGATCAGGCTGTCGCTGGGCGCGGCATCGTGTGGGGGGGCAAGTGCGGCGGCAAGCTCGCGGGCGAAGTCGGGCGGCTTGCTGCCAGCCACGTGGGCAGCCCGAAAGGCGGGGAAGGCGAGGTCGGCGGGTACATCGGCTTTCGGGATGCTCAGGGTGAGCAGGTCGGCGGGCACGCGCCCAGTACGTTGCAGGGCGGCAGTTGCCTCGCTGCGGAAGCGGTCAAAGGTATATTGCATACAGGCTACTCTGCTCGTTCGTCCACACGGTCTGAGCGTGCGGTACTGCGACTTTACGGCTGTCTCTGAGTAGTATAGGACAGGTAGTTACTTATAGGCAAGGGGCGCACCACATCTTATGGCTGGTTGTTTCGTGCCGAGATGCGAAGTAACAGCCCGATAATCACAAAGTTGATGACGATGGAGGAGCCGCCGTAGGAGATAAACGGCAGTGTGATGCCTGTGAGTGGGATCAGTTGTAGGTTGCCACCAATGATGACAAATGTCTGGATGGCAATAACGGTGGTCAGCCCCACTGCCAGCAGTTGCTCGAAGCCACGGAAACGCCCCGGCACTGCCAGCGCGATGTGGTAGCCCCGGAAGATCAGCAGCAGGTAGGCGATCAGTATGCCAAGCGTGCCTGCTAGCCCTAGCTCTTCGCCAATGGCGGTATACGCGAAGTCGGTGTGGATGGCGGGCACAATGAACGGCACGCCGCGCCCCAACCCAGTGCCGAGGATGCCGCCCGACGCGATGGCATAGGCTGCCTGTACGAGTTGGTAGCCCGCCCCCTGCGCCACCGTCCACGGGTCGAGCCAGATCAGGATGCGCTGGCGTACCACCGACACCACCCGCTCAAGTGAGAAGCCGAAGATCGAGAGGTTGTCGGTGCTGAAGAGCAGCAGCACGCCGCCCGCCAACGCTGCCACGCCAACCAGCACGTAGAGCACCCGCCCGGTAGCAACGTAGAGCATAGCGAGGAATACGCCAAACAACAGCAGGGCTGCCCCAAGGTCGCGCTGAAACACGATGGTGAGCATGGCGATGCCCCACATGCCCACAATCGGCACGAGATAGGGCAGCGGTGGCAACGTAAACCTGCCGATGCGTCGCCCCCCCGTGACCACTGCGCGGTGCTCTTCGAGGTAGGATGCAAGGAAGATGACCAGAATAATCTTGAGCAGTTCGGAGGGCTGAAACAGGAACAGCCCAAAATCGAACCACACGCGCACACCGCTGCCGTTGGGGTCTACGCCAAACAGGAAGGTCGCCAACGTCAGCCCTAGCCCGATCACCAGCCATGTGTAGCGGTGGTGGTCGAGCCAGTCCATGAGCGAGCTACCTTGCAGGCGGATGAGCCAGTCATCCCATGGCAAAAACAGGATCAGGGCAAGGATGGTAATGCCCAGCGTGACCCACAGCGACTGCTTGGCATCCACGCCGGCGTATACGTCGCCGTAGATAGCTACGAGCGGTGGTTCGAGGCGGGCGGTCAGCATGAGGCTCAGCCCGGTGAGCATGGCAACGAGCGGCAATAACAGTTGGTCGGTGCGGTTGTTGCGGATGCTCAGACCGAGCGACACCAGCACGAACAGTGCGAGCGGCAACGACGAAGGCCACAAGATGTTGAGCACTTCGCCCCATGTGGGTACGGCTGCGCGTGGGTCAAGGACGAGGGCAACCAGTGTGTAGCCCGCACTGAAAAACGCCAGTGCGATCAGCAGCAGGCGGAGTTCGATGGTGCGGAGGGTGCGGGTGCTGGTGAGCCACCCGCCGATACCACGGCTACGGGTGGCGGGTGGCGCGGGTGGCGCGGGCTGCGCGACGGGCTGCGCGACAGGTGGTGCGGCGGGACGGTTAGCCATCCCGGTTTT
>CAZNQP010000058.1:12057-16994 GCA_964575355.1 uncultured Chloroflexaceae bacterium
AGTTCCTCTAAACGGTTGGCGGCTGCGGCTGCCACAAAGCGGAAGCGGCTTGCACTGTCGCGGTCGTTACTGGCTTCGGCGGCTGCCATCATCACCCCGGCAGCATTCTGCAACTGGCGCAGGTGGCTGGCATCGCCTGCCAGAAACGCGGCGGCGATGGTGTCGTCAAAGTAGCTGATGGTCTGGTCTACGGTGAGCATAGGGTACTCCTACTTGGTTACTCCTTATGGGATGGGTCTGTTTTACGGGCGGCGCGGGCACTGCCACTTGCCTGTACGCCTGCCGCCGGGGTATGGCTACTGGCGGGGGTGTCGGTCGTGTCGGTCGTAGCGGTATCGAACGTGGGCGGCGTGGCGGGCGTGTAGATTTCGCAGAAGAAGCCACGCAACGCGCCGCGCGGGGGCGATGGGCAACTCTCGGAGGCGCGGAGGTGGTCGCTGTCGCGCATGTCCAGCGTAATGGTCTGCTCGCGTCTGGGGCAGTTCATGTCGTAGAGGAAGATGGTGCCGGTGCCGTCGCCGGGGTCTTCGTAGCCGGTAGCAAGTACCTGATGGTTGTTGAACGGGTTGGCGGTGGTGCCGAGCAAGCAGAGTGGGTGCGGGTTGCCCGCGTCAATGTGCTGCTTCAAGGTTTGCCATTCGGTGCGTGTTTGTTGCAGGAGCCAACCCGCCCCGCCCCCAAGCAGGGGCATGTGCAGCATGACCATCCACGCCAGCATTTGCGGTGCGTTCACCTGAAAGCTCTCGACCTGCCGTTGCCAGAGGTATGCACGCAGTGTGCTGCCCTGCGGGTCGTTGCGTTGCGGTTGCTTATCGAAGATGCCGCCGCGCGGCACGGGTATGCCCTGATGGTGGTAGTCGCGGGCGGCGAACGCCATGCCACCACACATGCCATACTCTTCGGGTATGAGGTTCTGCGTCCACGTCCGTACCATTGTGCTTGCCGAGTTGCCAACGAGACCCCGCATGGACGCGGGCAGGGCACCCGTCATGCGGTCTACCGAATAGCCGAGGGTCTTACCCATGTCGGCAGTTTCGCGCTCATCGAAACGCCACGCATTCACGAACGCGAACCCGTCGGTTGCCGGACGAAAACTGGTGCGCTTTGCCGCCATCGTGACCTCCTGTGCCCTCTGTGTGCCTGTGCCCTCTGTGTACCTGTGCCCTCTGTGTGCCTATGTACTTGCGTCTATTATACCAGTTGCTCCAGTAATGCGTCGAACCGTTGTAGGAGGTGCGCGACATCGGTATCGTTGACGAGCAGATAATCGGCGAGGGCAATCGGTGGTGCCTTCTCGATCTGCTCGATCTCGGCAATGTCGCGGGCGGCGGCTTCGGCGGGCGTAAGCGGGCGTACTGGGCGTTCGGCAAGGCGGGCATGGCGGGCGCGGCGCGGCGTAAAGACGGCTAGTACGGTCAGGTCATCGCCGAACGCCGCGTGGAGCGTCTTGTATTCGCTGTAGCTGTATAGCCCGTCTATGGCGACCAACGGGTGTGTCGCACGATAGTCGCGGATACGCGGGATTGAGCGTTGCGCGGTTACGTCCATGCCTTCGCGTGCGCGGAGGTCTTCGCGCACGGCGCGTTCGTTCTGGGGGTTGACTGCCAGCCCGCGCCGCACCACTTCGTCCTCGATGATCTGCCCGAAACGCAGAACGGGCACGCCACGCTCGCGCAGGTGGGCGGCAAGCACACTTTTGCCAGAGCCTGCCATACCAACGATTGCAAGTATTGCCATGCGGGGTTCCTTTCTGTCTCTTGGGGCGGTAGTGGTATGTGTTCTGCGTCGCATTATAGCACGCTTGTCTGTGACCTCTGGTATAATGCAGCAGGTAGGCAACACGACGAGGAGGAATAGTACCGATAATGACCGACCGTGAACGGCTGGCACTGATTGACGGGCACGCCTTGGCGTACCGTGCCTTTCATGCCCTGAGCAGTGCCGACCTGCGGACATCACGCGGCGAACCAACCTACGCCGTATATGGCTTCCTCAATATCATGCTGAACATGATCAACGACCACGCCCCGCACTATGTGGTGGTTGCATTCGATGTGGGGCGCACCTTCCGCGACGACCTGTATGCCGAGTACAAGGCGGGACGCGCCGAAACACCCGCCGAGTTCTACCCCCAGCTTGACCGCATCAAGCAGGTGGTGCGTGCCCTCAACATCCCGATCTATGCGGTGGAGGGCTACGAAGCCGACGACGTGATCGGTACCCTGTCGCGGCAGGCAACGGCGCAGAATGTTGAGACGATCATCTTGACGGGCGATACCGACACGCTGCAACTGGTGGATGACCATGTGCGCGTGCTGTTGGCAAACCCCAACCGGGGGCGCGGCAACGCCGCCACTATGTATAGCTACGATGATGTCGTGACGCGCTACGATGGGCTGCGCCCCGACCAGCTTGCCGACCTGCGCGGGCTGAAGGGCGATACGTCTGACAACATCCCCGGTGTGGCGGGGATTGGCGATAAGAGTGCGATCACGCTGCTGAACGAGTTCGGGACTATCGAGGCACTGTACGAACGCTTCGATGAGGTGCCGGTGCGCTTCCGCAAGAAGCTGGACGGGCAACGCGAAACGGCTCTGTTTAGTAAGCAGTTAGCGCAGATTGTGTGTGACGTGGCTGTGTCCTTCGACCCCGCTGCCGCCCGCCTGTCGGACTACGACCAGCAGCAGATCATTGACCTGTTCTATGAGCTTGAGTTCGGTAGCAGTCTGGTGCAGAAGTTGCCCACCGTCGCCGTGGCAGCACCACAGGCGACGGTGCCCGTGGTTGCCGTCGCCGCGCCAGCCACGAGCGGCACGCAGCAACTGAGCATGTTTGCCGCCGACAGTGCCCCCACTGCCGAGGTTCCCGACCCCGCCGCGCCGGGTGTGTACGTCGCGGTGCAAGATGACGCGGCGTTGCAGGTGGTGGTGCAAGCCCTGACCCTCGCTGAGGCGTTCGCGTTTGATCTAGAGAGCACAGGCACCGACCCACTGCGCGATGCGCCCGTGGGCATTGCGTTGGCGGTGCGGCAGGGGGCGGCGTGGTACATCCCGTTCGCGCACACCGAGGGGCAGCAACTCGACCGTGCCACCGTGCTGCATGCGTTGCGTCCGTTCTTCGCCGATGCGGGCAAGCCGAAGTATGCCCACAACGCTAAGTTCGATTGCCAGTTGCTTGAGCAGGCGGGGGTGCCCGTTGTGGGTGTGGCATTCGATACCATGCTGGCGGCACGGCTGCTGAATAAGCGTGTGGGGCTGAAAGAACTTGCCTTCTACGAGCTACGCCTGCCGCACCCGCTCACCGACATCACCGAGTTGATTGGCACGGGCAAGCAGCAGATCACCTTCGACCGCGTGCCGATTGCGCGGGCAACGCCGTATGCTGCTGCTGATGCCGACATGACGCTCCGGTTGCAGGCGGTGCTGGCTACCGAGCTAGAGAGCTACCCCCAGATCAAGTGGGTGTTCGAGACGCTGGAGTTGCCACTGATACCCGTGATTGCAGCGATGGAGCGGGCGGGCATTGGCTTCGACCAGCCGTATATGGCGCAACTGCACGAGCGGTTGCAGGGCGATATCGCCGCGCTCGAAGCTGACATCCATAAGATTGCTGGTAGCGCGTTTAACATCCAGTCGCCGATCCAGCTTTCACAGGTGTTGTTCGAGCAGATGAACCTGCCCACCACGGGCTTGAGCAAAACAAGCTCCGGGCGGTACTCGCTCACCGCTGACGCGCTCGACCATATGGCAACACAACTGGCAGAGACCGCCGCGCCGCACGACGAGCGGCTCCATATTCTGCGGTTGATCTTGCGCTATCGCCAGCTGCGCAAGCTCATGTCCACCTACGTTGAGGCACTGCCCGCGCTGGTCAACCCGGCAACTAGGCGCATTCACACGTCGTACAACCAGCTTGGGGCGGCGACGGGGCGGCTGTCGTCCACGCACCCCAACATGCAGAATATCCCCGTGCGTACCGACGAGGGCGGCGAAATCCGGCGGGCGTTTGTGGCGGCACCGGGGCATGTGTTGGTCGCCGCCGACTATTCGCAGATCGAGTTGCGCGTGCTGGCGCACATCAGCGAAGACCCGGCATTGATTGACGTGTTCCAGCGCGGGCAAGACATTCACGCGGCGACGGCGGCGCGGCTGTTTAACATCGAGCCGGGGGCGGTGGACAAGCAGCAGCGGCGCATCGCCAAGACGGTGGTGTTCGGTGTCATCTACGGCATTAGTAGCTTCGGGTTGGCGCAGCGCACGGGCATGCCCCGCGCCGCCGCCCAGCAGATGATTGACGCGCTGCTGAACCGCTTCCCGGCGATCCAGCAGTACATTGATGCCACGCTGACATTTGGGCAGCGCGAGGGCTATGTTGCGTCGTTGTTTGGGCGGCGACGCTGGATGCCCGAACTCCAGAGCAAGGGTGCCCGCCGCGCTGCCGCCGAGCGCGAGGCGATCAACGCGCCCATTCAGGCGACGGCTGCCGATATTATGAAGATGGCGATGCGCGCCGTAGACCGCGCCCTGCGCGATGCTGACCTGCAAACGCGCATGCTGCTGCAAGTCCATGACGAACTGATACTAGAGGCACCGCACGCCGAAGCTGAGCAGGTGCAGCAACTGGTGCGGGACGCAATGGAAAACGTGTTAGACAGTATGCAACCGCCGTTCAAGGTGCCGCTGGACGTGAATATTGCCACTGCAACCAATTGGGAAGAGATCGGATGACCACAGCCTTTGCAGCCCCGCCGCAGGACGACGCGCCGCAGAACGATGCGCCGCAGAACGACGCGCCGCAGGACGACGCGCCGCAGGACGACGCGCCGCAGGACGACGCGCCACAGAACGACGCGCCACAGAACGACGCGCCGCAGAACGACGCGCCGCAGAACGACGCGGCGGCGCACGGCGTGCCCGTTGCAGTCGGTGAGCCTGACC
>CAZNQP010000058.1:17094-22734 GCA_964575355.1 uncultured Chloroflexaceae bacterium
CCGCAGAACGACGCGGCGGCGCACGGCGTGCCCGTTGCAGTCGGTGAGCCTGACCGCCCGACGATTTCGGTGGTGGCTCCCGTTTATAACGAAGAAGGGTTGCTGCACGAGTTTTACCGCCGCGCTATTGCCGCGATGGAGGGCACGGGCGAGACGTTCGAGTTGGTGTTAGTTAATGATGGCTGTGTTGACCGTTCGCCAGAGATTATGCGCGACCTGAGTGCCGCCGATGGGCGCGTGAAGGTCATCAACTTTTCGCGCAACTTCGGGCACCAGCCTGCGATCACGGCGGGGACTGACTATGCGCGGGGGCAGGCAGTCGTGGTGATCGACTCGGACTTGCAAGACCCGCCCGAAGTCATCCCAGAGATGATTGCCAAATGGCGCGAAGGCTATCAGGTGGTGTATGCGGTGCGCTCGGAGCGTGAGGGTGAGACGTGGTTTAAGAAGATTACCGCCAGTCTGTTCTACCGCGTGATAACCAGCATCACTAGTGTGGACATTCCCGTAGACACAGGCGACTTTCGCTTGATGGATCGGCAGGTGGTAGACGCGCTCAAGGGCATGCGCGAATACAACCGCTTTATGCGCGGGCTGTCGGTGTGGGTTGGCTTCAAGCAGACGGGGGTCGAGTATAAGCGGGCGGCACGCACGCAGGGTGAAACCAAGTACCCGCTCCGCAAGATGTTGCGCTTCGCCTTCGATGGCATTGCAAGTTTTTCGTATTTGCCGCTGCAACTGGCGACCTATCTGGGCTTTTTCATTGCAGGGGTCAGTATTGTGGGTATCATCGTGACCATTGTGCTGCGCCTGAGCGGGAGCGAGGCATTTCTGGGTCAGGCAAGCACGCTGGTCAGTGTCCTGTTTCTGGGGGGGGTGCAGTTGATCTTTCTCGGTATTATCGGTGAGTATCTGGGGCGCATCTATGACGAAGTGAAACGCCGCCCGATCTACATTGTCGCCGAAACGCTCGGTTGGGCAGACAGTGCTGCCGCTGTGCCAACTGCCCCGGCTATGGCACCGCCTGTGTTGCGCCCTGCCCCCCACGAGAGCGCACAGGATAACCAGACCTGAGTATGACACGCTCTACCGACACTACCAGACTCGGCATTGCCAGACCCGGCGTTCCCAACCCCGGCATTACCAGACTGTGCGCGGTCATTGGGCTGGTGTTGCTGCTGGCGGGGTGTAGCATCACGGTACCATTCGGTGGGGGTGCTGCGCCAACTGCCACCGCGCCCGCCGCCAGCCCGGTGGCGGCTGCCCCGACTGCTACCGCCCCCGCCCCTACCGCAACCCCCGACGACCGCCCCATGGTTGCTGCCGAGCCGACAGGTACTGCTACGGTTGCTGCCGAGCCAACCGCCCCGACTGCCACGGCAACGCCCACCGATATACTGTTTCAGGTTGAGGTGGTGCGCGGTGCCAACATTCGGAGCCGCGTGGACGTGCTGCCCGAAACAGTCGTGGCGCAGGTGTGCCCCGGCGATATTCTCGGTGTGCTGGAAGAAGCCCCCAGTGCCGACGGCGGACGCTGGTACCGCGTGCGCGTGCTGCAACTGAGTGAGCCTTCGTGTGTGGCGACGCATGCCACTGTGGGCACTGAGGCGTGGCTGAACAGCCTGCTGGTGCAGGAAACTGAGGGCACCCCCCTTGCTGTTGCGCCGCAGGAGGAAGACGAGCAGGCACCGCGCCCCACGCTCGACATTCGCCCGTTGCCGTCGGGGTTGCCCGTCGTGACGGTGCCCGCTGGGTTGCCGCAGCCGACCACGCCGCCGACCAGCCCCACCCCAACAGTGCCGTCTGCCACGCCCACGCGCCCTGCCCGCGCAACGGCGCAGCCTACGGCGGCTCCCATCGGTGACTTGACGGGGACGCTGATTGACGAGGTGCGCCTGCGAGCCGTGCGCGGCTTCTTGCAGGGCGCGACACTCGACCCGGCGGGGGAGCGTATCGCGGCGGGGTCGTCGGATGGCTCGGTACAGGTGTGGCGTGTGGACGAGGGCGATCTGCAAATGAGCGTGCCCGCCGCCCACACCGACTGGGTGCGAGCAGTGGCGTTCAGCCCGGATGGGACGGTGCTGGCATCGGGGGGCGACGACCAGACGGTACGGCTATGGCAGGTGGACGACAGCACCGCCCTCGCTACGCTAGAGGGGCACGATGACTGGGTGCGTGCGGTGGCATTCAGCCCGGATGGGACGGTGCTGGCATCGGGGGGGGACGACGCGACGGTGCGCCTGTGGCGTGTCGAAGATGCCAGCTTGATAGAAACCCTGACTGGGCATGAGCGTACTGTGCGGGGCGTTGCCTTCAGCCCCGACAACACGTTGTTGGCATCGGGGGGGGACGACGCGACGGTGCGCCTATGGTCTGCCAGTAACGGCAACGAGGTGGCGACCTTGAATGGGCACGACGAAGGTGTGACCGCCGTGGCGTTTAGCCCGGACGGGCAACTGCTGGCAAGTGCCAGCGATGACCGCACGGTACGCGTGTGGGACGTGCGCGAGCGCAGGCTCGCAACGATCTTGCGTGGCTACCCCGGTCCCGTGACCAGCATTGCATTCAGTAGTGACGGGCGGTTGCTGCTGACGAACGCAGGCAACAACACAGTCTGGGCATGGGATATCGCCGCAGGGCGGCAACTTACGCCGTTGCGCTGGAGCCAGACCCCGGATGTCGTTGGGCTGACCCCTGACAGCCAAACGCTGCTCACGGTGTCGCTGGTGGCAGAACGCGAGGCGGTGCGGCGGTGGAACACGGGCTTGCCCGCACCATTGCCTGTGCCAACCCCTACGCCGCCTGTCACGTTGCCCATCCTTGAAAACCCGCCCGATACGAGCGACGCGCCGCCTGACCTTGACCCTGACGGTGTGCCGGTTGCGCCGGGGAGCGGGGTGGTTGTGAGCAATGGCAACTTTCGTAGCGCACCCGCGTTTGCCAACAATGTGACCGGGCAGGTGTGTGCGGGCGACCAGTTTCTGGTGCGTGCGACCCAGCCGGGGTGGGTCAATGTCCGTATCACCGTGCCTACCACCGATTGCATCGAAAACCACGTCGCGGCGGGCACCGAGGGTTGGCTGAGTGATCTGCTGGTGCAACTCGCTGAATAGTCGTGGTAGAATCCTCAGTAGTACACAGATAAAAGAACACAGAGAAAGCACACACAGCGATTTCGCAAGAACAGAACACCTAGTGGAGGGCATTGTGTCACAGCGTATGATCATTGTGGGGGCGGGTCCCGGTGGGCTTGCCACCGCGATGCGGCTAGCTGCACGCGGCTATGACGTGGAACTATTCGAGGCTGAGGATCGGGTTGGTGGGCGTATGCGCGGCTTCACGCAAGACGGGTACGCTTTCGATACCGGACCGACGATTTTGCAGGTACCGCGTGTCTATGATGAACTGTTCGCGGAATGCGGACTGAACTTCAGTGACTACGTGACGCTGAAGCGGCTGAACCCCAACACCCGGTTGCGCTTTTGGGATGACACGGTGCTTGACCTGACCTCGGATATTCCGGCGTTCAAGCAGCAACTTGCCGCCCTCAACCCCGACCTCCCCGCCGCCTTTGAACGCTGGTACATCGAGCACATCCGCAAAAACGAAGTGGGCTACCAGCCCTACCTCGGCACGCCGGTGCGCTCGCCGTTGGGCTACCTCAAGCCGCGCGAGATTGCCGCCGCGTTGCCCTTCAACCCGTGGGAAACGTTGTACGACCACTACTGGCGGTACTTCAAGGACGAACGGCTGGTGTATGGCTTGAGCTACCCCGCGAAGTATCTCGGCATGCACCCCACGCACTGTTCGAGCGTGTTTAGCCTGATCGCCTACCTAGAGTTTGCCGACGGCATCTGGCACCCGGTCGGTGGCTTCCGTGCGCTGGCGCAGGCAGTGGGGCAGGCAGCCCGTGACCTCGGCGTGAAGATGCACCTCAACACGCCGATCAAAGAGGTGTGGGTGGAGCAGGGCGTGACCCGTGGTGTGGTGCTGCCCGATGGGGAGCACGTGGCGGCAGATGGCGTGGTGGTGAATGCCGACTTTGGCTATGCTATGCAGCACATTGTGCCCGATGCAGTGCGCGGCAAATATACCGACCGCAAGCTGGACAAGATGCAGTTCTCGTGCTCGACGTTTATGCTGTACCTTGGCGTAGACCGGGTGTACCCCGACCTGCCGCACCACCAGTTGTATCTCTCCGAACACATCCGCCGCCGCGACCGCCCCTACGTGGACGACTCGGCACTGGACGAGATCAACCCGTCGTTCTATGTGTGCAACCCAACTGCGATTGACCCCGGCAATGCACCAGCGGGGCATAGCACGTTGTTTGTGCTGGTGCCCATTCCCAATACGAGCTATGCCGTGGACTGGGCGGCGAAGCAGCAGTCGTTCCGCGACCTGATCGTCAGCCGTATGCCCATGCTCGGCTTCGCGGATGTAGAGCAGCACATCGTGAGCGAGACATGCTATACCGCCGAGACGTGGCGCGACGATTACCGTACCTATCGCGGGGCGGTCTTTAACTTGGGACACACCTGGACGCAACTAGGACCGTTCCGCCCCCACATCCGTTCTGATGTTGCCCACGGTCTGTACTACATTGGTGGGGCGGTGCATCCCGGTAGCGGCTTGCTGACAATCTTGGAAGCCGCCCGCAGTGCCGTCACGTTCATCGAAGAAGATCAAGCGCAGGTTGCGACGGTGCCCCAACCGGTCTAGGCGGGCGATCCCATTTAGCCGGTTTTTTAACGAAACGGGGGACTTTCCCCCGTTGCTTGTTTTCGTGAAAAATGGTACACTCAGGGTGCCACCAGAGGAAGCGTATGCAAGAGATGAACCAGAGTGTTTGCGCGTAGCACTCAGGCTGAAAGGCTCGTAATGAGTACGTCGGCTCAGGGGCAGAACATGCCGTTTGATGGGCTAGCTCTTAGGGAATGCTGCACCACGTCGCTTCGTGGCAGGTGCCGCGACCGTAGTTTGCGTAAGGAGTGCTTCTCGCAATGCAACAGGACACAGAGGGAACACTGGTTAAACTGTTTGTTGGTAATCTTTCGTGGGGCATCGGCGATGATCAGCTACGCACAGCGTTTGAACCCCATGGTAGCGTCCAGAGTGCGCGGGTCATCCACGACCGCGATACCGGGCGTTCACGGGGCTTCGGCTTCGTCGAGATTGTAGTGGATAGTGTGGAAACGGTCATCAAAGAAACGGATGGCATGTCTATTGATGGGCGGCCTGTCCGCGTCAACAAAGCCGAGGATAAAAACGGCGCGGGTTCACCACGCCGTGATCAGGGCGGTGGCTACAACCGCCGCTAGCCTGTCTGTCGCACCGGTGGTTGCAACGCCGTAACCATCGGTGTGGTGTGTTGTTGCTGCGGCTCCCCCCGTAGCGTTTAGCAGTGAGTACCCTATGTCAAGACCCTGTGTCGTTGCGTTACTGCTCGTGGTGAGTGTGCTAGCGGCGTGTGGCGGTGCCCCGGCAGTGGCACCTCCGCCCCTGCCAACTGCCCCCCCGCCCGCCGCTGCCGTACCCACGCTTACCCCCACTGTCGCGCCGCCCGCGCCGCCCACGCCCGCGCCGCCCACGCCCGCGCCGCCCACGCCCGCGCCGCCCACTGCTACGCCGCTCCCCGCC
>CAZNQP010000059.1:0-1959 GCA_964575355.1 uncultured Chloroflexaceae bacterium
CGGTGCTGGCGAGCGCGCGGGGCACCGCGCGGGGCGTGGTGCGCGGCGGGCGGCGGGGTGTGCGGGCTACCGGGGGGTGCCTGCCAGATGTGCGGGTCGTTGCCGCGATAGCTCCCGAAGAAGACCAGCCACCACTGGCGCGTCATGTAGAAGGCGGTGAGGAATGATGCAAAGAGCAGTGCGCCGAATACGAGATACTGCCCGTCGCCGAGGGCTTCGGCAAGGATTTCGTCTTTGCTCCAGAAGCCTGCTAGCGGCGTAATGCCTGCCAGCGCAAGGTAGCCCAGCGTGTAGGTGGCGAACGTCCATGGCATGGTGGTGCGTAGACCGCCCATGTTGCGGATGTCCTGCGCGGTCTGTTGGGCGGCGTACTCGTCGTCGTGGTGTAGTTTCCGCATGGCGGTGGTCTCTTCGACGGCGTGGATGACCGAGCCACTGCCGAGGAACAACAATGCCTTGAAGAAGGCGTGGGTGAGCATGTGGAACACGCCCGCTACCCAGCCGCCTACGCCGAATGCGGCAACCATAAAGCCCAGTTGCGAGAGCGTCGAGTAGGCGAGCACGCGCTTGATGTCGTATTGGGCGACGGCGATGCTGGCGGCGAACAGGGCGGTGAAGGTGCCGATGATGGTGACGACGACCAGTGCGGTGCCGTCGTCGGCGACGTACACGGGGTAGACCCGCGCGATGAGGAATACGCCCGCCGAGACCATGGTGGCGGCGTGGATGAGGGCGGAGACGGGGGTGGGTCCTTCCATTGCGTCAGGGAGCCACACATGCAGCGGGAACTGTGCCGACTTGCCGACGGTGCCCGCAAATAGCAACAGTGCGATGGCGGTGGCGTGGCTCATCCCTGCGGCGTTCAGTTCGCTACCAAGGAAGGCGAGCGTGTCGGGGTTGAAGATTTGCCCTGCCGCCGTGCCAAACTCAAGTGACCCGGCGAACAGGTAGAGGTAGACCATCCCGATCAGCATGAGCACGTCGCCGATGCGGGTGGTGATGAAGGCTTTGAGGGCGGCTTGCTTGGCGGTGGGGCGTTCGTAGAGGAAGCCGATCAGCAGGTAGGAACACAGCCCCATAATCTCCCACGCCATGAAGAACAGCAGCAGGTCAGCCGCCATGGTCATCAGTAGCATGGCAGCCGTGAACAGCGCGATGAATGAGAAGAACCGCGCCTGCCGGGGGTGCCCCGCCATGTAGCCTAGCGAAAACAGATGGATGCACGCCGACGTGATCGTGACCATCACGAGCGTGACCGCCGCGAGGCTGTCAATGTAGATGCCCGTGTCGAAGGTGCTGGTGCCCGTGGGTGCCCACGTTATGCGCTGCACGATGCCCGGTTCGGAGAAGGTGAAGCCCTTGTCTTCTTCGGGGGCGGCGGTGCTCTCCTCTGTGCCGCCGTGCTCTTCACCGTGTTCTGCGGCGTAGCCATACGGTTCGGGGGCGGGCATGGCGGCGAGCACGCCCAATGACCAGACGATAGCTAGTCCCATCATGCCGATAGCCAGCCACCCTGCGGCGCGGGGTTGCCGCCGCAATGCTGGCACGCCGGTGATGAGCACACACGCCAGCAGGGGGAACAGGGGGATGAGCCACGCGGTCTGGGCGAACATAGCCTAGCCTTTCAGTGTATCAACGCGGTCTACATTGACGGTCTGCCACGAACGGTACAGGGCGATGATCATTGCTAGCCCGACGGTTGCTTCGGCGGCTGCCACCACAATGATGAACAGCGCGAAGGTGAAGCCTGACACGAACGCTGGGTCGGTGTATCGCCAGAAGGCAACTAGGTTGATGTTGACGGCATTCAGCATTAGTTCGATGCCCATGAGGATGCTGACGGCGTTGCGCCGCGCTAGCGCACCGTACAGCCCGGTGCAGAACAGGGCACCTGCCAGAATGAGTACCATTTCGAGTGTGATGGCTTCAGTCATGCGTCCTCTTTCGTGCGCTGTGCAG
>CAZNQP010000059.1:2059-4924 GCA_964575355.1 uncultured Chloroflexaceae bacterium
TACCATTTCGAGTGTGATGGCTTCAGTCATGCGTCCTCTTTCGTGCGCTGTGCAGACGTGTCACAGGTATGTCGTGCCCTGTCGGGTAGGGCGGTGTGGGCTACAGTGCCCCGCGTGCGATGGCGAACAGTTGGATTGTCGAGAATAGCCCCGGTACAAATGTTAGGATACCATATAATACAACTGCCACTGGCGGCTTCCAGCGTTGGGTGTCGCCGACCAAGACGAGCAGCAATGCCCCAACATAGCCGATGAAACTGGTGGACTGAAGCACGATGGGTAGCAGCGGGTCGAACCCGAACAGAAAGCTGTTAATACCCGTCAGTACTAGCCCTGTGATGCTGAACAGGACGGCAATAACAATAGCAACCCAGACTGCCCAGCGTTGCTGCATAAATAGCCCCACCACCGCCGCGAGGTTGACGAGGGCGAGGATGCCGAGTTGTAGTGCGGCGGGCGGTGCGCCGAGTTCCCAGTTGGCAACCGCCTGTGCTATCGCCAGTAGCACACTGCCGAGCATAATGCCGCCCGCCGTGAAGTAGTCACGCTGGCTTGGTTGGTCTGTTGCGTTGCCGCTGTCGGGCGGGATGTATGCCACGGGTGTGCTCCTTGCACCTGCCTGTGTACTTTGCGCGTCCGGCGTGCGTCACTCGTGCCTCTCCCTCTGGTCACTCGTGCGTCTACCGCTCCACGTTCCGGATGACCACCGCGTCGTCGTCGGTGGTGGGGGGCGGTGGGGTGCCACTGCCGCCGTCGCCGTCGTTGGTGTTGCCGCCGTTGGTGTTGCCGCCGTTGTCGCTCGTGCTCCTTCCGTTGCCGGGTGCGCTGCCCGTGTTGTCATCTAGGGTGCTGCGGGCGGCTTGCTGTTGCAGCGCGTGGCGTTCGGCAAGCGTGAGCACACGGCGGCGCACGTCGCGTTCTTCATAGGCGATGACGATGGCTCCTACTAGCGCGATCAAGAGGAGCACCGCCGCCGCCTGAAATGGCAGCAGGTATTCGCGCATAAAGCCCGTCCCCAGTTCCACCGGTCCGGCGATGGCGGGCGGGGCGGCAGGGGCAGGCGTGAGGTAGGGCGACGCGACAAAGGTCGGCACTATCACGGCACCGAACAGTGTCAGCACGATGAGCAACGACAGCCACCAGCGTGGGTAGAGCGACGTTTCGGTGCCGCCCGTCACCTGCCGTGTGACCATGATGGCAAACAGCGTCAGTACTGAGACTGCTCCCACGTAGATTAAGACCTGTGCGACGGCGAGGAACTCGGCTTGCAGCAGCAGGTAGAGCATGCCGATGCCGAAGAACGTGGAGATGAGCCACAGTGCAGCGTGGATGATGTTCTTAACCGTTACCACCATGGTTGCGGAAAAGAGCATCAGGGCGGCGATGATGAAGAACGTCAGCTGGACGGCAAGTGTTTCCATACGGTGTTATGCCCCTGCGGTACGCTGGTCGGGCGGTGGTCCGGCAACGGGAAGGGTGCGGCGGCTTAGGTGGTGCTGCTTGTTGATACGGTCTATCAGCAGGTACCCACCAACGTTGAGCACTAGTGTGGTGCCAAACGCGAGTGCCCAGCGTACCCATTCGTTCAGTCCTTCGAGTGCGCCGAGACCCTGTGCTGCTCCCCAGTTGGTGATGGCAAACCACAGGGTTGCACTCACTAGGTTGATCAGGGTCAGCGGGATAAGGTACTTCCAGCCAAAGTCCATCAACTGGTCAACGCGCAGGCGCGGGTAGGCACCGCGGATGACAATCATCAGGAAGAACAGGATGTAGGTCTTGAGCAGAAAGACCGTGACCCCTGCCACCCCTGCTGCGACGTTGAAGAGCGGGTTGCCTGCCGGGTTTGTGTCGCTGATGCCCTGTGCCACGAGCCAGCCAATGCCGGGGAATTGCCAACCCCCCAGAAAGATAACGGCGGTGATGGCGCACAGCAGGAAGTTGAGCATGTATTGGGCGAGGTAGAACAGCCCGAACTTCATGCCGCTGTATTCGGTCATGTAGCCCGCGACAATCTCCGAGTCGGCTTCGGGGATGTCGAACGGGGTACGCTCGCCCTCGGCAAGGGCGGCGATGTAAAAGCAGATCGCCCCCGCGAAGCCAACCGGGGTGAAGATAAACCAGCCTAGCCCAAGGTCGGGCACGCTGGGCACGTCGCTGATGGCAATGAATAGCCCGCCCTGTGCCGCGATGATCCTGTCGAGGCTCATGGTGCTAAAGACGAGCACCGCCGCCAACACACTCAGGAGGGCGGGGATTTCATACGATACCATCTGGGCGACGGCACGCATGGCACCGAGCAGGGCGAACTTGTTGTTGCTTGCCCAGCCTGCCATCAGTAGCCCCACGGCACTGACCGACGACATGGCGAAGAAGTACAGTATGCCTGTTTCGAGGTCAATCGGCACCATACCCGGTCCCCACGGCACCACTGCAAACATCAGCAATGTGGGCGCGACCACCACCAGCGGCGCGAGCGTGTGGACGGTGCGGTCGGCGCGGTGGGGGATAATGTCCTCTTTGGTGAACATTTTCACGCCGTCGGCAACTGGCTGGAATACGCCCTCCGGTCCGACGCGGTTGGGTCCGATGCGGTCTTGGATGCGGGCAATGGCGCGGCGTTCGTAGTAGGTCAGGAAGAGCATCTGGAGCGGTGCCACCGCAAACAGTACCGTGACTACCGATAGGGCGGCGATGACTGCAACCACCCAGTCGGGCGCGGTGATGCCGACGAGTGCCAGCAGTTGTGCGATGATCTCGGTCATTCGCTGGCTCCTTCACTGGCAGTGCCATTGTCTTGTGCGGCTTGCTCAGCGGCTTGCTTGGCGCGGTTGCGCTCGCGGATGGCAGCGAGGCGGGCGGCTTTGT
>CAZNQP010000059.1:5024-22721 GCA_964575355.1 uncultured Chloroflexaceae bacterium
GCGGCTTGCTTGGCGCGGTTGCGCTCGCGGATGGCAGCGAGGCGGGCGGCTTTGTCGGTGGGCAGGTCGTCTGTATCCTGCGCGGCTTTCGCAGCAGCAGCAGCTTCGGCGGCAGCGCGGGCGGCTTCCGCTTCGGCGGCGGCTTGCGCGGCGCGTACCTTCTCGACGAGCGTCGGTGTAATGCCAATCGTGCCGCTCCGTCGCTTGATGTTGCCTGCCAATTTCTTGCGGGCGCGTTCCTCTACCTCTGCCCACATCTGCGGCGCGATGCTGGCATAGTACGAGATGGGGCGGTTGAGGTCGCGCTTATGCACCGTCAGCGACGGGTGGTCGCTGGTTGAAAGCTCGAACTCGTGGTCCATCTTGATCGCATCGAAGGGGCAGACCTCGTCGCACAAGCCACAACTCATGCAGGCATCGTACTCGATGATGAACTCGGCGACGGCGGGCACGGCTTTGCCCGTGGCGGGGTCTTTTGCTTGCGTCATGTGGATGACCTGCGGCGGGCAGATGCGCTGACACTGGAAGCACGAGGTACAGAGTTCGTGCCCTGTTTCGTCGTCGTAGAGTAGCACGGGCATATTGCGGTAGGCTTCGGGGAGTGCGTACCGCTCTTCGGGGTACTCTGTCGTGAAGACCCCGGTAATCTCGCGCTTGTCTTCGAGCTTGTGGAAGGAGCCACGCCAGTGGTTGAGCACCACGCCCAGCCCTTTCAGCAAGCCCTGCCCCAGCACCGTGGGTTGGTGCCGCTCGACGACCACCACATTGCTGCTGCCTTGTGCGGGGGCAGGGGTGGTGAGGGTGGTGGTCTGTTCGTCTGTGGCTGTTGTCATCGGTCTACCTCCCCCATCACAATGTCAATGCTGCCGAGAATCACCACCACGTCCGCCACCTTGTGCCCCACGCACATATCGCCCAGCGGGGTCAGGTTGATGAACGAGGGGGCACGTACTTTGTAGCGGTAGGGGCGCGGGCTACCGTCGCTGACCAGATAGAAGCCTAGCTCACCCTTGGGCGACTCAATGCGGGCGTAGCTGTCGCCGACGGGTGGGCGCACGTTCTGGCGGGCTTTCGGGTTGATGTGCCCGCCGCTCGCGTGGGGCAGTTGCTCGATTGCCTGCCGCAGAATACGCACGCTCTGGCGCATCTCTTCGACGCGCACCAGAAAGCGGTCGTATACGTCGCCCACACTGCCAATGGGAATGTCGAACGCGAAGCGGTCGTAGATGCTGTACGGGGCGGCACGCCGGATGTCGTAAGCAATGCCGCTCGCCCGCAGTACCGGACCGGTTACGCTATAGGCAAGTGCTAGTTCTTGCGGCAGCACGCCCACGCCTTCGGTGCGTGCCAGCAAGATTTCGTTCTCACGCAGAAGCCGTTCCAGTTCGTCGGTGTAGGCGGGCAACGATACGAGGAGTTTTTCCAGTTCGGGGATGAAGTCATCGGGCAGGTCGCGCACCACGCCGCCGAAGCGGAAGTAGTTACACATCAGGCGTGCGCCACTGGCTGCCTCGAACAGGTCGAGGATTTTCTCGCGTTCGCGCATCCCGAAGGCAAGCGGCGTTTGCCATGCGCCCATGTCGTTGATGAGGAAGCCGAGTGCGCTGGCGTGGTTGAGGATGCGCGTTAACTCGACCATGATCACGCGGATGTACTCGGCGCGTTCTGGCACCTCAATGCCCGCCAACTTTTCGACCGCCAGTGCGTAGGCGTGGTTGCTTGCCATCGAGTTGAAGTAGTCGAGGCGGTCGGTGTAGGGCATGTTTTGCAGGTAGCTGTTGACTTCGGCGAGTTGCTCGTGGTTGCGGTGCAGATAGCCGAAGACAGGTTGCAGGTCGGTGATAGTCTCACCGTCTACCGTGACTACCATGCGAAATACGCCGTGCGTAGACGGGTGCTGCGGACCGATATTGATTTGCAGTTCTTCTGTTTTGAGTGTCACCGCTCGTCCTCTCCGATATACTTGTCACCCTGACGGGGAAAGTCTTTTCGCATCGGGTGCCCCTCGAACTCGTCCCACATGTAGATGCGTTGCAAGTAGGGGTGCCCGATGAACTCAACCCCGAACAGGTCATAGCCTTCGCGCTCGATCAGGTTGGCACCCTGCCAGATGGGGGTGAGCGAGGGCACCCGTGCTGCGTCACGCGGCACCCGTACCTTGACGCACACCTCGTCGCCGCCTGCCGGGTGGAAAAACAGGTAGACCAGTTCAAATATACCCGCCGCCAGATAGTCTACCACGGCAAGGTCGGACAGGAGCCGGTAGCCGAGGTCGTCGCGCAGCAGGAGCGCAACATCGTGCAGGGCGGCGGGTGCAATCAGCAGGTCGTGCTCGCCGCGGGCGGGCAGTACGCTGGTGCCGTTGCTGGCGGGTGCGACGAGGGCATCGGGCAACGTCTGCTGAACGTGCTCGTAGATAACGGCGGCGGGCAACGGTTGCTCACGCATCGCGCGGCTCCGTGGTCTCGCCACTGCGCGGCACGGCGACGGCATCACGCTTGTGGTCGTTGGCGGCAATTTCGGGGGCGATGCCGCGTGCCTGCAAGATGCTTTCGAGTTCGATGGTTTCATCCATAATGGGGAACTGGCGCGGCACTTCGGGGTGCTCGAGTTGCCCGCTCCGTACTTCGCCTGTTTCGGGCGAGGTGTAGGGGCTGATGAGCGGCAAGCCGCCCACTGGGTCTACCAGTCGCCCGTCCAGTTCGAGACCGGCGGCACCATAGGTGGGCACGGGCAGGTCGTCGGTTTGGGGGCGATTGCCGCTACCATACCAGCGCACACGGCGGATTTCCTGCTGGTCAATCTGCCCTTGCAGGGTCATCAGGGCGTGTAGCAGGGCTTCGGGGCGCGGCGGGCAGCCGGGGATGTAGACATCCACGGGCACGAACAGGTCAATGCCACGCAGCACGTTGTAGCCGTCGCGGAAGGGACCACCGGAGGTGGCACACGCGCCCATCGAGATGACGTAGCGTGGTTCTGCCATCTGGTTGTAGAGGCGCACCACCTGCGGTGCCATCTTTTTCGTGACGGTGCCTGCCACAATCATCAGGTCTGCTTGGCGTGGGCTGGCGCGGAAGAGTTCGGCACCAAAGCGGGATACGTCGTAGCGGCTCAAGCCGAAGGCCATCATTTCTATCGCGCAGCATGCCAACCCGAACGCCATGGGCCAGATCGAGGAACGCCGCCCCCAGTTGTAGAAGCGGTTGAGGGTCGAGAGGTGGACTCCCTGTTGTTCGAGTTCGCGTTGTATGCGTTCGTCGTCAGTCATAGTCAGGTTACTCTCTAGCGGCAGTGTTGCCGATTCGCGGAAGCGTGGTTTCGGTTAAATCCATTCAAGGGCACCTTTGCGCCAGTCGTAGACGAGCGAGAAAATCAGGATGCCGAGGAAAATGGACATAGCGATGAGGGCGGGCACGCCGAGACCGGGCAGGGCGACTGCCCATGGGTACAGGAACACAACTTCAATGTCGAAGATGACGAAGGCTAGGGCGTAGAGATAGTACTGCACCTTGAATTGCACCCAGATGTCGCCCGTAGTTTCTAGCCCACACTCATATGTGGACTCTTTGATGGGGGCGGGGCGTTTAGGTCGCAGGAACCATGCCAGTGCAATGGGCAGCACGGGGAATGCTAGGGCAGCCACGAAGAAAATTGCCAAGAAGAGGTAGTTATCGAGCATACTTTGCTCCTCTTTCACAGCGTTGGGGGACGGTAACGGTATCTACGTTATCGGTCTCTGCTTACTCGTGTCTGAGTCATTATACACTATCTTGGCACTTCTGCACTGCCGGATGTGTGCCGTGTGGGGATGTCTGTACGGTGGGTAGTGATGTGACTACTAGCGTGTGAGTTGCAGTTCGACGCGCCCGATCCGAATCACGTCGCCGATGTTGACGGCAGTGGGGGCGCGTACCTCGAAGCCATTGACGAAGGTGCCATTGGTGCTGCCCATGTCTTCAAGGAGCCATTCGTTGCCCTGAAAGACGAGGCGGGCGTGTTCGTTGGAGAGAAAGGTGTCGTTGAGGGCAACGTCGGTATCCATGCTGCGCCCGATAATGGTGGTGGGCGACAGTGGGAAGGTCTTGCCGACGGGCAAGCCCGTTTGCCCGGATGCCATGATGACGAGGTTTCCGTACAGGCTGGTTTCGCGCTTGACGGGCTGGGCACCTGCTCGCAGGTCGCGGAGCACGACGCGCAGCACCTGCCAGAGAAAAAAGTAGAGCAGTAACACGACTGCGCCGCGCAGGATCAGGATGATGACGTTGACCGACAGATTGGCAAGGTCAAACATAGCTGGTTATTCTTCCCGAAAGGTGAGTTCTAGCCCGCCCAGCGAGAGCACGTCGCCGTTGCGGAGGTCTGCTTCGCTGATGCGTTCGCCGTTGATGTAGGTGCCGTTGGTGCTCTGCAAGTCCGTGACCCAGAAGCGGCGGGTTTTGTAGCGCAGTTGGGCGTGCTGCCGCGATACACGGGTGTCTTCGAGGATGATGTCGTTGTCGAGACCGCGCCCAATCGTTAGGAGCGTACTTTCGAGGGGAATGGGATGCACGCCGCCGGGGGTTTCGAGCAGCAGGCGGGCGCGGCGTTCGTGGTGCTGCGCGGGGGCGGCGTTGGCGGCGTTGGCAGACATGAGTTGGGTGTCGCTGGTGCTGCTGACCTGCGGCGGTGTGTTCTCGATTTCGACTTGGATGGTACGGCGTGGCACCGAAGGGTCTTCGGACATGACGACGAAGGGGTGTTCGAGCATGGTAAAGCTACGTTCTTCGGCGAGGTCGCGCAGGTAGACCGCCATTTCGCGCTCGACTTCGGCGCGCATCGCCGCCGAGAACACGGCATAGTCGGTGGGGTTGAGGTAGACGCGGTAGCCGTGCGGCACGAGCACGCGGCGCACACTGATGGTCTGGTTGCTCTCCATCGCCCGTTCGAGGCGTTTGGCAATTTCGGCGGGTTGCACTGGGCTACGGAAGAGCCGTGCTACCGAGTCCTCGACGATGCTCTCCATAAATTGTTCGAAGCGTGACAGTGCCGACATGCGCGGTGTCCTTCCCTTGCTGCCGCCTACCCGTCGGGCGGCGCGGGTGCTGGTGTGGGTGGGCGCACTGGCTCACCTAGGTAGCGTGGTTCGAGTTGTGCAATTGTATCACGTTCGCCGGCGGTGTAGCGCAGCCAGCCCAACGCTGCGAGTGCCGCTGGGCGGCGTTGGCGGGTATCGCGCGGTGGGAACAGTGCAAGGTCGCCGCATTGTTCGTGCAGGTGCTGTTCGGTGGCGGGGTCGAGGTCGCCGCAGAAGAGCGTTGGCTCGTGGGTGTCGGCGCACAGGTCGGCAAGCGTCTGGTTGCGGTCGGGGGTTGCGCGTTGGCAGTGCTGCCCCACGACGAAGCGGGCGGTGGCGAAGCGGTCGCGCCCTAGCCGGATGAGCGGCACGACGATGCTGCCGGGTTGTTGGAATTGGTGCGCCAATGCGTCGAGGGTGCCGATGCCGAGCAGGGGCAGGTCGCCCGCGATTGCCAGCCCTTTTGCAATGCTGAGACCAACCCGTAGCCCGCTCCAGCTACCGGGACCGAGCGACACCGCGACGGCGTGCAGGTCGGTGGGTTGCCGCCCAAGGTGGTGCAGCAGCATCGCTAGTTGTGGCATCAGTTGGGCGGTGTGGTTGCGCCCCGATTGCCAGACACATTCTGCCTGCACCCCATCGGCGGTGTAGCAGGCAAGCCCGGTGAGGGTGGTGGCGGTGTCTATGGCAAGCAGCATGGCGGGGGGTGTCTGGGGCATGGTGGGGTGTCCGTGTTCTCGCTGGTTCTAGCCGAAGGCAGTCTGTTTGAGCATGTCTACGAGGGTGCGGTAGCGTTCGCCGTGTGGCGCAAGGCGTACGACGCGCTTGGTTTCGTCGAGGTAGCTCATCTGCACCGCGAGGTGCGCGGTGGGGAGCCATTCGGCGGCGTGCTCTGCCCATTCGATGAGGCATACGCCGTCGCCCTGCAACACGTCGTCTAGCCCGATGCTGGTGACATCGGCGGCGTTGTCAATGCGGTATAGGTCTATGTGATAGATGGTTAGGTGGTGGTGGCTGGCACCCGTGCGATATTCGTTCATGAGCACGAAGCTGGGGCTGGTCACGGGGTCGGTTGCGCCCATGCCGTGGGCGATGCCGCGCACCAGTTGCGTCTTGCCCACGCCGAGGTCGCCGGAGAGCAGCACGACATCGCCCGCTTGCAGCAGTTCGCCGAGCCGTTGCCCAACACGTTCGGTCTGGGTGGGGCTGTGGCTGATGAAGTCGAGCATGTGCGCCGTCTGGACGGCAGATAGGGTTGATGCGGTGCGTGTCATCTATTCGCGTCCCTCGTTGATGGTGACTTTCCAGAAATCGTCTACAGGCATAGTATCATATCCACGCTCTTCTAGGAAAGTGGCGAGTGCGGTATCAGCAAACTGGGGAAACTCCTGTACCATTGCCCGTGACAGTCTGTCAAGCAGGGGTTGTGCGAGCAGTTCGCTGTGTTGCCCGTGCAGGCATCTGTCATACCACCCTATCAGGTCGTTACGGGTAATGATGCCGCGCACGCGTTGCCCCCAGTTTATCTGGGCAAGAAAGGTGGTAATCATTTCCCGGTCCACGTCCCGGCACACAATCACAATGTGGTCACTTTCGACTTGATGGACAATATCTTCTGCTTTGGGCTTGTCGAGGCGAATATGCTTTACTTGGATAGCAGAACCGAAGTTTGCCCACATATCTAGCCCACGGTCGGCGGCATTAGTGACACCTGCGCGGTAAATGCGTGCGGGCATCGTATAGCTGTTTTGCGTCGGTGGGATACCGAGCAGTTGTGTGACCAGTTCGGCAAACTCGTGTGCCAGCGCACGACGTTCTGGGCTGAGCGTGACACGGATGGTGGCTTGCAGCGCACTGACAAGTGTATCGAATAGGCTATAGGTTATGATTTCGTAGACCTTGTCTATGCTGCGGCGGGTAATCTGCTCTGCTTCGATGGCGACCAGCAAATCGGCGACGGCAAAATGCTCAGGGACGGCTTGCCCTTGTTTCACAAGGGTCATAAGTTGCGCGAGGACACTGTGGCTAGCTTGGTAGCGGGCGTAGATGTATTGTTCCACCTGACCACCTGTGCGCTGGTTTTCGGCATCGAGCACAGCCAGCACGCTGGGCGGTATGGCGTTTGCATTCCAGAGGTCATCTTGGTAACGCGCAGACGATGAGCTACGTTTCCCTGTGAGCCGTTGGGTTATTTCATTCCGCCACGCCTTGGATAGATTGCGATACGTTTCAAGGTTGGCAGTATCTATGCCTGCATCAGTACGGGCGTGATACAGCACTTCGGCGACTTGGATCGGCTTATACCAGTCTACCCGTGCTTTGTCGAGTACCCGGTCAAGCTGGTGTTTGGCTTGCGCGATATTCAACGGATTGCTCCAGCAATTGCAACTGTTGCACAGCTACGGTCGGTTGCTGCATACTGGTGAGCATCGCGTGCAACACCGCTGCGACACACGGCACGGTGACGGTGTTCCCCGTTAACCTTCGCATGGCACTGTACCCACACACAATCTTGAAGTCGTCAGGGAAGCCCTGCAACCGCAGCATCTCACGCTCAGTCAGGCGGCGTTCGCCATTCACCAGCAGATAGTTGTAGGAGGCACCCGCCCGGAGCGCACATGAGAACGGGTGGGCACTGACATTGCCGGACTTGTTTTCGTGCCAGATAGTTGGTGTGGTGGGGAGCATATGCTTGAAGCGGTGCAGCCGTTGTTGGCGTATGTGGTGGGATGCGGTGTAGAAAGCCGGTACGTTTTCTTCCAGTAGCGTTGCCAGTGGCTGCATCGGGAGGGTATGCAGTCGCCACTGCATAGCGATAGGCTCGCGGAAGCCGACAATGAACACCCGTTCGCGCTTGTGCGGTACGCCGAAGTCGCGTGAGTCAAGCACGCGATAACTCACCGTGTAGCCCAACTCATCACGTAAAATGCGAAGCATCCGGTCTAGGGTGGTGCCGTTGCGGTGTCCGACCAGCATCTTGACATTTTCGAGGAGAAACGCGCGGGGACGTTTGGCAGCAATGATGCGGGCTATATCGAAGAAGAGGGTGCCCCGTGTGTCATCGAAGCCCTGCTGCATACCACAAATACTGAATGGTTGGCACGGAAAGCCCGCGCAGAGGAGGTCGTGGTCGGGGATGTCCTCAGCAGCAATCTGTGTGATGTCGCCGATGGGGAACTCGCCAAAGTTCGCCGCATAGGTGTGTTGGGCATCGGTATCCCAGTCGCTGGAAAACATACACGTTGCCGTGACACCGTGCTGCTGGCTGATCTGCTCCATTGCCACGCGGAAGCCGCCAATGCCGCAGAAAAGGTCTATGTAGCGCACATGTTTTATGGCTGTTATCATGATTGTACAGTATACACCGTTCGGGAAGTGGGGCAAGTTGCGTTGCCCCCCCCCGCGAAACTGGTACAATAGCACCATGCAAACAACAATCACCGCCTATTACGAACTATCCGCCCCTGCCGCCACCGTGCGCGACCTGCTGTGCGATCCGCAGATGTGGGCGACGCTGCCATTGCCCGCCACCCGCCACGGCACCTATTGGCAGGCGGGCGACGACCTATACGCCGTGCAGCCCGCCCCGGAAGCGGCAAGCGATCCCGCGACGTTGCGCTATACCGTGACCCCCGTGCTGCCGCATCTGCCGCGCCTCGTGCTCGAACTGATACTGCACGATGCCGTGATCGCCACGCACGTACAGGTGCGCCTGACGCAGCACACCCCCGGACGTGGCGTGCTGTGGCGGGTGCAGCAGGCAATGACGCGCCGCCGCCTGCAACGCACGCTGGATGCGTGTGCCCAGCAGATGCAGGCGCAGGTATGGCAACAGCAGCAGGCGCAGGTGCCGCCTGTCCCCACCGACGACCGTCTGCCGCTCGCTGAGCGGCTGCAAGCCCGCTACCCCCAGACTGTCGCGCACTTTGCTGCAATGGGTGCCAGCGACCACTTAGAGCGCGTTTATTGGCTGGAACGCAACTGGGCGCGTATCTTGCGCGGCGATACCCACAGCGACCTGTACGCGCATGCCCCCGCTGACGTGCCCGCCCCGCCTGCCGACTACGACCTGATCTATGCGGGCGGCGGCATGGGCTTGCTCCACGCCGCCCTGATGGCACAACGCTATGGGCGGCGTGTGCTGCTGTTCGACCGCAGCACGGTGGGGTCTGTCCACCGCGAATGGAATATCAGCCACGGCGAACTGCAAGCTCTCGTGCGGGCGGGTGTACTCGATGAGCGTGACCTCGCCGAAGTGGTGATGAATAGCTACCGCAACGGTGTGGTGTACTTCCACAACGGCGATGCCTCGCGGGTGCCCTACAGCGAGTTGTGGTTGCCCGATGTGCTCAATGTTGCGCTGGACGCGGGCGCACTGCTGCGCGTGATGCGGCGGCGGCTCGAAGCGGCGGGCGGCGTTGTCCTCGACGGGCATGTCTTCGACGGGGTGTGTGTGTACGGCACTGCCGGAAAAAACGGCAACGGCACACCCGCAGTTGCCGTCAGCCTGCGCGACATAGCGAGCGGTGACGTGCGCCGCGTGACCGGGCGGCTGTTGCTCGACGGCATGGGCAGCACCTCGCCGCTTGCGTTGCTGCGCCACCGGGGTGAGCCGTTCGCTGGGGTGTGCCCCACTGTTGGCACGGTAGTCAGTGGCATCGTCCCCGGCTCTGCCCCCCACGAGTTTGACCCGACGATTGGTGACATCCTGCTGAGCGTGAGCGATACCCAGATGGGGCGGCAAATGATCTGGGAGGGCTTCCCCGGACGCGGCGACGAGTTGACGGTGTACCTGTTTTACTATGTGGCACTGCGCCACGCCGGGCGCGACTACGAGCCGCCCCCGCCGCCCGCCAATGGCGGCGAAGCCCCGCCGCGCTATTCGCTCCTCGAACTGTTCGAGCACTACTTCGCGTTGCTGCCCACCTACAAACGCCCCGGCGAGCACTTCGCGCACCACAAGCCGGTGTATGGCTACATACCGGGGCGGCACAACGTGCGCCGCCACGACGCGCCCATGTTGGCGGGGGTGCTCCCGGTGGGCGATGCCGCCGCCCAGCAAAGCCCGCTCACCTTCTGCGGCTTCGGCTCGCACGTCCGCAACCTGCACCGCACTGCTAGCCTGCTCGACTATGCGCTCCAGCACGACCTGCTGACCCCGCCGCACCTGAAGCACGTCACGGCTTACCAGACCAACGTCTCACTCAACTGGGTGTTTAGCCGCTTTATGCAGCCGTGGGGCACGCCGCAGGGCGTGAACGAATTGCAGAATGCGTTCCTCGCCGCGATGAATGAGCTGGGCATTGACCTTGCCACGCGCTTCTTCCGCGATGAAACGCGCTGGCACGACTATAACCGTGTGGTGTGGCGCACCATGATGCACTACCCCGATGTGTTCCGACTGGCGTTTCTGGTGCTGGGCGTGCCCGGTGTGGTGCAGTGGGCACGCGACTATGCCCGCTTCAGTGGTGTGGCGGCAACCGCGACGGCGGCACGGCTGGCGGGTGCCCCTGCCGAGCGTGCGCTGGGTTGGTTGACGGCGCGGCTCGCACCGGGCGTGGGGCTGGCGGTGCGTGCCAGCTACGCCGAATGGCGGGCAATGGGGTGGCTACCGCGTGATGCTTGACGAAGCCCGCCCGCCATCCCCCGATCACCGCCTGTTGCAGCGTGAATACCTGCTGCAAATCAGCCGTGCCATCACCGCGCAACTGGACTTGACTAGCGTGCTTCGGCTCGTGGTTGAGGTTGCCGTGAAGATGCTCACAGGCACGTCGGGGCTGATCGCGCTATACGACGAAGAGGGTGGCAACCCACGGGTGCGTGCCGCCGCGGGGTTGCCCGATGAAACATGCGAGTCGTTTGCGCCGTTGCTGTCGCTTGACCTTGAGCGCGTGCCCGCCGCCACCATGAGCACCGTGCTGCAACAGGTTGCGCGTGCCACGGGGCTACCGCTGCGGCAGGCGGTGGCGTTGCCGCTGACGGTGGGCAGCACGCGTGTGGGTACCCTCTACGTCTTTCGTGCCGCCCTCAACGTAGACTTTACGCCCAACGAAAAGCAACTGCTGCAAGCCTTCGCCGACCAAGCAGCGATTGCCGTAAGCAATGCCCGCCTCTATGATCAGGCTGTCCATGAACGTGAACGGCTGAATGCCATCATCGAGCAGAGTGCCGACGGGGTGATGATCCTTGATGCACGCTGGCGCATCACCCGCTTCAACCGTGCCATGGAGCACCTGACGGGTTGGCAGCGCGACGAAGCCATGGGGCGACCCTGCGCCGAAGTCCTTAGCATGGTCAGTTCGCAGGGCGTGAACGTCTGTCTGCACGACTGCCCGTTGCAGCGCGTGCCGCGCCCCACGACCCCGATAGCCGAGGGCTGGATTACCACCCGCGACGGGCGACAACGCTACATCCAGAGCCGCTATGCGCCGCAGTATGGCGAGCAAGGGCAGTTTCAGGGTGCCATCGCCAACGTGCGCGACATCACCGAACAAAAAGAAGAGGTAGAGCTACAGAACACCTTTATCTCGGTGGTGTCGCACGAGTTGAAAACCCCCGTCAGTATCATCAAGGGCTATGCGGGCACGCTGGGGCGCGAAGACGCACGCTGGGAGCCGGACGTGCTGCGCGACGGGTTGCGCGTAATCGAAGACGAAGCCGACCGCCTCGCCAACCACATCCAAGACTTGCTCGATGTGTCGCGCGTGCAGGCGGGCGGGCTACGCCTTGAACTGAGCGAGTGGCACCTGCCCGACCTTGCCGCCGATGTCGTCGCGGCATTCGCCACCCAGAGCAGTGACCGCTTCCAATTCGAGCTACGCTTCCGCGCCGACATGCCGCCCGTCGAAGCCGACTATGAAAGCATCCGTATGGTGCTGACCAACCTTGTCTCGAACGGCGTGAAGTACAGCCCCGACGGTGGGCTAATCCGTATTGGTGGCTACACGGCGCAGGGCTATGCGGTGGTCTATGTTGCCGATGAGGGGATTGGCATTGCCCCCGACGAACAGGAGCGCATCTTCGACCGCTTCTATCGTGTGGACAACCGCCTGCGCCGCGATACTCAGGGCGTAGGGTTGGGGCTGTACCTCACCCGTGCGGTGGTCGAAGCGCACGGCGGGCGTATCTGGGTGCAGAGCAAAGCAGGGCAGGGGGCGCGTTTCGTTTTCACGCTCCCGCTCGCCCGTCGCCGCCTTGCTGGTGCCGCCCCGCCCACTGTGCATGTGCTGCCCGACACGCGCCCGCCCGCGCCGCCGCTCTTGCCGGACGATACCGCCTGACTGCTTGCCCGCTTGCGCGTTTGCCTGCGCTCTTGCCTGCCTGCCCGCCCGCTTCTGTGCAGCATATATCTACACTACGCTAACACTGTGCTACCATACAGCTAACACGCGGGCGGTATGCTGTACATGACATAAGATTCAGGCACTAAGGGGGTATTGGCATGTCATTCGACACAAATCGGTTTACCCAGAAATCATATGAAGCAATTACGGCAGCACAGCAGACGGCTGAGCGCAACGGCAACGGGCAGGTCGAGCCAGAGCACCTGTTGCTCGCGTTGCTCGAACAGGACGGCAGCGTGGTGCCGCAGGTGATAACCCGGCTGGGCGTGGCAGTGGGCGCACTCGTCCAGCAGACGCGCACCGCTATCAATAAGTTTCCGCGTGTGAGCGGCAGCAACGTACAACTCAGCATTGCCCCACGTCTCCGTACCGTGCTGCTGAAAGCGCACGACGAGATGGCACCCTTCGGCGACGAGTATGTCTCGACCGAGCACCTGCTGCTTGCCACACTCGACCACGCGGGCGGCGATGCCAGCACGTTGCTGAAGCAGGCGGGCATTACCCGTGACAAACTGTTGCAGGTGTTGCGCGAGGTGCGCGGCACGCAGCGCGTGACCAGCCAGAACCCGGAAGGCACCTATGCCGCGCTGGAGCAGTATGGCACCAACCTGACCGAACTGGCACAGGTGGGCAAACTCGACCCGGTGATCGGGCGCGACGAAGAAATCCGCCGCGTGATCCAGATATTGAGCCGCCGCACCAAAAACAACCCGGTGCTGATTGGCGAGCCGGGGGTGGGCAAGACGGCGATTGTTGAGGGGTTGGCGCAACGCATTATGCGCGGCGACGTGCCGGAAGCCCTCAAGGGGATGCAGGTTATCGCGCTTGACCTCGGCTCGTTGATTGCCGGGGCGAAGTATCGCGGTGAGTTCGAGGAACGCCTCAAGGCGGTGCTGAAGGAAATTGGCGAGCGCGAAGACGTGGTGTTGTTTATTGACGAACTGCACACCATGGTCGGGGCGGGTGCCGCCGAAGGCTCCATGGACGCGGGCAACATGCTCAAGCCGATGCTGGCACGCGGCGAACTGCGTATGGTGGGCGCGACGACGCTGGACGAGTACCGGAAGCACATCGAGAAGGATGCCGCCCTTGAGCGGCGGTTCCAGCCGGTGTTGGTCAACCCGCCCAGTGTTGAGGATACGATCAGCATTCTGCGCGGTATCAAGGAACGCTACGAAACCCACCACGGCGTGCGCGTCACCGATGGGGCACTGGTGGCGGCGGCGGCTCTGTCCGACCGCTACATCGCTGACCGCTTCTTGCCCGATAAGGCGATTGACCTTGTGGACGAGGCGGCGGCGCGGCTCCGGATGGAAATTACCAGTGACCCGCAAGAATTGGACGACCTGAAGCGGCGTATGCTGCAACTGGAGATTGAGCGCGAAGCCCTGAAGAAAGAGAAGGACGACGCGAGTAAGGAACGCCTGCAAAACATTGAGCAGTTGCTTGCCAACCTGCGCGAAGACCGTAACGCCGTGGAAGCCCAGTTGCAGGCTGAGCGTGAGGCACTGGTGACGGTGCAGCAGTTGCGCGAACAGATTGAGGCAACCAACGTCCAGATTGAGCGGGCACAGCGTGAGTATGACTATAACAAAGCGGCTGAATTGCAGTATGGCACGCTCACCGCGCTAGAGCAGCAACTGGCGACCGCCGAAGCCCGCACCCGCGAGGGCGACAACCGCCTGCTGCGGCAGGAAGTGACCGCGCAGGACATTGCCGCTGTCATCTCGAAGTGGACGGGCGTGCCGGTGAGCAAGCTCCTTGAGGGCGAAATCGAGAAGCTCATCCAGATGGAAGCACGGCTGCACGAGCGGGTCATCGGGCAAGACGAAGCGATTGCCGCCGTTGCGAACGCGGTGCGGCGGGCACGCGCGGGGCTGCAAGACCCCAACCGTCCGCTCGGCTCGTTCCTGTTCCTTGGTCCGACGGGGGTGGGCAAGACCGAATTGGCACGCGCACTGGCGGCGTTCCTGTTCGATGATGAGACGGCGATGGTGCGGATTGACATGTCGGAGTATATGGAGAAGCACAGCGTCTCGCGCCTGATCGGTGCGCCTCCCGGTTACATCGGCTTTGATGAGGGCGGGCAACTGACCGAGGCAGTGCGGCGGCGACCGTATACCGTCGTGCTGTTCGATGAGATCGAGAAGGCACATAGCGACGTGTTTAACACGCTGTTGCAGGTGCTCGACGAGGGGCGGCTGACGGACAGCAAGGGGCGGGTGGTCAACTTTAAGAACACGGTGGTCATCATGACCAGCAACATCGCCAGTCAGGAAATCCAAGAGCTAAACGCGGAGGGCGAGTCGCAGGAGACCATCCGCACGGTGGCGACCGCCGAACTGCGCGAGCACTTCCGCCCGGAGTTCCTCAACCGCATTGACGACATTATCGTGTTCCAGCCGCTCAGCCGCGACCAGATTGGCGCGATTGTGGCATTGCAACTGGGCAACCTGCGCCGCCTGCTTGCCGAGCGCAAGCTGACGCTCGACCTGTCCGAGGCGGCGCAGATGCAACTGGGCAACGAAGGCTACGACCCGCTGTATGGGGCGCGTCCGCTCAAGCGTGTGATCCAGCAACGGTTGCAGAACCCGCTGGCGATGAAGCTACTGGATGGCACCTTCCGCGACGGTGACACCATTGTGGTAGACGTGGATGGCAACGGGCAGTTTACCTTTAGCAACGTGGCGGTGGGTGAACTGGTAGACGGCTAGGCGTGTGTACCGCCCTGCGCTGGCAGTGGATGCCGGGGCGGGGCGGGGCATGTCGCGTGGTACAATACACGGGCACAAAGGGCACCTAGCAGCACACATACCACACGATGTCCCTGCTGGAACGTCGCACACCGCAAGGTGTGACGATAGGAGCGCACGACCGACGGCTGACAAGCGAAACCAACAGCACGAGGGGAGCAGGCACACGATGGGTATTCTTACGTGGATTATCTTTGGGGCACTGGCGGGCTGGATTGCAAGCCTAATTGTTGGCAACAGTAGCCGACAAGGGTGCATTATGAATATTGTAGTTGGGGTTGCGGGGGCGTTTATCGGTGGCTTTCTCATGCAGTTTGTGACTGGGCAGGGCTTCAACTTCGGCTTCGATCTAGTCAGTATGCTGGTGGCAGTGATCGGGGCGGTGTTGTTGCTCGTCATCTTCGGTGCCATCCGGCGGGGGTAGCATGGGGACGGCGTGTGCCCCGGCACCTGCACGCACGCACCGCCTACACGCACACACAGAGCGATAGACGGATGGTGGTATATGGAACAGGACTTCAAAGACTATTATGCAGTGTTGGGCGTGTCGCCCGACGCAGACGATAAGACGATTAAGCAGACCTACCGCAAGTTGGCGCGGCAGTATCACCCGGACGTGAACCCCGGCGATGCTACTGCCGAAGACCGCTTCAAGGAGATCAACGAAGCCTATCAGGTGCTCGGCGATAGCGAGAAACGCCGGGAGTACGACACGTTGCGCGACCAGTACGAACAGTGGCAACGCATGGGGCAACAGCGTGGCGGCTTCGATTATCGCCAGTACGCTGGTGGTGGCGCAGGTGGCGCAGGTGGGGCAGGCGGCGGGGTCTACACCCAGACGGTATCGCCTGAAGACCTGCACGACATGTTCGGTAGCGACAGCCCCTACAGTGATTTCTTTCGCTCGGTGTTTGGCGGGCGCATGGACGAGAGCTACACCAGCGCACCCCGTCCGGGGCGGTCACTCGAATTGGAGGCAACTATCACGCTGGAGGAAGCCTTCCATGGCACGCGGCGTAGTATTCAGGTGGGCGAGCGGCGCATTGAGGCGACGATCCCGCGTGGTGTGCGGACTGGCTCGAAGGTGCGGCTGGCGGGGCAGGGTAGCCCCGGCGTGAACGGTGCCCCGGCGGGCGACCTTTACCTTGTGATTGCCGTGGAGCCGGACGACCGCTTCGCGCGCGATGGCGACGACCTGACCGTCACGGTTGACGTAGACGTATTTACTGCCCTGCTCGGTGGGAGCGTGCGGGTGCCCACGTTCGAAGGGACGGTGCGCCTGAAGGTGCCGCCGTATACCAACGCCGATCAGCGTATCCGGTTGCGCGGCAAAGGCATGCCCCACCCCGGCAACCCAGAGCAGCGCGGCGACCTGTTCGCGCGGGTGCGGCTGGTGCTGCCCGCCACGCTGAGCGACGATGACCTTGCGACGATCCGCACGCTGACGGCGGCGCAGCCGAGTAACTAGGGAGGATACCGACTATGGAGTATCGTTTGCTGACCGTGCGCGAGGTTGCGGTGATGACCGACCTGCCCGAAGCGATCATTGAGGAGTATGCCCGCGTAGGGTTGGTTAGCCCGCCCGACCGCCTGACTGACTACGATGTGCGCGAACTGTGCGCGGTGCGCCGGATGCGTGATGACCTAGGGCTGGCATATGAAGCCACCGAGGTGGTGCTCCGGATGCGGCAGCGCATTGTGCAGTTGCAGCGTGACCTCCGCGCCGCCCACGCCGCACTGCAACAGGTGCGGCGCATCACGGTGGTGCAGACGTGGCACGATGGCGACTGGGACGATGAGGCGGGGCGGTAGCTACCCGGTGCGGGCTGGCAATCGTCACGGCGTGGTATACTTATGCTGTTGAATACGCCTTGTGTCGTACAGTCTTTCAGACTCGGATTGAGTGGAAGGAAAAAGCAATGACCAAGCCGACGGAACTGATTGTCGCCACGTTCGCAAGCCTTGAAGGTGCCACGGGGGCACTGAAAGCTGTCCAAGAGATGGATAAGGCAAACCATTCGGTCAAGTTGGGCAACATCCTCGTAATGAGCAAGGAAAACGACGAGAAGATTAATGTGCAGTTCAGCGATGTGCCTGCCGTTTCGAACACGCTGGTGTTTGGTCTGATTGCTGGTGCCGTCATTGGTGGCATTGCAGCATTGCCCCTTGTCATTGCCGGAAGTGCCGTTGGTGCCGGCGCTGCTGCGGCTGGTGGTATGGCTGCAACGGCGACAGGTCTTGGTGCCGCAACCGGGACAGCCCTGTCTGAAGGTGCCGTGGTTGCTACGGCGGCGACGGGTGGTGCTGGCATTGGTGCGGGTGTGACAGGCATCAACAACCTTGTGCGCCACGGGCTGAACAAAGAGCAATTGGACACGCTCGGCGCTGCACTGGGCAACGGGCAGTCGTTGCTGCTGACTGTGGTCACGCCGGAAGAAGTCGAGCCGGTGATGGAGTCGCTGCAAAGCTCTGGTGGTACGGTACAACACGCCGCCGTCACATCGGCTGCTATGCATGCCGCCGAACTGAAAGCCGCCGAACTGATCAA
>CAZNQP010000060.1:0-22413 GCA_964575355.1 uncultured Chloroflexaceae bacterium
TCTTCACCACCACGGGCAGGTACACCGCGTCGCCGTCTGGTGTGGGCGTGCCCGTCGCGGTGTCAATGTTGCCCGCAATGTCGCTCTCGATCACGCCGATGCGCTCGTCCATGGTGCGGACAAGCTGGCTGATGAGGCTGGTTTTGCCCGCGCCGGGGGCGGCGATCAGGTTGATCGTCAACACGTCGTGGGCATCCAGTGTGGCGCGGTTGCTGGCAGCCACCGTGTCGTTGGTTGCCAGTAGGCTCTTGATTACTTTCACGTTGGTGCTATGGCTCGGCATCGTCATGGCTCAACCTCAATACTTTCTATCAGAAACTCGCTACCGTCGCTGGTGAGCCAGCCCACCGTATCGCACGTTGGGCAACGGAAGTGGTCGCTGTGCGGTGTGTAGTGGCTGTCACAATTGCTACAATAGAAGCGCGTGGGGGTGCGCTCAATGTGCAGTTGGGCACCTTCGGTGATGCGCCCCGGTGTGAGGGCATCGAAGTAGAAGAGGAGCGAGTCATCAATGATTGAACTGCGATCCCCGATGATCAGGTTGATCGCCACGACGCGCTCTGCGCCCACTTTGCGGGCGTGTTCCGCGGCGGTTGCGAGCATGTGGCTCATCACTGAGAACGCGTGCATTGTGTCGTGTTTCGTTGTGTGGCGCGTAGTATCCACTCACCACTCTATGCGCCACGTTGGGCGGCGCGGTGCGGGTACTATGCGCTATCGCTACGTCTCCAATGAGTGGTAGCATACGGCATAATGGCTGTCAAAGCGATACAGGGCGGGCGGTGCCGGGGGCGGTGCCGGGTAAAGGTTTCTTCGTTTCAAACGAAGAAGAACTCCCCCGTGTGCTGCGAACAAGCATGTATACTGTCAGGCAGAGTTGGGACTAGAGAGGAGTACCACATGCTCGCGTGGATTATCTATATCAGTGCATTCGTTGCGGGGATTGCCGCATTTGTTTTTGCTGGCAAGCAGGTTATTCAGGGGCGCAAGGATGGAAGCGATCCGGCTGCCACATGGAGCATCGCCATTCTGTTTGGCACCATTGGCTTGCTGGCAGTCACGGTGTCGCTTGCTATGCTGACTGGGAACTACTTTACCCAGTAGCAGTGCCGCGCTAATCAGATGGGGGAGCGGGGGCTGTCGCGGAGCTACGCGGCAGCCCCAGTGCGTCCATGGCGCGTTCTTCAGCGGCACGCATGGCGACAGCATCGTCTGCGCTGCGTTCATGGTCGTAGCCGAGCAAGTGCAGCACCGCGTGTGCCACCAGATAGGCGAGTTCGCGCTGGGGGCTGTGCCCATAGTCGGCGGCTTGTGCCAGCACCCGCTCATACGACAGCGCGATGTCGCCGAGCCAGCGCGGGCTGTCTGGCGGCGCAACGAAGGGTATCACGTTGTCAGGCGCGGGGCCTGGGGGAGGTTCGTCATCGGCGGCGAACGACAGTACGTCGGTGGGGGCATCTATGCCGCGATAGGTGCGGTTGAGTTCGTGCAACCATACGTCGTTGCCTAGCGCAATGTTCACTTCGCAGGGCTGGGCAATGCCGTGCTGCTCGAGCACGACTACCACGGTGCGTGTTATCAGGTCTTGATCTACCGTGCGAGCGTGGGGAGCAGGTACGTCGGCGGCATCAATCGTGATGCTGTGTGCGGGTGGGGGCATCACAAGGCAGGGTCGTTTGGCGGCGCGAGTTGCCCTTGCCGCCAAAGGTCGTAGACCTGTGCTACCACGTCGCGCTCGCGGCGAAACGAGAGCATGTCGAGGGCTTCGGGCAGGGCGATCCAGCGGGCATCGTCTACTTCGCTGAACTGCGGCACCACATCGCCGCTCACGTAGCGTAGCAAAAACAGGTCTACATATTTGTGAATGCGGGTTGACCCGGAACGAAACCAGTATTCAATCGTGGTGAGGTATTCGAGAACTGTACCGCGTAGCCCGGTCTCTTCGGCGATTTCGCGCACGGCTGCCATTTCGGGCGTTTCGCCGCGCTGGACGTGCCCCTTCGGTAAGCCCCACCGCTTGCCCCGGTCTGTGGCGATGAGGGCGATGTAGAGTTGCCCATTCTCCACACGGTACAGAACCCCACCGGCTGAGTAGGAGGTACGACGGTGGGGTTCTGTTTTACCGCTGGTTGTTGTCATACGTCTGTATTGAAACCGGGACAGGGTGCGGGGGCGTGGTGCGCTGCCAAGGGCACTGGTCAGGTGATCGGCTGATCATTTGACCACCTGATCGCCCGATCAGGCGCGTTTGCTCAACCGTCCTGCCCGGTAGTCCCAGTAGTGGTCTACGGAAAAAAGGATGCGTTCCTTCGCATATTCGGCACTTTCCCACCCTTGCGGCTCGACGCGCTTGCCTTCAAGGTCTTTGTAGACAGTGAAGAAGTGCTCCACTTCGCGGAGGTAGTGCTGTGGCAAGTCCGACTGATCGTGGAAGTCGGCGAAGAAGGGGTCGTAGTGTAGCACTGCGAGTACCTTGTCGTCCGACGCGCCTTTGTCGAGCATACGGAACAGCCCGATGGGGCGGGCTTCGAGGACACAGCCCGTGAAGGTGGGCAGGTTGGTCATCACCAGCACATCCAACGGGTCGCCGTCACTGTAGAACGAGCGCGGCATGAACCCGTACTCACCGGGATAGTGAACCGGCGAATAGAGCACGCGGTCAAGTTTGAACGCGCCGCTTTCCTTGTCATATTCGTACTTGTTGCGCGAGCCTTTGGGGATTTCCACGACAACATTGATGACGTTCGGTACGTCCGGTCCTGCTGCAAGGTCGTGCCATAGGTTATTCGTCACAGCGTTTCACCCACTCTTTCACTTGCTGTTCGGGTAGCATCCATTGCCTTCCACCCGACTCTGGTTGGTTGGTTGCCAGTATACCGAAGTTGCGCGAAAAACGCAAAACAGCCGTGTACGCAGGCGCATGCCTAGTGGCTACGGGCGGCGGCTGCGGTGTGGCTTGGGTAGCTGTAGCTAGGGGGATGCGCCCGTGGGCGGCGGGGCACTGCGACGACGGGCGGTTGTGCTGACGTACCACGTCACGGCACCCACCACCACGACTGCGCCGAGGACTTGCCAAACCGTGGACAGTGTTTCGCCAAGCAACACCCACGACACGCCAATGGTGATGACCATACGCCACCCCAGCAGGCTACTGACGAACGGCGCACCGAGGTGGCGTAGCGCGATAATGTTGCTGATGTTGGCACCGAGCAGCACGCCGAAGGTGAACAGCAGGAAGATCAACCAGTCGAAGGGTGTGATGCGAAGCCACTGCCCCCAGTCCTCGCCCACCAGCAGGCTGAGGGGGGTGTTGACGATAATGAGGGCGAGCAGTTGTACCCCGAACATGGTTTCGCCGCGCACCGCCTGCTGTGCCGAGCGACGCATGAACAGCATGTAGAACGACAGAAACGTGCTGCTGATGAACGCGAGCAGCATGCCAAGCCAGTCGGCACTGCTGGGGGCAAGCTGCACTAGACTGAGCGGGTTGTCGCCGCTACTGAGCAGCAACAGTGACCCGATGACTGTGAGCGACACCGCCGTGAACGTATGGCGTGGGATTGGCTCGCGGAAGAAGGTGCGCCCGAGAAGCACGACAAGGAACGGCGTACTCAGGGCGACGAGTTGCACATAGGTGGCAAGGGCATAGCGTGCAGCCAACACATTGGTGATGGCACGCCCAACCACCGCAAACGCGAACGCCCAGAGTAGCGGGGCGCGGAGCATCTCGAAGCGGAGGCTACCGAGCAACGGGCGGGCGAGCAACGCCAGCACCAGCAGGTTGCCAACCGCGAGGATGCTTAAGCCGGGTAGCCCACTCACCGCCTGAAGGTAGCGGGCAAAGACTGGGTATAGCCCCCACCCGGTGTGGCTGAGGAGGGCGAGCAGTGCCCAGCGTGGGCTGATGTCGGGGGCGGCATTGTCCTGCGGTAACGACTGGGGTTTCACGCGGGCGGCTCAGCCCCTTCTGTCGGGGGGCGCGTGTGGTAGCGTACCCGTAGTACGCCCGTCGGGTAGCGGTGTTGATGGTGTAGATACAGCCGCTGCACACCGCTGGGGGGTGAGAAGGGTGCGAGCAGCGGGATGCCGCGCCCTAGCAGCACCGGTATAATACTGAGGTCGTACTCATCGAGGGCATTGTGCTGCGCGAACGCCGCTGCAACCTGCCCGCCGCCGACAATCCACACGTCGCCGGGTGTGTGCGTGCGGAGTTCGGCAATCAGGGTGGCTAGGTCGCCCCCGTAGAAGCGTACTGTGCCACCGGGCGGTTGCGGCAGGGTGCGCCGTGTGAGCACAATACTGTTGACACCGGGATAGACCCACGTATCGCCGCCGTGTGCCAGCACAAACTCGTAGGTTGCTGATCCCATCACGACAGTACCGATTCCGGCATAGCACGCAGCATAACCATAATCGTCGCCGTCGGTGGGGGGCGGTGGTAGCCAGTCAACATTGCCGTGTGTGTCGGCGATGTACCCGTCGAGGCTGGTTGCAGCAAAGTAGATGAAGCGTGTCACCTAGCCGCGGCTCTCTAGCAGGCGGGTGAAGGCATCAGGGGGAAGGTCTGCCAGCGACGACACCACTATGTCAGCCGAGAGCGTATCTTGGTGGGTCAACACACCAACGGTTGCCATGCCCGCCGCCTGCCCCGCCTGAATACCGGCGGGGGCATCCTCGACCACAATGCAGCGCGATGCGGGCAGGTCGAGCCGTGCCGCCGCCAGCACGAACGGCTGTGGGTCGGGCTTACCGTGCAGCACGTCTTCGGCGGCAACCGTGGTGGCAAAGTAGGGCAGGTCGCCAAGGGCATACAACACCGCAGTGAGGTTGCGGCGCGGTGCCGAGGTGACAATTGCCTGTGCCCAGCCGTCGGCGTGCAGTCGCTCAAGCCACGCTGCGGCACCGGGGAGCAGGGCTATGCCCTGTGCAATGAGCAGTTCGCGGTAGCTGGCTTCTTTCGCATTGCTCAAGGCTACCGCTGTTTCGTCGTCAATATCGGGGTGTGTCAGGTGGCGGATCACCGTGTCGTTGCGTTGACCAAACGATGCCGCGAACTGGTCGCGCGTGATCGGATAGCCTGCGTCGCGCAGGGTGTCGTGCCACGTCTGCCAGTGGTATTCGGTGGAGTCGATCAGCGTGCCGTCTAAGTCCCAGAGCACGCCGCCCGTAAAAGCCCGCACAAGCACTCTTTTCTGCTTCAGTGTAACGTGGTGGTGGTGTCAGCCCAATAACAGCGGAGCAACCGCATGTCTGCCCTATACTTGACATAGTACCAGTCGCGTCAACCGTGACACGGTGGCATAGTGGCAGGTTGCCTGTATAATAGGAACGATATGAGTTCAGTTACACCAGAACTGCGAAAACATGCCGTGCCGCGTAGTCGCCTATGGTTTGCTGGGGTTGTGTTGCACCCGCGTGTGTTGCCGTTGCTGCTGATCGTGCTGCTGGCAACCGGTGCTGGGGCGTTAGCCTATCAAGCGACCCCCGCCGGGAGCGTAGCGGTGGGCTGGCTCGGTGATCGGCTGTTTCTCGACAGCCAGAGCGGGCAGCGTGCCGAGGCGGTCAGCAACGGTGCCTTCTACCCGGACGACCTGACCCCCGACGCACCAACTGGGCGTAGCCGTTGGACGCGCGCGTATGCCCGCATCACGCTGCCGAATGTCGGTACGGGAAGCGCACTTGACCTGACCCTGCTGTTGCAAGGGTGGCCCACCGACGTACTCAACGCGCCATCAGCAGGCACCGCAGTCACTGCCGACAGTGTGCAGCCAGAAGTGACCGTGACCGTGAATGGGCGCACGCTTACTACCTTGGTGCCCACCCCCAACTGGCAGACCTATACCATACCGTTGCCCGCTAACCGCACGGGCGACGATGTGCTGATCGAACTGGCGACCTCCGCTACCTTCACCGATACCGAACGCGGCGCGGATGCCCGCCCCAAAGGAGTACGCCTTGCTGCCGTGGAAGTGACCGCCGCGCAGACAGGCATGCCGTTGTGGTTCCCGCCCGTGTGGGAGTCGCTCTTGTTGTTGGCTCTGACCGGCTTGTTGCTCTATCTGCTCGTCACAACGTTGCTGCGTTCTGAGGCGGCACGTTTCGTCCTGACCGTGTTTGGTATCGGGCTGGCGGCGGTGGGGCTGGCACTGGCACGCATCTGGATGGGTGCTGCCCTGACCGTAGTCATTGGCGGGCTGGTGATAGGCTTGCTCGTGGCGTGGCATCAGCCCTTGCTGGCAGGCGTGCGTGTCCTCATACATCGCTACAATCAGGGGAACGCGCTTGCATATGGGCTAGTCGTGCTGGCGGTTGCGTGGGCAATCTACCTTGTTGGGCGGGCGATGGCACTGTTGCAACAGGGCGGCGGCACCGTGCAGTCCATTCTGCAACAGACCTTCCCCGACTCGTTGCTCGCGGTGGCGGTGCTGGTGGGCACGGTCGTGCTGGTGCTGGTGTTCGGGCGCGATGGGCTACCCCGTATCGCAGACGCGCTGGCAGCCAGCCTGCACGGGCAGTGGGTGGCACCTGCGTTGCTCGTCGGGTTGGGTGCGCTGTGGCTTGGCAACGCGGCGTGGGCGGCGTTCAGCCTGCCGTATGTGGGGCACGCCGACTACGCCGACAACGCGGTGGTCGCGCGTAATCTGGTTGCGGGGCGCGGGTGGGTCGTAGACTATGTGTCGCAGTTCTACTATTTATACGACGGGCTGACGCGCCCACAAGAGACGTGGCCACTGCTGCAACCGGTTTGGATCGCGCCGTTCATCGCAGCCTTTGGTGATACCGCGTGGGCGGCGAAGATGCCTAACCTGCTCTTTAGCATTGCCCTGCTCTTGCTAGTGTATCTGGTGGGTAGCCATATCTGGGATCGGCGCGTGGGGCTGACGGCGGCACTGCTCACCATCACCAACTATCTCTTCTTCAACCTGATACTGTATGCCACCAGTGACCTTGCCTTTGTCGTCTTTGCAATGGCGGCAATGTACCTGATGTACCGCGTGATCGAACACGAAGAGCAGGGACATACCCGGCAAGCGTGGTACTACCTTGCAGCAGCAGGGGTGGCTACGGGGCTGATGATGTTGCAGAAGCCTGTCGGTGGGCTAATTGCGGTGGGGATCGGGCTGTGGTATCTCGCCCACACGCTCCGCCCAGCGTGGGGGCAGGTACGGCGTGTCGTGCTCCGCTTCACGCTATGGGCGGGGCTGGCAATGATTGTGCTGTCGCCCTACCTCGTGCGGAACGTGCTGGTGTTTGGGAAGCCCGTGTTCTCGACCGAAAGCTACGATGCGTGGGTACTGGGCTATCGGGGCGACAGTGGCGATGCGTGGAGTGACATCTACCGTGTGTACGCGCCGGAACTGGGCGGCGATGGCTTGCCCGACCGGAGTTGGGTGCTACGTTGGGGCTTCGACTATACGTGGGCGAAGTTTGAGACCCAAGTACAGGCGATGCGTGATTATCTGATGCCCGCCATGCCTGAACAGGCGGTGTTGCTCACCGATAGTCGCGGCGACCCGCTACTGTGGAGCCGCACCGAGAGTCGTAACCTGTTGATGGCACCCGGTGCGTGGCTTGCGCTGATCGGCGTGCTGGTGGCGTTGCGCTCGCGGCGGCGGTTGCTCACGCTGCTGGTGATGGGCTATAGCCCGTATATTGTGTTGCTGTTGACCTACTGGCGCACCAACGAAGAACGCTACTTTTTGATGATGATACCGTGGTTGCTGCTGCTGGCGGCGTGGGTGCTGTGGGCAGCCTACGAACGGATCGCCGCGATTGGCAACCGCCGCCTCAGCCCGCTGGCGTTGCTGCTGGTGTTCGCAACGATTGCGGTGATGCTGCAACCCTCGTGGGATCGCATCAGTGGTAAGCTGGCAGACGAGCCGGGCAAGTGGGCACCCGACATTGCTGCCTATGCGTGGGTCGCGGACAACCTGCCCGCCGATGCAGTGCTGATGACGCGTAACCCGTGGCAACTGAATTGGCACACCGAACGGGCGGCGGTGATGATTCCTAATACGCCCGACCCCGCCACGTTCGATGCCATTGCCGCGCACTATAGTGCCGACTACCTGATTTTTGAGAACCTGCAACGGGTGAAGGGGGATGCTGCCGATCTGCTCGCGCCACTTGCCGATGCCCGCGATGCACAGGTGGGCGATGTCATTAACGGCTACGAGGTGGTGTACGCCAGTCCCACAGCTACCGAGCGGGTATTGATCTATCGCTTTCCGCGCTTGCCGCAGGGAGACCGCCCATGACGACCCGCTCACCCGTCGAGAACCTCAGCCCCAAGGTACAGGCGTATCTACGGGCGGCGGCGGCAGTGGTGGTGCTGGCGTTGCTGCTGGCGGGCATCCTCCCGCTGGCGATCTCGCGGGGTGCGCCGGGCACCGAGGCGGCGGCAACCACGTTGCTGGCAACCAGCGACGGCATACTGCTGCTGCGCGAGATAGCCAAGCCCGCCGACGAAGCCCGCGAGGTAGTATTGCGGGATACCCCCGACGGTATGGTGGCAGAGGTGTATCGTGTGGACGACCTGCCCAACGGTGTGCAACCATATGCTACGATAGCATTGGATGCTAACGATGCCGCTGCACTAGACGCGGTGCGCGAAAGCTGGTGTTTCGCGCCGCCTGTGGCGTTGCTCACGCGCAATGATCAACTGTATGAAATAGCGGCGCGTTGTGTGGCGGGCGTGCGTCACCTGCGCCCCGACAGTGGCGAATTGCCGCCCCTGTTGATCGCGCTGGTGCAGCACACTGAAGCCGAGGACATGCCCTGACATGCAGGTCTTGATGCTGACAACTTCATACCCGATGTACCCCGGCGAAACAACTGCCCCCTTCATCGAGGAGATCGCCGTCGGGCTTGCCGAGCGCGGGCACACGATCCACGTTGTCGCACCGTGGCACCCGCAGATACGCCGTGAGCCACTGGAGCGCGGTGTGCGCCTGCATTTCTTCCGCTATGCGCCCACCCCCGACCTGAATGTGTGGGGCTACGCGCAATCGCTCTATGCCGATACGTTCATCCGGCAGCAAACGCTACTGGTGCTCCCCTTCGCGCTGGTGCAGTCGGTGCGGGCGTTGCAGGCGGTTATCCGGCAGCAGGCACAACGCGGCTTGCCGCCCTTTGGTCTGGTGCATGCCCACTGGGTACTGCCCAATGCTGCCCCGGCGGGTGTGGTGGCACGGCTGACCGGGTTGCCGCTCGTGGTCAGTTTGCACGGCAACGACATTTACATGGCAGAGCGGTATGGCGTGACCACCCCAGTTGCCGGGTTGTCGCTCCGCGCCGCCGCCGCCGTTACCGCGTGCAGCCGCGACTTGCACCACCGGAGCATCCGGTTGGGTGCGCCGCCCGCCCGAAGCCACGTCATTCCTTATGGCATCCATCCTGCTGAGTTTCGCCCCGATGCCGCCGCGCGTACCACTGTGCGGGCTGAACTTGGCATACCCGCCGATACGCCGCTGGTGGTGGGGTTGGGGCGGCTTGTCCATAAAAAAGGGTTCAATGTTTTGCTCGATGCATGGGCAACCGTGCTGCAAGCCCACCCGCAGGCGGTGCTGGCGATTGTGGGCTATGGCGACCTGCGTGAGCCACTGGAGCAGCAAGCCGTGCAACTGGGCGTGAGCGGGCAGGTACGCTTCACCGGGCAGCTTGAGCGGCAACGCGCTGCCGCCTACCTTGCCGCCGCCGATGTGTTCGCGCTCCCGATTGTGCGTGACCTCGGCACCGACGGGTTGCCCAACGTGCTGCTCGAAGCAATGAGTAGCGGGAAGGCGATTGTTGCCTCGGACGTGGCGGGTGTACCTGATGTGCTGGACGATGGTGTGCATGGGCTGGTGGTGCCCGAACGTGACCCGGCAGCACTGGCACGGGCGATCTGCGACTTGCTGCACGACCCGGCACGTGCGGCGGCAATGGGCACCGCCGCCCGCGAACGTATCCAGCACGACCTGACGTGGGCACACACGGCGGCGCGGTTTGACGCGGTGTATGCCGCCGTGACCCGGCAGGCGGTGACGACGCATGTCTCGTAGCCTGCGCAAGACTGGGCTGGTTGCCCTGCTGCTGTTTGCCGTTGCGCTGGCGGTGCGCCTGTACCGCCTCGACGCGCAGAGCCTGTGGCTGGACGAGGGCAGTACGTGGCAGATGATACAGTCGGGCTGGCTGTCGCTCTTCGGCGAGCTGTTCTACCCGCCGGCGGGCTACCCGCTCTACCATGTGCTCCTGAAAGCGTGGGTTGCCATTGCGGGCGACAGCGAGTGGGCACTCCGGCTCCCGTCGGCGCTGGCGGGTGCAGCCACCGCGCCCATGCTGTACCTGCTCGCCTACGAGCTTGCGCGTGACGTGCCAACTGTCAGCGAGCGGGCGGCACGCTGGTACGGGGTTGCACCCGTCGCCCTGTTGATTGTCTCGCCGTTTGCCATCTGGTACGCGCAGGACGCGAAGGTGTATAGCCTGCTGCTGCTCTGGTCTACCGTGTTGCTGTGGCTAGTGCTGCGTGCAGTGCGTGCCCCCACCCGGCAGGCGTGGCTGGTGTTCCTAGCAGTTGCTGTGCTGGGGGTGTTTGTGCATCGGCTGGCGGTGCTGCTGGTGCTGGGCGGCTGGCTGGCGGTGCTGCTGGTGCGCCCGCGTGTGTGGGGTGGCTTCACGCCGCGCATGCAGGTGGTGCTACTGGTGGTAGCAGCAGTGCTCACGCTAGGCGCGATGGGCTATGGGCTGGACAGCGACCTTGCCGCGACCGGCGCATACATCGCTGCCGACCCGCTCACAGCGGTGGGGCTGGCGTTCGTGCGTTTTAGCATAGACCGTGGACCGGGGCAGTTTCCGTGGTGGTGGCTCGTTCCGTGGGCGATGCTGGCGGTGCTGGGCGGGGCGACGTTGCTGTACACGGCGGTGCGCGGCGAGCGTGTGCTCCGCGGGCGGGCGCGGGTGCTGCTGGCGGTGTTGCTGTTGCCCTTGCTGCTGTTTCTCACCCAGCTTGCCTTCACGCGCCTGTACGAAACACGCTACCTGATGATGTTGTACCCAGTGTGGTTGCTGCTGCTGACTTTCCCGTTGCTTGCGCTGCCCACGCTACAGCCGCGCCCCGCGTTACGCCTGCACGCACTGTCGCCGTTGCTGGTGGTGGGGGCACTGCTGGTGCTGGCGGCATCGAGTGGCGTGCTGTCGCTACGGCAACCGCAGTATGGCTTGTTCTCTGGCGACCCAGTGAAGGAGCAGTTCCGCGAGGCAATCGAGACGTTGGCGACCAACGCGCACCCCGACGATGCGATCATCCTGCACCCGATCTACCTGCAACCACTGTACGACTACTATATGCACCGCTTCAGCCGCGACGAGCCGCCGCCCACCATCGGCTTTGCCGCATTTAAGCACCTGCAAACTGCATTCAACCAGCGCGACTGGGATCAGGCACGGCGCGACAAACTGGCAGGCTACCTGCGTTCGTGGCTCCTGATCGCCCCAGAGCACGCCGCCACTGTAGACCGCCCGGTTGCGGCAAGCGACGAGTACGGGTTGGTGGGGCTGTACTATCGCTACAGCCGTGAACAGCAGAAGTGGAGTTGTGGTATTTGGCGGCACAACGGCGCACACCTCTACTGCCAAGACTCGCCCGAAGCCTACATTACGGGCGCAGAAGCCACCCCTGCTACGCTATTACCCGCCGATTTCGGTGGCGAACTGTGGCTGAAGGGCTACACCCTCAAGGCAACCGTGGGCGATAACCCCGGCGTGTACCGGGCAGGTGGCACACTCCCGATCACATTGTTCTGGGATGTGCCGCAGCCGCCGAGCCAAAACTACGTCATGTTCTTGCACCTGTGCCAGCAGTGTGACGCACCGCCACCTGCCAGTAGCGACGGCGAGCCGTTGCAGGGCTACCTGCCGACTACGACGTGGACACCCGGCAACCCCGTCCACGACGAGCGCACGGTAGTGCTGCCCGCCGACCTGCCGCCCGGTGAATACCAACTGCTGCTTGGCATGTACCGCCCCGACATGCCCACCGAGGCTGACCGCATACCGATCACCAGCGACGCGGCACCTGTGCTGTCCCCACAACGGTTGTTACTCACCACCATACAGATCGTGAACGATGAGTGAGCGTATTGCCGAACGGCTGACCAACTGGCGGGCATGGCTCCCACTCGTGCTGGTGCTGGGCGGGGCGGTGGGGTTGCGCGTCGCGCTGTGGGGGCAGTTACCGCGTACAGGCTTGATCAGCGACGAAGCCGAATACCTCGCGGCGGCGGACTGGCTGGTACAGGGGCGTGGTTTTAGCTGGCATCAGGGCTGGCTGTGGACACGTGCGCCCCTGTACGTGTTGTTTGTTGCCGCGCATATGCAGGTGTTCGGCTTTGCGCTCACCCCCATTTTCGTAACACAAACGATCCTCGGTATGGTGAATGTGCTGCTGGTCTACGCCCTTGCCCGCCACACGCTGCCTGCCCCCGTGCGCGGCGGCGGCGCGTTGGTGGCGGCGACACTGATGGCGGTGTACCTGCCGTTTGCTACCTATGCCCAGATCGTGCTGAGTGAAACGCTGTTTCTCACGCTGCTGCTCACCTTGTTCGGGCTGGTGGCACGCTGGCACCTGCACGGTGGTGTGGGTTGGCTGGTGGCGGCAGGCGTGGTTGCCGGGTTGGGCACCCTGACCCGCGGCGTGCTGCTGGCGTTTGTGCCGGTGCTGGTGGTGTGGGTGTGGGCGGTGGCGCGGCGGTGGCGGCGCGACGGGCAAGCTGTGCGCCCGTGGCTGGTGGCGGGTGTACTTGGGCTGGCGGCGGCGGGCACGGTGCTGCCGTGGGGTGTCTATGCCAGCCGCACCTACGGCGGTACCGTCATCGTAGACACTACCGGGGCGTTCAACCTGCTGCTAGGGGCACGCACCGCCTATGATGGGCAGCGTAGCGACGCGCCTACGCGCAACTTTGTGCTGGCACTGCTGGATGCCCGCCTGTCACCTGACGAGCGTACCGCGTATGTCGCTGATAGTTGCCTCTACCGTGGTGGTGATGCCCGTCTGCGCGCCGCCCTCAACCGTGACCCAACGACGATCACGCAGGCGGAGCGGCAACAACTGATGACCGCCGAGGGGCTGTGCCTCCTGCGGGCTGACCCTGCCGCCTTTGGGCAGAAAAGCCTGTCTGAACTGGTAGACCTCTTCAAGATTAACTACACGGGTGCGGAGCGTATGACAGGCGGCTTCACGCAGGGGCGGCTACCCGTGTGGTATGCCGGGGCACTGTTCACGCTCGATGACACGCTGTATGTGCTGCTGCTGCCACTGGCGGTGATCGGCTGGGGCATTGCGCGGCAGCACGCCGCGTCGCTCAGTGGGCTGGTGGGCTGGTGGTGGCTCTACAATTTGGCAGTCGCACCGCTCCTGTTTGCGATCAACCGCTTTCGTTTGCCGCTCCTCCCCTTCGCCTGCATCTATGCGGCGGGGTTGCTGGTGCTGTTGTGGCAACCCGGCTGGTGGCGGCGCGTTGCGTGGGGGCGGCTGTCGCCCGTGCTGCTGCTGGCGGCGGTGCTGTGGGTGGTCGCACTCGCGCCCTATGCCTACCTGCAAGACCCCCCTGCGTCGTGGGCTTCCTATCTGGGTCCCTACCCGTCCAGTGCTGTGAATACGCACATGGCAGTGCAGGCGCGTCCCACCTACTTGCACGACCAGCAGGTGATTGCTGCATTGGGGCGGGGCGATGCCTCCGCCGCCCGTGACTTGCTGGCTGAACGTGCGCCGGGGTACACCGTGGGGCGGCTGGCACCGCCGTTGCTGGCAGGGCTAACGGGCGACCCACAGGCAGGGCTGGCGATGCTGCCGCCACCTGCCACATTAGAGACAACCCGCGATTGGCAGGCGGCAGTGGTGCGCGGCGACCTGCTACGGCGTATGGGCGATGAGGAGGGCGCGAAAGCCGCCTTGACCCCCGGCTATGTAGATGATGCGAACCCGGTAGCATGGGCGTGGCAGTGGCTCGCCCCGGTGCCAACACACCGCATAGACCTAGCGGGCAACCTTGACTTGGGGTACATTGCGGGCTTCTATCTGGGTGAGGGTGACCCCTCGGCGGCTGGTACCTTCCGGTGGACGGGAGCGCAGGCGATGCTGCGCTTTCCCGCACAGGGCAACGGGCAACCCATGACGTTGTGTATGCGGATTGACGGGCGTGGCGTGCCCGCCGACCTGCCGCCTGCCCGCTTTACGGTGCAGGTAGCGGGCAGTGCTGCGCTGCCGGTGGCGCACACCGTCAGCCGCGAGGTGCAGGTGTATTGCAGTGACCTGCCGCCCGTCCCCCGTGGCGACGACGTTTTGGTTGACATAAAAAGTAGTGCCTTTGTACCCGGCGCGGCTGACCTTTTGGGGCAGCAGGGCGATCAGGTGGGGCAACTACGGCGGCTGGGTCTCCGTATTGACTGGGCAGAACTGACCGACATACCCACCACCGGAGCACGCCCATGACCCAATCGCACACGCTACGTCCATCATCGCGTTGGCTACCGCACTGGTTGCCGCGCTGGTCGCCGCGCTGGTGGCAATGGCTAGCAACGCCGTGGGGCTTGCTGGCGGCGGCGGTGGCGGCTCTGCTGCTGCGCCTGCTGGTGTGGCAGTGGTACGAGCAGGTGCCGCTTGGTGGCGACGAGCAGGAATACCTCCAGCAGGCGTTGACGCTCCTGCAAGAACGCCGCTACACCGAACTGCTGTTTATGCGCCCGCCACTGTATGGCGTGTTTCTGGCTGCCATCATCTATGGTCTGGGCGACTCGTTGATCCAACCGTTGCGGCTGGTGCAGGCGGTCATCAGCACCGCAATGGTCGTGCCGATCTGGTTGCTGACGCGCGAGTTGTTGACGTGGTATCGGAGCAGCAATATCCCTGCGCTTGCCTACGCGCCCACGGTTGCTGCGTTGATGTGCGCCTTCAGCTACACCCTGTCGGCGCGTGCCACCGAACTGCTCAGTGAAACGATCTTTGTGGTCGGGCTGAGTGTTGCCTTCTGGCTGATTGTGCGGGCAGGCAACCCCGAACTGAGCACCCGCCCGGTATCGGCGGCGGCGGCGGGTGTCGTGCTCGCCCTGCTGTGCCTGACGCGCTCGGTGGCGGTGATGCTGGTGCCGCTTGCTGTCGGGTGGTTGCTGATCGCCGGGTTCATGCGGGTACGGGGCGGCAACTGGTGGGTGCCTGCTGTGCTGTGCGGTGTGCTGGCGATGTTGTTTGTCGCGCCGTGTACGGTACGTAACTGGGTGACGTATGGTGCCCCCATTTTGATTGACACGACGGGCGCGGAAAACCTGTGGCTCGACAATGACCCCGCTGGGCGCGAGGCGGTCAAGCAACAGCTTTTTGCACTGGGCGACGACCGTGCTGAACGGCAACGGCAGGGCGTGGCGAATGGCGTAGCGGCGATCCTGAATAACCCGGCGGGCTTTCTGGTCAAGGCGTGGGGCGAACTGTTACAGTTTGTCGCGCTCGAGCATAGCGACGACATGCGCGACCGTCCAGCAATCTGGGTGCCGCTGGCGCAGGTATGGATGCGGCTACTAGTAGGCGACGCGCTGTGGCTCCTGACGCTGGTGGCGGGCGTGCTGGGCATTGCGGCGGTGCCGTTGCGTCGCCCGTCGTCGGGGGGGCGGTGGCTGGCTGACCCGCGCTGGTTGCTGGCACTGTGGCTTGCCTACACCACCCTGACGGTGATGGTCTTTCATACCGAATTGCGCTACCGCCTGCCGTTGTACCCGGTGTTGCTACCGTTTGCGGCGTTGCTGCTGTGTGGTGGGGCAGTATTGCGACGTAGCTGGCGGCGCACCGATGTTGCGCTGGGTGGGTTGCTGGTGGTGGCAATCCTCGGCTTGATGCTGCTGCACCGCCCGTATGTCGCGCTGGCGTATAACTTGGGGTGGAAGCACTGGCATCTGGGGCGGGCTACCGCCACGTTGCAGGCGGGCAACCCGGATAGTGCGCTTCAGAGCAGCAATGCCGCCCGCCGCCACGACCCAGAGCGGGTGCTCTGGCGCACGGCGGCGGCACAGGCGCAGGTACAACAGGGCGACACGGGCGAAGCCGAGCGGGTGCTACGCGAGGCGGTCGCGGTGTTGCCCGACCACCCACAGGCAAACCTGCTGCTTGCCGATGTGTTGCGCTTGCGGGGCGAGCCGGGCACACTCGATGAAGCCCGCGCCCGTTTCGGGCAGTACGAGACGGCAACACGGCAAGATACACAGGCGTGGGGCTGGGCGGTGTTTGCCACGCCGCCGCCGCCCACGCTTGCCGTCGGTGATGGGCTAGACCTTGGCTTCGTGCGTGGCTTGCACGCCGCCGAAACGTCTGAGGGGGCGGGCGCACGCTGGACGCACGGCACCGCGCAGGTGCAGCTTGCTGCCCCAGATACGGCTACCGCGTGCCCAGAGGGGCAGCAGGGTACGCAGTTGGTGCTGCGCTGGCAAGCCCCGCGTCCCGCAGGGGTGCCACCCCCCACGGCGACCGTGCGCGTCAACGGGTCTGCGCCCGTTTCGTTTGCGGTGCCCACTATGTGGGATGAGGTACGGGTGCCGCTCGATGCTGCTATCGTGTTGCCCACCAACCGTGTTGAGTTACGGAGCGATACCTATGCCCCGCGCCAGTACGACCGCACGAGCGACGACGGGCGGACACTCGGTATTCTGCTCGACAGCGTTGGATTAGTGCAATGCGAACCACCTGAATAGCCCTGCTTTGTGCTACTATACCAGTGCTGTCTCAAACGCTCGTTGTCTCAAACTCTCTATGAACGTGGCGGAGCAACAACAGTGGACATGCTCGAACTGGTACGGCGGCGTTTCGATCACATGCTCCGTGATCGCGCCAGTGAAGTGGTGGAACTGGGGACGCGGAGCGAGTATGCCCTTCAGCAGATCATGCGGAGCTGGCGCACGGGGAGTCATGCTATCATTGAGCAGGTGGTGAACAGCGAAGCGGAACTGCGCGAGGCGCGGGTTAATCTGGAGCAAAACCTGATTACGCTGTTTGCGACACAGCAACCGATTGTGGGGCGCGACCTGCGTTTCTTCTGGGTGTCGTCGGCGGTGGCAAGTGAACTCGAGCGTACCGGGCACTACGCGGCTCGCATTGCAGCCTATACCGTACAGGCGTGGCACTGTGATCCACCGCTTGCCCCGTTGCCGTCGCTCGTGACCATGACCGAGCACGCACAGCAATTGCTCCACACGGCTACTGTCGCCTACCAAGAGCAGGATGTGGAGCAGGCACGCAGTCTGCGTGGTGCCGATGTGACGATTGAGGCGATGCGCCTGCAACTACTCGCCGAATTGAAGCACCTCGCACACAACGACATTGCCTACCTCGAAGCGGTGCAGGCTTACATTGAGATGGGTTTGCTGCTCAAGATGACGGTGGATCGCGTGCTCGATATTGGTAGCCGTGTGATCTACCTGAAGACGTGTAATATTGAGGTGCTGCGCCAAGGCTAGGGTTACTTGTGCATGCGCCGCGTGGTATCGCTGCTGTTCTGTCCCGTTCTGGCTATCGCCCTACCGCCCCTACCGTCCCTACCGCCCCATCAGGTGCGTGTGGGCAGCAAGGATATACGGGTCATCATCCACGCTGTAGAGCGTCCAGTCGGTGGTGATGGTCTGGTCGGGTTGTACGCCACGGTCTTCGAGTGTATCGCCACTCCGCAGGCGAAAGTCTTCTTGCGCCAGCCACAGGCGCGAGCCGTCCTCTAACTCGTAGGCATAGATCGTTTCGGTATTGCCTGCCGATGGTACACCGACGATGTATGCTGCGGCCTCATCGCGGAGCACTGCTGCTAGTACCTCAGCATACGACGCGGTGTGTTCGTCTATCAGCACTGCGAGCGGTACCCCGCGCAGGTCGGGGGTGGGGTTGCTGTCCACGCGCAGGGCTTCGTTGGCGTGGCGGCTGTAGAACGTGCCGACCCGCCCCTGCACAAAATGCCCCAGAATGCCTGTCATCACGCTACGCCACCCGCCGGGGTTGCCGCGTAGGTCTATGACTAGCCCCTGTACCTGTTGCTGTACAACGAGATCGGTTAAGGCACTGCTCACCTGTCGGTCTATGTCATCTACCCACAGTGTGGGGATCGCAATGTAGCCGATGTTGTCGGGCAGGCGGCGAATGCTGGGGCTGACGCGCCCTTCGACACGCTGACGCGTTAGGTGGACGGTGCGGAACGTGGTTTCGCCGGGGCGCAGTATGGTCAGCGTGACCGTGCTGCCTGCTACACCGTGCAGCGCACTGCCGTTCTGGGGGGCTGCGTCGTTGATACGGACGATCCGGTCACGGGGGCGCAGGTCAGCGTCGTTGGCAGGGCTGTCGGCAAAGACGTGCTGGATCATCAGACCGTGCGATGATGGGTAGGTCACGATGCCGACCCCATGCTGGGTGCTATTCCCGTTGCGGGTGGCTTCTTCCGCCACTGCCACCGAGGGGGGCAGGAAGCGTGAATGGTTGTCGCCGAGCCGTGTCACCATTGCTTGCATCAATTCGTAGAAGGCGGCATCATTTTCGGCGGCGCGGACGCGCGGCAGGAACTCTTGCCACACGCCATCCCATGCCACATCGTTAAAGTTAGGGTCTACATAATATTCGTTGACGGTCTGCCACGTCGTTTCAAACAGGGCTTGTCGGGCGGCTGTGACAGCGCGGGGGGTATCGGCGTTGTAGCCGACGGTGCCAACAGCAGTGGGGGCAGGGGTGCGGACGGGCGGCGGTGGACTGAACGCAACCCGTCCGGGTAGCTCATCGTGGGGAGCGGTGTCGCTCGTCGTGCCCCACGCGACGGGTAGGCTGGCGGCACAGCCACTCAGGAGGGGCAGCAGCACACACATGACCGCGCAGAGGCTACGGTAGCGCGTGGCGAGGGTGGGCGCGTGTGGAGTCAAGCGTGGGGTCCGATCAGGTGTGTAAGCAAGCGGGTGGCGAGTTCGATGTCGCGGAGCGCGATATGCTCATCGGTACTATGAATATCCTGATAGCCGATGCTTAGATTGGCAACGCGCAGCCCGTGGCTGGCAAAGATGCTGACATCACTCCCACCGCCGCTGATGAAAAACTGTGGTTCAACGCCGAGCGTCTGCATGGCAGTGGCAACTTGCTGCATGATCGGCTCTTCGGCAGCAATGCGATACCCTGAGTAGGGCACGACCTCATCAATGGCGAGCGTCGCTTTGTGGCGGTGGGCGGCATCTTCGAGCGCGCGCCGCATCGCCGCGACTTGCTCGCGGAGCTTGTGCTCTTGCTGGCTCCGTGCTTCGGCACGGATGTTGACGAGCGGGGGCACAATGTTGTTGGCTTCGCCGCCGTGGATGATGCCTACGTTCGCCGTCGTCTCCTCGTCAATGCGTCCGAGGGGCATCGCCGCGATTGCCTCGGATGCAACCCGGATAGCACTAATCCCTTTTTCGGGCGCAATGCCCGCGTGGGCAGCTTGCCCATGCACCATCACTTCAAGGTTGGCGTGCCACGGACCGCCGAGGCAGATACCACCAAATGCGCCAGTCATATCGAAGGTCACGCCGGTGGTGGCGGTCAGTTGGCTATAGTCGAAGGCTTTGGCACCGACCAAGCCGACTTCCTCTTGTGCCGTAAACAGCAGTTCGAGTGGGCGGTGAGCGTCCCCCATCTCGTGTACGCGCCGCACGCTCTCGACGATGGCGGCAACGCCTGCGAGGTCATCCGCGCCGAGCACCGTGTCGCCGCTACTGTAGACGACACCGTCGCGCACGATGGGGCGCACCCCGATGCACGGGCTAACGCTGTCGGTGTGGGCGTTGAGGAGGATGGGCACGCCTTCGCCGGGGATACGCACGAGCATATTGTGCAGTGCATCTTCTACGATGGTGCCGTTGGTGAAGGCGAGAGCTTCGCGCAGATAGGCGACAACTTGCTCTTCCTGCCCCGACGGGTTGTCAAGTCGAACGAGATCAAGGAACGTTTGCGTTAGGCGTTCGCTCACTTCCACAAGCGGTTGTCCTTTCTTGCTATGCGATCCAAATCTGGTCTCTGCGATCCAAACCTGTCTCTGCGATCCGAGCCGGTGGGGGTCACTCTGCCCCGACCAACTCAAAGGCGAGTTGCATCGCCTGCCCAGCGACACGCGCACCGACCGTACTGCCCTCGCCGCCGCGTTCAATGATAACTGCCACGGCATAGCGCGGTTGCTCGATTGGTCCGATGGCAATAAACCATGCATGCGGCGTAGCACCCGGTACGTGCTCGCCGGTGCCAGACTTGCCGCCCACGGGCTGGTTGACGTAGCGGCTGATATCGCTCCCAAAGCCGTACTGCGCGACGGCACGCATATTCTGGCGCATGACCGCGGCGGTCTGCCCAGTCATTACCTGTTGCACGGCACGCGGTTGGTGCCGATAGAGGGTGCGACCGTCGGCGTGGTCTACCCGCTCGACGATGTACGGTTGCATCATTGCGCCACTGTTTGCCACTGCCTGTGCCACCAGTGCCATCTGAAGCGGCGTAACGAGCAGTTGCCCCTGCCCATAGCCCGTATCAGCGAGCGCGGCGGGGCGGCTGAGAAAGCCACCCTCGACGTACAGGCGGCTTGGTGCCGTCGCAAGGTCGGGGAACTGGGGCGGTGCTGCATCAATGGTGGCAGGCGTGACCAGCCCGAAGCGGGTGGCGACATCGGTAAAGCGGCTCTGTTCGAGGCGCAGGGCATACTGTGCAAACGCTACATTGCACGAATAGGCATAGACCCGTTCGAGGTCGGACGGGTCGCCCGTGAGCGATGCTAGCCCCGGTACGGCATTGACAACCGGTGGTGCGCCACTTTCGACGGGCAGTTCGTTGAAGCAACGGATGGTGTTGGGTTGTCCAGCTTGCGGATATTCAAGCGCGGCAACAGCCGTCACTGTCTTGAAGGTAGACCCCGGTGGGTACTGCCCCTGCGTTGCGCGGTTGACGAGCGGTTGCCCGGCGGCTTCGCTGTTGATTTCTTGCCAGAAGGCATTCACGCGGGCTTCTTCCACCTGCCAGTCAGGGGCGGCATAATCGAAACTCAGCCCACGCGGGTCATAACCGGGCATGCTTGCCATGGCTAATACTGCCCCAGTGCGGGTGTCAAGGATCACGATAGAGCCACGCACCCCGCGCAGCAGTTCGTAGGTCGCGGCTTGCAGGTCAGCATCCAGCGTCAAGTGAACGCTGTTGCCGACTTGCGGTCTGCCGAGCACAGAATCTTGCACAGACTGCCATGTGTTGACGACGCTACCGCTGAGGTAGTCGCTGTAGGTGGCTTCGAGTCCGCTCTGCCCGTAGTTGCGGCTGTAGAAGCCCACGACGTTGCTAAACGCGGCGGGGTCGTAGCCCTGATCGGCAACTGGGTACACGCGCTTGACGAAGCCGTCGGTGGCAGGTTGGCTACTGACGAGGGCGAGGTTATCGCGGTCATAGATGGTACCGCGAATGACTTTTTGTTCTGCGAGGACGGGGCGCACGTTGGCTGTGACTTGCCCGCTCGCTGGGTCAATGTGCACGCGCGCGTAGGTTTCGCCTGCACGCACCACCTGCTGGCGGAGCAGTTGCATGCTGATCATCAGGAAGCCAACCGTGACGGCGATGCCGAGCACCACGACCGAGCGGTTTACCCCACGCGGCACGGTGGGGTAGCTCAACCAGAGGAGTACCCCGGCAAGTGGTACGGTTGCCCAGAGGCAGAGCAACCAGACTGTTTCCTGCTCAACAGGTTGGAGCAAACCGACTGCTAGCAACCCGACAATAACGAGTGCGAGCAGAAGACGCGCAAACATGTACATCCGCGAGAGTTACCCGTTTCGTATCAGAATGGACGGTTGCCCGTATATCTTGAATACTAGTGTACCACAGTCGTCGGGGTGCGGAGTTACTCCAACCTGAGAACTGCGTGGGGGTGTGGTCTGCTAGAGCCGGGGCGCGGGTTCTTCGCCCTCAGATGTGAGGGGCAGGGTTGCTTGTACCTTGACTCCGCCCCCCACGTGTTCTGCGACCGTGAGGGTGCCGCCGAACTCGGCAATCTGGTAGGCGAGGCGACGCAACGAATGCATGCCGGGGCGGGTGTGGGTGCCGTCGAGTAAGCCCACGCCGTCATCACGGATAGTGAGGACAACCGTTTGCCCTTCGTAGCGCAGGGTGAGCCACGTACTACGTGCTTCGGCGTGCTGCTGGATATTTTCGAGGGCAGCGTTGGTCAGGCTCGTGAGGGCGTATTGCTGGACGCGCGAGAGCGTCGCGCGGCGACGTGTGGGGAGTACCGTGCTGGTGGTGATGTGCTGGTTGCTCTGGGCAAAGCGTTCTGCCAATGCGCCGAGGCTCTCGTGCAGGTTGGTGGCGGGCAACACGAGCGTGCGGCGGGGCAAGTCAGGGGCAGGGGGGGGCGCGGCTGGCGCGGCAAT
>CAZNQP010000061.1:0-21853 GCA_964575355.1 uncultured Chloroflexaceae bacterium
GCGATCCGCCCGTGGAGACCATGCCGCAACTGTAGAAGAACGCGACGCAACGCCGGGCCTCCTGCCAGGGGTGCGGACGCAATCCATGCGCCGCCGACCGGGCGCACCCTCGCGCACCGCGCCATATGACGGATTGAGGTTGAGGCGGGGGGCTTGCTGGTCATCGCTCCGGGGGCGCGTCTCGTCAAAGGCGACCACAATATCGTAGCGACGCAGCACGGTGCTAATCAGCCGCTGATAGGTGTTCACTTGCTCCGGCGTGACCGTGACGGCGTTGCCTGCGGCAATACGTTGCCAGAGTGTGTGCAGGCGCAACGCTGCGTCTACCTCATCACTCGTCAGGGGGTGCGCGGGCAGGTCACGGAATACGGTCAGCAGGTCGGGCATCGCCGTAGGGATGTCCGTGTGCTTGTACAACACAAGGTGATAGCGCAAGCCATCGGCGAGGCTCCCGTGCAGGTGCAGTAGCGCAAGTTCGACTTCGCCGCGTCGTAGCCGCCCCTGACTGAGCGTAAACTTCAGCTTGCACTGCTGAACAAGGTCAGCCGCGAGCATTGCGCCCCGTACCGTGCAGCAATGTCCCCGTCATGCGTCGCCGGTCTCCCGTTCAGCCAGTGCCCCTTCGAGCACCTCGCGTGCCACCTGCGGGTTTGCCTGCCCTTTGGTGGCTTTCATCACCTGCCCGACGAGAAACTGGATCGCCGTCTTCTTGCCCCCAAGGTACTCGTTCACCACCTTCGGGTTCTTGGTAATCACGTCCTGTACCAACGTCTCGATAGCACTGCTATCGCTGATCTGCTTCAGCCCCTTCGCCTCGATGATCGCAGTGGGTGCTTCGCCCGTCTGGAAGCTCTCTTCAAAGACCTGCTTGGCAACCGTGCGCGTCACCGTCCCCTTCGCCAGTTCTGCCAGCACGCTCGTCAGGTGGGCGGTGGGCATGCGGGTAGACAGTGCGCTACCGTCTTCGCCGCTGTCCTTCAGCAGGCGGAACAGTTCACCAAGAATCCAGTTGGCAACGTCCTTGGGGGCAATCGTGAGAGCCTGCGCGGGCTGGACGACCTGCTCGAAGTAATCGGCGACAGCACGCTCGGTCGTCAATTGATCGGCATCCTGCACCGACAAGCCATAGTCTGCCACGAAGCGGGCTTTGCATGCATCGGGCAGTTCGGGCAATTCTGCCCGCCGTGCCGCCACCCAGCTCGCGTCGAGCAACAACGGCGGCAGGTCGGGTTCGGGGAAGTAGCGGTAATCGTGGGCGGACTCTTTGCTGCGCTGCGAGATAGTAATACCACGGTCATCGTTCCAGCCGCGTGTTTCTTGCACAATCGTGCCACCGCCCGCCACCACCTCAGTCTGCCGCGCAACTTCGTACACCAGCGCACGCTCGACCGCACGAAACGAGTTCATATTCTTGATCTCGACCTTCGCACCATAGGCTTGCTGCCCCACAGGGCGGATGCTCACGTTTGCATCGCAGCGCAACGCCCCCTCTTCGAGGTTGCCCGTGTTGACCCCGATCCACATCAATATCTGGCGCAACTTCTGAAAGTAGCGTTTTGCCTCTTCCGGCGAGTTGATGTCTGGCTTGCTGACGATCTCCATCAGGGGCACGCCACTCCGGTTGTAGTCTACCAGCGAAAACTCGCCGATGTGGACGAGCCGCCCAGTGTCCTCCTCGATGTGCAGCCGCTCGATCCCGATGCGGCGCGGTTCGCCGTCGTCGCCCTCAATCTCAACCCAGCCATCGCTACACAACGGCTGGTCATACTGCGTAATCTGGTAGCCCTTCGGCAGGTCGGGGTAGATGTACGACTTGCGCGAAAAGACCGACATCTCGTTCACCGTGCAGTTGAGTGCCAGTCCGGTCATAGCAGCCAACTCGATAGCACGCTGGTTGATGACGGGCAACGCCCCCGGCAAGCCCAAGCTGACCACCGACACCCGGCTGTTGGGCGGTCCGCCCGCATAGTCAGCCGGGCAGGCATCAAACATCTTGGTGTGCGACAGCACCTGCGCGTGGATTTCGAGACCGATGGTGGTTATGTACTCCGGCATTGCTTTCTCTCCTGCACGATAGAACCTCACCTTTGCGGTACAGTGTACCACCAATTTGCTCCCCGCCAACAACCGCCCCCGCCGCGCCACGACGCAACACTAGCGTATGCGCGTGCATTGTTGCGGTGAGCATGCTACTATAGAGAACAGCATACACGTCGTATTGAAGCGAGGGAACGTTCGCCATGACGGAACAACCAACCCAACCAACCCAGCATGGTCAGCATGGTCTGATCGCTATTATCTTCCCTGACAAGTACCGGGCAGAAGAAGTATTTGGCACGCTCCGGCGGCTCAAGCACGACGCTGCGTTGAGCTACAAAGAAGCCGCCACTGCCGTGCGCGACGAGAACGGCAAAGTACACCTTGATAGCGGCATAGACCAGTTGATCCCCGACCTGATGACGACCGCCAGCTACACCGCGCTCGGCACGCTTGCAGGCTTGATGCTGGGCATGCCATTCCTCGGTGCTGCCTTCGGCGCAGCCAGCGGCGAGCTGTGGAACCGGGTGCAGGGCGGCGAACCGACCCGCGCATTTTCATACGACTTTGGCACCGCGCTGCAACCCGGCTCATCGGCGTTGCTGGTGCTAGGAGCTACCATATACGATACCGATGAAGTATTAGCCGCAATGGCAGGCTACGTTGGTGAGGGGGTCGTGCTCCAGAGTTCCCTCGACAACGATATGATGGATGCACTCAACATGCTGATCGCCCGCACGCGCGACCAGCGGCTACCGCCGCGCCACTCGCTCGAACTGCGCCGGGTGCATGTCATCATCAACCCAGCATCCGGGACGGAGCGACCGATCCTGAAGCCGCTCAATCAGATTTTCACCGAGCACGGCATTGAATGGGATGCCACCGTCACCCAAAAGTCTACCCGCATGTCCGATGTCGTTGCCACCGCACGCACCAGCAACATGGACGCGGTGATCGCATACGGCGGTGACGGCACCATCATGGAAGTAGCTAGCGCGTTGGTGGGGTGTGGCATCCCGCTCGGCATACTACCCGGCGGCACGGGCAACCTCACGGCACTTGAGCTAGGGATACCCTATGACCTGCCGCAAGCCGCCCGCATCATCTGTAACCCGCAGAGTAGCTTGCGTGACGTTGACATGGGCAAAGTCGGCGACCGCTACTTCATGTTGCGGGCTAGTGCGGGCTACGAAGCCAACATGATCCGCGAGACCAGCCGCGCAGCCAAGGAACGCTTCGGGCGACTCGCCTACTGGTGGACTGCGCTGCAAAACGGGTTACAGGTGCAGGAGTACACCGTCGAGGCGGACGGCGAGACCACGCACTTCGCGGGCTTCGCCTGCATCGTCGCCAATTCGGGCAACATTGGTATCCCCAACCTCCCCCTGTTGTCTGGCATTAGCATCAGCGACGGCTTCCTCGACGTGATCGGCATACGCCACGCCTCACAAGCCCTGCTCGCAAGCATGATGCTTGACCCCGCAGACCCAACTGCCGCCGGGCTGATCTGGCACCGACAGGCACGCACCGTAACCGTCCGCACTGCCACCCCCGTGAGTGTGCAGGCCGACGGCGAACTGTTGGAAAATACGCCGTTCACGGCACATATCACGCCCGCCGCCGTACAGGTGATCGTCCCGTAGGGGACGCAACAGAAAGGACGGTACGTGAGCGACCACCCCACGAAACAGCCCCCACCACCTACCCAACCGCCACCCCCCAATGCATGGGCACGCCTGCGGCAACAACTCATAGCGATTACGCCGCGCCAGATGCTGCGCGTTGTGATGGTGCTGAGCGCACTCCTAACTATTGGCTGGCTCGTGTGGGTGTCGTGGAACTTGCTGCTCCCCTTCCAGATCGGCTTGGTGCTGGCGTATCTGCTGCTGCCGCTCGTCAATATGCTGGGCCGCTCGCTCCCGCGCGGGCTGGCGGTGGGCGTGGTCTTTCTGGGGGCGTTGCTGCTGATCGGCCTTGCGCTGGCGGTGGTACTGCCGATCCTGTCGTTTCAGGTGTCGCAACTGGTTGCCGCGATCCCGCAGGACGACTCGCTGGCGACAGCCGTCGAAACCGAAGTAGAGAAGGTCGTCGAGTATGTCGGGAGCCTCGACCCGGCGGTACAACAGACCATCAACGAGACGCTCAACCGCATGTTCGAGACAATCCAGAGCAACTTGATCGCCTTCGTCCAGACTGCCAGTACCTTTGTGTTCGGTACCTTGCTTAGTGCCTTCGGGACGTTTGCCTTTCTGCTAGGCTTTTTTGTTATTCCGTTCTGGCTCTGGTTTGTGCTGGTAGACCAACCGCGCGGGCTGTTGGCAGTTGACTACATTGTGCCACCCGCCGCCCGCCCTGACTTCTGGGCGGTGCTCACCATTGCCGACCGTAGCTTCAGCCGCTATGTGCGCGGGCAACTGCTCCTCGCCATCGTGATCGGTGGCACCACCTTCGTCGCCCTAACCGTGCTACAAATGCTGGGCGTGGGCGGGGTGCAATACCCGTTGCTGTTTGCGTTCTTCTCCGGCGTGACGGAAATCATCCCGTTCGTGGGTCCGATCATTGGCTCGATCCCGCCCATCCTGCTGGCATTCACCGACTCGTGGCAGAGCGGAGTCATTGTCAGCCTGACGTTCCTTGTCATCCACCAGATCGGCAACAACTTTCTGGTACCCAAAGTGATCGGTGACAGCGTGGACATTCACCCGGCGGTGCTGATCGCGCTGCTGATTGCCCTGACACAATTCGGCTTTGTCTGGTTTTTGCTGGCAGCACCATTGGCGGCGGCACTGCGCGACCTGTACCGCTACGCCTATGGTCGTCTCAGCGACCCACCGCAACCCGCCGGGGTACTGCCGGGCAAGCCCTTCGAGACTCTACGGAGCACCCCCGCGTGGCACAACAACACCCGCCCCGCACCCTACGACGGCACCCCACACACCACGCCGCCCACTCAGGCAGACGATGACTCACGTTCGCCGCGCGGCTCGACCGACGAAGGGCGGTCGGTCTCTTCTTCAGCTTCGACGGTCGGGGACTCGGCGGCGGGGCGCAAACTGCCATAGGTGCGCGTATAAACCGCACTAAAGACAACCCCCGCGTAGAGTGCCATACTGCTAAAAAACACCCACAGCAGCAGGGTCATCACGGTACCCACCGCACCATACGACGAGTAGTTGCCGCCACCGATCAGCAGGCTACTCAAGTTCAGGAACAGCACAAACAGCAAGCTCGACACTGCCGCACCGGGCAGCACATCGCGCCAGCGTAACGGGATTTCTGGCAAGAGCCGGAACAACGCGAGGAAAATCAGCAACAGTAGCCCAAACGACACAAGCTGACTGAGAAACCACCACAGCGAGTCGTTCGTCACCAGTGCGCTGACTTCTGGCGGGAGCCACTCCACGCCCGACTCCACGAGCGTCCGCAACACCCCTAGCGCAATGGTTGCCACCATACTGAGGAGCAGCACCACTGCCGAGAAAAAGACTAGCCCAATAGCAATGACGCGCCGCGTTACCGCATTGATGATCGCCTGTACCGGACCGGGTTGATCATCGAGGTGTTGCTCTTTGTAGGCTTTGGTATCCCAGATACGCTGGAACGCCGCATCGAGCGACGCAAACACCCCACTGGCAGCAAACAGCAACGTGACAATCCCGATCAGCGATGCTTCGCCCCGCGCCTCATAGAGATTGTCGAGTGCGCTTGTGATCTGGCTGGCAACCTGCGGCGACACATTGTCCGACAAAAATTGCGTAATCTGGGATTCGGCATCGAGGGCTTCGCCGTCGGTCTCGATGCCTTGCTGGGCACCGACTAGCTCTAACGACTGCCGCAACGGGGCATCCGGACTACCGATGAGCGCACTGGTGATACTAATGATAATCAGCAGAAGCGGAAACAACGAAAAGACCGTAAAATATGCCAGCGACGAACTGAGCACTGGCACGTTTTCTTCCTGAAACTTATCGGCAAAGGCTTTGCCAAAGGGAAGCAGATGTTCCTGCCCGAATGCCACAACCTGCTGCACACCTCCCGGCTGGTTACTCATCCGTAGTACTCCTCTCGCTGCGCGTTATGACGGGTCGTCCGTCGCCATGCCCTCGTATGTCTCTGCCTGTTCCCAGTGTACCCTACTCTGCCAAAAGCGGCTACCCGGTCACTCGTCCGGGGGGTCGTCATCCGCGCGTGTCGTGAATGGCGCGATGGAGTCGCGCAGGTCAGTCCAGTTGCGGCTACGGCGCGGCTGGCTGATCCACGCGAGGTATACATCGAGTTCATTGGCAAGTACCCACTCGTCAGCCGCCACCTCGTCGCGGGCAGTATGCTGCAACCGTTCGGCGAGCCGCCGCCGCCACAGGCGCACCTGCTCAAGGCGCAGGCTCCGGGCACACTGCTCGGCATCGCGGCTGGCACGAAACACCGTGTGTTCGGGAATGGCGTAGTGCGCGAGGGTATGCAGCTGCTGCTGCAATTCGGGACCCAACCCGTCTGCCCACGGCGGCACCTGCCATGCCTCCGGCGTGACCAGTTCGGGGATCGGTGGCTGCAAGGGCGGGTACCCCGCCGCTTGCCATGCCCCATACAGCACCCGGTTTTGGGTACGGCTGAGCAAGTCGGCAACGCTCGCGGCAGATTGCGCCGCCAACAACGGAAACCGTTTAGCATCGAAGCGCAGCAGCAAGGGTAGCGGCTCACGGGCGGCGGGGTAGCGCAGCAGCAGTGCCATCAGGTAATCTTCGTGGCGGGCAACCGAGCGGCTATGCGGTACGAACGATGGCGAAGCGGTGGGGTCGAGCGACGGTTCTGGCGACGGTTCTGGCGGGGCAGTGGGGCGCGGCACACGCTGCTGGCGCGGCGGCGACGCAGTACGTGGGGTCGCCCGGATCAGGTCCGTCAACAGGTCAGCCCGCATACCCGTCAGGTGCTCCAGCCGCGTGATGTACACCCGTTGCGCGGTGCTGTCCAGTTCCCGGATCAGCGGCACCAGCCGATCTAAGGCGGTCTGCTGAGCATCGGGGTGCTGCAAATCAAGGTCGGCGGTCGCAATATCTACCAGAAAGTCCATCACCGGGCGGGCGGCATCTATCAGGTGTTGCCACTGCTGCGGGTCTGCCTTAATCACGTCGTCGGGGTCGCGTCCCGGCGGCATCGCAATAATCCGCACGTCGAGGTCACGCTGCCAGCGCACCAACCCCTGCGCGGTCACGATGGGGCGGGCATCGGGGTCATCGGCGGCGGCGGGCAGCAGGTTGTTCAGCCCCCTGAGCGTGGCACGTTGTCCGGCAGCATCGGCATCAAGGGCGAGGTACAGGCGTGGTGCCAGCTTCTTCAACAGCGTGACATGCTCGGCGGTGAGCGCGGTACCGAGCGGCGCAACGACATTGCGGAAGCCATGCTGGTGGGCGGTAATCACGTCTACGTAGCCTTCCACCAGTACGGCGGCATCGGCAACCCGGATCGCCTCGCGTGCCTGATCAATGCCATACAGTACCTTGCTCTTGTCAAATAGCACCGTCTGCGGCGTATTGAGGTACTTCGGCTGCATATCGCCGAGAGCACGCCCGCCGAAGCCGACCACATCGCCCTTCACGTTACGGATGGGAAACATCAGCCGCCCCCGGAACCGGTCACGCGGGCTACCGTCCTCGCGCACGAACGCCAGCCCCGCCGCCTCGACCTCAGCGACGGTGTAGTCTTTGCGTTCGGTCAAGAAGTGTAGGAGCCGCCCCCCACCCGGCGGGCTGTAGCCGAGCTGAAATGTTTCCCGGGCGGCGGGGTGCATGGCGCGTTCATCGAGGTAGGTACGGGCATGGGCGGCTTCGGCACGCTCGTGCAACACCCAGCTGTAGTAGCGGGCGGCAAGCAGGTTGAGGGCGAGCAGGCGCGTGCGTTGCTGGTCAAGCTGCACCTCTTCCGACGTGCGCGGGCGTAGCTCAACTCCGGCACGCTGCGCCAACTGCTCAAGCGCATCGCGGAAGTCTAGCCCCTGCTTCCGCATCACATAGTCTATCACCGTGCCAGATGCCTGACAGCCGAAACAGTAGAAGCTCTGGCTATCGGGGTAGACGGTAAACGCCGGGGTGCGGGTGTTGGGGTGGAAGGGGCAGAAGCCCAACAATGACCGCCCGCTCTTACGCAGCGATACGCCGCTTTCGCTGATGATTTCTACAATGTCGAGCCGCTCTTTGACCTGTTCAATGGTGCTCATCACTGCACCATGCCATCAACCGCTCCAGATGTGCGGCACGAAGAGCTTTTCAAACACCGCAATCGCGTAGCGGTCGGTCATCCCGGCAATGTAGTCAAGCACTGACCGCTCAATTGGTTCGCCGCACTGCTCGTTAATCCTGCGGATTTCGGCAGGGATTTCGTCCGGGTGGTTGCGGTAGTGGTCGTACAGCAAGCCAATCATGCGCGACACTTTTTCGTCTTGGTCTTTGGCACGGCTCGCCAAATAGACGTTCTGGAACATATACTCACGGAGCGTGTTGGTGGCGTGCAGCACTGGCTCGCTCATGCTCAACACCCGCTCGGCGGGGGGTTCGCCCTCACCCGTTGCCCACCAGCTTGTACGGATCAGATCAGTGACCATCGTGTTGATGCGCTCGCCGTGCGACTGCCCCAACCGCGCGATGCAATCGGGCGGCAGTTGGTCGGGCGTGATGATGCCCGCCCGCACTGCGTCGTCAATGTCGTGGTTGATATACGCGATGCTGTCGGTCAGCTTAAGGATTTGCCCTTCGAGCGTGCTAGCAGTGCCCCATGCCCGCGCCGTAATGTCACGGCGGGCTTTCGAGTGCAGTTCGATGCCCTCCATCACCTGATGAGTCAGGTTTAGCCCCTGCCCGCCCCGCTCCAGCACCTCAAGAATGCGGCGGCTCTGGGCGTTGTGGCGAAAGCTCTTGCCGTAGGCACGCGCGAGTGCCGCCTCGCCTGCGTGCCCAAACGGGGGGTGCCCGATGTCGTGCCCCAACCCGATGGCTTCGGTCAGGTCTTCGTTGAGGCGCAACGCTCGCGCAACGGTACGGGCAATCTGCGTCACTTCGAGCGTATGCGTCAGGCGCGTGCGGTAGTGGTCGCCGAGCGGCGCAATGAACACTTGCGTTTTGTGCTTGAGCCGCCGGAACGCCTTCGCGTGCAAAATACGGTCACGGTCACGCTGGAACGCCGTGCGGATGTCGCAATCTGCCATTGGCGTAGCGCGGGTTGCGTCGGCACTGCGGGCAGCATACGGCGACAGGTTCGCCGCTTCGCGGGCTTCGAGTTGTTGCCGGATGGTGACACTATCAGGATACATGTGGTTGCTCCCCGGTGTGCGTCGTCCGTGGCTCAGCAGGCACATCGCTACTGGCAGGCACGGTGGGGCGGAGCGCACGCCATACCGCCAAGCCCACTGCTGTCAGGGCGTGCAGCACCAGCACCGCCTGAAAATAGACGCTATGCCCCATTGCCCGCGCCTGCTCTGGCGTGACGACCAGCGACTCGATGCGGGCGGCAACGAAGGGTGTGAAGAAATACAGACAGAAGCAGGCGAACGCCGCCAGCCACACCTCGTGGCGGCGGGCAATTGTCCAGCCGATGAACAGCGCGAACGGCGTGGCAAAAATCGTCCAAACGAGCGGCTGAAGCTGAGCCTCGCCGCGTTCGCCGCCCGTACTGACCAAACTGTATGTTGCCCACGCCAGCCCCACCAGCGCGGACGCGATCATCCAGCCTGCGATCCGCAGGTCGCGCGGGGCGAGGGCGGGAGGTGTACGGGTATCAGCCATATCAGCCATAGTGCTTCTATTCTAGCACGGACAGCGCAGGCGTGCGCTAGTCGGACACGACGGCGGGGTTGTAGCCGGTATACACGAGCCGCGAGAGTGCCGCCAGCATGTCACGGGCTTCTTGGTCAGGTATTGCGGCGGTATCACGCCACACAAACACGGTCAGCAGGTAATCGCCCCCCGGCGACCGCACAATGCCTGTGTCTGCCTGCATGTCCGATACCCAGCCGCTCTTATGCTCCACCCGCACGTTGGCAGGCACCCCCTGCACCATGCGGCTGTCGTCGGCGTTGGCGGCAAGCAGGTCGAGCATCGCGGTGCAGTCGTCGGGCGTAATGGTATCCGGGTAGCGTAGCAGCAGGTCGCCCGCACCCTGCTGGCAGTCCTCTATCAGGATGAGCAGGCGGCTAATTTCTGCTGGCGTGGTGCGGACGAGCGGATCGGGCGCAGTGTAGGGCGGCGACCCTTCGATGGCAGGACCCTGCGGAATGGTTTGGTTGAGCACATCCACGCCTGCATAGGGGACGTTCATGTAGGTGTACTGCAAGCCTAGCTCTGCCAGTACCGCGTTCATGGTGCGTACCCCCTCAAGTTGGGACACCGGGTCGTCAGCCGCGCCGCCGCCAATGACACCTAACGCCGTATTTGCGGCAGTGTTGTCGCTGTAGACTATCATCATCGTGAGCGCATCCAGAGTCGTGGCATCAAGCTCAGGCTGAGTAACATATGCTGTCAGCAGAATAGCAATTTTCATCAGGCTTGCGCCCGAAAAGACGGTACTGCCGTTGTAGTCTGCCGCGGTGCCCGTCGCAAAGTCGTAGATATACATGCCCACCACACCGTCCCACTGGGCTGCCATCTGGTCGGCTTGCTGGCGTATCTGCGTAAAGGTGGGGCGCGGCGGGTCGGTCGTCTCACGCACCGCCAGTGCGAGCTGCATCGGCGTGCCGGGTGGCTCTTGCTCAATGTGCTGGGCGATCTGTGCGATGGTACGCTCCACATCGAAGTATTGTGCAGGGCGCAGCACAAAACTGCGCGAGATGACATCAGTCTGGGCAAGCACTTCGAGCCGCTCATCGCTACTGAGTTCCTCGGCGGCGGCTTGGAGTTGCTCACGCAACGTTGCCTCGTCGCTATAACGCAGTTGCAGCGGCACCGCCACCGGCTCATCAGCCACCACCTGTGCGCGGGCGGCTTCGAGCATGGTCGTCATGTCCAGTTGCATGCCCACCTGTCCGGGGCGCACAGTAATCGGCTGATCGCCCGCGATAATCTCGACCGGCAGCACCAGTGTCGCGGCATACCGGGCATTGATCGCCGACTCAGCAGCCGCTTCATCTAAGCCCCCCACGCCTACCCCAGCAATGGTATCGCCCTCGGCAAATGCGAAACTACCGGGGGGAAGCGGCTCGGATGTCGCCAGTACCGCGACGCTCGCCGAGTCTTCATCCTTTTCGGGCGCGGCGGGTTGCACGGGTGGTGGCGGGGCGGCGGGGGCTTCTTCACTCAACCGCGGCAGGCGCGGCAACGTGATAGTGCAGCCCGCTAGCAGCAGCATGGTCAGCACCAGCAACGCAACCCGTGCTACGTTATTCATCTGGCTCCAAGTGAAACGTGAGCGGGTAGCCTTCGGTGCGGGCAATACTGTGGGCTTCATAGACGCGCTCGTAGGCTTCGTTATACGGATAGGTGCCAACGTAGGCTTCTCCCTCATGGTGTGCTTCGAGCATAACTTGCTGTGATCGCTCAAATGTCAAGCCGAAGAGCATCTGCAAGATCAGAGTCACGAAGTCCATCGGCGTGACATCGTCATTCTCAATTATAACGCGGTAGGGCTTCTCCAGTTCCGCATCGGTCAAGACCGTGTATTGCGCGCCAACATCAACCGCGGGCGTAGCAACCGGGGGCGTTTCGGTTGACAAGTTTGGCAGAGACAACAGGCATAACACCGCGAAAACCTTCCGTTGTAACGCGCACATTATGACGCGCACATTGCTCACGCGCACATGGCGTGCTCCGCGCGAGCCACCGCGCAACGCTGGCAGCAGTGCGGGGTATCAAGAGTTTATCACCATACAACCAGTATAGCATGTTCGGTTGCATGGGTGGCAGTACCATTACCATTACCCATCGGTGCGCCGCACCGACGGCGCAGTGGGCGCGGTGCCTGCCCCGTCGTCGTCGGGCGTGTCGTCGCCGGGCGTGTCGTCGTCGGGCGTGTCGTCGTCGGGCGTGTCGTCGTCGGGCACGGGCAACACCCCTGCCAGTTGTAACGCAACGCGGGTGCGCTGCACATACGCATCCAGCACACCGGGCGTGACCTCTTCGGGGAGGCTCATCACGAAATGGTTGAAGACCTCACTGCGCTGCAACGCTACATCATCCAGCGTGGCGGCAGGCAAGGTGCGCTGCACGTCGGTCAGGTGCAGCGTCGCAACCTCGATCAGGCGGTCGTGGGTGTCGGGCGTGAGTTGTGCCCCCGCCCCCGTAAGAAACCACGCGGTTTCGTCGTCGCCATACCGGAGCGGTACGTCGCTGCTGTCGCCGTTGCCGTCATCGCCGTTGCTGCCGTCGCCGTCATCGCCGTCATCGCCGTTGCCGTCATCGCCGTCGGGCGGGGTGGCGGGCACCAGTTCCAACGTCGGGGAGACCACTGGCACCAGATGCGCCACCACCACTTCATCGGCGAGCAACCGCCGCGATGCCGAGCGTTCCGTCACCATGCGCTCCTCATTGGTCAGCAGGTCGCGCATCCGGATGCCCGTACCCTTCAGCACCTCTTGCACCACATAGGGGCGCAACCGCACCGACCCCCACGTCGCCAGCAAGGTACACTCGTCGTCGTCTAACTCGAAGGTACCCGCGTCTGCCGCCGCCTGCAACCGTTGCACCAGCGTGTGCCCCCCCTCCGGCTGGAAGTCGAATGCCAGCCACGTCAAGAAGCGTTCGGGACCACGTTCTTCGCGGTCTTCCAGTTCGGCAAGCTGGTCGGCGGTATACTTGCCGTCCCAGAAACGTTCCATCGCTGCCGGAATGGTCGCGACATCTTCGCGGGCGGCATCAATGATTTTGACCGTCAGGGTATCCTGCGCGGCGGTCAAGTCGCGCTGGCGGGCGCGGCGGGTGTCGTCCTCCTTGAGGTGGCAATCTTTGTACTTGCGCCCACTGCCACACCAGCACGGTTCGTTTCGTCCGGGGCGATGACTCCCGCCGCGTGGAGATATCTTTATCTTTTTTGCCGTTTTCCTCACAAGGCTGTCCCTCCGCTTTGCCTGCTTGCCACAGCATGACCCTTGCTGGTGCAGTATAGCAGACGCATGGCGCATCGGCAACCGCTTTGCACGCTATGCCGCTCTGGAGTAGAATATGAAGAGGCAAGACTCGGCATACAGAGAACTGCTAGAGGGAGAAGAGCATGAAAGGGCTACCCGCCCACGTTCGGCAATGGTATACAGCTATTCTGTATGACTATGTGTTGACGAGCTACCGTGCTTACATTGCAGGCGAAGAATATGAACCCGGCTTTCTGGAGGAGTATAGCCTGACAGCAGACGACTGCCCACCCGTCGCCGCCCGTGCGGCTGCCGAGTTCTACGACGAGTGCATCGCGCAGCAAGACCTAGGCTCCGTCTCGATCTTCCACCCCATCGTAGACGACATCTCGACCTACGCGGTGTATGTCACGACCGACGGCGACGACGGGTGGCTCGAAGTCTACGCCGACGACGGCTCCCTGCTCGGTGCCGCTCGCTACTACCTCGAACTGATTGTCTGGGGCAATCAAGACGTGCTCCGCAGCATGGCGACCACGGGCGAATATCCGCCCGAACTGGTAGACCGGAAGTGGCGTACCCTGTGGGGCAAGCCCCTGAATGTCTAGCCAGTGGCGGGGGTGGTTCTGGCTCACACTCGTGCTCACGGTGCTGAGTAGCACGGTGCTGGGCTGGGCGTTGGCGCAACCGTGGCGCACCACCATCGAGCTTGGCGAACTCTACGACCGCCCCTTCGTGCAGGGCTTTCACCGCAAAGAGTACAATTCACAGCAGCAGGTCAGCTTTCGCTGGAGCCACGCCACGGCTACGCTGACGATACCCGGCAGTAGCCAGCAAACGAGCGTGCAGGTGCGCCTGCACCCCGGCACACCCGCCCAGTCGCTCACCATAACCAGCGGCACCCACACGACCCGCACCACCCTGCACGATGGCTGGCAGAACCTGTCGTTGCCGCTTGTGCCTGCCACCCCCGGCGGCGATGCCACCCTGACCATCCAGACGAGCACCCACCGCCCCGCCGATGACCCGCGCGACCTTGGCATTGTGGTAGACTATGCGACGGTGCAGGGGCGCGGTACACCCGCGTGGGGGCAAGCGGTCTATGGTGGGCTGAGTATCGGGCTGGTAGCCCTGCTGACACAGTGGGCAACGCGCCGCCCGTCGCTCGGTGTGGCGGTGGCGGTGGGCGTGCTCGGTGTGGCGGTGTGGGCAATCCTCGCCGACGGCGGGCAGCATCGCCTGCTGATGACGAGCTACACCGGGCGGTTGCTGCTGGTGCTGCTGGGGGGCACACTGCTGGCAGCCGCCCTGAGCTATGGGTTGCGCCTGCTCCGGCAGCGCGGCGGCATGCCGTGGGGGGCGGCGGTACAGCACGGGCTGGCAGTCGCGGCAGTGCTGGCGTTTGTGCTGCGCTTTGCCGCCGTGGTCTACCCCCTCACTTACAACAGCGACCTGCCGATCATTCTGGGGCGCACATGGATGGTACGCGAGGGACAGCTTGACCAACTCTTTTTCCCCAACCCCGCCCTGACCCCGGTGCAGTGGGACGACGATGTGACCATTCCGCGTTCGCCGTTCTACTACATCATCACCACCCCCCTGACACTGATACCGCCCGAAGGCACGGGCGACAAGATCGCCATGATGGCATTCAGTAGTAGCGTGGATGCCCTGATGGTGGTTGTTATTGGCATACTGGTGGGGCTGGCAGCCCGGAGCGGACGCGCCGCCGTCGCTAGCGCACTGGTGGCGGCTATGCTGCCGCTCGGCTTGCTGTTTCTCGTGTCGTGGGGCACATTGCCCACGCTCCTCGGGCAACTGTTTGCACTCACTACCGCGCTCCTGTGGGTGCAGCTCCGCCCGCGCCTGCACGAACGGCGGGTGTGGTTGCTGTTCGCCGCCTGCCTGACCGTAACGTTTTTGGCATACCCTACCGCGCTCCTGTTCCTCGGCTTGACCGGCGGCTTGCTGTTGCTCGGCTTGACGTGGCGGCACGACGCAGCCACGCGCCCCACCGCCACCGCCGCCCTTGCCGCCCTGCTGGTGGCGTTTGGGCTATACTATGTGTGGCACCTGCCCACCATGCTCAGCCGCACGTTGCCCACGCTGGTGGGCGGCGGCATCGCCGATGAGGTCGGCGGCGGCGGGCTAGACCTAGCGCGGCTCATTGGGGCACTTGTCGAGCAACCCATCGAGAAGTTTAGCGTGCTGCTGGTGCTGCTGGCAGTGGCGGGCGCACTGCTGCTGCTGCTCAACCCAGTGCCGCCGCAGAGCACCGCGCGTGATGCACGGCTGGTGCTGGCGTGCTGGGCACTCGCGTTTGTGCCCATGGCACTCGCCGACGAGCTTGTCTTGACATTCATTCTCAAGCACCTACTGCACCTGCTGCCCATCGTGGCAGGCGGCGTGGGGCTGCTGCTGGCATGGCTCAGCTACTACCGCACTGGGCGGCTGGTGGCGGGGCTACTGCTGGCGTGGCTGGGCTGGCAGGCGGTGCTCTTTAACGTTGACGCGATTGTGTACGGTTTTGTCCAACTGAAGTGACCAACTGAAGCTATAAAGCTATAGGGCTGAAGCTATAGGGCTGAAGCTGTAGGGCTGAAGCTATAGGTAGGAGGGTGTGTGACCTGTATTTCGCTGATCTGCACCGTGCGCGACGAAGCTAGCACCATTGTCGCGCTCCTCGACTCGATGCGTGCCCAGGCGCGCCAACCCGACGAAATCGTCATCAACGATTGCCAGAGCCGCGACCACACCGCCGACCTCGTGTCCGCCTACGCTGCCCGCTACCCGCGCATCCGGCTGGTGTATGGCGGGTACAACATTGCGTCGGGGCGCAACAATGCCATCCGCAACGCCTACGGCACCATCATTGCCTGCACCGATGCCGGACTAACGCTTGACCGTGACTGGCTCGCCCACCTGCTCGCGCCCATCGAAGATGACACCGCCGACTATACCCACGGCATTATGCAGCCCGCCCCGACGAGCCTCTTCGAGACCGTGCTCGCCGCCACCAACTTCCCCACCGCCACCGAGATAGACCCGCGCACCTACCCCACCTTCGGTGCCAGTATGGCGTTTCGCAAGCAGCACTGGCAGGCGGCGGGCGGCTTCCCCGAATGGCTCGACCACAGCGAAGACCTCGTCTTTACACAGGCGATGGCACAGCACGGGGCGCGGCGCGTGTGCGTGCCACAGGCAGTGGTCACGTTTCAGCCCCGTTCGTCGTTGCCCGCGTTTGCCCGCCAATACTACCACTATGCCCGCGGCGATGGCAGGGCACGCCTCTGGACGCGCCGCCACCTCATCCGCTATGGTGTGTATGCCACCGCCCTCAGTAGCGTGGCAATGGCGGCACGCACCCCCCGCATCCGGGCACCCCTTGCGCTCCTCGGTGCGGCAGGGGTCGCTGCCTACACGCGCACGCCCTACCGCCGCCTGCTGCGGCACCTGCACCGCCTGCCCGCCGCCCAACGGCTACCAGCCCTCGCCCTCGTGCCGCTCATCCGGCTGGCGGGCGACAGCGCGAAGATGGCGGGCTACCCAGTGGGACGCTGGCAACGCTGGCAGGCACAGCGCAACAACAATGCCCCCACACCAGACGGTGCAGGGGCACAAGCCAATCGGCTGGGAGCGAGCGTTACTCGGCGACCGTGAAGCGCAGGGCGTTGCCGTCGCTCAGGTTGAGTGTCAGCACGCCGTCGGCAATGCTGTAGCTCTCGGTTGTGGTGAGCACCTGCAAGTACTGGTTTTCCTGCTGCATCACCGCATCGTCGGGGCACAGCTTGCGCGAACTGCCCGGCGCGTCAATCGTCAGGGCATTGTCGTCGCCCAGCGTGTAGCCCGCGAAGTAGGTGTTACAGCCCGCCGAGCCAGTCACGCGCCCCTCTGCGGCAAAGGTTGCCGTCACCGTGCTGCCCACCACCACTGACGATACCGCGTTGCCCGTCTGAATGTCGGTCAGCGTCCACAGTGTTTCAAGCAGGTCAACAGCTACTGTTTCCTGCTCAACGAAGCGCAGCACCGCACCGTCCGCCGTCGTCAAGTCGAGACCGTCGGCAGTCAGGGCGTAGGTCGTCACCGCTTGCAGCAACTGGAAGTATGCCTGCTCCTGATCCATAATCGGCTCTGGGCACGCCATCATCGTCGAGCCGGGCATGGTAATGGCGAGCGTGTCGCCGTCAATCGTATAGCCCGCGAAGTAGCGGTTGCAGCCGCCGCTGCCCGCCACGCGCCCCTCTGCCAGAAAGGTCAGCGTCACGGTGGTGTCATCCAGCGGGGTTTGCAAGCTATCGGGCTGCCCATAGCCCGTCAGCACCCACTCGCGGTCAAGCAATGGTTGGGCTTCGTCGGGCACGTTGGCACCTCCTATCGTGCTACTATCAGCGAAGCGCAGCACCGCACCGTCTGCCGTCGCCAGTTCCAACCCATCTACCGTCAGGGCGTAGGTCGCCACTGCTTGCAGCAACGCAAAGTAGCCCTGCTCCTGATCCATAATCGGCTCATCACACAGCATTGCCGTCGCGCCCACGTTGGGGTCAATCGTCAGCGTATCGCCGTCGAGGGTGTAGCTCCCGAAGTAGCCGTTGCAGCCGCCGTTCCCGCTGAAGCTCCCGTCGCCCGCAAAGGTCAGCGTCACGGTCGTATCATCCAGCGGGGTTTGCAGGCTATCGGGCTGCCCATAGCCCGTCAGCACCCACTCGCGGTCAAGCAATGGCTCGGCTTCGTCGGGCACACTGCTGTCACCGCTCGTGCCAACGGGCGTTTTGCTCACCACCGCTACCAGTATCGTGCGGACAGACGAGCCATCGGCGGGCGGGTTCTCGACGGTTTCTTCGCGCACCGCCAGCTCATACTCGAAGCCCGCTTCATACTCGAAGCCCTCGATCTCGTCGTAGAACAGTTGCCACTCATCCGCCGGGTCTTCGCGGACTTGCAGGCACATCATGGGGGCAACCCCCACACACTCCACGCGCTCTGCCGCCACAAACAGCGTTTTCACATCTTCCTCCGGCAGCACCGGGTTGCGCTCGGTCGTGTCCACAACCGGGGGCACCACGGTTGCCTCCTGCGTAGTAGTGCCGTCATTCGGTGCGTCCGGCTGTGTTGTCTGCTCTGGTGCTGCGTCGGGCGATGCCGCCGCGCTCTCACTCGCCGGGGCACCACACGCCGTCGTAGCGACCAGCGTCAGCACCACCCCGACAATGATGAGCATTCCCCATCGTTGCCCCCATCGTTGCATGGTGGTATCTCCTTTTCAGGGCACTGCGCCCTGCCTATGGTGGGGCATACCCCACCGGGGTATTTGTTATTCAGTTCACACCGATAACGTCACCGCACCTTCAATAGTTCCCGCCGCCAACTATACCATGCCACGGCACACCACCCGCCGCCGGACTGGTATAGCAGAATGCCACAGCACACGTTTACTCATATCGTGACGTATGGTACACTAAATGTAGTGTTGTCGCGATGCAACCGTAATCTCTTAGTGAACGTCTTCAGCCGGAGAACGACGCGACCGCGCAATGACCCTTCGCATGGACAGCCGGAGAAATAGCCGTGGAGATACGCGAAGCGATTGCCACCGTAAGCCGGGGGCAGCACCTGACGCAGGCACAAGCAACCGCCGTCATGGATGGCCTGATGGAAGGTACCGCCACCCCCGCCCAGATAGCCGCCCTGCTGACCGCCCTGCACATGAAAGGTGAGCAAGAAGCCGAGATCGCGGGCATGGCAGCCAGCATGCAGACCCACGCCCTGCCCGTGCCCTACTATGGCGAACTGGTAGACACCTGTGGCACCGGCGGTGACGGGCTGCACACCTTCAACATCAGCACTACCGCCGCCTTCGTGGTGGCAGGCGCAGGCGCAACCGTTGCCAAGCACGGCAACCGTGCCATGTCGAGCAAGGCGGGCAGTGCCGATGTCCTCGAAGCTCTCGGAGTCAAGATAGACCTATCACCCGATGGGGTCGCCCGTTGCCTGCACGAAGTCGGGATTGCATTCATGTTTGCCCAGACGTTTCACCCCGCCATGCGGTACGTTGCCCCCGTGCGCCGCGAACTCGGTATTCGCACCGTCTTCAATGTGCTAGGACCGCTCAGCAACCCGGCACGCGCCCGCTATCAGATTGTCGGGGTTGCCAACCCGACCCTCGCCGAAAAACTTGCCAACGCCTTCAGCCTGATGCCCATCGAGCACGCCCTGATTGTCCACGGTGCCGACGGCATGGACGAACTGAGCCTGAGCGGGGAAAACCTCATGTACGACGTGCGCCCCGGTGCCACCCCGCGCCGGGTTACACTGGCGGCTACGACGCTGGGCTTTGCGCCCGCTCACCCCGACGCACTGCGCGGTGGCACGGCTACCGAAAACGCCACCATCACACACGCCATTCTTGACGGGCGCGACCAGAGCGCACGCCGCGACATTGTGCTGCTCAACGCTGCCGCCGCCCTCGTTGCCGCCGATCAGGTGCCCGACCTGCCCGCTGGCATCGAACTTGCCCGCATCAGCCTCGATAGCGGGCAAGCACTCACCCGCTTGCAACAACTGATTGTCACCAGCAACGCCCCCGACACCCCACAATCACCAGTGAACACCGCCCCACCCACCCCTACGCCACGCCAACGCGCCTGAGGTACTAACGGTTTGCACTACTCATAAGAGGCAGGCAATGACCACCAGAGAAGCCGAAAACGACCAGACGACCCCACCACCACCCGCCGTCGGTTTGAACGAAACACAGCAGGAACGCCTGCAACGCACACGCCACATCTCGTGGCGGCGGTTGCTGACCGCGTATACGTATGATATTTTCGCCTTGCTGAAGGAAGCCCGCTTCGCGCTGATCGGGCTGGGTGTAGTGATGGCAATGGGCACCATCTACTTCACATACCTGCACCGCCCTGAGGGGGGCGGCACGCCCTTCGACTTTTTCTCGGCAATGTACGAGACGATGAGCATGATGCTGTTCGAGCAAAACGTAGACTTCCCCGACGACCCACTGGGGCGTATCCTCTTCTTCGCCATACCGCTGCTCGGCATTGCGTTCGTCTTCCAAGGGGTACTCGACTTCGGGCGGCTGATTATGAACAAGGGCGAACGCCTCGAAGGCTGGCAAGTATCGCAAGCCCGCACCTACCGGAACCACGTCATCGTCTGCGGGTTGGGGCGTGTTTCCTACCGCATCGTGCTGCAACTGCTCGAATCCGACTACGACGTGGTGGTCATTGAAGCCGACTGGGAGGACGAGTTCATCGGCGAGATGCTGCAACTTGCCGTGCCCGTCATCCACGGTGATGCCCGCGACACGATCATCCTCAAGCAGGCGGGGGTCGAACGGGCGCGTGCGCTGATGGCAGGCATCAACAATGACCTGCTGAACATCGAGATCGGGCTGGCTGCCCGCCGCATTCGCCCCGATATGCACGTCGTGCTCCGTATCTTCCACGAACAGCTTGACCGCAACCTCGAAAGCAGCACCTTCGGGGAAAACAGTGCCTTCAGTTCGTCGGCACTCGCCGCGCCGACGCTTGCCGCCGCCTGTGTCTGCCGGGGCATCACCGGCGTAATACCGCTCCCCGAATACCTCCTCGGTATTGCCGAGTTGCGCGTCGAAGCGGGGAGCCGCCTTGACGATATTATCTCGCGCATCGAAGAAGACTTCGGTGTACAAATCATTTGCTACACAGGCGGCGCCACCCCGCGCAGCGTGGCGTGGCGATACCGCATAGCCCCCGATACCCGCCTCTACCCCGGCGACCGCATCAAGGTGATTGGTAGCTTGTCTGCACTCAGCCAGATGTGGGAACACGGCTACGACCGAAACCGGATTGCCGGACTCTTCGGCTTCAAGCCGTCGGTACAGCCGACCCAACAGCAAGACACCGTGATTGTCTGCGGGCTGGGGCGCGTTGGCTACAGCGTTGTCCGCGCCCTATACGCGATGGAGCCACGCCCCGATGTGGTGGTGGTGTGCGACCAGAATACCGAACTACGCTTTGTCGAAGACGTTGAACGGATGGGCATTCGCGTGGTCAAGGGCGATGCCCGCACCGCGCACGTCCTCGCAGAAGCTGGTATTGACCACGCCTATGCCATCGCCGCCATGACCTCTGACGACCTCAATAACCTGCGTATCTGCCTCACCGCCCATCAGGCACGCCGCGACATCCACATGGTCATGCGCGTCTTCAGCGACGCACTCGCCGAGCAACTCGACGACATGTTCGGGCAACACGTATCCTATAGCACCGCCGCCCTCGCTGCCCCCACCATCGCAACCGCAACCATTCTGCGCGGCACCACCAGCTACGCCATCGAAGTTGGCGGGCGGCTCCTCTCGACGGCACGCCTGCTGGTACGCTCGAAAGGTCTCTTTGTCGGCAAGTCCATCCAGCAACTCCGCGAAGAAACGGGTATTCTCGTCGTGCTCATCCGGCGCGATGGAGCGACCATGCTCATGTCCAGCCACCCTACCAAGCCCGGTATGCGCTACAGCGAGCGACTTCGTGCCGGCGACGAAATCGTCATTTTGGGCGATGTCCAGCGCGTGAGCACCATTGTGCAACAGGGCGATGCGGTCAGCGGCGTGAGCGACCGCTCGATGACCAGCAGCACACCCCGCCACACGCCGCAACCTGTTGCCGCACTGCCCCCCCTGCCAATGCCGGGGCACGCCAATGGCAAACGCAACGGCGCACCTGCCCCGCCCGCCACCACCGCAACGAACGCCCCACCCGCCACCACCGCAACGAACGCCCC
>CAZNQP010000062.1:0-15606 GCA_964575355.1 uncultured Chloroflexaceae bacterium
CCCGCTTTGCGCGGCTACGCGACCTGCTGCAACAGCCCGCCGTCGTGCGTGAGTCGGCGATTGACCCGCAGGCGTGGAGCGACCGGGTAACAGCAATTGAGCAGGCGATAGCCAACGGCGATACTGGACAGGCAACACGGTGGCTGGGCGAGGTGCGCCAGATGATTGTCGCTAATAGCGAACGTGGCAGCATGCCGTCGGACGCGGCAGGCGAAATGCTCGACGTAATCGAGGGGATCAACCGCGACTACAACCTAGGGCTACCCGCCACGGGCGCGACTCAGGTTGCCGATACTGCGCCGCGCAACTGATGTGCTGGGGCGCGAGCACCCACACCAGAAGGGAAACGGTTTATTGTGGCGACACTCTTCCGCCGCCTGCACGACCGCCTGATCGAAATTGAGTTGCTCATCACCGGGTCGCTGGTGCTGCTGGTCAGCATTGGTGCGCTGGTGGTGGGCACGCAGGGCGACAATCGCTACTTCTGGTCTGATGTGGCAGTTGTGGGCGGCTTCATGGCGGTGTTTCTGGCGATCAGTACCGCGCTGGCGTGGCGTGGGTGGGGCGAGGATCAGGTGCTGCTCCCCGTGGCTGCATTGCTGGCGGGCATGGGCGTGCTGATGTGCTATCGCCTCGAACCTGACCTTGCCCGACGCTACGCCGGAGTCTACGGCGACATTGCGCTCCGGCAGATGCTGTGGGTACTGGGTGGTGCGCTATTGGTTGTGCTGATCAACTTTGTGCCGTGGCGGATGCGCTGGCTCAAACACTACCGCTATACGTGGCTGTTGCTGGGCTTGCTGCTGGTGGCGTTGACGTTCGTGTTTGGGACGGGGCGCGACAGTACCACGCGGCTGTGGTTGAGCGTCGGCTCCTTCCAGTTCCAGCCCGTCGAGTTGCTCAAAATCTTGTTGGTGGTTTACCTTGCCACGTACCTCGACAACCACCGCCACTTGATCGGCAGCTCCTATTACATCGGACCGTTCCGCCTGCCACCGCTCCCCTACCTTGTGCCATTGCTGATTATGTGGGGGCTGACTATCAGTCTGATCATTTACCAGCGCGACCTCGGCGCGGCACTGCTCTTCTTCACGATCTTTCTCGCTATGCTCTACCTCTTGACTGGGCGTACCAGCTACGTTGGTCTGGGGTTGGCGGCATTTGTGGCGGGGGCGGCGGCACTCTATCCGCTCTTCGACCGCGTGCGTATCCGGGTAGATGCGTGGTATGATCCGTGGGCAGACCCGCTGAACACCGGCTACCAGATGCTTCAGTCCATCTATGCGCTGTCTGCTGGGGGCTACATCGGCACGGGGTTGGGGCGCGGCGACCCGACGACGATCCCCGAAAGCCATACCGACTTTGTGTTTGTGGCAATCGGTGAAGAGTTGGGCTTGGTTGGTGCGCTGGGCATCTTGCTGTGCTACGTGCTGTTTGCGTTGCGCGGCTACCAGATAGCCCTTCGCACCCGCGACGGCTTCCAGCAGTTGCTCGCGGCTGGCTTGACGACGGCAATTACCATTCAGGCGTTGATTATCACCGCCGGCACCACCAACCTTGTGCCACTCACAGGCATCACGTTGCCATTCGTGAGCTATGGTGGCTCGTCGGTGCTGGTCAACTTTGCCATGGTGGGCTTGCTGCTGCGTATATCTGCCCGCGACCGGGGCGCACACGCGCTCTAGGGGCGGTGTAGGCAGGGGGGGGCAATGGCAACCAATCGTCGCTTGCTGGGCAACCGGGGCGAAGCCATCGCCGCGGCATATCTCGAACAGCAGGGCTACACGATTGTCGCGCGGCAGTGGCGGTGTGCGCTCGGCGAGATTGATCTGGTTGCCCGCGACGGTGACATGCTGGTGTTCGTCGAAGTCCGGACACGCCGCACGACCGACTACGGCACGCCCGAAGAATCGCTCACACCACGAAAACAGCAACGTCTGCGTGATCTCGCCTTTTTCTTCCTTGAAACTATGCCATTTTCTGTTACCATAGGATGGCGAATCGATCTGATTGCGGTTGACCTTCGTGGTAGCACAGAGGTTCGCCACATTCAGTATGCCGTTGGAGACGGCTAACTAGCGGGAATCGCGCTTGACGGTCGCTTCGGCGGTTTGATATACTTGAGGCATAAACATTTTGCGCTTGCACCTATCCTGGGAAGGGGTATCATTGCTGTGCATGTGCCAGCTATTATTGTCGGGCATCAGGCTCCTGATCTCGACTGTTTGGTTGCCATCTGGATGCTGGTGCGCTTTGGCGACGCGCACGACGCAGAACTACGGTTTGTTCCGGCGGGGCAGACGCTTGACGATCTGCCCGCCGACACCGACCCGACTGTGGTCCATGTGGATACGGGCGGTGGTTGCTTCGACCACCACGATAGCTATGACCCGGAGCTTTCGGCAGCCGAACTGGTGCGGCGGGCAATTATGCCCGACGATGAAGCCATGCGGCGGATTGTCCAGCATGTGACATGCCTAGACAATGCCGGACAACGGGCGTGCCCAAGTGACAGCCCGTTCTTCCACATCAACGACCTGATTAACGGGTATAACACGCTGTTCCCGACACGCCCGCACCACGTCGCACAGGCGATGTTTGGCAACTTTGATGCGTGGTATGAAAGCGAACTGCGGCAGTTGCGCCTTGAAGCCGCTTTCCGCGAACGCTTGGAGTTTCCCACGCGCTGGGGGTTGGGCATCGCTATGCAGAGCCATGATGGTGGCTCTAGTCGGCTTGCCTACGAGCAGGGGGCGATCCTGTACGTCTACCGCGACGGGCGTGGCTACATGGGGATTGCGGCGCAGAGTCGCTCGAGGGTTGACCTGCGCCCGGTCTACACCGATGTGCGCCGCATTGACCCGTCGGCGGACTGGTACTTGCACCCCAGCAACCGGATGCTGCTGTGTGGTACCGACAAAGCCCCGCCGCGCTCGCCCTCCGAGTTGAGTTTGCACGAACTGGTAGACCTGATTCGCGTTGACCGCGACGGGCACGTGCGCCGTCGTTCGTGAGCGGGAGCGTGAGGACGGGCGGGAGCGTGAGGGGGTGCCGGTGAGCGATCTGGCTGGTGATCTGTCTGGCATATACGCCCGCGTGTCCGCGCTGGTGGGGCGACTCGGCGACGAACTGCCCGCGCCCTGCACGGCAGGCTTTGCCGTCCCCGCCGCTGCTCGCTACACCGCCGACGAACGCACCCGCCTGCTGATGCACGCCCCGCAACTGGGGCGCGTGTTACGCCCGCTGGCGACCCCTGTCACGCTACACCCATGGTATGCTGAACCACCCACCGACTGGTTACTCGCGTTTGCACCGGGTTGGACAGCGACGCAGACCGCGCCCGCCACCCCGCCCGCTGAGGCATGGCAGACGGTGATACAGCAGTACCCGGCTCTGGCACGGATCGGGGGTAGGGTGCCGTCGGACGCTCCGGGGTATTGGTGGGAACTGCCCACCACGGAGACTGCCCCCGCTACCCCCACCCTTGCGTTGCTGCCCACCAGCGCGGCAGCATGTGCTGCGGTGGTGCCTGCCGGGACGGTGCTGGCGGCGGGGGGGGTGCGCGTGCCCACCGACGACGCAATTGTGCATGGCGTGCTGATGAGTGCGCTGGCGTGGTGGTGGCTCTGCATGTCAGATGCTACACCCTTTGACACGCAACGGGTCGCAGCACTGCCGTTGCCTGCCGTGCCGCCGGAGCAGTGGCAGCAGGTGGGGCATGCCGTCGAGCAACAGGTGGCGGCAGCCCAAAGCCTTGCCGAACTGCACACCACCACGGTGTATCGTGTCTTAAAAGACCTCGCGCCGGTGGGGGCGCAGCCGGTTGTGGCTCTGCAACGCTGGTGGCACCTTGACCTGTACAGCCTGTGCGGGTTACTGGCAGAGCACTACCGTAGCGACATCCCCGTCCCCTACCGCGATGCATGGGAAGATTGGCTGGTGGGGCAACGTCGCCGCTACACCAGCACCAGCGAGCGACTGGCGGCACAGCAAGCCGCCCTCGATGAGCAGGTAAGCATGCTCTATGGGCTGACTGCCGCTGAGCATGCCGCGCTCATGGTCGCCACGCCCCATCCAGTGTATTACCCGGCAAGTCCGTAAGCTGGCGCACGTTTGAGCCGTCTGTCCCCATCACGTACAGGTTGGGGTTGCCGTTGCGGTTGCTGGTGAACACGACCGCCGCGCCACTGGCTGACCACGCGGGTTGGGTGTCTTGGCTCTGGCTACGGGTCAGGTTTTGCGGGTCGCTCCCGTCGCGGTCCATCACGAAGACATCCTCGTTGCCGTCGCGTGCCGACACAAACAGCAGGCGGATGCTATCCGGCGACCACGCCGGGAGTTTGTCATCGGCGGGGTCGTCGGTGAGTTGCTCTTCTGCGCCTCCGTCGGGGTTAATCAAATAGATGTTGTCGTTGCCGTCGCGGTTGCTGGTAAAGGCAATACGCGACCCGTCGGGTGCCCACGCTGGGGCGAAGTCATCGGCAAAATTGAAGGTGAGGCGCGTCGGTTGCCTGCTCTCGATCACCAGCGTGTAGATGTCCCATGTGCCGTTGGGGTCTGCCCAGTACGCGAGGCGTTGCCCGTCGGGTGACCAGACGGGTTCGCGTTCGTTGGCGGTATCGCTCGTCAGTTGCGTAACCTCGCCTGTGCGGGTGTCGAGCACGAAAATATCTTCGTTGCCGTTGCGGTCTGAATGGAACGCTACCCGCGAGCCGTCCGGCGACCACGCTGGGGCAAAGTCGTTGCTGGTGCTGGCGAGCAGGGGTTGCACATCACCAGTGCTCGTGCTCGTCGTGAATAGGCGAAAGCCGCTGCCGCCATCGCTGGTGAATGCTAGCCCCGTACCGGATGGCGGCAACGGCGGTACCGCGGGGGTGGGCGGTGGCAAGGGGGGCGTGGTGGCAGTGGGGGGTAGCTGTTCGGTGGGCGGTGGTGGTATGTCGGTGGGTAGCTCGGGTGGTAGTGTGGGCGATATCTCTGGCGTAGGGCTGGTTTCGGCGGTGGGTGTGGGGCTGGCTGTCGCCGTTGCGGTGCTGGTGGCGGTGGGCGTAGGCGGCACGACACCGCCCACGTTGTCGCCGGAGTCGTCGGGTTGCCCTGCCAACACAAAGAATGCTGCCCCCCCCACCAGAAGAAGCGCGAGGGTTGCTAGGAGTAGCCCCCAGAGCGGCACTGGGCTGTTGCCAATGCTGGGCGTGCCGGGTGCGCCACTGCGGGCGGCTGGGGGTACATCACCCGTCGCCATGGCGCGGGTGGGTTGCTCGTGGACATTAACGGGCGGTGGTGGCGCAACGGGCGGTGGTTCAGTCACGGCGGCACCTACAGGGGCATTGGTGAGCCACGCCTGTGCGAGCGCATCAGCGAACGCACTCGCCTGCTGATAGCGTGCGGATGGCTCCTTTGCCAGTGCCCGCAACACAATGCCTTCGGCACTGGCGGGCAGGTCGGGGCGGAGCGGGCGCATGGCGGGCGGCGACATCTGGATATGCTGGATCAGGATGTTGATCGCCGATTCGTCGTTGAACGGTGTTTGCCCGGTAATCATCTCGTAGACAACCACGCCGAGGGCATACACGTCGGTGGCGGGCGTGAGCGTTTGCCCCTGTGCTTGCTCTGGCGCGATGTAGTCGGGGGTGCCCATAACCATGCCGGTCTGGGTGTAGCGCGTGTTGGTCGTGAGTGGGCGGGCGATGCCAAAATCGGTTAGGATGATCTGCCCCTGTGCATTGTAGATGGCGTTGTCGGGCTTGATGTCGCGGTGGATGACCCCGGCGGCGTGCGCGGCATCGAGCGCATTTGCGAGGTCGCGTGTTATGGGCAAGATGGCATCGCGCCCCATCGGTTGCCTACGGGCGTGCAGTTCGCGTAACTGCTGCCCCAACGTGGGACCGGGGAGCAATTCTTCGACGATGTAGGGCAAGCCTTGATATTCGCCCGACGCATAGACCTGCACGATGTGTGGGTGGTGTAGCGCGGCGATCAGGCGGGCTTCTTGCCGGAAGCGTTCGATAAAGCCGGGTTGTTCGGCAGCCGCTCGCGACATCATCTTGATGGCAACCGCGCGTTGCAGGTTGTGGTCGTGGGCGCGATAGACGACAGACATGCCGCCCCGCCCGACAATGCCTTGTACTTCATACGGACCGAGGCGGGTGCCAAGCGGTAGTGGTGCTGATGGTGTCATACGTTCCTCACGGGTTATTGGCTGAAACGGGCTATTGGGTAAAAGTGGCACGCTGTGGCTATGGGCGCAACCGTGCGCCATCTCGTGCGTCCCATCATAGTAGCACATTCTGTAGGCACGGAAATGGCAGGTGCTCGCGCGTGGGCGGTACGTGCTGGGGGCGTTGCTAGGGCTTGTTATGGTCTTGTCATCTGTTGCTGCCACGGCGCATGGTTGTGTGGTATGCTGTAAAAAAACAAGGTCAGGAGGCTTGTGCCATGGCATATAAAGAACGGCATTTTCGCTGGGAATTGGAACTGCAATCGCCGCCGGAAAAACTCTGGTCTTTTGTCTCTGATACAAACCGCTTTAATGCTGATACTGGGTTGCCACCGTTTGAGTCTGGGTTGCCAGACGAATATGGTATGCGCGACGTGAAGGCGCGAAGCCGCTTCGGGGAAATACGCTGGCGCGAGAACCCGTTCGCGTGGGTCGAGCCGTACTACTTTGAGATTGTGCGTGATTTTGAGAACGCCGCCCTGACGCGGTGGCATACCCGTGCCACCCTTACGCCGCGCCCCGATGGGGGTACCACACTGGTCTATGAGGTATGGTTTGTGCCCCGCACGCGGGCGGGCTGGCTCTTTGCCAACGCCTACTTTGAGCGGGCGAGCAGTGCCAACATCCAACGGGCGTTCGCTGAATACGACCGTGTCGCGCAAGCAACCACCAACAAGGTGGCACTGCCCGCACGGGGGGTGGTCTTTGCGGCGGGCGGTCCGCAACGGCTGTACAATGCCCAAGCACGCCTGCACGAGCAGGGCTTGTCCCCTGAACTGATAGACCAACTGGTGCAGTACATTCGTACCGCCGATGAACTGCAATTGGCACAGATTCGCCCGTATGCAGTGGCAGACCACTGGCAGGTACCGCGTCGGCGTGTGCTCGAACTGTGCCTGCACGCCACGCGACAGGGTATGCTTGAGTTTCGCTGGGAGTCACTCTGCCAGCACTGCCGCATGTCAGTCGAGAAGCACGAGCATCTGGACGGTGTGAACGCTGAGATATCGTGCCCAGCGTGTCGGATAGATACCCACCTGACGTTTGACCAATCGGTTGAGTTGACCTTTCGTGTCAACCCGGCAATTCGCCCCAGTGAAGAAACCCTCTACTGCATGGGTAGCCCACAAATTACGCCGCATATTGTGCTGCAACAGACGCTCGCCCCCGGTGCGGAGATCGCCACCATGCCGCGCCTGACCGTCGGGCGGTACCGCCTGCGTTCGCGCACCACGCCGGGTGAACGGTACTTTCAGGTGCAAGCTGCGCGGCGTGAGAACGCGGACAACGCCACTAGCAACGAGGTCTACATCGGCATTGACGGTCAGGGCATCCGTGGCGACGACCTTGTGCTGACCACCGACACCACCATCCGCCTGATGAATACGGATCGCCAGACCCATCTTGTGATGCTAGAGACACTGGCGTGGAACGAGCAAGCCGCCACTGCCGCCGATGTGATCGCGTTGCAGACGTTCCGCGACCTGTTTGTGAGCGAAGCCCTGCGTCCCGGCGAGCAGTTTTCAGTGGGCAATATCACGCTCTTGTTCACTGACCTGCGCCGTTCGAGCCAGATGTATCTGGATGTCGGCGACGCGGTGGCGTTTGGTATGGTGATGAACCACTTCGATGTGCTGCGCGAGGAGATCAACGCCGAAGAGGGCGTGCTTATCAAGACCATCGGCGATGCGGTGATGGCGGTGTTCCGCCACCCGCTCGCGGCAATCCGTGCGGCATCCCGTGCTCAGGCTCGCTTTGCTCACCCCCCCGCCGGTATGCTGCCGCTGGAGTTGAAGGTCGGCATCCATAATGGGGGGAGTATCGCGGTCACGCTCAACAATCAGCTTGATTATTTCGGCTCGACCGTTAATGTGGCGGCGCGTATCACCAACCTGAGCCGTGGCACCGATATGGTCATCTCGGATAACGTGTACAACGACCCAGAGGTACAGGCGTGGCTGACGCGTGCGGCGTGGGAGACGCAGCCTTTTCGCACCGAGCTACGTGGTCTGGGCACCACCGAGTTTATGCTCTGGCGGGTTGGCGACTATCTTGTCCCCGGTTTGCCTGCCCCACTGGACGTGCCTGTGGTACAATACGACGCAATATCCGCAACAAGGGCGTTACCTTCGGGGGAGTAGCACACAATGAAAATCTATACACGAACCGGCGACGGCGGCACAACGGGGCTGTTCGGCGGCGAACGGGTGCCCAAGCACACGACGCGCGTCAGTGCTTATGGTGATGTTGACGAGTTGAATGCACTGTTGGGTGTGGTGTGTACCTATGTCGAGGATGCCGCGTTGTTGGCGAGCATCGAGCGCGTGCAACGGCAGTTGTTTGTGCTTGGCTCCGACTTGGCGACTCCGGGCGAGTCGGACTATATCCCGCGGGTGCCGCCAACCTATGCCGTTGAGCTAGAGCAAGAGATTGATGCGTTCGAGCAGGAACTCGCACCACTCCGCCAGTTTATCGTGCCGGGGGGCACCCCCGCCGCAAGCTATCTCCACCTTGCGCGCACCGTCTGTCGGCGTGCCGAGCGGACGGTGACGATGTTGGCTGATGCCGATGAGCCGTTGAATGAGCACGCGCTTCCCTTCATCAATCGGCTGTCCGACTGGCTGTTCACGGCGGCACGGCTCGCCAATGCGCGGGCAGGTGTCGCCGACATTCCGTGGGTCAACCCGCTTGCGTCTGACGGGTAGTGTACACTGGGCGATGCCCCTGCGCTAGGGCTGTTTGTCGCGCGGGGGCGGTGCGAGTGCCGCCGCAACCGGGCGCGGCGCGGGGCGATAGAGCCGCCGCTGGGCAAGGAACAGCAGGTTTTTCCAGCCGTCGCGCCATGTGTAGAGCTTGGTTTCCCCAATACGTTCGCGGTAGTCAATATGCACTTCGCCGAAGCGCACCGCTGCCGCTTGCAGTGCCTCGATCTTGATCTCCTCGGAGAATGCCATCCCGCGCTGGGTGGGGTGGATATGGTCGAGGCACGCCCGCCGAAACACCCACATGCCCGACTGCGAGTCGGCGATCCAGTAGCCGTACAGGAGCCGAAAGACGTAGGTCAGCACCTTGTTGCCAAACTGATTGCGGAGCCGCATCGCTCCGTCGGTGCGGAGCGGGAAGCGGTTGGCAGAAACGAAGTCCCACTCTTGCACGATCATCTTCTCGACAATCGGCGCGATGGCGTATGAGGGATAGGTGCCGTCGCCGTCTACGGTGGCGATGATGTCACCGGTGGCGCGGGGTAGCCCCGCCTGATACGCACTGCCGTAGCCCTTGCGTGCTTCGAAGATGACCTGTGCCCCGGCGGCACGGGCGACGCGGGCGGTGGCATCGGTTGAGTTGTTGTCTACCACAATGACTTCGTCAACGTAGGCGGGCATGTTCTCCAGTACGTGCTGGATACCCTCTTCTTCGTTGAAACACGGAATGACGACTGAAATCCGTAGGTTGCGATACACCGCCTGCTGCTCCTTGCTCTAGCGTCTTGTGCTCTAGCGTCTTGTCTTGCTCGCGTTGCGCTCGTGTGCGTGCGCCTGCTGCCGCGTTGTTGGTTACGTTGCTGCGGTGGCGGGTTGCCCCTGCCACGCTGCCCGGATGCCCCACACTCCCGCCGTGATCATCAAGAGGGCGGGTGCCCCGATGAGGAGCAGCAGCAGGGCTACCGCAGCGGCGGGCAACCCGGCGACCAGCACATACCACCACCACACGTCGAAGAGGTGATGCTGCGGCGTATCATAGTACCACAGCCACAACGCCCGCCGCCCATCGGGGACCGTGGGGATGGGCAGGGCTTCGCGCAGCACGAGCGGTTGCCCGCTCTGGGTTGCGGCAACCTCCTGCACGAGTAGCCCAAGGTTTTCGTTGCGGGGGTTGTCGTCGGTTGCCTGTGTCGGGTTCCATGTGTCGCTTTGGAGGGTGAGCCACTGTGCGCCGTCGGTCTTAGGCAGGGTGGCAGTCAGTTCCCACGTAATGCCGTCGCCGTGCAGGTCGGTGCGCTGCACATTGGCGAGTGGTTGCTCGTTGTGCAGCAGCGCGAACTCGGCACGCGCGAGCGGGTAGGGGCGGTGATCGCCCACCACCAGCCGTACCTCAAGTGGCGCGTCGGTGGCGTGGGGCACCACCTGTATCCGCCCCGTCGCATAGCTCCAGCGTGGCAGCACATCGCCCGCCTTGCGGTCGCCCTCCGAATAGGAAAAGCCGTCGCGCAGCACCACGGTGCCGGGGCGTGGTGCGACATGCAAGAGCCACTCGTCGGCACGGTGCAGCCACATGCGGGCGTGCCCGACAATGGGGGAGCCGTGCCACGTAAAGTAGCGTTCGCCCTGCCCGGTCAGTTGCAGGTAGGTGCCCATATTAAATAGCATGGGTATGAGCTGTACCACCAGCCCGACCACTGCCACGCTTGCCACCGCCGCGCGTGCCAGCCGCCAGCGCGGTGCCGCGAGGCGTGCTAGTAGCCCCGCCGCCGGGAGGTAGAGGAACGGTACCACAAATACAAGGTAGCGCGGTCCCCAGCTTCCGTCGCCGTGCCAGTAATCGAGACGGGCATAGAACGCGACATGCACAAGCAGGAGCAGGAGTGCGAGCACACTTTCGCGCCCCTGCTGCCGCCCGCCCACCAGCATGCCGACGAAGCCCAGCAGCACCGTGGGCGCAAACACCAGCAAGCCCTTGCCGGGGCTGAGCAGCAAGCCATACGCGCCGTGCTGGAAAGGTGTATTCAGTTCCGAAGTGGGGTCGAGGCTTCCATAGCCACTGGTGAAGGGGCTGCCGAAAATAGACCAGTTGTAGAGCAGCAGCAAGCCGAGCGGCACCGCCAGCCCCGCCAACCCCGCCAGCGCACGTCCGCCTGCCTGTCGCAGGGTTGCCGTCCACGTGGGTTGCCAGCTTATGCTCAGGGCGTAGAGTGCAAGCACGGGCAATGCCAGCGCAACCTGTGTTTTGACCGCGAGCGCAGCCCCAGCAGACGCGCCCGCCACCAGCCACCAGCGCACATGCTCATGACGGATAGCATAGCCACACAACACCAGCAGAAAGGTCGCGGTAGGTTCGGCAAACAGTGTGCGGCTGTACGGAACGGCAAGGCTGGTCAAGCCGTACAGTAGCCCCACCAACAACGCGACGCGCACGGTGTAGCCCATTGCACGTACCCACGCATACAGCACCACCCCCGTTGCCGCCGTCACAATGGCGGGCAGCACGAGCACCACCAGCCGCAGCACAAAGTCGTCGGCGTGGGCAGGGAACAGGGGCGCAAGCGCGTGCCCCGCCGCCACGAAGGGCACGAGCAACAGCGATTGCCCCGCCCCGTAGCGGCTGAAGCGTTCGCCGTCGCGCCCACCGGCGGCGTAGTTCATCAGGAAGTCGGGCGCGAGCGCAAAGGAGCCACGTTGCACGAGGCTTTCAGCGACGGCGAGCATTGTTTCTTCATCCGAGGAGTAGGTGTGTCCGCTCGTGGTGAGTAGCGCAAAGCCCAGCAGCACCAAAAAGAGTGCCACGCCGGGAAGCCGTAGCCAGTGCGGCACCTTGCTTGCCTGCCACCCAAGCGGGCGCGGCTGTTGAAGCTGTGACTCAGAACTCACGGGGCGATTATACCAGATTGCGCCGTGCCGCGTGTGCGGCTGTCATGTGGGTGTCACTGCGTGGCGGCGGCATGTTCGGTAGGGTGTGGTATCATAAGAGAGGGGGAATTGAGGGGAAACAATGAGGCACAGGGCATGGACAGTTCATCAGATATTGGGACGCTTCAGCGGCGAGTTGCTGAGTTAGAGCAACAACTTGGTGACGTAGCCGAGCTACGCAAGGACAGCCGTTTGTTGGAAGGTATCTTCCGGGGTTCGCCGCTTGCTACCATCGAGATAGATAGCAATGGAACGGTGCAACGCTGGAACGATGCGGCTACCCACATCTTCGGCTGGTCGGCAGACGAAATAGTGGGGCAAAGCATCATGAAACTTGTGCCGCCCAACCTGCTGGACGATGTGCAACTGTTGATTGATGGGCTGGCACGCGGCAGTTCCAACGAAAGCCTCAACGATAACGTTACGAAAGATGGACGGGTCATTACCTGTCAGTGGCACAACGCGCCAGTCTTTGATCAGGATGACAATGTGACGGCGATTGTGTGTCAGTCAGAGGACGTGACGCAGAAGGTGCAGTCCGAGCAGCAGTTGCGCGTATTCTATGTGCTTGCCAGCAACGCCCCAGACTATATTGGCACGGCTGACCGCGCGGGTAACATTACCTATGCCAATGCGGCATTCGTGCGTGGTATAGGCGGCGACCCAGACGACCCGGACGCGAACAATGGCGTGCTGTCGGCGGGTGATATTGTGGTGGAAGCAGACCGCGCACGCATGCAGCAGGTGGTGCAGCGTGCCTTCGATGGCGAGTCCCTGCGGGAGCAGATTACGTTCCGGCGGGTAGATGACTCGACCTTCGTCGGGGAGTGTTCGTTGTTTCCGATCCTTGACCGCAACGACCAGCCCGTACAGTCTGCCGTGATCGTCCGCGATATATCGGACAAGTTGCGCGACGAAGCCGAGCGTGAGGCGATGCAGCAACAGATGATCAGCATTCAGCGCGATGCCATCCGCGAACTGTCTACGCCGCTCATTCCGTTGGCAGACAACGTGGTGGCTATGCCGATTATTGGTACGATTGACGCGACACGCTCGCAACAAATCCTCGAAACGTTGCTCGAGGGCATTGCAGCCCAGCAGGCAGAGGTGGCAATCCTTGACATCACCGGGGTGCGCTCGATTGACACGCAGGTTGCCAGTAGCCTGATGAAAACGGCGCAGGCGGTCCGGTTGCTGGGGGCACAGGTCATCCTGAGCGGCATCAGCCCCGAAATTGCCAGCACGCTGGTGCATCTTGGCGTTGACCTGAGTGAGATTTCGACGAGCAGTACCCTGCAAAGCGCGATTGCAACTGTGCTTGAGCAGAACACCCCGCATGCCGAATGAGCCACTGTTTGCTGCCACTGCCCTCGAAAGCCTGACCATCCCCGGTGCTGCGTTGCGGTGGCAGGCAGTGCAGCACCACCTGCACCCGCCGCTCGCCGCCCTCGCCGAACAGGTTGCCGCACGCGCCGCCACCGACCTGCCGCGCCTGTGGTGGCGGTACGAAACCAGCTATAAGACCCAACGCTACATCAACCGTGGGCAGGGCATTCGTAGCCCGATTGATGACTACTTCGTCGCATTCGACCGCCCACCGCGTGGTGGGGGGGTGCTGGTCAGTGTCAGTGGCAGTGAGCGGGCGGTACTGGTGGGGCTGCAACTGTGGGGCAAACGCAAGCCTGCCCTCCGCGATGTGTGGCAGACTGCGCCTACGCTGTGGCAACCGCTTGTTGCACGGATTGGGCGCGAGGGGATGGTTCGCTTTGCGGGGGCACCCGCCGACAGTGTGGGCGACGATGGCACGGCGTGGCTCACCCAGTACCTCACCCAGCGGCAGGCTCACTATCTCTGGGCAGGCTTTGTCTATCCGTGGGACACGTTCCCGCCTGACCTTGCTGCCCGCCTGATTGCCGATGTACTGGCGTTGCTGCCGCTCAACGATGCGGTGATGGACTGTGCCGAGCAGCACGCGCCTGCTGGGGCGGTGCTGCTGCGCGAACAGCACGCCAGCTATACTGTTGCCACCGAAGCCCCGCCGATAGCCCAACTGGAGCAGCGCATTGCTGCGCGGCGGTTTGTGGTGGGCGGCACGCTGGTGCGGGCGTATCACGTCGCGGTGCAACACCGCCCGCTCGTCATTCTGTCGGGTATCAGCGGGACGGGCAAAACGCGCCTGACGCGCCTGTATGCCGATGCGTACCATACCATCAGCGACGGCGCGGCAAACCCGTACTATTTGCTGGTGGCGGTGCAACCCGACTGGCATAGCCCGCGTGACCTGCTGGGCTATTACAATGCGCTGACTGGGCAGTACCAGCCCACCACATTCCTGCGCTTTCTGTTGCAGGCGGCAGCAGACCCGCTCAACCTGTACTTCGTCTGTCTGGACGAGATGAACCTTGCCCGCCCTGAATACTACCTCGCGCCGTTGCTGTCGGCACTCGAAAGCGGCGATCAGACCCTCGACCTCGGTATGCCCGCCGCGAGCGTGCCCACGGTGACGGGCGAGATGCTGCCCAATCTGTTGCGTTTGCCCATCAACGTGCGGATTATCGGGACGGTCAATGTAGACGAGAGCACCTTCCCGCTGAGTGATAAGCTGCTTGACCGTGCCAACGTGATCGAATTGACGACGGTTGACCTTGAAGGCTTCCGGGCGAGCTACCCGTTACCGATTGACGATGGTGTGTGGCAATTGCTGACTGCCCTGCACGCCGCGATGAGCGCGGCAGGCTATCCGTTCGGCTACCGTACATTGCAGGCTATCGTGGGCTACATCGAGCAAAGTGTGGGTGTGTTGTCAGTTGCGGAGGCACTGGATGTGCAGGTGAAGCAGGCGGTGTTGCCCCGCTTGCGTGGTGCCGATAGCCCCCGGCTCCGCACCGCATTCCAGACGTTGCAGGTGCTGCTCGCCGCCTACCCCGCAAGTGCTGCCAAACTCCAGCAGATGCAAGACCGCCTCGATACGGACGGGTATACCGACTTCTACAGCTAGGCGGATGGTGCGGGCGCGTCGTCGTCGCTGGTGGTAGCTGGGGCTACGCCGTGAGTTGTGGCTGCTTGGGGCGGCGTGTCGTCGCCGTCGTGGGTATCGTCGCCGTCGCCGTTGCCGTCGTGTGCGGGGGTGGGCGGCGGCACGTAACGCGGAGCCGTGAGCCACGCAGTGGGTGGGGTGGCGTGCGCGACAACGGCGGGCGGGTGATGCTGCTGGTGCGCTGCAAGCAGGGTTTCTGCCCGTTGCGGGCGTAGGTCGCCTTCGAGGTGCAGGGCATTGGTCAAGAGTGTGAGAGTGTCGCGGTGGGTCACGAGCCACCCGTTGACGGTGGCATATTCACGCTGAAGTAGCTCCTCGGTGGCGGGTTGCAGTCGCCCCTGATCGAGTGCCGTTTGGATACCCTGTTCGCCCGTGCTCAGGTGCGAATAGAGTTGCCCGTTTAGTCCGAACGCTCCCACCAGCAACGCCGCAAGGCGCGTCGCCTCGGCGAGGTCATCGGCGGCAAATGCTGACCCCTCGCCCGTGAGCAGTTCCTCGGCGGCGCGTCCTGCTAGCGCGAGCCGTAATTCGGCAAGCATAGCACTGCGTGTGTAAGTGTTGTCGCTGCCGTCTGTGTCATTGTCATTATTATTGTCGCTGGCATGCAATGAACGCACAAGTGCGCGTCCTGCTTCGTAGCACGCGACACGATAGGCATCGCTCTCGTTTGCAGGGAGTGCGTGGGCGGGCTGTGTAGGCGTAGCGGTGTCACTTGTAGCGGTGTC
>CAZNQP010000062.1:15706-21326 GCA_964575355.1 uncultured Chloroflexaceae bacterium
CAGGGAGTGCGTGGGCGGGCTGTGTAGGCGTAGCGGTGTCACTTGTAGCGGTGTCGTCGGGAGGTACCGCATCGGCAGATGTGTCGGATGGGTCTCGCGCGGCTTGGTGTGCCATCAGTGCCCGTGCCCGTTCCACGTCGGCAGGGGTGACGCTCGTGCGCTGTTCGCTGTGGGCATAGAGCGTAGCAGTATGCAGCACGCGCTTGAGCGTCGCCGGTGGCAACCCACTGGTGGCGGCGACGAGTGGTGCCAACGCGAACGGTTCGTGGTCAATTTGTTCGAGGTAGTACGTGAGGATCGCATGTCGTCCGGCGGCATCTGGCAGGGGTAGCTCTAGTACAATCTCGCAGCAGCCGGGGCGCAGCAGCGTGGGCGACAGTCCCTTGTGGGTGGTGGCAGTTGCTAGGGTCGTGATAGCAGGCGGCGCACCGATGGGGGGCACCAGTCCGGTCACACGTCGCCACCAACTGCGTTCGCGTAGCGGCGGGTCAATCTGGAGGCTCACTTCATTGAGCAGCACCGGGCTGACCGTGAGGAGGTCTATATCTTCAAGGAGCACAATGCAGCGTCCGGCTTGTTCGGCTTGCTTGCGGGCTTGCCGGTAGCAGCGTGCTAGTTGCCGGATTGCCAGCCAGTGTGGGGCGGTAAGCAGGCTCCCCGCGTGCAGGTACACGATGGGCAGTCCGGCTTCGCCCGCGATGGCTTCGGCAAGGTAGCGTCGCCCAGTGCCCGGTCTGCCGACCAGCAGCACGCCGCGCAGCAAGCCTTCGGCACTGCCACGGGCGTGGCGGAGTTCGCGCAGCATTGTAACCAGTTCCCCGGCTACCGCGACAGTCTGCGGGCTACCTTGGTAGGATGCGAGCGTGAGCCGTCGGCTACTGCCCGGCAGGGTGTAGCTCCGTGGCGGCATTAGCAGGGCACGCCACAGCACCCACACGAGCAACACGAGCGCGGCGAGCAGCAGCAGTATCAGCAAGACTGTAACAGTTGTCTGGAGCATAAGGCTATCTGCCGTCTATTATGTTGGGTATACTGGGGCAGTTACCTACCCCAGTTGCCGTTCTGCCTGTATTATACGGTGTTTCCATGCTGCGCCCTGCCCTGATGCCCTTCTGGTACATGGTGGATGAGTACCCCTAGCGGTAATAGTCGTAGCTTGCTTCGGTGGGGGCGTTGGTGAGCACCGCGCCGACAATGTTGGCGTTGACTTTTTCGAGGAGCCGTCGTGCTTCGCGGGCACGGTCGCGGCGGGTGTTGCCGGCACGGAGTACCAGCAGCACGCCATCTACGCGGGTGGCAAGCACCGCCGCGTCGGTCACGGCTGTGACGGGCGGTGTGTCGAACAGCACAATATCGGTTTCATCGAGGAGCCGCGCAATGACGGCTTGCATACGGTTGGATGCCAGCAGGTCTGCCGGACGCGGCGGCAGCGGTCCGCTTGCCAGCAGGCGCAACCCGGCAACCCCGGTGGTTTGCAGGGGCAGGGTCGCGCTATCCTGCTCAAGGATGAGGTTGGTCAGCCCCGGTTCGCTGTCCACGCCGAAGAGGGTATGGAGGGTGGGGCGGCGCAGGTCGCAGTCTACCAGCACGACGCGCTGCTCTGCCTGTGCCATAATCACGGCGAGGTTGGCAAGGGCGGTGCTTTTGCCTTCATCGGGGGCTGTGCTCGTCACGAGTAGGCTCTTGATGGGATTGTCGAGGCTTGAGAAGAGCAGGTTGGTGCGGAGCGTCCGGTACGCCTCGGCAGCGGGCGAGCGCGGGTCACGCAGCGCAACGAGTTGTGTGTTGGGTGCTCCCTCTGGAGCGGTGCCGTTCCCAGTCATGGTGTCTCCTTCCCAGACGGTGCTCAAGCGACGCGGGGTGCTCAAGCTCCGGGTTGATGTTACGAGCGTCCTTCTGCTGATGGGATCGAGCCAATGGTGGTTAAGCCCACGAAGCGTTCGACATCGCTGGTGCTCTTGAGGGTGTCATCCAGATATTCGAGCACGAAGGTCAGGAGCACCCCGACAATGAAGCCGAGCATTGCCCCCGCCAGTACATTGATGCGCGTGTTGGGTTGCACCCCGATCAGGCGTGCCTGCTGGATGCGGGTCACGTTGATACGGTCGGTGCCGTCGAGGTTGGCATTCAGGCTGATGACTTCTTCTTCGAGGCGTTGCCCGACGGCGGCGGCAATTGCAATAGACTGTGCGGCGAAGTGGCTGTCGGCTTCGATCAGGATTTTCTGCTCGTCGGGGCGCGGCTGCACATATACGTCGCTCAACAGGCGTTCGCCGCTCATATCCAGTTGCAGTTGCTGGCTGATAGATTCGAGGGCATCGGGCTGCAAAATCAATTCGCGGTAGCTGTTCATGGTGTTACGCAAGACGATATTCAGCCCATTGTCGGCGCGGTTGGCAACCACCAGATAGACGGTCTGGGCGCGGAAGGTTTGGGGCATCAGGCGGCTGACGGCGAAGGCGGCGGTCGCGGCAGCGATGACCGCCAGCGCGATCACCCACCAGCGTTTGACCAGTACCATCAAATAATCACGTAATGGCATACGAGGGTATCCTCTCTCTATTCATTCACTCTGTTGCTTGTGTTTGCCCATTGCTCGCTAGGGTTTGCCGGTTGCTACCATTGGGCAACGTTGCATTGCTGTGGGCTACGAACGAGAACGATGCTCGCGGGGGATCGTTGCCACAATGGGTAACTCAAGCCACGCTTCCGCCTGCTGGCGGTTGCGAACGCGGTCGTCTAGGTAGTGGAGCAAAAACACGATCCCGACGGCGGCGGCGGCGGCAAGCCCAGTGCGGATGACTACGCCGAGTGCCATCTCGCGGCGGCTGACCGTGGGGAGCGGGTCGCTCACCGGGTCGAGGACGGCAATGCTCAGCCCGGTGCCTTCATCGGCGGGGCGGTTCCAATATTTTAGCCCGTATGCCTGCAATGCCCGGATTGCGCCGTCTATTAAGTCGGGGGCTAGGGCGGGGTCATCGGTCACGGCTTCGAGTGTGACGGTGCGGTGGGTGTGCTCGGCAAACAGGCTACTCTGGACGAGTTGCGGCACTACGTCGCGCCCGTCGCCTGCTAGTATGTTGCTCACGTCTTCGCCGAAGGTACGGCTGGTGACGACGGCGGGGATGTCATCCAGCACATATTCGGATGTCAGCCACGAGTAGTTGTTGTTGAAGTCGGGGAGGTTCTCGCCGTTGTTGGTGGTGGCGGGCGTGGCAAGCGGTGCCAGTGTGACCATGATGCGTGCCTGCGACGTGTAGCGCGGTGGCTGGGTGAGGGCACTCGCGGCACTGATTGCCGCCACGAGGAGTGGCAAGCCCACGAGCATATACCAGTATCGCCCAAGAATGGCGATGTAGGTGCGTAGTTGCATACGGTTCCTCTCAGTTGGTCAAGGCGGCAATTGCCGCCTGTATACGCTGCATAAACACCGCACGCCCGAACTGCTCGGCGTGTCGCCGAATAGCGTGCGGGTCATATTCATCATACCGTGAGGCTGCAACTGCTGCGGCGACGGCGGCGGCGGTTTGCTGGCGAAAGAAGCGACCCGTCACACCGTCCACTACTGTGTCGAGGGCACCGCCTGCGGCATAGGCGACGACGGGCTTGCCGGCTGCCATGGCTTCCAGTGGTGTAATGCCGAAGTCTTCGGCACCGGGGAACAGGAACGCCCGACAGCGGGCAAAGAGGTCAAGGCGGGTGGCTTCGTCTACCCAGCCGAGAAACTCGATGTTGGGGGCTGCCATGGCTTCCAGCGTCGCGCGGTCGCGCCCATCGCCGAAGATTTTGAGTGGGAGCTTCAGGTGGTTGAAGGCTTCGACGACCAGTTCGAGCCGTTTGTAGGGCACCAGCCGCCCGCCCGCGAGGTACCAGTCTGCGGCGGGTTGCGCCGTGAAGGGTGGGAGGTCTACGGGGGGCGGGATGATGGTTGCTTCGCGCTGGTAGTAGCGGCGGATGCGCCCGGCAACCTCGTGTGAGTTGGCAACGAACTGGTCTACCCGCCCAGCAGTGATGACATCCCACTGCCGCACATAGGTGAGCAGCATGGGCAAGACCGCCGCCTGTGGTCCGGCAATGGCTTCGCGCTCGACATAATCGTGGGTGCGCCACGCAAAGCGCATGGGCGTGTGGCAGTAGCAGATGTGCTTGGCGTGCGGTGCGGGGATGATGCCCTTGGCATAGGCACTGCTGCTGCTGATGATCAGGTCGTATGCGCTCAGGTCGAAGCTCTCGAACGCCGTGGGGTAGAATAGAAAGTAGTGGCGGAAGTAGCGTCGCCATGCGGGGAACTGCTGCATAAACGAGGTGCGAATGTCCCACTGGCGCATGGCGGCGGGCATGGCGGCGGGGTCGTAGAGCGAGGTATAGACGGGTGCGGACGGGTAGAGGTCGTGCAGGGCTTCGAGCACGCGCTCGGCACCGCCATACTGGTTGAGGTAATCGTGGACTAGAGCCACTCGCATGGATCACCCTCTGGTATACTATATGCTATCGGTGGTCTGTTGCACCTGCCCATGGGCTGTGCTACACTATTGTACATCACAATCTCCTCGGCCCGGTAGCTCAGCGGATTAGAGCACTGGTCTTCGGAACCAGGTGTCGGGGGTTCGAATCCCTCCCGGGTCGCCAGCGAAACCCAGCCAAACTATGCTATCCACGATTGAAAAAGTGATTTTCCTCAAAGAAGTGCCGTTCTTCCATGGGCTGACGATTGAACAGGTCAGCCTCTTGGCGGCTAGTTGCGAGGAAGAACTGTACCCTGCCGAAAGCCATGTCTTTCATCAGGGCGACCCCGGTGGCATCCTGTATGTCATCGTAAGTGGCAAGGTTGCCGTCGAGCAGGCGCACCGACGGGGGCACAGTGCCCGTATCGCCACGCTTGGTCCGTCAGCCTACTTTGGTGAGGTATCGCTCTTCGGTGACACCGAGCGCAACGCAAGCGTGCAAGCCCTGCAAGACACATTGCTGCTGAAGTTGCGGCGTGAGCCGGTGGCGGCGCTGGTGCAGCAACACCCCGATCTCTCGCTCGCGTTCATCCAAGCCCTGAGCGACCAGTTGCGCGGGCTGAACGAACAGCTTGCCCAATTGACCCGCACCCGCCCGCGTGAGATTCACAAGCTCCTCGATCAGTTCGAATAACCTCCAGCTTACGTTCATACCGGTACACGCTCCTGCACAGGGTGGAAATCGCCTGTGTGAAACAGGGTGGGTGTGGTATCATGCCGTTGCACGTCAGCGGCGTGTTGTGTGGCTTAGCGACGGGAAATAAAGCGTGACACGTTGGTTTGAGCGACTCCTGAATATTCGCCCCGAAGAGTGGTCACGACTACTCCAACTCTACGTGCTTGTCGTCGTCTTCATGATTGGGTGGACGTGGGGCGCAACGATCACCGAGGCTGCCTTCTGGAGCAACGTCGGCATTGATGCGTTACCCTACTTCCTCATTGTGAAGGCGGCACTCTCGATCCCGGCGGTTGCCATCTACAGTGCCTTTGCCGACCGCGTGCGGAATGGCACCCTGCTGTTTGCAATCTTCGCGCTGGGCGGCGTGGCGGTGGCGGCGGGGCTAGCCCTCTACTTCATGGGGTATCCCGAGCCCGCCCATGTTCTGGGGCAGACG
>CAZNQP010000063.1:0-6876 GCA_964575355.1 uncultured Chloroflexaceae bacterium
GATGAACGCTTTCGAGACCGACAGCACCGCCGTAATGGTGTCGTAGGCGATGCCCGCGTGGGTCATCGTGACGACCAAGGCGCGTTTGTATTCGCGGGTGTCGCGAGTCTCGTGCAGCAACTGATGCAAGGCATCCAGCATATGGTGCTCCTGGGAACAGATCAGCGGTTGTTTCTGGGTTCCAGCCTATCATAGCTGTGCCTTCTTTACAATTCTAATAGGATTGCTATACGCGCCCTGCCCCACTGTCTTAGTCAGACTCAATGTATCGCACGACGGTAGCTTTTAGTTCATTGGCATACTGGTATATCTCATCCACTGTGTCTATCGGCTGCCGGGTTTCTTTTTTCTCTTCATCAAACAACCCGATATATTTCTGTGACCGATTGAACCACAAACGACAGATAGGCATACGATTATTATCTTTGTAGAGAATGCCGCAGTATGTCTGTACATCCCGCATTACCACATCACTGACAGCGATAACCTCTCGAACGATAGCACGAATGATATAAAATGCTTCTAGCTCTGCTTCGGTTGTTTGAGCAGTAGACAGTTCACCCTCTTCTGGCTCTTCTGCACTAGTATCAGAAGTCTGGACTACTGTATCTTCTTTGCTCTCATTACCAAACGCAGTCTTAAGGCGATCTGCCATCTGGTCAGCTATGAATTGCCGAAGTGCTTTATGAAGTATCGGGCGAAAATCGGCAATAACATTTTTCGTTATCTTGCCATCATAGGTTTTGCTGGCAAAGTAGTACACGAAATCGTCAGACGGACTCTGTACTTCGCTGGCAAGAATGGAAACGAACTGCTGGGTGTATCTGAGATTGCTAGCAGAAGCGAGAATATTTTCCACTTCAAACGATGCTTTCGCAAACTTCTTCAGTTCTTCTACATCGCGGTCTTTGAAGTTCAAGACGTTAAACTCGAAAAAGTGCGTGCTATCCATGATATTTGGTTTTTCCAAGTCGGTGAAAAACCGATAGATAATACCATTTGTCAGCACACCAAACCGCGCTTCGGTATTCTGAAAGTACCGATGCAGTTGCCCCATGTGAACATCGTTCAGACTGACATCCTGTGGTTTGCATTCAATGAGAATGACAGGTTTACCGTCTTTTAGGATAGCGTAGTCAACTTTTTCTCCTTTGCGTATCCCAACGTCAGCATGAACCTCTGGAGTGACTTCGTGTGGGTTGAAAACATCATATCCAAGTGTTGCGATGAATGGCAAGATGAGGGCTGTTTTGGTAGCCTCTTCGCTCGTTACGCTATCCTTGCGTTCTTTGATGGTTGCTGCTAATTGCCGTAGTTGTGTAATGTCCATAGGATACTCCTTGCAGTGCGCTACAAATGCGTTCCTTATGACATTTTACCATAATAAGTACGTCCCTTGATGGGCGGGCGGGGCGCACGCTACGCGCCCTGCCCCACCCCACGTAGCCCCGGCACAAGCAGCACCTTGCCCGCCGACATCTGGCGTTGATAGTGGCTCATCGCATCGTGGATACGGTCAAGTGGGTACGCCGCTTGCACCGTCATGCGGAAGTCTGCCCCGATGAGCGACTGCACCCGGTTACTTGCACGCAACAGCCCCGGCAAGCCCTGCTGTGCGAACCACCCCGACAGCCAGAAGCCACGCACCGTCTGCTGCCGGAAGAGCAAATCCTGAATACCAACCGTCGTCGTATCGCCCGCCAGTGCCCCATAGATGACCGCCTGTGCCTTGTTAGGCATAGCTACCATAATCTGCCCGGTCAGGTCACCGCCCACCGCATCGAACAGGATGGTGGGGCGCAAATACTCACACACGTCGGCAAGTTGCTGTGCGAAGGCAGGGTCGCTACTGTTGAGCACATGCATCGCACCCTGTTCGCGCAGCATAGCCGCCTGTTCCTCGCGGCGCACAATGTTGATGAGCGGCAGGTTGGCACGGTTAGCAATCCGCACCATCATCACACCGAGACTGCTTGCGGCGGCTGTCTGCACAGCGGCGGCGTGCCCTTCGGTGCGAGCAAGCTCAACCAAAGCCCACGCCGTCAGCGGGTTGACCAGTAGCATTGCCCCTTGCAGGCTACTCACCTTGGCACTCAACGGGATGCAGCGCATCACCGGGGTTCGCAGATATTCTGCCCACGTACCGTCGCCATCATCCGGGGAGCCACACGCGACACGCCGCCCTAGGTAGGGGCGCAACCACCACGCGCTCCCCACCGCAACAATCGTGCCACTGCCCTCGAAGCCGGGAACGACGGGTAATGGCTTCTTTACGCCGTAGCGACCTGCGAGGAACAGCAGATCAGACGGGTTGATCGGCGCAGCAGCTATCTGCACCAGCACGTCGGTTGCCCCCAGCGACGGCACAGGCTTCTCGACAACCCGTGGTGGCGTACCGTTGGCTACTAATTCGATTGCCTGCATGGTGGCGGGCAGTTCGGTGGTGGGTGGGGTGGTCATGGTAGGGTTCTTCCTTTGCAACTCACGCCAGAACAATGCGTAGCGAATACCTACCCGCAGTATAGCACCATAGGGGAGTGGTGACGACAACGGGACGCGCAACGGTGCCGCCGCCGCCTGCTTCCCACGTGCGCCCGCTCATTGCACACGGTTGGCACCTCATGCATTACGCGGTGGAAAAAGCCCCATGGAAAAACGGTACCCGATTGCAAATGTGGCGGTATGTGCCCCGATAAAGCCGCCGACAACAAGCAGATACCTGAGCATATGCACCCCCCGATGCCCAAGACCCCCAAGACCTAGGTGATGAAAACCTTACGTCGTAGCTTCATTGCCGTGACGCTGATGTGCCGCAAATGCCGATGTCGTGGCTGCGAACACTTCATCCGTTTTCTCGAATACGTACTCAGCCCCTATCACGTCAAGAGTCCCTGCCCGTTCCATGGTCGCACGCAGTTCCGAAGACACCCCAGTGAGGATGACCCGACCATCATGTGCCCGAAGTGTCGCATGGTACGCGGTAATCGCGTTGAGTGCCGTGCTGCCAAGTCCGTGCGCCTCCCGCAGCCGCAAGATAACCACTGCGCCCTTGCTAGCGGATGCAGCTGGCAACAGGTCTGTCAGTTGCCGGGCGGCTGCAAAGTACAGTGCGCCATGGAGTGAGATAATGATGGTTTCGTGCGATGCCAGTTGCGCTGGGAGGGGTTGCTCACGGAAGCTCCCATTGTCCATTGGTACCAGTTGCACGGCAGTGATGTCCTGTGACGAAGAGTACAGGTACAACAGTAGCGAGAGACCCACACCCAGATAAATACTGTACTCAAGGGGGAGGATCAAGGTGCTGCCAAACGTTAAAACCATCGCAGCCCGTGCGGGAATACCCACCCGCCAGACCATACGAATCTGGTGCGGGTTGATAAGACTCACCGCAGCGAGTATCAACTGTGCGCCCAAAGCCGCAAGGGTCACGACCTCGATGGCTGCGCCGAGCACCAAGAGGATAAGCGCGACAAACCCCCCGGCAATCACGTTCGCCCACCGTGTACGTGCCCCGGCAGCCACGTTGACGGCGGTGCGCGACAGCGAACCACATGCAGGTATCCCCTGAAAGACCGCCCCGACGACGTTGCCCACGCCCATACCAACGAGGTCGCGCCCAAAAACCGATTTGCGACCCTCTGGCTCTGGCACCACATTGGCAATTGCCGCACTCTGCACAGCACCTAAAACCGCCAGTGCGAACGCGATGGTTGTGAGGTCTGGCACTGCCGAAAGGTCTGGGAGGATGGGCGCGGGCAACCCACGCGGTACGTCTGCAATGTCGCGCACGAGCGCAACCGTTTGCCAGTCCAGCAGCAACGTGACGATTGATGCCCCGGCAATCGCAATCAGCGTGGCGACGTTCTTCAGCGGGGTGCGCTGTAAGACGATCATCACCACGAGGGCACCGACACTGATCACCACCGTTTGCGGATTACTGAGATGCAGGTGGAAAACCCAGTCAATGAAGCTCAACAAGGCGTTGCCGCCGGAAGGATCGTATCCGTTCAAGTGGCGGACTTGACCGAAGACAATCAGCAACCCGGCTCCCGTGATAAAGCCAGTCATGACGGCATTCGAAACAAACCTGACCAAGAACCCTAGCCGGAGCACGGCGAACAGCAGAAAGAACCCACCAGTCAACAGGGTCAGCACGAAAACCTGCTCGGCAGGGTTCCCGCCGGTCAGGTCGCCCAGCGAACTCGCAACCACGAGAGCCAAGGCATTGGTTGGTCCCACGGTCATGTAGGTCGAGCTCCCTAACAAGGCTCCGAAAATCGTCGAGACGAGGGCGGTATACAACCCATAGATCGGGTTCACACCGGCGATCAGTGCGAAGCCCATGGCTTGGGGTGCCCCAGCGACCGCGCCCACAAGTCCCGCAATCAGGTCATCACGCCATCGTTTCCCGTCCATTAGGTGCGCGACCGTCCTCTCCCGTGGCACTGCTTGTACTTGCGACCGCTCCCACACGGGCACGGGTCATTGCGCCCCGCTCGGGCAAATGCCACTGCTTGTGCGGCATCCCATTGCTGCATATACATCATGACATTCGCGGGTGGACGACGATGTGCCAGTTCATTTGCCATAAAACGCATTGGCTCGTCAATATGTGTGAAGAACGCTTTATACCCTGCACACAAATAGTTGAGACCCGGATCGCCATCTGGGGTAGTGATGAAACGATTTTTCGGGCAGCCGCCGTTGCACACAAACCGCACGTCACACCGCAGGCAGTAGTCTGGCAGGCTATCACGCTTTGCCAAACCAAACTGCTTCTGCTTATCCATAACCACAATCTCACTCAGTGGAATGTCGTTGATATTGCCGAGCTTGTAGGCGGGTTCCACATAGTGATCGCACGAGTACACATCACCGTTATGCTCCATTTCCAGCGCGGTACCACAGGTTTCCTCAAAGATGCACAGACCGGGTTTGTTGCCAGTCCACGCTGCCAGTGCGACATCAAAGATTTGCACATAAACGCGCCCCACGTCACGCCGAACCCACTCATCAAAAATTGCGATCAGGAATTGACCGTACTGCTCAGCACCAACGGAGCGGTCGGTTACGGCTGAACCTTCTTGGTAGCCAGTATCATTGTCGCGTTCGACAATCGGAATAAACTGCATGAAGATCGTACCAACCTCATCACGCAAAAAACGGTAGGTGTCCAGCGGGTGATCGGCGTTCGCCGCATGAACCGTCGTCAGAATGTTGAAGGCAACCGCGTGCTGTTGCAGGAGACGGATACCGTTCATAACGCGGTCGAAAGTGGGCGCACCACCCTTGTCAACGCGATAGGTATCGTGGAGTTGCTGCGGACCGTCTAGGCTCACACCAATCAGGAAGTCATGCTCAGCGAAGAACTCGCACCACGCGGCATCTAGTGTGACGGCGTTGGTCTGGAGCGTGTTGTAAATACGCATCCCCGGCTTTTTGTGCTTCTGCTGATAGCTGATAGCCTGTCGGTAGAAGTCCAACCCCATCAACGTCGGCTCACCGCCCTGCCACGCGAAGGTTACTTCCGGGACACGTTGTGCGGCGATGTACTGCCGGGTATACTCTTCCAGCAGCGTCTCGCTCATGCGAAAATTACTCCCCGGATAGAGTCGCTCTTTGCTGAGGAAGTAACAATACTTGCAGTCTAGGTTGCAGATAGCACCGCGCGGCTTGGTCATCAGGTGAAAGGCATCGGGTTGCCACACATTACCCATCCAATACTCCTTCAGCAGTGTATGCTATGTATGCTAGCAGTGTATGCGACCAGCAAAACGACCGGGCGACTTCGCGGCATCATGCAAGGTCAGTCCCGTGAGTTGTTTCGTGCCCCATCATCACCAGCCACCTGCACCTTGGCATTAGCATGCCCGGATGGCGAGGCTTCGTCGTGCAGCGGGCTGTCAGGCAACGGTTGCCCCGGCAGAGATACTGCCGGAACTTGGTCAAACGTGAGATAACGCGCGGGGAGCGCAAGACGTAAACCAAGCCGGTCTATGATACGGTTGATCTCGAGATTCACTCCCATACGCTCAGCGAGTGCTGCTGCATAGTCGGGCAGTGTTACATAGCAACGGATCAATATATTCAGCGCGCTACTATCATATTCGGTAAACAGTGTCTGTACCGAATCTGACTCTACGTGCTCGCGCCCTTGCAACATTTCGCGCACCTCGCTGGTAAATGTTTCAATCTGCCCTGCTGTCGTGGTAAAGGGTAGTGCTACCACAAAGTTGAACCAGCGTTTGTCCAACCGAGACCAGTTTGACACTGGCTCGTTAACAATGGTGGTGTTGGGGACGATGACCAGACTCTGGTCACGAGCGCGTATTTTGACCGACCGCAGTCCGATGTCTTCGACGACACCTTCTGCTGTGGGAATGGAGATGTATTCTTCCACCGTGAATGGCTTGTCGTACACAATCGTAACAAACCCGATAAGATTTTTGATTGTATCCTGAGCAGCCAACGAAAGTGCCAACCCACCAATACCAAGCCCCGCGAACACGGTTGTCAAACTAATGCCCCACGTTTGGGCAATGGTGATAACTCCGAGGAGCAGAATGAAACCGTTGACCACGAGACGTACCAGTTGCATCAGGGTGTGGTCAACTTCCCGATGAACGATGCCTTGAAGCCTATGGCTGGAGGCAGTTATTGAACTGGTCATTTCATACGTTAGCCTGAAGAAAGTCAGCAGAAAGGTGGTGACTGCGATGTTGTTGACAACAGTTGCCAGACGTGTATTCTGGAGCAAGAAGATCGTAACAATGTAAACAATCAGCGTGAGCAGGGTATAGTGGACAAAGTTGTAAATTGACTTCTCAATTACCTCAACGATATAGTGCTTCGAGTCATCGAGGTTGTGCTTTATCA
>CAZNQP010000063.1:6976-20725 GCA_964575355.1 uncultured Chloroflexaceae bacterium
AGAACTAGATATTTCAGGGCGGGTACACACCCGTGGGGCGGGGTTGTAGCCCCGCCCCACACAACACCAATACAAGCTAGACTTGATGCCCTTCAGCGATCTTCTCGACGAGCATCATCATTTTCTGCGCCGTTTCCGCGCCTGCGTTCTGGTTCTGCCCAGTGACCAATCGCCCATCAACAACCGTGATGTTGGCAAGGAAATCGTTAAAGGCGGTGTTGCTATTGAACTTTGCCCCCGCCTTGCGAAGTTCCGTTTCCGGGTGCATCGGCGTGATATTGATACCCAACTGGCGAATCTGCCGGTCGGTCACGCCCGTAGCGTTGCGCCCCTGCAGCAGTGGTTTGCCGGTCTCATCCTTCACATTGAGTAGCCCCAGCGCACCGTGGCACACCGACCCCACGATAGCCCCATTGGCATACGCCTCGGTGGTTTTCTCACCCAGCACCTCCGAGTACCCCAAGTCATACGATGCCCCCCAACCACCAGCCATAAAGACGATGTCGTAAGTCGTGAAGTCGAGGTCGCTAATGTTCAGCGAGTTCTGGAGCTTGTGCATTGCCGTGGCATCGCCCAAGAAACGGCGGTCATAGTCTGTAGGGATGGGCCAGCGTGTCGTTTGCGGGTCTATGGGGATGTTGCCGCCCTTCGGGCTTGCAAGGTCAACCGTCATGCCCGCATCCAAAAATTGATAGTAGGGAACCGACAATTCGGACAGCGCAACCCCGGTTTTCTGACCCGTGTCGCCCAGCGTGTCATGATTGGTACCGATAACGAGTGCCCGCTTCCCCGGCAAGTGAAAGTCACGTCCCCGGTAGTGGGGGTGAACCCCGATCAGGTTGAGCAGGCGCGGGAGCGTCAGGTAATAGAGTGCACCATAGACGACCAGCGAGACGAAACCGACGATAGGTCCTTTGATGAAAGCCAGCCTAGCTGAGATGATGACCCCGATGAGACCAATTGAAGCAATGAGCGTTTTCATGCGAGTGATCCTCCTTCTGAATACGAGTCTACGGTTTTTGTCTGGTGTTGCATGACCTGCTGTGCCAGTGCCTTCCCCATAGCGTCATAGAGGGGTGGCATCTTCCTATCTAGTTGTCCCCCAACGAGGGGCAACAGCGGACCGGTAAACGTCTCTTGTATGATGACGCGCGTGCGATTGCCGGAATGTGGGAGCAGATGCACCGCGAATAGAGGCGTGAGGAGATTGAGGGGCACGCGGTCTTGCCACTCGAAGCGGTTGGGCTTGTCAACAACGGTCACGGTGGCTGCCACAGGAACCGGGAGAAACGTGGTGTGAACCTGCAAGCCCGCCCCCACGACCAAGTTGCCTTCCACCTTCTTCAACAACGGGTTCCACGTTGGGTAGGATTTGAAATCCGTCAGGACCGCCCACACCTGCTCCGCCGGAGCATCAATGTCAACCCGTGAACTGTACACGCGCTGTTCCGCGTCGGTAGGACCGAGGATAGCCCGAATCTTACCTTGTAGGCTGACGAGGAGACCGAGCATAATGCCAGATACGATACTGGTCTCGGCGGCGGCTTTGGTGCCAGCGGCGATGGGATAGGTGATGATCGGCGCATCGCCAATGACAACAAGCCCCACATACAAGAGCAAAATGGCAATACTGGCAGCGTCCATACTAGAGACGATGCGCCCGCGGTTATCATCCCACGAAAGTTGCACCATACGGCTGAAGAGAAAGTACCCCAGCACGACCCCGACCGCTAGCGCACCAATAGCACCGAGCAACAACGCCCCATTGAAGACCACTTGGTACAGAGCCGCCAGCGCAGTCACCACTAGCACGATCTGGTACAAACGTTGCCGCCATTTGACACTCTCCGGGATCACGACGTGGGACACCTCACTTGGGACTGTGTAGCCCCGGTCGTAGGCTTCGGCAGTCGGGAAGAGCACTTCCGGCGGTGTCGTGCCATGCGTCTCCATCACCTCGATGAGCCGATTGTGCAACCGCCGCCGTTGGTCTGCATATTCCGCCTTGAAGTTTGTCGGGTGCGCGAGATTGGTTGACTCGAACGGATCGTCTTTCAGGTCGTACAGCTCGTATTCAACCGGATGACCCCGGTACGGGTCGTAGTACACCGCGTACTTCCAGTCTTTTTCCACGATGGCACGGATGCAGTTGGCACCGCGCACGGGGAACACATCGTCTTCATACGTGAAGTGGATGTAATCCTGCACTTCGCGCGTGGGGTCTGCCAGAATCGGCGAAAGATCACGCCCGCGGAAGTTGAAGCGTTCGATATCCGGCACGTTGGTGAGGGATGCTAGGGTCGGCAGAATATCAATCAGCGACGCGAACGAGTCGGTTGTCTGCGGTTGCGGGAAGAGCTTGGGATTGGAGAAGATCAGGGGCACGTTGAGTGTTTCGCGGTAGGCATTGTAGAACTTCTGCCGCATCGCGCCGTGCGCCATAGCAAGCTCGCCGTGGTCGGAGGTGCGAATGACCAGCGTGTTGTCGGTCAGCCCGTTTGCATCGAGCGCGTCCAGCACCTTGCCAATCTGTTGGTCTACCTCGCGGCAGAGGTACGCGTAAAACCGGGCGTAGTTGAGTTGCCGCTCCCGGCTGCGCGTGTGACCGGTACCAATCGCCACGAAGCGTTTAATCCACGTATGAACCGTTGGCTTTTGGGATAGGTCCTCATCAACGGTGGGGGGCAGGTCTATTGGCAGGTTGGCAAAGTCCTCCAACTTGTAGCCGCCCTGTTCATACATGGGTCGCCGTGCGGCAATAGCCTGCACACCACGCCCCGGATACGCCTGTACATCGTGCGGGTTGACCAACATGACTAGCAGACAGAACGGTTTGTCGCCGGTATAGTTGTTCAAGAAATGCACGGCACTCTGCCTAAATTGCTCATCTTCGGGCATGTAGTGCCCAGCAGCCGTACCGGTACCATCAACAAAACGTCCGTCGTTGTTGATGCTGCCGCCGCCAAAGTCGCTCAACCCCATCGGGTCGCTCATATCTGGTGGGTTCCACTCATGAAAGCCGTAGCGTTCCGCTAGGTAGGGTGCGTCTGCCTCTGACCAGTATTGCCGCTCTTTCTCCGTGTCCCATTGGACTGGACGCGACAGGTGAAACTTGCCCTTGATTACGACGTGGTACCCGGCTTCCGCCATAACCGTGGCAATATTGGGCAGTTCCGGTGACAGTTGCGGCGTGCGATGCTGGGTCTTGTCATCCGGCTTGTCGCAAAACAACAGGTTCTTGAGACCGTGCTGTGCCGGATACAGACCCGTCATCAGGGTGGCGCGGCTCGGCGTACACGCAGCCGTATTGCAGTGGGCGTTGCCAAAGGTTAACCCGTTTGCCATGAGGCGGCTACGCGCTTTCAGGTTTTCCTCTGCCCAGCCATCGGGCCAATGCATAACTTCACGCTCCTGATCTGTCACGATGAGCACGATGTTCGGTTTATCCGTGAGATTTTTCAACGTCACAGTGAAGCACTCCCCATATCGAAACTTTTCCTGTCCATTGCCACTATTGCCACTGATGACAGCGGAAGTCTGATCCACAATCCACAGTGGATAGTTCGAACACGATGATCGCCACCCGAACCGTATTGATTTTGTGTTGCAGCTGATACCTCTACTATACATAGCATCTGGGAGAGTCAGAGTCAAGCAACTTTACGGATGCTGGCGGGATATGATCCCAAGTTGGCGTTTTGTGATCCTGAGGACAGGGCAGTAGCCACATGCTACGGTTGGTGTAGTGGTAGCCTGCCCCTCCTCTCACGGAAGAAATGAGGGTGCAGAGTTGACGGTTGCGGGAGACTACGCTATGATCACATCAACTCTAGCGGGATTTTCATCGCGCAATGAATCGCGTAATGAATGATAGGTGGATCATTTGCTGGGATATGGTGTGCCCGACTAGAGGATGATGACCGTCAGGCTACGCCATGAAGTTTACCTATGCGGCTTGCGCCACTGGGTACGCTGTGGCAGGCAGTGAGCAAGCCAACGACCTAGCTAATAACCTAGGTAAACTCGGTAGCCAGCACCATCACCGCGCGTGTGGGCGACACACATGGTTCGGTGCTGTGCGTGCGTCAACCTTGTGTGGCTCGGTTAGGCAGTATTTGGTCAATAGCTCACGAGTTGTAGATATGACAGGCGGAGAACATCACAAGTACACCCTAGAGGGTTTTTGGCAACTCCCGTTACAGTTGTTTGAACTATCAGAACAGGATGTGCTGCGACACGCCGGACTCCCGCTAGACCTCCTCCAGCAGCGAACACCAGTGGTAACAGGGAATGAGATTTACCGCATTGCCATTGCCATTGAGGAACTGAAAGCCAACGACCCCACACTCTTGCTGCGTTACATGCAGACCATGACGCTCGATGCCTTCAGCCCGGTCACGTTCGCCTGCCTGTGTAGCCAAGACCTGAACACAGCAGCCAGACGCATTGCACAGTATAAGCCGCTTGTTGGTCCCGCTCGGCTTGTCATAAACAAGACGACCGATCACACTGAGATTATCATCAGTCAACAGGCAGGGTATCCACCCTTACCGCGCTTTTTGGTGCTCTATAATTTGTTGACCTTGATAAAAGTAGCACGCACAGCCACGCGAGAACCCATTATTCCTCTCTCCATCGCTGTAACGGTGAAGCTATCAGCAATTGAGCAATACGAAGCCTACTTTGGTGTATCAGTACAGCATGGAGATCGCAACAGCATTGTGTTCTCGGCTGAGGATGCCCAGAGACCCTTTCTATCGCCGAACCCGGCACTGTGGTCGGTCTTCGAGCCAGAGTTGCAAAAGCGGATGGAAGGGATAACAAAAGCGAACCAGACGAGTACTCAGGTGCGTGCCTGCCTCAGTACCATGCTGGCGAGTGGGCAAACCTCAATTGATGCGGTCGCCGCAAAACTCTCAATGAGTCCTAGGACACTGCAACGTCGCCTCCGCGATGAGGGGACGAGCTTCCAGCAGATATTGAGCCAGTTGCGGCAGGAAACGGCATATCACTATCTGCTTAAATCTGACTACTCCAGTCAACAAATTGCGTATCTGTTGGGGTATGAAGAAACACGGTCTTTCTCCCGTGCATTTCGTGCTTGGACTGGACAGACCCCTGAGGCAACACGGTCTGCTCACCACCGTGAGGTGCACGACCACCGTGAAATAGCAGGCATCGCTGATAGAAGACCTGACTGATACGCAGGGGAAACACCCCACACCGCGTGTGCCCGCCACTGCCCATGGGCTGTTGTCGCCGTCGCCTGCGCGACAACCCCCAGCCTACAACGGGTCGAGGAGCGGCGCGAAGATGTAGCCCCCCACGCTGGGGCAGAAGTACCAGCTACTGCTTGCGGGGATAAACTTCCCACTCGCTTCGGTGTAGCCCGGTCCGAGATATTCGCCCGCCACCTGCTCGCTACAGTAGATGGCAGTACCGGGGTTGAGCCGCGTGACTTCGGCGGTGCCAGTGCTTGCCCCTGCCCGCACCGCAATAAAGCCGTCAAACGTCAGAATCGTCTGGAAGTTGGGCGCAGGTTGCGGCGGCGCGGTTGGCTCCGGCGGCGCGGTTGGCTCTAGCGTAGCGGTCGGCTCTGGCGTAGGCTCGGCGGTTGGCTCCGGCTCCGGTGTTGCTGCGCTGGTCGGTGCTGGGTCGCCACCCGGTGCTGGGTCGCCGCCGCCTGCTACGCCGCCTGCATCGGCGGGGGTGGTCGTGGCGGGTGCGCCGTCACTGGTCGTGGTGTCGCCCTGACTCATCGCCCAGCCCAGCCCAAACACGCCCAGCAACAGCAGCACCACGAACGCCCCGCCGAGCACCCAGAGCCAAGCGCGATTGTCGCCTGCCTGCGGCGTGGGCGGCGCGGCAACCGGCATGGGGTCGGAGAGTGGCAACGGCGCAGCCGCCGTTGGTTCATAGGGGCGCGGCGCGACAGCCGCCGTTGGTTCATAGGGGCGCGGCGCGACAGCCGCCGTTGGTGGCACTGCCGCCGGGGGAGGCAGCACAGGCACCACGCTCTGCTGTGCCTTGTGCAGCAACGCGCGGGCGGCGGCGGCAGACGCTGGGCGTTCTTCGGGCAGCAAGCCGAGCATCGCCGCTAGTGCCATGCTCACGCTGTTGCTCACCGTCGGGTTGACGTGATGGGCGGGCACGAGCGGATCAGCCTGTCCACGGGCACGCGCTTCTAAACGGGTGACCGTTGTGGCGGGTATCGTGCCTGTCAGCAGGTGGTACAGCGTGGCACCCGTCGCGTACACGTCGCTCTGGGCAGTGGTACCCTGTGCCTGCACCTGCTCAAGCGGCGCATAGTTGGGCGTGTAGCCGAAGATGCTCACGTTGCTGGCAATGGCGGTCTGCTGGATGGTTGCCCCCTTTGCCAACCCAAAATCGAGCAGAATAAGCTGGTTGTCAGGGGTGAGCTTGAGGTTGGCGGGCTTGATGTCGCGGTGAATGATGGGCGGCTCCTGCCGGTGCAGGTAATCGAGGACTGCCAGCAACTGATCGCCCCACGCCAGCACCGTTGCTTCCGCAAACTTGCCCTGCGGCTGGCGCGTGAGCAGTGTACCGAGGTCATCGCCCGTGATGTACTGCATGACGAGAAAAGAGCCGTACTCATCACTGAAGTAGTCGCTCACGACGGGCAGCGCGGCGTGCCGCAAGCGTGCCAGCAGGTGCGCCTCGCGCTCGAAGGCGCGGGTTAGGTCGCTACCACTAACGAGCGTCTGCTTGAGTGCCACCCGCACCCGTAACCGTTCGTCCTCAGCTTCGTAGACGGCACCCATGCCACCGCGCCCAATTTCACGAATGATGCGGTAGCGGTTGTGGACCAGATCACCGAGTGAAAGCATGTACTCGTCTCCGCAGGCATCTCAGCAGGCTAAATTGCCCATAGAGAGTATACCATAACCACCGTTGGGGGGGTAGCGACGTGCCCACGACTGCGGCTACTGGCACAGCCAGTATACCCCACCGTCGAAGGTTGCCTGCACCACCGCCAGCCCCCACTGCTGCCACACCGCATAGCCCACCAGAGCCAGCAGCAACAGCACCAGCGGTGCCACTATGTCAACCAACCGCACTGTGTTAGGCGGCATATCCCATTCCCTCCCGTTCCGGTAACAGCGAATCCTCGGATACAAACAGATGGATGACCGCCGCCGTGATGCCCAGTACCACCGCCGCCAGCCATACCGCCGTGTACGAACCCACGCGGTCAAAGGCGAAGCCGCCCAGCCACGCGCCAAGGAACGCGCCCACCTGATGGCTGAGGAACACCACACCGTACAGCGTGGCAAGGTAGCGCACACCAAACATCTGGGCGACAATGCCACTTGTGAGCGGCACGGTGCCCAGCCACAGCAAGCCGATAGTCGCGCCAAACACGAGTGCCGAAACCTCGCTGATCGGCAGCAACAGAAACAGCACAATCGTCACGGCACGCGCCATGTACAGCCCGCTCAATACATACGTCTTGCGGAGGTGGTCGCCGAGCATCCCCGCCACATAAGAACCCACAATGTTGCCCAACCCAATCAGGGCGAGGGCGTTGGCGGCGACAGCGGGGGCAATCGCTTGGTCGGCAAGGAACGCCGGGTAGTGGATGCCAATAAACGCGACGTGAAAGCCGCACACGAAAAAGCCCATATTGAGGAGCCAGTACGACGGTGTGCGCTGCGCCAGTGCCAGCATCGCGCCGAGCGACAGCCCCGCCCCTGCCGTGGCGGTGGCTGCTGCGCCACGGGTGCGCCCGCCCACGCCCAACCCCAGCACCGCCATGCTGCCCGCCATGGCAGTCAAGACTAGCATGGTGGTCTGCCAGCCAAGGGTGAGTTGGAACGCCTGCACCAGTGGCACAAAGACAAACATGCCGAACGAGCCGCCCGCCGTAACAATGCCGAACGCAAGGCTACGGCGCACGACAGGCACCACCAGCCCCAACGCCCCAAATACCACGACAAATGTCGTGCCGCTCTGTGCCAGCCCCACCAGCACGCCCAGTGCAGCCGTCAAGCCCCACTGCCCACTGACGACGGTGGTCAGGGCAAGCCCGGCGGCATAGAGCACCGCCCCCACCGCAATGACGAGCCGCGAGCCGGAGCGGTCAGCGAGTGCCCCCGCGAAGGGCATGGCAATGCCGAACACGAGGTTTTGCAGTGCCAGCGCAAAGCTGAACGCCTCGCGCCCCATGCCAAAGTCGGCAGTCATCGGGCGAATGAACAGCCCGAAGCTCTGCCGGATGCCCATACTTATCGCCACGATGATGGCACCACACACCATAACGATTATCCAGCCGTAGCGTTGCTGCACCGGGTTGCCTACTTTCTTTGCAGTGAACGATTTGTTTTTCTGTTGGGCGTACGGGTTGCCACACCCGCCGCCCCATGTCATAATACCCCAATAATACCGAACACAGCCAGAGATAGGGAGCTATGCAGTACCATATAGTGACGTTGGGTTGCCCGAAAAATAGTGTGGACAGTGAAGGCATGGACGGCGTGCTGCGCCAGCAGGGGCACACCCCCACCGCCGACCCCACCGCCGCCGATGTGGTCATCGTGAATACGTGCAGCTTCATTGCGACCGCCCGCGACGAAACACTAGCGGTGCTGCGCGAACTGGGCGCACAGAAGCCGGACGGGCAACACCTCATCGCGGCGGGCTGTATGGCAGAGAGCCACACCGCCCTCGTCGCGGCAGTCCCCGGCGTAGATGCCACGCTCAGTACGCAGCAGTGGATGCACATTGGGCAGGTGGTCGCGCGGCTTCGCGGTGATGCCCCCGCCGCCGCCGCACCATTCACCGCGACCATGCCGCTTATCCCGCTCATCCCGCTGGCGGCAACCACCGCCGCCGCTAGCACGCTGGCTACGCCGCCCGCCCCCGGCTATGCCGACTGGCGCACCGCGCAGATACGGCGACAGACCGGCACCCCATCGGCATACCTCAAGATTTCGGATGGCTGCAACCTGCGCTGTGGCTTCTGTACGATCCCTTCGTTCAAGGGCGACATGCGCTCGAAGGCAATGGGTGCGATCCTTGCCGAGGCACAGGAGCTTGTCGCACTGGGCACCCGCGAGATCATCTTGATCGCGCAGCACCTCACCGACTATGGGCGCGACCTGCGCCTGCACGACGGACTGGCAACGCTACTGGCGGAACTGTGCCACGTGGTGCCGCCCACGGTGTGGCTGCGCCTGATGTACGCCTACCCGCACGGCATCTCGCCGCGCCTCATCCAGACAATGGCAGACCACCCGCAGATTTGCGCGTACCTCGATATGCCGTTGCAGCACGCGCACCCCGCCACGCTCCGCCGGATGCGCCGCCCCCCCGACACCGACCGTACACGCGGCATCATCGGCGACCTGCGTGCCGCCATGCCCGACATCGCGCTCCGCTCGACGTTCATTGTGGGCTACCCCGGCGAAACGCGCGACGAGTTTCGCGCCCTGCTGCACTTCCTCGAAACAATGCAGCTTGACCGCGTGGGCGTGTTCCGCTATTCGGACGAGCCGGGCACGCACGCCGCGAGCCTGCCCGCCAAGGTTGCGCCGCGCATCATCGAACGCCGCTGGCACGAGGTTATGCAGGTGCAGCAAGCAATTTCGCACGCATGCAACCGCCGCTGGCAGGGGCGCACGATGCCGGTATTAGTCGAGGGAGCCGGGCAAGACGACGATGGACAGCCGTTGTTGGTGGGGCGGTCATTCCGCGACGCGCCCGAAGTGGACGGGCAGGTGTTGGTGCGCGGGGCGGGTGCCGTGGGTCAGGTCGTGGCGGCGACGATTACGCACGCCGCCGCCTATGACCTCTGGGGGAAACTGGAGGAGCCGGAACTGCCCACACCTCAGGGTCAGGAGGCGTGGGCGAACGACTCGTTCTTCAATCGCGCCTGAGCCGCGAGGCTCAACCGCTCAAGCTCTTCGGGGTTGTTGGCAGCAAGGTACTCGACCAGATAGTCTACGGTGCGCGTGCTGTAGTCACTCAGCAAGCCTTCGAGTACCTGACTGACCACCATCGAAACAAAGTCGTCTTCGCTGATAGCGGGTGTGTAAACATACGCCAACCCGTCGCGTTGCCGTTCAAGCACGCCCTTCTCGGCAAGTCGGCTCATGGTCGTCATCACCGTGGTGTAGGCAATGTCGCGCTGCTGCGAAAGTACACGATGCACCTTCTTGACAGTACTGCGCTTCTCTTTCCACAGCAGCCGCATGATTTCGGTTTCCAATGGACCTAACACTTTCACTAGCCCGTCTTTTGTGGGGCTGAAACGTAGCCGTAGATTAATGCTACTCATCACGTCCGTTCCTCCGTTCGCTGCCCGGCGCGTGGTAGGCTACGCCCCGGTAGGCACCCCCGTGCCTTGTATTTGCGTCCATGCGCTACAATACACATAGGTATTACTGGCTACCTAAACGCACTGTGGTCTTTTTTTCGCAGAGATAGACAGCGTATGATTGATACGGATAATCGCACAAGTATTCAACAAGCCATGCGGGAGGCGTTCCCAGCCTACGAAGCACGGGTTGCCACCTTCTATGGCATGCAAGAATATCATCTGGGTTGGCGCGACCTTGCCTTACAGCCTGCTGCGCTCGACCCCGGCAAACTGCTGCGCCCGCAGTTGGCGTTGCTGGCGTGTGGGGCAGTGGGCGGCAACCCGGTGCAGGCGTTGCCGCTTGCTGCTGGTATTCAGCTGATCCACGATTTTTCGCTCATCCACGACGACATCGAGGACAACAGCGACACCCGCCGCGGGCGCGTGACGGTCTGGAAGCAGTGGGGGCTAGCACAGGGTATCAACGCGGGCGACGGCATGTTTGTCGTGGCGCACCTTGCGCTGCACCGCCTTGCCGACCGTGGCGTACCACCGGCACGGGTGCTTGCCGTGCTGCGCCGCTTCGATGAAACCATTCTGCGTATCTGTGAGGGTCAATACCTTGACCTCAGCTTCGAGGGGCGGCTGGATGTGTCCAGTGATGACTACCTCGCCATGATTGAACGCAAAACTGCCGCGCTCATTGCTGCCGCCGCTGGGTTGGGTGCGCTGGTGGGCGGTGCCGATGACGTGCTGAGTGATGCGCTGTTTGGCTTCGGGCACCACATGGGCATGGCATTCCAGATCGAGGATGACATCCTCGGTATCTGGGGCGACCCGCGCCGTACCGGAAAACCCGCCGCCGCCGATGTCCAGCAACGCAAGGTGACGCTCCCCATCATTCGTGCGCTGGCATCCGCCCCCGAACGCGCCGCCCTCACGGAACTGTACGGGCAGGCAAGCATCAGCCCCGACGACATCGGGCGTGTGCTGGCAATCCTTGATGCGAGCGATGCTCGCGCCTTCAGTGCCGCGCAAGCCGCCGAGCACCACACCGCCGCTACCGCCGCCCTGCAACACTTGCGGGCTGCCGCGCCGCCGTCTGCTGCGTCTGCCGTGCAGCAGCTTGATACCCTTGCGACACGCCTGATCGGGCGCGTTGCCTGACCCGCCTCTAGCTCCATGCGTGACACTTCGCCATCGGGTGACGAGCAACCGACGAGCGCGGAGCTACCTCACGCGGAACAACCCGCCGCAACCGGGGGCAAGCAGGGGCGGTGGCACCACCTGCCCGCCCGCCCCCGCACGTTGGCACTGGCAGTGGTGGGGTTGCTGGCAGTCGGTGTCGTCGGGGGGGTTGGCGGTAGCCTGCTGGCTCCGGGTGCCCCCCCCACACCCACCGCTAGCCCCATTGCCGCGCTGTCGGTAGCGAACACGACCACGCCCGTACCACTCGACCGCCCCACGCCCACAGCAGGCGCAACGCCCACCATACTGAGCATTGGCGAACTGATCAGCCGCCTGCCCGTGCGTCTGCCCACCTACCTGCCCACCCCAGTTGACCCGCTCCGGACAGTCACGCCGTTACCATCGCCCACGGGGGAACTGCTGTTCCCGCCTGCGCCGCCCTTCGACACCGACACGCCCGTGCCCACCGCCACCGAAACCCCCACCGGCAGCACCACACCCACCGCCATGCCCACCGCCACGAGCACGCCCACCGCCACGAGCACGCCCGCCACCGTGCGTGTGACCGTGACCGTGACCGTGACCGTGACAGCCGCCGTTACCGGGCGCGAAGAAGCCACGCGCGAAGCCACGCCCGCCTTCACCAGCGCACCGGATGCAACCCCGGACGGCACCCCAGTAGCGACCGTCGCGCCAGTGCCCACTGCTGTGCTACCGCCGCCCACTGTGCCACCGCCGCTGCCGCCCACTGTGCCACCGCCGCCGCCCACCGATACGGCTACGCCCTCGCCTGACCCCTTGGTGTCGCCCTCGCCTGACCCCTCGGTGTCGCCCTCACCTGACCCCTCGGTGTCGCCCTCACCTGACCCTGCTCAAGCTCGGTTACGTGTGCCGTGACCGTGCGCGTGCTCTATGTTACACCCGAATACACCCCCCAGCCGGGCGGCGTGGGCGATTACACCGCGTGTCTTGCAGCAGCGGTTCAGACACAGGGCGTAGCCGTCACCGTGCTGACGACGCGCCACCCCACCGCCGCCCCCGACGAACGCCACGCAACCGGCGTGCGTGTGCTGCGCCGCGTGCCCGCGTGGGATATGCGTTGCTGGCAGAGCATCACGACCGCAGTGGCGGCGGTACGCCCCGCCGTGCTGCATATCCAATACCAGACGGGCGGCTATGCGATGCACCCCGCCATCAACCTGCTGCCAGACTACCTGCGCCGGGTTGCGCCGGGGTGTACCTCCGTCGTCACGCTGCACGACCTGCTAGAGCCGTACCTCTTCCCAAAGGCGGGCACGCTCCGCCGCGCAGTAACCATGCGCCTCGTCCGTAGCGTCGCCGCGTGCATCGTCACCAACGCCCCCGATGCGGCAACCCTCCGCGCACGCGGGCACGCCCCCGCCACACTCGCTACCATCCCGATAGGCAGCAACATTGCGGTGCAGCCCCCGGCGGGCTACGCTCGCGCGGCGTGGCGGCAGCAGCATGGCATCCCACCCGATGCACTGGTGGTGGGCTACTTCGGCTTGCTCGCCGCCGCAAAGGGGGTAGATGTGTTGCTCGCTGCGGTTGAGCAACTGGCAGCACAGGGACGTGCGGTGTGGCTCCTGCTCATTGGGGGGGCTGCCACCGCCCCCCACGCCCGTGCCTTCGCGGTACAGTTCGCGCACGCAGTGCAGCAGTCGCCCGTGGCAACGCGGGTAGTGCGGACAGGACACGCCACCCCCGACGCAGTGTCGGGGCACCTGCTGGCGTGCGATATTGTCGCGCTACCCTTTACCAACGGGGTATCGCTCCGGAGCGGTAGCCTGTTGGCAGCCCTCGCACACGGCGTGCCGGTAGTCACGACTGTGCCGCCCACTGGCACCCCGCCACCGTTGCAGCACGCTCACGATGCCCTGCTCGTGCCTCCCAGCGATGCAGCACGGCTGGCGGCGGCACTCACACAGCTTGCCGACGATGCCACCCTGCGGAGACGGCTAGCGGCGGGGGCGCGGGCATTCGCGGCACCCTTTGCGTGGGACGCGATAGCGGCGGCACACCTACGCCTCTATACGACACTGACAACCGCCGCACACGGCTAGTATCGCGCCCGGTACGGCGTGTACAGATGTGCTACAATATCTCTCAGACCACACTGGGCGAACCCTCTGCAACACATCACCTGCCACTGTGGAAGACAAACGAAAGGAGGCACCACCCGTGAGTACCGCCGATACCGTTGCCCAAACGGCGACGCTGCA
>CAZNQP010000064.1:0-20135 GCA_964575355.1 uncultured Chloroflexaceae bacterium
GGATGTAGTGGTACAGGCGTGCCCCCGCACGTTCGGCGGCGGTGCGCCACGTCTGCCGGATCGGTCCACGGAATTGCACCAACCACAGGCGCGGCGGGTTGCCCAGTTGCGCGGCGGCGGCGGCATGCAGGCTACGGTTTGCCAGTGCATCGCCTGCCACCGCTTGCAGGCGCACGGGCGGCGGCGGGGGTGCCTGCGCGACATGGGCAGTGGCACGCGGGACGGTGGGCAGGATCGTCAGCAGCAACAGCGCGAGTAGTGGGAGCAGCAGGCGGGGGGTGGGTAGGCGGTGTTGCATGGTGGTGGGGTTCCTACTCGGAAGCGTCCGTACTGGTGGGCAACCGCAGTGCTGGGTCGCCAAACAACAGGAAGGTGCGCCCCACGTCTACGGCGGCGGGGCTTTCGAGCGGCACGTTGCGCCACGCCGCGACCAGCAAGTCACCGATGCGGGCATCGCTATTGGCGATGTACTCATCGGCGAAGCCCTCGGCGAGGAAGCCCTGATCGTCGGGCAGGGTGCGGCTCGTCGGCGCGAGAATGGCAACCGCGCCGCCGTTGGCATCCCACAGCATCGCTTCACTGAGCGACTCGACTTCGGGGTGGATGAACAGCCCGGTCAAGCAGGTGAAGTGTAGCATGACCGGGGGGTGCCCGTCGTTGGTCAGGTTGCCAATATCGGCAACGCTCAGGTAGCTGTCGCGCCCCAGTTGGGTTACACTACCATGCCCGAAATAGGCGGTGAGCAGTGCGCCGTCGTTCATGGCGGCTTGCACATCCGCAGGCGTGATGCCCGGTGGGGTGCCGCTCTCGGCTTCGCCCGCCCCGGTCTGGTTTGCGGTGGCGGGTACGTCACTTGGCAGGGTGCGGTCGCCCACCAGCACGCCTTCATAGTCGGCACCGAAGCGTTCGAGGAAGCGCAGGGCATCGCCGTTGAAGCGTTCTTCCTGCGTGTCGGCGAAGGCAGTCACGCGCTGCGTCCAGTCGCCCGTGGGTAGCTCTTGCTCGTAGGCGAGCGTGCGCTCGATGACGGTTGTAAGCTGGGCGGGCGTGCGTGCCGGGATGCGCCCTACTGCAAGGTCGGGCAGGTCGTCCGCGTCGTCCAGCATAGCAAACGCGACATCGCTGGCGGTGGCACCGCCAAACACGGTGTAGTGCATAAAGGTCGGCATCTGGTTGATTGCCGCGTCTATGCTGTAGGCGTAGGGGTCGTAGCTATAGTCGCCCACCAGCAACACATAGCGCGGCGGGGTTACCCAGTTGGCGGCGGCATAGCGCAGTAGCTCACGGATAGCAAGCGGGTCGCGGATGCCCGCGCCAAACTGGTTGTACACGTCTTCGACGGCGACGGCTGCCACCTGCAAGCCCTGCTCGCTGCGCCATGCTTGCAGCGGCGCGGTGGCGGGCAGCAGGTCACGCGGCGCAATCACCACATAGTCGCCACTGGCGGCGGTCAGGTCGGGCGTAGCACTCGCCACACTCAGCCCGCGAGGAGTACGCAGGGCGGCGGTGGCAACCACGGCATAGCGGTTGCCTGCGTTGCCCGCGAAGCTGGTACCGGGCTGCAACGTCGTGACGTATTGCGCGGCGGTGGGGTCGCTCACGTCGAACACCAGCGCGTCACCAGCAATGCCTGCCGGGGTGTGGTAGCGTCCGTCGCTGGTAAACACGATGCCCCCGTCGCTGGCGGTGAGGGTGCGCGGGTACTCCAGCGTGATGCTGGCAAGCGACGTGATTTCTACGGCTACATCTGGGATGCCGGGCTGGGTGAGGGTCAGGGTATGCTCGCCGTCGCGCAGGGCATCGGCGGGTAGGTCAAGCGTGATGGTGTGCGTGCCGGTGCCGTCCCACTGGTCGTCGCCGAGCGGCGTACCGTTCAGGCTGATGGTCAGGTGGTGGTCGGGGTCGGCGGGGGCTTGTGTGTTGCTCCACAGTTCGAGCGTCAGGCGGGCATCGCCGTCAGCTATGTTGTCCAGCTCAAAGGGCACGTCGAAGCTGGACGGGGCGCGGAGTTCGTGCCACAACCAGCGGTCGCCCATTTCGACTTCGGCTTCGTAGTGCAGGTTTTCTTCGAGGTGCAGCGTCGCGGTGTAGGTGTTGGTGCTCTGGCTGGCGGGCACGGTGGCGGCGGTGGTTGTGTCCGCCGAGATAGGCGTGGGCGGCGTGCCGTCGTCCGCGTCGCTGGCACGTTCGAGGCGGTAGCTATCCACGGGCGAGTGCTCGTGCTGGGCGGGGTCGGCATAGAACAGCAACGCGAAGCCGCCGTCATCGGGCTGTACCCAGAAGGGGTACGCGTCGCCCTGATAGCGCAGGCGCAACGCGTCGGGGTCTATGTCGCCCCAGTTGAGCGGCGTGAGGTCGTTGCTGCTCACGCGGTACACGCCCGGTTCGTCCACCAGCACAAACGCGGCGGCGGCGGCACCGTCGGCATTGCCCGTGACGGGCAGGCTGGCTGCCGGGTCGCCACATGCCGCCAGCAGCAGCAGGGCGGTCAGCAGCAGGCTAGAAAATATCGTCGTCGTGTTGCGCATGCGTGTTGCTATCGTCAGGATAGGCGGGCAGGTCTGCGCCCGTGGCGCGGCGGCGGCGGCGGTCGAGTTGCCACAGCAGCAGTGTGCCGCCCCCGGTCAGCAGTGCCAGCCCAAACAGCAACCCCGCCGCCACAAACCAGATGCCGTTGCCGCCGTTGGGGGCGGTCGCAAGTTCGGCGGTGGTGGGTTGCTGATCGGAAAACTCCGGGTTTTGCAGCAAGGCACGCCCCGCCGCATTGGGGGTGGGTGCGGTATCGCCTGCCGCGACGGGTGGCATGGCTGGCGACGACGGCACTTGCGGCGCGGTGGCACCACTGCCGGGGAAGCTCCCTGCAATACCGGGCGGCGGATAGTATGCTGGGGCACGGGTGCCATTGGTGGCGGGTGTCAGGGTTGCTTGGCTCCGGCTGGCGTTGTTGCCGCCGTTGTTGCCCGGTGCCACCGATGTGGGCACGCTGACGATGGGCGGGGCTGCCGTCGGGATGCGGCTACTGGTGCCGGGTGCGCTCCGGGCGGGCGGTGCGCCGTCGCTCCCCTCGTCCAGCACGAACGGGTCGGGGTCAGTCTGGGCGACGCTATCGGGCGGCGTGTACGGGTTGGCGGGCGGGAACGGTGCGCGGGTGGCGGTGGGCGGTGCCACCCCCACAATATCGGTTGGGGTTGGTGTGGGCGGGATGCTGGTCGGGTTGCTGCTGCCCCCCCGGTTGTTGCTGGTGTTGTTGTTGCTGCTTGTCGTAGGCACTGCGGTCAGTGTGGGGGTCGGGTCAGACGACACGCCGGGGTTGCTGCCGCTCCCGTTGCTGTCGTCGTCGTTGCCGCCGTCGTCGTTGCCGCCGCTCTCACTCGTGCTCGTCGGTTGCGGGGTGCTGGTAGCGACCGCACTGGTCGGCTGGGGGGTATTGGTTGCCCCAACCACGGTGGTGGGCTGGGGGGTGTTGGTGGGCGTGTTGTTGGCGGGCGTGTTGTTGCTGCGCGGTGTGGCGGTGGGGTCGTTGCTGCCGGGTTGTGGCGACGCAGTGGTGTCGCTGGCGGGCTTGTAGGGTCCGTGGTTGGTCGAGATATTCGCGTTGGATACGTCCTCTAGGATGTATTCCGGGTTGCTGCCGGGGCTGGTGTCCTCGAACGAATAGACCGCCCCGATGGCACCGTCGCCCTGTGAGGGGATCAGGCTGCCTGAAATGCGCTCGAATGCGTCACCCGCTCCGTTCCGGCGTTGGATGTAAAAGCCTGCCGTGTCTATTTCGGTGGCGGTCTCCCACTCGATGAGCATGACCGTGTTGCCGTTGACCTGTTTTTCGGTCACGGTGACACCCACCAGCGTGATGGATGCCCGCGCCGGAAACGGGTGCGCCCACAGCACCGCCAGCCCTACCACCAGCAGCACTGCAACGAGAGGATACCGATTGTTACGCGCCAGCATTGTCATAACGAACGTGCAGGTGGTTCCCTTCTGCGTTGCGCCGGGCAGACACCCTACCCCCCTTATTATACGAACGAGTCGTGCTTCTCACCAGTAAGCAGGCTCTCAAAACGATAACGATTAGATGAACAATTATGCAGCAGGCGGGCACGCATCGGGAAACGACCGTGCCCGCCATAGGGTTAGCGGACGGTCATGGGCAGGTAGACCTTGCCGTCGGTAGTGCCCGGTTGTCCAGCGGTAGGTGTGATGGTGGGCGTGGGCACGTCCACGACTTGCCCCGGTTGTGTCGCGGTGGGGGTGGGCGTACTGGTGGCAGTGCGTGATGGGTCGGGCGTTGCGGTGGGCGGTGGCGCGGCGGTGTTGGTGGCGGTGGGGGTAGCGGTGGGTACAAGGTCGGGGTTCCGCAACGGTGCGCTACTACTCACCGCGAACGTGCCGTACCACGCACTCACGCCGAGGATGGCATCTTGCGTGGTCGCAAACTGTACTTCGTAGGTGCCGTTGGTGGCGTTGGGCAAGATGTACAGCCCGACGCGCACGTTACCGTTACTGTCGCTGGTGGCACTGCCGAAGGGCACCCAGTTGTTGCTGCCGGGTAGCCGTACCTTCACATCGAACGGTGTGTTGGGTGGCAAGGCACTGCCATCGAAGGCGAACACGCTCCCCGGTGCGCCGGGGCTGTCGCTTGTGGTCAGGCTCACCGCCTCGGTACCGATCAGGTTGAGGAGCGGGTCGCCGTAGATGCCATAGCTGTCTATCAGGTCGAAGAAGCCCCCCGACGCGAACACCCGCAGGCGGGCGTTCATCGCGGCTTGCCCGACGGTGCGGGCGTTCCCGAAGGCGGCATCGTAGAAGCCGCCCATCAGGATGTCGTGCCCGGTTGCCAGCCCCAGCCCCGTCGAGGAGAAGGTAGCTATCGCGCCTTTGTCGTCGGCGCGTACCAGTAGCTCCGCGATGCCCTCGTAGACGGCATTGCTGGTGCCCGTGATGCCGGGGTGCTGCCACTCGCCATCGAGACAGGTCATCGAGATAACAATCGGCAGGGCTTCGTTGTTGGTCAGGCGTTCCACATCGCCGGGCGTAAACACCGAGCGTTTCGTCCAGCGGTTGGCGGCACCGTGCCCCGCATAGTTGATGTACTGTGCGCCGTTCGTATTGATGGCTGTCACAATATCATCGTTGACCAACGGGCATGTGCTGGTTATGCCGCCACCGCAACCATAGTCTTCGACAAAGACGCGCTCGCGGGTCAGGTCGGCGGGCATGTGCTGCTCCGACAGGTTGTCGGTGTCGTTCGGGAAGTTGCCCGCCGCCGGGTCGTTTTCATCGGCAATCAGTATGACGCGCTCGTGCCACGCTGCGTCGGGCTGGCTTTCATAGGCAATCAGCTTGTCTATCATCGCGTTCAGTTCGGCGGTGCTGTTGACCGCCATGCGCCCAATGAGCAGGTCGGGTAGCACGTCGTCGCCTACAATTGTGACGAGTTGGTTGGAGCTGTCTACCTCGCCTTGGAAGGGGTCTACCCATTCCATGTTGGGCGGGAAGTACTGGCTGTCGCTACGTCGTGTGTAGCGCGTCGAGTCGGGGAAGTTCCAGTGCCCGTCGCCCACCAGCACGACGGCAGCCGGGGCGGGGCTAACCCAGTTGGCGGTGGCATAGGCGAGGAACTCGCGCACGGCGTGCGGGTGCGGAAAGCCGTCATAGAACAGGTCGTACACGTCGCGCAGGCGCACCAGCTTGGTACGGATACTCTGCGTGGCGCGGTAGTCGGTCAGGCGTTGCGCCGTGCTGAGGAACTCGTCCGGTGCAATCACGATATAGTCGGCTCCGTTGCTGCCCGCGAGCAGGTCGGCGGGGTTGCTCGCGGTAATGCTGGCGGGGCTGTACATGCCGGGGGTGCTGGCGATGGCGTAGGTGGCGGTGTCGCTCTGGGTTGCGCCGAAGCTCACGGTGTTGCCCGCGAAGGTACTGCCGGTCAGGTTAACGGGCTGTGCGGGATCGCTGATGTCAAACAGGTAGCGGCTGGAACTGCTCAGGTTGCTGACGGCATAGGTGTAGGTGCCGGCGGGCATACTGAACAGTAGCTGGTTGTCGGTGGCGCGGAACTGGCGGTCATATTCGACTTCTAGCCAGTTGAGGTGCGTCCGTACAGCCGCACCCGTGTTCGATTGCACGGCGATGCTGAACGGGTTGTTGCCGTTGCTCAGGTTGTTCTGCGTTATCGTCCCTGTGAAGAGAAACTCGCTGGCGCGGCTGGCTGTAACCGGTGGGTTGTACCACCGGCGGTTGGCATATTGGTAGTAGCGGTTGTCGCCCACTTGATCGAAGCTGTCCCACGGTGCGTTGGTCACGATGTCCACGCCATCCAGCCCGTTGGTGCCGCCGAAGCGTAGGCTAAAGAGGAAATCGGGGTAGGCGGTGCTGCTGAACGACTCGCTCATCATCGCGCCGCGCACGGTGGCGGTGCTGCCCGCACTCGTCACCGGGTCGGGCAGGGTGATGCCAAACGGCTCGTTCCACGTCAGGGGGCTGGTGCTCGTACTGCAATCTGAGCCTACGTCGCAATTGACGAACTGCCCGTTCGCCGTGATACGTGCCCAGTACCATGTGTCGGGGTTGCTGAATTGGGTGATTGACCAGTAGTGGCTGACCTCGGCACGCACGGTGTCGCGGAAGCTGGTGGGGGTGGTACCACCATTCGGCGCGGCGGCGCGGCTACTCACGCGCGTGCCGTTGCTGCTCTTCACTGCTAGCCAATAGACGTTCTTGCCCTGCATGTAGCGTTCCTCCGACGCGCGTTCGGGCAGGGTGTCGCCTTCACCTGTGAAGGCGGCGGCGTAGAAGATGATACGGTCGTTACTGTCGAACGAGCCGTCGCTCTCGCCCGTTACGAGCATTGCGACATCTTCACCACGGTGGCTGAGGTGCAGCTTACGCGGGTCGAGGCTGGCAGTATCGAGTCCGGCGGCTTGCAGGTCGGCGGGCGTGATGCTGTGCAGCCCCGCTTCAGTCGTGGTGATGCGGTAGCGCGTGCCCGTACTGGCAGGCACATCGAGGGTGGGGGCGGCGTTGGTGTGCGGCGGCGTGCGCCAGTTGTTGTCTACCGTCTGCTGATAGTTGAGCAGGCTGGTCGCTAGCGTGCCCTCGAAGGGCGACGGCGTGAAGGCTGGCGGGTTGCCACTGCTGGGCGCATCGGTCGGGTAGCTGAAGCGCACCGCCACGCGCACCTGCTGCTGCCAGAGCACCTGCTGGCTGGCGGCACGGTATTGCATAGGCGCGATAGCCACCCGCACCACGCGCTGGTCGCGCAAGAACGCATCTTCCGAGATGGTCGCGTTGGTAGCGGGCAGCAGGTCGTTACTGGCATAGACCGCCGGGTCGCGCTGATACGTTACGGGTGCAACGCCGGGGCGGGCATCGGGGTTGTCGCCAGTGGCGAGTGGGACGGGCACCGCTGCTGGGGCAAGCGCGACGCTTGCGGCGAGCGGGGTGCCTGCTCCCGACAGCACGGTCAGGCTGACCTGTGCGTTGGGCGGCACGCCGAGCAGGGCATGGACAACCGGCAGTTGGGGCAGACCGGGGTCGTTCGTCTGCGCGAGTCCGTCAATGTTGATGCGCGACTGCCACGGAGCGGTGGGGGTACCGTCGGCGGTCGGTGATAGGGTGGTGATATTATAGCGGTCGGTGGTTAGCTCCAGCACAATTTCGCTGGGGCTACGCGATACAATCTGGATGCTGTTGGTGCCATTGGCAGCCGCACCGGGGGCAGTGGGCACCAGTGGCAGCAGCGTCAACGCCAGTACCCCCAGAATGAGCAGGGTTGCTACGCTGACATAGGGACGACGCACCATGCGGTTTCTCCCTCTTCATTCTTTATTCTTTCATTCTGCGCTTGCTAGCTCAATTTCGTGTAAGTCGGCGTGCTGACAAAGAAAGCGATTGCAGTCGCGTGACCGCAATCGCTTACAAACCGGGTAACGATAAAGTTGGAACAGCCACTGTTCCACACTATACGAGATTAGTTGCCACCGTCCCGTGCTTTTGGTGGGCGCGGCGGGTCAATCGAGCCGTCGTTGCCACCTGAGCCTGCGCCATCGGCGGGCTTGGGCGGACGCACCGGGTCAACCGAGCCGTCATAGACCGGGTCTGCGACGCTCGCGGGCTTGCCGGGCAATTCGGGGTCAGTCCCAACAAAGGGGTCCACAAAGGTCGGCGAGGGCGAACCAGCACGGGTTTGCAGGCGTGCTTCGTAAACAATAGCAGGAACTACATAGGTTTTGCTCATTACACTTCTCCATTGGTGCTACAGGTTCAACGATACCAGCGACCGACAGCTTCATGCTCCCACACTTGCTGGTGCTTCTCTTCCCTATACACTGGTGTACCTCGTGGGACTGATAGACTGATAGTACAGCAAGTTTCGATCAATCAATTACAGGCAATTACAGGGTGACGTGCCGCAGCCGTGGGAGACCGCTATAACGCCAGCAACCTACCGCAGTACGAGGTGTGCTGTTCGTATACACGCTAACCCGCGTACACGAGCCTTGTACCGCAGATTATTACTCCATTCCTATTATACGCGGTGAGTCAAGCCGATGCCCACGCAAAAAAGCGGCAAATAGGCAAAACAGGCACGCGGGCGAAGCATGCTCCCCGTCTGCTGCTTGCTTGCTACCCGTCCTTGAGCAAATGCCAGAACGCGGTATCGCGGCGGAACCCCAGCCGATAGCACGGCACGGCGGTGGTGATGGCGTGGGCACGCCGCAGCAGTGTGGCGGCGTGCTGGGGCATGCCCGAAATGACGGGCGTACCAGCCGTCAGGGCGGCAAGTGCGGTGGCGGGCGAAAGCGCGGTCCGGATGTGTGCGGGCGCGTGGGCGAGTTGGAGCAGCACGGTCAGGGGGGCGTGGGCTGGTCCGCTGGGGGCAACTTGGGTGGGGTTCGAGAAGGGTGTGGCAAGCACCTGCCAGCCCGACGGCGCGGTGGGGGTGGGTGTTAGCACCACAAGGTCATCATTGAGGATGCGAACCCCCGGCACGCCCAGCGATAGGCGGCTGATGGTCGTTTTGCCACTGCCCGACGCGCCGAAGCACACATACCCGCGCCCGTCGCGCACCATGCCTGCACCGTGAAAGAGCAACGCGCCCCGCTCGAAGAGCAGCAACGCATAGATGACCCGGAGGGCGTAGTCGAGGTCGTTGAGGAGGGAAGACGGCACCGCCTGCAATGTGCCGCGCCCTGCCGCAAAGTCAAACGCCCCGGCACATGTCTGTCCCGACAGCCGTGTGGTGTCGCTGTCATAGGTTGGCTCGGCGGGTGCGTCGGGGGCGGGTTGCCAGTCGGGTACCACGATAAGCTGCACCACAAAATCGGGGGCGGGCGGGGCGGTGGTCACAAACGGGCGGTAATGCTGGCGCACCGTGGCGATCACCCGTGTGTCGCGGCACACCACAGTCACCTGCACATCTGCCATAGCTATGGTACACTGCGTTGCGGCACTTGCCTGCACATGTCCTCCTCAGGCGCGGACATTGCCGCACAGTGATAGTGTGATTGTTTACCGTGCGGTATCATACCAGCGTTATCCGTGGCTGTCCAGTTGGGAGCAAACCCCCGCATGACCGACGAAAATGAGCATCTCAAACCGCGCAACTGGGCGCAACGCTGGGACGAAATCAAGGCGGCACTGGTCAATGTGCCGCGTGCTATGCTGCTGGTGTGGCGGGCGCACCGCCTGAGCACGCTGGCGTTAGCGGCACTTGCCCTCATCTCAGCCCTGCTGCCTGCATCGCAGGCGTGGGTCGGCAAGCTGGTGATTGACACGATTGTCGCGGCAACGGCGGCAGGTCTCCCCCCCACCGAAGGGGTGCAGCAGGTGATACCGTTCTTGCTGGCGGGCTTCGGTCTCGTGACGCTCGGCGCGGTGGTGGGGCAACTGTACAGCCTTGTTGAGCACATGCTCAACGCTCGCCTCTCGCATACCATCAACGAGCAGATTATCGAGAAAGCCCTCGCGCTCGACCTGCGCTACTTCGAGAACTCCGAGTTTTACGACAAACTGCAAAACGCTCGCCGCGAAGCCGACTTCCGCGCCCTCGCCATTGTCAACAACCTGTTTGCGCTGGTGACGGGTACGCTGATGCTCGTGTCGTTTGCGCTCATCCTGCTGGCGGTTAGCCCGGTGGTCGCCCTCATCCTGTTTGGCGCGACGCTACCCGCGTTCATCGCGCAGGCAAGCTATGCCGGGGTCTACTTTCGCCTGCTCAACAACCGCGCCCCTGAGTTCCGACGGATGCGCTACATCGAGCACTTGCTCACCGTGGACAGTTCGGTGAAGGAGGTCAAGCTGTTTGGGCTGGGCATTCCATTGCTGCGTCGCTATCAAGAAATGTTCTGGCGGTTCTATCGGCAAGACGCAGCACTGGCGCGGCGGCGGAGCGCGATCAGCATCTTCTGGGGCATGTTCTCGACGGCGAGCTTCTACGGCGCGTATGCGTGGGTGGTGTGGCGCACCATCGAGGGCACGCTGACGCTGGGCGACCTGACGCTCTACCTAACGCTCTTCCAGCAGAGCCAGTCAACCTTCCGGAACATTATTGGTGGGGTGGGGCAACTCTACGAGAGTGGCTTGTTTATGGATAACCTGTTCACCTTCCTTGAGATCGAGCCACACATGCAAGCCCCACCACAGCCTGCCGTCTTCCCCACGCCCATCCGCGATGGGGTGGAGTTTCGGAATGTGACCTTCTGCTATCCGGGGCGGCGCGTGGCGGCTATCCAGAACTTGTCGTTGCAGATTGCGCCGGGCGAAAAGCTGGCACTGGTGGGGCACAATGGTGCCGGCAAAACGACGCTGATTAAGCTACTGACGCGCCTGTATGACCCGGACGAGGGGCAGATACTGATTGATGGGCACGACCTGCGCGAGTTTGACCCAGTGACGCTTCGTGCCCAGATTAGTGTGATCTTTCAGGACTTCGTGCATTATCAGGCGACGGCACGCGAGAACATTGGCTATGGCGACGTGCTGCGCCTCGACGAAGAGGCGCGGATCATCAGTGCCGCCGAACGTAGCGGCGCGGATCAGGTGGTGGCACGCCTGCCGTCGAGCTATGATACGACGGTGGGGCGGTGGTTTGCCGATGGCTACGAGCTGTCGGGCGGCGAGTGGCAGAAGGTTGCGCTGGCGCGTGCCCTGATGCGTGATGCCTCGATACTGGTGCTAGACGAGCCGACTGCCGCGCTCGACCCGGCGCACGAATACGCTATCTTTCAGCAGTTCCGCGATATGACGCAGGGCAAGATTGCGCTGCTCATCAGCCACCGCTTCAGCACGGTACGCATGGCAGACCGCATTGCCGTGTTGCACGGGCACACCCTAACCGAACTGGGGAGCCACCGCGAACTGATGGCACACGACGGCACGTATGCCCGGCTGTTTCGCATGCAAGCCGAGGGCTACCGCGAGGCGTTCTAGCGTCGCTTGAGCGTCGGGTTAGCTTACCAGAGCGTGTGTTGGGTGCCGGTGGGTGGGGCAGTAGCCGCAGGGGTTGCCTCGGCGGTGGCAGGCGGGGGGGCTATCTGGGCGCGATACCACGCGATGGTGCGCCGTAGCCCTTCCTCAAAGGGTGTGGTTGCCCGAAAGCCAAACGCGCTTGCCGCCCGGCTGGTGTCGAGGCTCCGGCGTGGTTGTCCGTCGGGCTTGCTGCTGTCCCACACAATGTCGCCAGTGAAGCCACACAGCCGGGCTATCGTCTCGACCAGCTCACGGATGCTGATTTCCATCCCAGAGCCAAGGTTGACTGGCTCGCTGCCGTCGTAGTGCTCGGCGGCAAGCACAATGCCCTCGGCGGCATCCTCGACATAGAGAAACTCGCGGGTTGCGGTGCCCGTGCCCCACGCGGTAATCTGTGTGTCGCCGCGTGCCTGTGCCTCTAGTATCTTGCGGATCAGGGCGGGGATGACGTGCGACGTTTCGAGGTCGAATGAGTCCCGCGGACCGTACAGGTTGACGGGGAGCAGGTAGATGCTGCTGAAGCCGTACTGCTGGCGGTAGGCTTGCGACTGGACTAGCAGCATTTTCTTCGCCAGCCCATAGGGGGCGTTAGTCTCTTCGGGGTAGCCGTCCCACAGGTCGTCTTCGCGGAAGGGGACGGGCGCGTTGCGTGGGTAGGCGCACACGGTGCCGATGGCGACGAAGCGGGCGACGTGGTGTTGCCAGCAAGCGTGCAGCAACGGTATGCCCATCATCACGTTGTCGTAGAAAAACTCGGCGGGGCGGGCGCGGTTGGCACCGATGCCGCCAACGGTTGCTGCCAGATGAATGACCATCGTGGGCTGGGTGGCGGTCAGCATGGCGTTGATAGCGGCGGGTGCCCGCAGATCATAGTCGGCACTGCGTGGCACAAAAACGGTACCTGCGCCACGGGCGTGCAGTTTCTCGACGACATACGAGCCGAGAAAGCCCGCGCCGCCAGTCACGACGACGCGCTGTTGTTGCCAGAAGGCGGGTGATACGGGGGTGTTATCAGACATGAACATAGGCGGTCTTTTGGGTATTCAAGGTATCAGTCAGGGCTACCCGTGGAAAGGCTTCGAGCACACCGCCGACGGTGGCATTGTACACGGCTACACCGTTGGCGGCGCACATGCGGTGCGCCTGCTGGTAGCCGGTGTGCATCAGGTGCGTGTCGGGCGGCATCGTGATGCCGTAGCGGGGGTCGAAGTGGCTTACCCCACAGTGGGTGTAGCTCGTGTCGCACCCGATGAGATAGAGCGGGTTGAAGCCGAGGTGTGCTGCAAATTGCATCCCCTCGATGACGACGGTGCTTGCCGCCCGCACAAAGCGCGGCGCATCAAATGAGAAGTAGCCGGGGGCATCCTCGTCGGGGTTGAACAGCAGTGAGCTATACCACACAATGGACGGGTGGTCGGGCAGTGCGCCCTGTAGGTAGAAGTGCGCCGGGAAGAAAAACAGCGTATCGGGTAAGGTCTTGAGCATGTCGCGAATGTCGCGCACGAGATCGGGCAGTTCAAGGTCAGTGGCAACGTAGAATGCGGGTCGCCACGTGACGCGCTCGAACAGCAGGTGGCAACGATTGAAGCCCCACACGTATTCGTCCGCCAGCAGGTCGAGGGGGGTTTCGTTCAGGCTCGGACCGTTGCCCATCAGGAAGGTGCGTTGCCCAGCATAGGCACCGCGCAGGGCGTGCAGGCGGTGCTTGCTCGCGCGTAGCACCGGGTGTGCCTGTTGCTGCGCTTGTAGCCACAGGCGTAACGCCGCCCGCCGGAGACCGGGCGGGAGGGAGCGCAAGACGGGGTAACGTGCGACTATTGAGCGGTACAACATACCGTATTCTACCACGAAACAGTGCTAGGGCGGCAATCAGGTGCGGCGCGTTAGCTCGCCCAGTGCGCTGCTGATGCGCGGCGTGACCTGTGTTTCGAACCACGGAAGCCACCGCCCGCGCGTGCCAAAGGCGAGGGCTACGAGGGCAACGCCGAGCACTAGCCCACCAGCGAGCGACTTGACCATTGTGTGTACTCCTTTCGTTCTCTGCGGCTAAGCCTGTCCATTCCATGTGTCCATCTCTGCGGCTAAGCCTGTCCATAGTAATAGTGCCACACCCGTGCAACGGTGGTCAGTGCCAGCCCACCCAGTGCCGCCAGTAGCCCCACGGTCGCCCGGTGCCGCCATGCGGGGTGCCACAGTTCGCGCCAGCCCGCCACCAGCAGCAGGGCGGTGGGCACTATCGCGGGGTAGGTGTAGCGTGCCACGGGAAACACAAAGCCATCGTACACGCGCGGTAGCGCACGGGTGATGGTTGCGCCCCACACGAGCAGTAGCGCACCCGCGAGTACCGCCAGCATGGGCAAGAGCATAGCGGGTGGTGGGTGGCGGCGGGCACGCCACAGCCACAGCCCCGCCCCGGCACCTGCTGCCAGCAGTAGCCCGCGCGTGAGCCACATAAAGCCCGGCACTTCGAGGCGCACCTGTCCCCATGCAATGCCGCTGAAGAGCGTGTCAGGGGGGGTGGTCAGGGTGCCGTCTGCCAGTAGCACAGCGACGGTGCGGGTGCTGTCGGTGGCAACCGTGACAAACTGACTGAAGTTGCGCCCGCCGCCACTCGACGCGACGTTGCCAAGTGTCTGTGTAACCCACGGTTGCAGCCGCAATGTGCCCCGCTCTGCCGATGGGTTCCGTAGTAGGTTGACAAAGGGTTGTCCATCCCACTCACCCGTTGAGGCGGCAGTGGTGGCGGCGGCAAAGGTGGGCGCGGTGGCGGTGGCATAGTTGCCTGCCGCCAACACTAGCCCGTCGGCGTACAGGCGCGGCGGCGTGGCGGCATCCGTAGCATCTGCCGTGGGCAGCACCACCGCCACCGTGACAGCCGTTGCATCGGCGGGGATGTCGAAGGTGGTGGCATAGAAGGTGGGCGTGGTGGTGATGGCGAGCAGTGGGCTGGTCATGTCGCGGGCTTCGCCGGGGCGGGTGGCACTGTCGAGGTCGAGCTTGGCGGCGATGGGCTGGTCTGCCCACAGCCAGCCGCCCAGTGTCACCGTTTGCCCCGCGAGGCTGGCAGCAGTGGCGGGCAGTATGGGTTGCGCGAGGTGGCGGTCATCGCCCGTGGCGGCGTGCTCGAGCGTGAAGGCGTGCGTGCCGTGCGGCGCGGCAGGCACCACGGCACGGGTGGGGGTGGGCTGTGCTGCGCTACCACGCACGCGGTACCACTCCGCCGCGTCGCCAAACCCCAGTAGCAGCACCAGCAGCAGCAGTGACGCTGCACCGGTGCCCGCCACCAGCCACCGCCACTGCCAGCCGCGCTGCCGCCACACCGCCAGCAGCACCACAACCGGCACAATCGGTACCAGCAGCACCAGTACTGCCGCCGTATTCTTGAAGAGCGGCAGCAGTGCGCCCACCAGCACAAACAGCCCCAACTGTGCCCACGGGCGCACCCCGTCGCGCACGACACGCACCGCCAGCCACAGAAACAGGCTTGCCACTGCCACCGCGCCCGCGTCGCTGTTAACGGCGGTCATCAGGTCAACGAAGGGTGGCAGCAGCACCAGCACGGCGGGCACTGCCCAGCGCAACGGCGAGCCGGGGGCGGTCAGGTCGCGCATGATGCCGATGGCAACTGCGACGGTGAGCAGGTAGAGCAGTAACGATACCCCGCGTGTGGCGTAGAGTTGGCTTTCGATGCTGGCGAGGGTGGCGGCGGGCAGTAGCACCAGTGGCAGGCTTGCCAGCGCGTAGTAGCCGGGGGGGTGCGAAAATGCCGCGATGCCGATACTCACCGGTGGATCGTCGCTGAGGTCGGGCGGCGGGCTATCGCCATAGAAGCCGTGCGTCGCCATGGAGGTGGCGATGGCGCGGCGTAGGGCGGGGTCTACCGTAGCGGAGTCGGGGCGCGTGCCGTTGGTGGCGAGCAGGCGGGCATACTCAAAGTGGGAGGGTTCGTCGTAGTGCTGCCACGGCGGGATGAGCCAGAGGTACAGTAGCCCGTGTAGCAGGGCAGCGAGCAGGAGCACGAGCGGGGCAGGTGGGCGGTGTGTGCGGCGGGGGCGTGGCATAGCGGTGGTGTTTGGCATGGGGTAGGGGCGGTGGGTTCCCGCCTACACGCCCGTGTGCGCTGCGTGCAGCACACGCTCAATACTAACACGCGGGAATACGTCGAGTGCGCCGCCGACGGTAGCATTGTAGACCTGCACGCCGTTGGCGGCACACATGCCGTGTGCCATACGATAGCCATACTGCATACCGTTGACGTTCGGGTGGTGCCAGCGTCGCCCTGCCCCAAAGTAGCGCGGGTCGAAGTGGTTGGGGTCGTTGTCGCGGTGCGACTGCAACTCGAAGCCCTCGATGCGTTCGCCCGTGCTCTGGTCGTGCAGCGTGCCACGGGCAGACGTGTCGGCGGGGATGGTGTATGCGGTGTCGCAGCCAATGAGGTACAGCGGGTTGAAGCCGAGATGTACCGCCAGTTGCATGGCGGCAATGGTGACGGTATGTGCCGCCCGCACAAAGCGCGTTGCATCGAATGAGAAGTAGCCCGGTGCGCCTTCGTCGGGGTGGGGTAGCAGTTCGCTATACCAGATGATGGCGGGATGGTCGGGCAGGGTGCCCTGCAAGTAGAACGAAGCCGGGAAGAAAAACGTGGTGTCGGGCAGGGTTGCTAGCATCCCGCGAATATCGGCGGCAATGTCGGGTACCACCACCGTATCAATTGCCACATAGAACGCGGGTCGCCATGGGATGCGCTCGAAGAGCAGGTGGCAGCGGTTGAAGCCCCACACATATTCGCTGGCGAGCAGGTCAAGCGGGGTGTGGTTGAGGCTGGGTCCGTTCCCCATCAGGAAGGTACGCTGCCCCACGTAGGCACCACGGAGCGCACGTAGCCGTTGCTGACTGGCACGTAAGACGGGGTGCGCCTGCTGTTGTGCCTGCAACCAGACGCGCAAGGCTACCCGTCGCATGCCGCGCGGTAGCCCACGCAAGACTGGGTATCGTTGCGCGAGTGCCTGATAAAGCATAGCCTATTGTAGCACGGAATGTTGCGGCACAGAATATGGTGGTACGGAACGTGGTGGCACGGAATATGGTGGCACGGAACCGACGGCGACCGCCCGTGCAGCGCGGCTACTGGTGGGTGCCACGCGGCGGGGGGTGCCCTGCTTGTGCGCGTTATTCGCTGCTCAGGCGGGCGGTCACGCCGCCGTCCACGATGAGCGACTGCCCTGTCACGAAGCTGGAGCGGGTGTTGTCGGCGAAAAAGAGGATCGTCTGGGCAATCTCTGCCGGGTCTGCCACGCGCCCGTTGACAGTGCGGGCAGCGAGTGCTGCCAGTTGCGCGGTCACTGCGCCGTCGCCCGCGTGCCCGCGCCCCAGCCCTGCCCGCAGCATGGGTGTGTCCACGGCACCGGGCAGCACCGCATTGACGCGGATGTTGGCAGGGGCGAACTCGATGGCGAGCGCACGGGTCAATGCCAGTAACGCCCCCTTGCTGGCGGCATAGGCGGCAATGTGTGCCGAGGTTGCTACGGCATGTACCGAGCTGACGTTGACGATTGCGCCGCCGTGCTGGTGCAGCAACGGGTAGGTGGCGCGGGTCAGCAGGTATGCCGCCCGCACATTGACCGCCATCACGGTATCCCACTCGTCCGGCGTAGTTTCGATGAGTGGCTTGCACACCTGATAGCCGGCATTGTTTACCAGTGCGTCAAGCTGCGGGGTGGTGGCGGCAACGGCGGCGGCAAGTCGCTGCACGGCATCTGCGTCGGACAGGTCGCAGGGGTGCCAGTGCGTCGCCGCGTGGGTTGCTGGGGTGCTGATGTCGGTGGCGTGAACGTGCCAGCCTGCGGCGGCGAACAGCGCAACGGTTGCCGCGCCGATGCCGCCTGCCGCGCCGGTTATCAGAACGGTACGGCTAGTCATCCGGCGTGTCCCGTGGTCTCTTCAAGCACGCCAAACAGGTTCTTGATCGTGTTTTCGTGAACGTGCTGCCATGCTTTAGGGCTACTGTTCGAGTTGTGCGGCGCAAGTAAGACATTGTGCATGCTGCGGAGCGGGCTATCGGCGGGCAGTGGTTCGTGTTCAAACACATCGAGGGCGGCACCTGCCAGTTGCCCCTGCTGCAAGGCGGCAATCAGGGCGGGTTCGTCCACGACCGGACCGCGGGCGGTATTGATGAGGATGGCGGTAGGCTTCACTTGTGCCAGCGTCGCGGCGTTGATGAGGTGGTGACTGGTCGGGTTGAGGTCGCAGTTCATGCTGATGAAGTCGGCTTCTGCCAGCAGGGTTGCCTGCTCAACCATTGTGATACCGGTTGCGGCGAGGAAGTCGTCCGGTGGTGTGCGGGGGTCGCACCCCAGCAGGCGCATGCCGAAGGCGGCGGCACGGCGCACCACGGCACGCCCCACGTCGCCCACGCCAAGCACGCCAAGGGTGCATTCGTTCAGGGCACGTCCGGGGATTTTCTGCCAGACCCCTTGTTTCATAGCGATGTCCATTGCCAGTGGGTTGCGGGCGAAACACAGCATGTAGCTGAGCACGCTGTCTGCGACGGGCTGGCTGAAGGCATCGGGGGTGTTACGGACGGCTACACCGTGCGCGGCACACGCCTGCTGGTCAATCGAGTCAATGCCGGTGCCCCATTTGGCGATCACTTTGAGGCGCGGCACGGCTGCCGCAATCACGCGGGCGGTGAAGCGGTCGTCGCCGCAGATAACACCGTCAATGTCGGCATTGGCGAAGAGGTGCAGCAGGTCGTCTTCTTCGAGCCGCTCGTTGACCTTTGGCACAATGATGGCGGCGTTGCGGGCGGTGAAGCGTGGGCGCAATTCCTCGATGATGGGCTGCATGTAGGGCGCACTGATCAGGATGCGGTAGGTCACGGGCGTTGTTCCTTTCGTAGCTCAAAAAGCAACTCGGCTAATTGGAAATCGGCTTCTTCGTCAATGTCCTGCGCTTCGCGGCGGTCAATTTCGAACAGCCACGGGCGGTTGCCGATGCGGTTGTGGCGTTGTTCGAGCACGTCGCGGGTGAAGATGTAGAGGCACGAGTTTTCTTCATAGATCGGCGGCAGGTCTTGCGTGCGAAGCAGGATTGCTGCGTTATGGTTGATGGGGCGGGCGAGGGCATCCCACAGCCGCGCATTGATGCGCGTGACGCTGAAGAGCGAGTCGAACGACGGATAGTTCCGGAGGAGCGTGTCAATCGCTACACTGATGGTGGTGCTGGTCAGGAGCGGGTTGGTGCTGTGCGTTTGGAGGTAGAAGTCGGCGGGCACCTGTGTCACGTCGTAGAGCAGAATATCGTTCATCGGGACGTGCCCACCGAGCAGGTGCGCGGGGCGTTCGATCAGGTGGACGTGCGGGAAGTGGGTGGCGGCATCCTGCATGATGGTCGGGCTGTCGGTGTTGATGACGACGTGGGTGATGGCGGGACAGTCGAGCAGGTGTTGCACAATGTGGTGGTAGAGCGGGCGGCTGTCGCCGAACGGGCGGTAGTTTTTGCCCGGTACGCGCTCGCTGGTGTGGCGCATTGGCACAAGGGCGGCAATCGTGGGCGGTTTTTGCATTGACATAAACGATAGAAACCTCGTGGGCAAGGGTAGCTAGTTGGCGGGCAGCGGGCGCAGCACGGCACGCGCAGGTGCGCCGTCGCTGCCCACTAGCTTGAGCGGCAGGCAGAGCAGTTCGTAGGCACCGGGTGCGACGTGGCTCAGGTTGATGCCCTCAAGGATGATGACCCCGTTTCCCAGCAGTATCTGGTGCGTCGCCGGTCCGTCGTGGTAGCTCTGCACCGACAGATAGTCTATGCCGACCAGCGCGATACGCTGCGCGACAAGCCACTCGGCGGCATCGGGGGCAATCGCCACGAACTGCTCATCGAAGGTGGGGTTGGTGTTTGCCCAGTGCTGTGAGTTGCGCGTGTGCAGCAGGAGTCGGCGCGTGTCGGCGGGGAGCGCAAGGCTGGCAAGGTCGGCGGCGGTGATCACGTCTACGGTGGGCAGGCTGACAACGTGGGCTATACCGATCAGCACATTCAGGTCGAGTTGCTCGATGGTTGCGCCGTCTGCCACGAAATGGTAGGGGGCATCTATGTGGGTGCCGAGATGCACGCCGCCGCGCATCTGCGAGACGTTGAGCACCGCGCCGTCTTCCATCTTGATGAAGCGTTCGCGCACGAAGGGTGGGTCGCCGGGCCAGATGGGAAGGGTGGCGGGGTCAAGCGACACGGAAATGTCGAGCAGGGTATCAGTCTGTGGCATGGGTTTCTGTTTCTCTTGGCTGTGGTGTGGCGGTACCGGCGAACAGGCTCTCGAAGGCTACCCGCTCAAATACGTCGAGTTTGCCATACTGACTGGCATTATAAACGCGAACGCCACGGGCGGCAAGTGCGTCGCGGGCACGCGCGAAGCCTGCCAGCATGCCTGCCACGTTGGGGTCGTGCCAGCGTCGCCCCGCCCCAAAGTAGCGCGGGTCGAAGTGGTTGGGGTCGTCGTCTTGTGTGCTTGCGAGGTGTAGCCGCACCCCTGTCCCGAAGCGGTCATCGCCCGTCTGCTGCACGGTGGGCGGTATCGTATAGCTGGCATCCACGCCGATTAGGTAGATCGGGTTGAAGCCCATGTAGGCGGCAAGTTGCAGGGCAGTCACCATTACGGTGCCACCCCCGCACAG
>CAZNQP010000065.1:0-11832 GCA_964575355.1 uncultured Chloroflexaceae bacterium
GCAGGTGGTAGAGGATGCCGCCCCTGCGACGCTGGCAGCACAGCCCGCGAGCCGCTACCGTGCCCTGCTCGATGCTGAGCACGCCGTGCGCGACGGGCTGTGGGCGGACGTAGTGTGGCGACGTTGCCGCCTCGCTGGGGGGCAGTTGCACGAGGAGACCGTGCCAAAACAGCCCTAGCAGTACGAAACCAACACGAAACCAATACGAAGGGAGGTGAACCATATGCGCGTTAAGACCAGTGTGCGCGCGGGCAAGCCGTCGCACATTTTTTTAGACCAGTAGCCGTGACCAGTCGCCACGGGCAACGCTTGGCAGGGTACAATAGTAGGGAGTTGCCCGCCAACTGAAGTTGCCCGCCAACTGAAAAGGAGCAACGTATGCGTGTGAAAACGAACGTGTGTGGTGGCAGCCGTGCCACCACACCCCAGCCAACCGAAGGGAGGTGACAACGATGCGCGTCAAGACCAGCATCAAGTCGGGCTACGACTACGACATGGAGTAGAGTAGATGGAATGGATAGGTAGTGTAGGCAGGGCACCCGTGTGGTGTACCAGACGGACGGGGCGCGGTACGGTAGCAACCCACCGCCCCCGCACCGCCCCCTGCACTGCCGTGTGGCGCAAGCAAGCACACACGAACGCAAGCGCACACGGCGATGGCACAACGATATGACGACGACCGGGCAGCGACACCTGCCCGGCAGCACGGAGAAGCAACCGCCCACCGATGACCACCGGGCAACCACAATCTGCCGTTTTGCGTGATGCGCTGCACCAAGAGCAGGCAACGCTGGCTGACCGCCTGCCCGCGTTGGCGTGGGCGGCTCCGCGTTTTGGCGAAGCCCTCGAAGCACTGGCACGGCGGCGCGGGTTGCTGGCACGCCCCTACGAAGCCCCGGCACTGCCCGCCACGCTGCACGCCGCCGACGCTGCCCGCATCGGGACGTGGCTTGATCAGGCGGCAGCACACATGTCGCTCGAAGTCGAAGCCACCAGTACCACCTATGATGATCTGTCGCGCTTTGTGCGCGGTGCGTCGCCCGCCCTGCTGCTGCTGCCGCAGCGCACCCCTGATGGCAACCTGCAAGCACTGGCGTTGCTGCGCGGTGGGTTGCGGCGCGTGACGCTGCTGGACAGTGACCTGCGCCCGGTGCGTGTGCCCGCCGCCGAACTTGCCGCGTTGCTGGGTGCGCCGCTTGAAGCCCCACTAGTGGCGGGCATTGATGCAACACTGGCGGCGGCGAACGTGCCCGCCGAGCGGCTGGAACAGGCACGCGGCGCAATGTTGCGGCAACGGCTGGCGGGCACTCCGCTCCGTGGCGGCTGGCTGGTGCGGCTGGCACCCGGCGCGGCAAGTTGGCTGCATATCCGGCATGCCAACCTGCACACGGCGGTCAGTGGCTACGTGCTGCTCTATCTGTTACGGCAAGGGCTAGAACTGCTGTCGTGGGTGCTGATCGGCTATGGTGCGCTCAACGGACGCTTCGACTGGGCGTGGCTGTGGGCGTGGGCGTTGCTGATGCTGACTATTCTGCCGTTGCAACTGTTCGAGAGCTATAGCGAAAACGAGTTTGCCACCCGCGCGGGTGCGTTGTTCAAGCTCCGGCTGTTGGCGGGCACGTTGCGGCTGCACCCCGACGAGGTGCGGAGCCAAGGCGCGGGGCAGTTTCTGGGGCGCACGATTGACGCAGAGGTGGTCGAGACGCTCGGCATAGATGGCGGCTTTCGCTTCATTGTCGGGATGCTACGGGTGGGGGTCACGCTGTTTGTGCTGGCGGCGGGCGTGGGCGGTGGGCTGCACGCGGGGCTGTTTGCGCTGACGGTGCTGCTGGCGTTGCTGGCGGGGTGGCGGCTCTATCGGCGGAGCCGCGACTGGCTGACCGCGCACCGTGACATGACGAACGACCTTGTTGAGCGCATGGTGGGGCACCGCACGCGCATCGCGCAGGAAAACCCGGCGGTGTGGCACGCCGACGAAGACCGCGCCCTCGCGCAGTATCTCAAGCTGTCGCAACGGGTGGATGCTACCACGGGGCAGATGCAAGCGACGCTTGAACGGGGCTGGCTGGTGCTGGGCTTGACGGGGCTGGTGCCGCCGCTGGTGCTGGGCAATGTGTCGTTGCCGGGGCTGGCGGTGGCGGTGGGTGGGATGCTGCTGGGGATGCAGGCACTTGAAAACCTGTCGCAGGGCACGCGCAGTGTCACCACCCTAGCGATTGTGTGGGAGCAGGTCGCGCCGCTCTATCGGGCGGCGAGCCGCCCCGCCCGCTTGCCGCCCACCGATGGCGTGGTGGTGCCGCCACCCGCCGACAGTGCCGCCCCCGCCCCGGCAACGCAGGCGGATGCCCCCGCCCGTGACGGCACCCCTGCCCGTGACGGCGAGGCGCAGCCGCTCCTTGTGGCGCGTGACCTGCGCTTTACGTATGCGACGCGCCCGCAGCCGGTGCTGCACGGGGCATCGCTGGCGGTCTATCCCGGCGACCGTATTTTGCTGGAGGGACCGTCGGGCGGCGGCAAGTCTACGCTGGCGGCACTGCTGACCGGGCTGCAACAAGCCGACGCGGGCTTGCTGCTGCTGTGGGGCTACGACCGCTCGACGCTGGGTGACGCAACGTGGCGGCAGCGCGTCGTGATGGCACCCCAGTTTCATGAGAACCATGTCTTGACGGGGACGTTCGCCTTCAACCTGCTGATGGGGCGGCAGTGGCCCCCCACCCCCGCCGACCTCGCCGCCGCCGAAACGATCTGTGTTGAGCTGGGGCTGGGGGGGTTGCTCGAACGTATGCCCGCCGGGTTGCAGCAGATGGTGGGCGAAGGTGGCTGGCAACTCTCGCACGGTGAACGGAGCCGTTTGTTTTTGGCGCGTGCCCTGTTGCAGCGTGCCGACCTGCTGATCCTTGACGAGAGCTTTGCCGCGCTCGACCCAGAGACGATGCAGCAGGCACTCACCACGGTGCTGCGGCGTGCCCCCGCGCTGGTGGTCATTGCCCACCCGTGATGCGGTGGTGTGCTATAATTGGGCTGACTCCGTACCACGCCACTGCCGGTGATGCAGCCCGCTATGCGCTCCGCTCCTGTTGGAACCTACACCCTGACTGGTATTCGTCGCGACTGACTGTATGCAGTGGTTGGAAAGACAAAAGGAGAACCCACATGCAACACTGGCTACCCGCAATGCGTGCGTGCCTGACCCGCCGCCCCACCTGCCGCCCGCGCCCTATGCCGCGCACGGGGCTACGGGTGCAGACTGCCGTCCGTGCCGGCTTCTATGACCTGCCGAGCGAGATGGGCAGCAGCAGCAGCAATGACACCCTGTCGCGGCGGGGACGACGCTGACGACCTATCAATGCTGGATCATGGCTGACAGCGGCACGGTGCGGGGCGGCACAGGCTGCCCACACCCCCCCACCACTGACCAGCGCGACGAGAGCTACCATGAACCTCGATAGTTTGCTTGATGTGATAGCGACCATTACGTGGGGCATTGTCATCGTTGTGATTGGCTATCGCTTCTGGCGGAATTGGCGGCGTGCCTCGCTGGGGGTTGCCTTCAACCGTAGCTTGGGCTTTGTGTCGCTGGGCTTGCTGGCGATTGCCATTGTTGTGACCTTCATTAGTGCGGCGGTCATCTTTATCGAACCGCAACGCCGGGGCGTTGTGGTATCGTCGTTGTGGGCGGGCGGCGTGCAACCCGATGCCCGCGAACCCGGCATCAGCTTGATTGTGCCGCTGGCAGAGGATGTCTACCAGTACCCGATCTTCTGGCAGACCTACACCATGTCAAGTAGCCCGCTGGAAGGTGAGCAGGTGGGCGATGACTCGATTATTGCGCGTACCAACGACGGGCAGGAGGTGCGCCTCGACTGCTCGATCATTTTTCGGGTTGACCGCGAGCAGGTGGTGCGCGTGCATATTGACTGGCAGTCGCGGTATGTGAATGACCTCGTGCGCCCGCGCACACGCGGGATCGTGCGCTCGATTGCCTCGCAGTTTAATGCGATTGAGCTAAACAGTGCTAGCCGCAGCAACCTTGAGCAGCAGATTAACATCGAACTGACCAACATTCTAGAGGATCAGGGCTTGCAACTCGATGCCTTTGTGTTGCGGAATGTCGCCTTTACGCCGGAGTTTGCCGAAGCCGTCGAGCAGAAGCAGGTTGCCGAGCAACGGGTCATCGAGGCACGCTTGCAGGCGCAGCAGATCGAGGCACTTGCGCTGGGGCGTGCCAACGAAGCCCGCACTATCGCGCAGGGTGATGCTGATGCCGCCCGCACGCGGGCGCAGGGGCAAGCCGACGCACTCGCCACGGTCAATAGTGCCTTGGCGCAAGACCCGCAAACGCTGCTCACCTATGAATATATCCAGCGCATTGCGCCCAACATCCGGGTGTTGCTCGTCCCGAACAATGCGCCGCTGGTGTTGCCGCTGCCCCCGCAAGAGCTAAGCGGCGACAATACGACCACTGCGCCCGGTGGACAGGCTACCGGCGCACTGTCGGACACGCTACAACAGGTCTTAAATGGGGTGGCTCCGCCTACCGCGACCCCCTCGGCAACGGCGACCCCTGTGCCGAGTGCTACCCCGACTCCCTGACCTGCTGCCGTCGGAGGTGAAGCCGACCTAGGTTGTGACTGTGTGCCACCAAAGAAACCGAGTATGTGGAGTGGAGTGTAAGGAGGAGACCGTATGACCGAGCAAGCCAAACCGATGCACGAACGGACGACGGGGATGGACTGGCTGAAGAAGCCACTCGACCGCTGGCGCAAGCAGGTTGAAGAGGTACTGCCGGGGCAGCAGCACGAAAGCCCCGCCACCAGCGATGACATCCGGGCGGTGCTGACGCAGGATGTGCTGGCGCACGCGCTGGGCAATGCCGACCGTGGCGCGGCGATCCATAGCTGGCTCTTGACGATGCCGGACGACGAATGGCGTGCCTTGCGCGACAACCTTACGAGCTTCAGCAAGCAGGCAGGCATTGACATTGGCGCACTGCACAGCCCCTACTTTGCGAGCGACGAGGGGTTGCAGCAGCAGGTTACGGCGACGGTGGCGCACTATCTGGCGGCACGCTGGCAGGCAGTGCAGCTTGCCCCCGCCATGTCCAGCTTCGCGCAGTTTCAGGCGTGGTGGAGCAACCCGCTGGGGCACGAGCACCGTACCACCACCAGCAATGTTTTTGCCAAGCTCGATCAGGCGGGCTTGCTGGCTGCCCCTCCGGTGACGCTGATGCTGTCGCACGCCCACGAGCGCGAGCAGTTTGTGCGCGACCAACTGCAGACGGTGGGGCAAACGCACCCCGACAAGCTCGTGGAGGTCTTCCGGGTGGTGCTAGACGAAGCGAGTGCCCCGCCGCCCGCGGCGGATACGCCCGTAGCCCCGGCGACCGCCGAGAGTAGTAGTGCGCCTACCAAGCCAATGTATATGGCAGACAATGGCGACGGTACACCGCCCGCCGACGGGGGCGACGACAACGCCTAGTCGGTTTTGCCGTTGCCGGTGCTACCACCTATGCTGTGTAGCTCTGGCACGCTGTCGCGCGATTGCTGGTATCATAGAGAGAGCGTAGAGGGCGAACGAGGTACCACATACGGCGCGGCGGCGTGCCGCGTTGAGGGGAAAGGGAGCAGATACCATGAGCCGACAACAAGAGTTGCAAGACCTGCGTGTGCAGATAAACAACCACGAAGTCAACATTAGCCAGATGCAGGAGTTGATGGACCGCACGCCGTCTGAGCCGCTACGGCATGCACTGGAAGCCGAAGTAGCCCGCCGCGATGCCGCCCGGCTCCGGCTGGCACGGACTGAAGAGGTGGCGAGCCTTGAAACCCAGATCAGCAACCTAGAGCAGCAGGTGGCGCAGCAAGAGGGGGCGGTGCAGGCGGTGCGCGACGAGATGGATGCGGTACAGCGGCGGTTGACGCAGGCAGAGACGCACCTCAACCAGCTACGCATTGATATGCACAATAAGCACACGACGCTGCAACAGAAGAAGAGCGCACTCGACCAGATGCCTGCCCCGGTAGACCCAGCATCGCCCACGACCCCGGCTGCGCCTGCCGCGCCGGTTACGCCTGCCGCGCCTGCCCCACCACAGGCGGGCGGTACTGTGCGCCTGAGCGAAACACCGGCGGCGGTGCTCAAGCTGGGGGATGGCACGACGCACGCCTTGACGCGCAACAATGTGACGATTGGGCGCGAGGCGGGCGCGGGCATTGATATTGCGCTGGAGGAGCCGACCATGAGCGGCACGCACGCCCGCGTGAGCTACGCGAACCACGAGTGGACGGTGACAGACCTCGGTAGTACCAATGGTACGTGGCTGAATAGCCAGCAACTCACGCCCAACACCCCCGCGCCGTTGCGGTCGGGCAGTGTGATCTACTTTGGCAAGCTGGCGGCGACGTTCGAGACGATGGACGGCAGCAGTGCGCCTTAGGCGGCGGGTGGCACGACTATCGAGATATAGGGCACGCCGCACGCGCGACAACAGGCACGTGCGCCCCGGCAATGACGCGGTGGGGCGGGGTGGTGTGCCGTTTGCGCGGGCTGTGCTGCTGCTGTGCAAGACGTGGGCAATCCCCGCCGGAAATTGGCTTGACAGGGTTGGCAATTCTCGGTATAGTACCAGTGTTGGTATTCTTCATTGAAACATACCGAACAGGTACAAAGGAGGTGATGCCCATGAACATTGCGAGTATGCGTGGGGGTATCACCGAGGTGGCGGCGTAAGTCCCACTTGGTGATACCCTCCCCCAATAGCGAAAAGCCCTGACTTTAGTCAGGGCTTTTTGCATGCCATCGCCACAGCGTAGCCAAGGGAACCAAGGGGGGCGGGCAACGCGGCGGCATCGGCGGCGAGCGGTTGCCACCCGTGCGCCGCCAGCGTTGCCGCGACAGTGGGCGCGTCCCACCACGTCAGGGTGGCGGTGTGCGTGCCACGCCACCAGCGCGGGCTGGCGGGGGTGGTATACAGCCACGTTGTTTGCACGGTGACGCATTGGGCGGGCAGGTCGCTACAGTAGCGTTGGTATGCCAGTAGGGTGGGGCGGTCGCACAGCAGCACGTCCCAGCGCGTGCCGGTGTCGTCGGTTAGCACGGTGGCACTGGGCGGTGGCGCGAACAGGTCATACACGAGATAGCCACCGGGTTGCACAGACTGTGCGGCGTGTGCGGCAAACTGGGCGAGTGCGGGTGTGTCGGGGAGGGCGTGCAGGCTACCACCGCCACACACCAGCACTTCGGCGGGTACTGTGGGCACGTCTGCGCGGGCGGGGGCGGTGATGCTGCGGCACTGCGCGGTGGAGAAGTGCGCTTGCACGGCTGCCAGTCGTTGCGCGGCGGGGGCATCCGCACCCAGCGCGGCGTAGAGGGTGGCAAGGGTGGCAAGGGGTGTGGCGGCACTCATTGCGGGTCAGGCGGCAAGCTCCGCCCAGCGGTGGTAGCATTCGTCAAGCTGGGCTTTGACGGTACGGTACTGTGCGCCCAATGCGGTGACGCGCTCGATGTCCTGTTGCTGGCTGGCGGCATCTATCGCACTGCTGATACGCGCGAGTTCGTCTTCTAGTTGTTCCACCTGCTTTTCCAGTTGCGCCACCTGCTTCTGTCGCTTGCGCTCTTCGGCGGCAGCACCTTTGGGTGGTGCGGGTTTGGTGGCGGTGGTCTGCTTGCTGTTGCTGGCGGGTTTGCTGGCGGTGGTCTGCTTGCTGTTGCTGGCGGGCGGTGCGGCGGCACGCTGGGTGGTGGCGGTGCGGCGTGCCTGCAAGTCGCGGTAGCTACCCAGTTCTTCGGTGAGCGTGCCGTGCTCGACAACCCACAGCTTGTCTGCTAGCGCGTCAATGAAGTGGCGGTCGTGTGAGACAAACAGCAGGCTACCGGGGTATTCCTTCAGCGCGGCTTCGAGCACGTCGCACGAGGCAATATCGAGGTGGTTGGTTGGCTCGTCGAGGATGAGCAGGTTGGCGGGCTGAAGCATAAGGCGTGCCATCGCCACCCGGCTACGCTCGCCACCGCTCAGGTCGCCGATGCGCTTGAATACGTCGTCGCCAGTAAACAAGAAGCTCCCAAGGATGGTGCGGGCGCGTTCTTCGTCCATGCGTGTGCTCGCGGCACGGATGGCATCAAGGATGGTCAGATCGAAGGGCAGGGTATCGTGCCCCTGCGCGAAGTAGCCTAGTTGGACGTTGTGCCCCAGATAGAACGCGCCGTCGAGGGCGGGTTGGTTGCCGAGCAGGGTACGCAGCAGGCTGGTCTTGCCGCACCCGTTGGCACCAAGGAGCGCGACCCGCTCGCCACGGTACAATTCTTTTTCGCCGCTACCGAACAGCCGCACAGTGCGCCCGCCGGGGTCGTGGTAGCCCACGGTCAGGTCGGCGAGGCGGAGCACCATGTCGCCGCTACGGAGCTTGCTATCGAGCAGCAGGCGTAGCTCTTGCCGGTCTTGGGGGCGTTCGTGCAGCCCTTCGGCTTTCAGGCGGTTGAGGCGTTTCTCGCGCCCGCGGGCTTCCTTGGCGCGTTGCCCTGCCCCATAGCGTTGGATGAATGCCTCGGTGCGGGCGATCTCGGCTTGCTGCGCGGCATACTGCTTGAGGCGTTGCTCCAGCCGTTCGGCTTTCAAGGCGAGGTAGCGGTCGTAGCTGGCGGGGTAGTCTTCCAGCGCGCCGTACTCGATGTCGAGCGTGCGGCGCGTGGTCTGTTCGAGAAAGTAGCGGTCGTGCGAGATGACGAGGAGCGTGCCCTGCCAGTCGCGCAAGAAGCCCTCGAGCCATTCGAGCGTTTCGATGTCGAGGTGGTTGGTTGGCTCGTCGAGTAGTAGCATGTCGGGGTCGGCGAGCAGTGCCGCCGCTAGTGCCGCGCGGGTCTTCTGTCCGCCGCTAAACTGGTCAAGCGGTTGGTCGTAGCGGTCGGGGGTGAAGCGCAAGCCCTGCAAGATTTGCTCGATGCGGCGGTCAAGGTCGTAGCCGCCGCCGCGCTCGAACTGGTCGCTCAATTCGCCGTAGTGTTGCATGTGCGCTGCCCAGTCGGGGGCAGTGGTGTCGGCGATCAGGGTTTCGAGGCGGCGCAGTTCGCGGCGCAGGTGCAGCAGGTGCTCGGCGGCGTGTTCCATCTCTTGCCAGAGGGTGCGCCCCGCTGGGAAGGTGACTTCTTGCGCGAGGTAGGCGACGCGGTTCCCAGTGGCATAACTGATGGTACCGCCGTCGGGGTCGCTGTGTCCGGCGAGCATCCGCATGAGCGTGCTCTTGCCTGCGCCGTTAGCACCCACCAGCGCGACTTTCTCGCCACGGCTGATCTGGAAGCCCAGCCCGGAGAAAATCAGGTTGGCACCGTGGTACTTCTGTAGGTTGTTGACAGTTAGCAGTGTCATACCTGTATTATATACGCTTCTGCGAACGCTGGCACATGCTTGGGGCGACAGGCGGCGCGGGGTGACAGGCGGCGCGGGGTGAGCCATACAGCCACGCCGGACTAGCGATGTAGCCCGGCGTGGGGGGAAGAAGGGGAGGGAGAGCGATTGCTGCTAGGCTTTACTCGCGTCGGCGTTGGCGTGGTACAGCACTGGGAGGAAAGCCCCTAGTTGGCTACGGGCAATCGTCAGCGGCGACTCGTCGTTGCCCAGCCACGCCCGCCCCACCGGTAGCACGTCGCGCCCGAATAGGTCGGCGTAGATGATATGCGCCATGACGTACCACGCCATGAACGCACACGCCATCAGTTCGTAGCCCGCGACGACGTTCCATACTGGGTCGAAGAAGTGCCCCAGTACGAGGAGTCCGAAGCCAGCGAACAGGAGCGTGAATGTCCAAGCGAGGGCACCATTGACGCGCATTGCGCCCACCCACATGATGCCGGTGTAGAGCATCCATGCAAACAGGAACCAGCCCACGTCGGTGCTGCTCACGGCAAACCAGCCGAAGCTGTTGCCCATCAACATCAGGACAAGGGCAATCCAGAAAGCACCATACGAGGTGAAGGCACTGTAGCCGAAGTTGTTGCCCGTCTTCATTTCTTGCAAGCCTGCAATGAGCTGTGCGCCGCCGCCGAAGATTAACCCCAGCCAGATAACAGGTCCAAGTTCCATCCAGCCAACGTTGTGAAATTGCAGGACAAGGGTTGTTAGCCCAAAACCTGCCAGACCAACGACTGCTGGGTTGCCCATACGCGGTTGTTCCATACGTTCCTCCGTGTTTCGCGCACATACGAAAGCTGCCACTGGTACTGCCCCTGAGCGGAGGTGGGGTGCGGTGCCGTGCTGGGGCGTACTTCCGATGCTGCGCGGTTGTCTGTTTGTACTTCTAGTGAAAATAATCACAATAGTCAAGTATTTGACTGTGGAGACATGACAACTTTCGCACTAAGAAAGGTTAGCAGACAACCATCAAGCAGACAATCATCAAGCAGACAATAGGCACGCTGTATGGAATTGATAACGTCTAAAGGGGGTTGTGGGGATGGTAGCAGAGATAACAGCGGGGGCGGTGAGCCTAGACGGGCGGCCATGGCACGTTGGGTCCGGGTCCGGGTTCGGGGTAGGTGCCACCCAGCAGCAGCAACTCGACGCGCTCGTGCATGGCGTGCAGTTCGTCGGGGCTGAGCAGGTTGCACAGTTGCTTGACTACGGGGGCGCGGCGTTCGGTCAGGCAGCGGTGCAGGGTGTTGAGGGCAGCGCGTACATCATCGGGGAAGTGCATACCAACGAAGTCCCACAGTACGGTACGGAGCTTGTCTTCGACGTGGAAGGCGATGCCGTGGTCTATCGCCCACAGGCGGTTGTCGAAGCCTTTGAGACAGTGCCCGCTCTTGCGGTCGGCGTTGTTAATAACGCAGTCGAAGGCGGCAAGTTGGAGCAGTTCGTCGTGGTAGCAACCTTCGCGCTGCATGGTGAAGAGGTGCTCTTCGGGGTCGCTGGGGATGAAGAGTTGCACGGCTCCTACGCCATACGGACCGTCGCGTACCACTGTGGGCGGCACGAGGTCGAAGCCGAGGAACGCATCTACGACAAAGGCGGCAACTTCGCGCTGGTAGAGCGTGCCGCGCGGAAAGTCCCACAATGGGCGTTCACCACGACGCGGTTTGTAGACGGCCAAGAGCGTTTCGCCCGCATAGTCGAGCGAGACAAGGAGCGTGTAGTTGCTGCTGTAGGGCATCAAGCCTTGCACGCCGAGTGTGCCCTGCTCGATGATGGTGAGCACGTCGTTGGCGGGGAGCCGGGTCAGTTGGTGTTGCTGGTGTTCGAGGTCAAACATAGACAGGTCCGTGTCCGTTGCGTTCGGGGCAGAAGTGCCCTTCGGGGTCAATGGGACGGCTACAGTTGCCGCAGATGGGGCGACCCGCCGCGACCACGCGGTTGGCATACACGCTCATCGCCCGCATCTGGGGGCGGGTGGCGGCAATGCGAACCATGAGCGTTTCGTCCCCGTCGTCCTCGTCTGCGCTACTGGTCATGCCTTGGATGATCAGGATGACCATGTCGCGCTCGTTGTCATAGCCCAGCCCCATCTGGGCGATGCGGAACTCCGGCTCGACGGGTTCTTGCAGGCTCATGTTGGCGATCAGCATATCGTCGCTGGTGGTGAGCAGTGGGTTTTGCTCGGCAAGGTCGTCAAGCAGGTTGTTGACGGCTTCGGCGAGCGACGCAACTTGCTGCTTTTCTGCCACCATCGAGAGCGTGTCTAGCCGGCTCTGGACTTGCAGATAAAACGTGCGCCTGCCCGGTTCGCCCAAGGCACTGGCGACTATGCGCTGGACACTGTCAAAATCGAATGTAAACTCACTCATACGTCGTTACTCGTGGCTACTCCATCTCCGGCTCCGGCATCGCTGGCAGGCGCGGCATCG
>CAZNQP010000065.1:11932-19434 GCA_964575355.1 uncultured Chloroflexaceae bacterium
CGGCATCGCTGGCAGGCGCGGCATCGTTGGCGGGTGCGGGGGTCTCGCCGTCGCGGGCAATCGGTGCGGTCGGTTCGCTCTTGCTGTCGGGCTTGAGGTGGTCGAGCGAGCCGGTGTCGTTGAATGCCAGCAGGCGCGGTCCGGGCGGGTAGAAGGCAATCGCGGTGACGGATGCGGTGTTGATGACGAGCCGTTGGAAGAGGTCAACGTGCATGCCGATGTAGTAGGCAATCACGAGTTTGATCAGGTCGGCGTGGGCAACGGCGGCGATCATCTGGTCGGGGTGCTGCTCGCGCAGGTGGTCGAGGGCTTGGACGGCACGCATTTGCACTTGCCCAAGGTTTTCGCCACCGGGGAAGCGGGTGCCGCTGGGGTAGAACTGCACGCCCTGCCATAGGTCGAGTTTGGCTAGTTCTTTAATTTCGGCACCTTGCCATTCGCCGTAGCGGACTTCGCCAATTGCTTCGGCAATCTGGACGGTGAGGTTGTGCGGGGCGGCGATGGCTTCGGCGGTCTCGATGGTGCGCTCAAGCGGGCTACTGTAGACTGCCGCGAGGGGCAGGCTTGCCAGCCGCTCGCCCAATGCAGCCGCTTGGGCACGCCCTTCGTCGTTGAGGTGGACACCGGGAGTCCAGCCTGCCAGTCGTCCTTTCACCCAGTTGTTCATTCCGTGCCGGATAAGCAACAATGTGGTCGGCATGTGTTCCCCTCTTTGCTGTGCCCCTACCTGCTGGGCATGATACCACAAAAACCCCTGCTGGGGCAGGGGGGGCGCAAGCACACCTCGTATGCGCCATTGCATACGGGGCAACCAGCAGGGCACAGCGTTTCGGGGGTGTGCCGCGTCAGGAAACAGGTTTACCCTCGGCGTTGCCGATGGCGGGCACGGATGATGTGGGCACCACCAAGGATGCCCCCGAGCAGGATGCTGCCGCCGCCCATGGTGATCAAGCTCGGCAAGAGGATGCCGTTCTCGACGGGTGCGCCGCACACAAATTGGTACATCATTTCGGGTACGGCTTGCAGCATAGCAATGTCTTCGATGTAAAACATGCTCATGACGAGCATGGTCACGCCAAAGCTGATCAAGCCTGCACCTGCAATGAGCAGTGCGCCAAATGGATTGACTTTTGGGTGTTGGACTGTTCCTGTTGCCATAATGCGACATTCCTTTCCGTTCCGTCGGTGTAGGGGGTGGGTACGCGCCGGGCGGGTGCCGAGGGCGCGTACCGTGTTGCGTCCGTCCGTCTGTCTGTCAGTCAGTGCGGCAAGCAATGCGGCAAGCGTGCCGTGTGGTTGCGAGCCGGGGCTATTCCCACAGCGGGGCGGGGCGAGCCGGGTTGTAGACGGGGGCGTTGAAGCCTTCGCTGATGTTGAGGTTTTCGGCGAAGACCGGACCCCACGCGATCAGGAGCAGCATGACGGCAACGCCAATCCACAGCCCCCAGCGTTCGAGGATGCGCGGTGCCGTCGGGTCGCCGACAGTCTGGATGGGTGCGCCCGGTTCGGCGGCTTTCTTCGAGAAAAATGTGCCGAAGAAGTTGATGTACAGCAGGATCGCGCTAATCATCAGGATGCCCCCGGCGATAGCCGAGCTATTCAGCCAGAACTCGGCGAGTGGGTTGCTGTAGACTGTCGAGGTGCCGATCTCGGCGCGGCGCGGTGCGCCAGCGATCCCGGCGGCACCCATGCCGTGCCCGAAGATCAGCATGCCGATCAGCCATGTGAAGACCTGCGCGAGGGCAATCTTCTTGCTGAGCAGGGCGCGTCCGGTGACCATCGGCAGCATCCAGTACATGATGCCGATGTAGGTGAGGGTGATGGCACCACCGAGCGTCATGTGGAAGTGACCCGGCACCCACGAGGTGTTGTGCAGGGCGATGTTGAGCGTGAGCGATGCTTGGATTAGCCCGCTGAAGCCCCCCATGATGAACAGGATCATCCCGGACAATTGGGCGGCGACGACGGGGTCATCCCACTTTTGCTTCCAGAGCCACGCGATGGGACCCTTGGCACCGTTGCGCCGTCCGGCGCGTTCGAGCGCAGCACCGACGTTGAAGGCGGTCATGAAACTGGGGACGGCGACGACGAAGGTCAGGATGGTGTGAATGCCTTTGGCGACGTTGCTCACGCCGGGGTCGGCGTAGAGGTGGTGGACACCGACGGGCAGCGAGAAGATGAAGATCATCAGGAAGGCAACGCGCGCGAGCGGGTCGCTAAAGAGCTTGCCGCCTGCCTGCGTCGGCAGCATGGTGTACCACGATACGTAGGCTGGGATGAGCCAGAAATAGACGAGCGGGTGCCCAAAGAACCAGAACAGTGCCCGTGCCATTTGTGGGTCGGTGGTGGTGATGAGACCGAGTGACGCGGGGAGCAGCATGAACAGCACTTCGACGGCAACGCCCAGCGAGGCAATGTCCCACATAATGTAGTTGGCGAGGATGGCGTAGACGGCGAGCGGCACGTTGCGTCCGGGGTTCTCTTTCGTCCACGCGCGGTAGGTCATAAAGACCGTCAGGGTTGCCAGCCACGAGCCAACGACGAGCAGCACCAGCCCGACATAGAAGAGTGGGTCGGCAATCATTGGGGGGTAGAAGGTGTAGAGCACACTTGCCTTCAGTGGGTCAAGCAGGGTGTAGAGCACCAACAGCAACCCGACGAGCATCAGGGCGAATGCGCCCCACGCCACGTTGGTGTTCCACAGGGGGCGTTGCAGCGACCGCTGCGTGACGAAGTAGCTGAAGCCGACGATGAAGAAGGTGGTGAAGAACAGGGCGTTCATTACGCCGTGTACGGTCAAGGCTTGGTAGTAAAATTGGAAAACCGGTATGCTCATCCAGACATCCCACACGACTTCTGGGACAACATCCATCGCCCACGGTGAGCGGCGGAAGGTCTGGAAGGGACCCATAAAGATACCGGTCATCAACGCGAGAAACGCAATAATGAGGTGTGAGCCAATCAGGGTGCGTTCCTGGGCAAGCATGCCCACTTTGGGGAATGTGAGCACTCCGGACTCTGGTTGCTTTGCGACCTGCATAGAAATACTCCCTTATAGAAGAAACCAAGCGAGCGGGGCTACTCGGTAGCCGTTGCCTCGCTGTTTGCAGTTGGTTCGTCCGTCACAATAATCTTGCCAATCATGTTGTGGTGCCCCGGACCACAGTACTCGTGACAAATCAACTGATATTCACCGGGACGGTTAAACCGGGTGGTTTGGCGGGCAACTTGCCCCGGCAGCAGCATCAGGTTGATCGAGTGTCCTTCGACGATGATGCCGTGGGTGATGTCTTTGGCGGTCATCTCGAAGGTTACTTCGGCTCCGACGGGCACGGTAATTTCGGCTGGTTCGTACCGCCACATCTGGGCAAGGATCGTCGCGGTATACTGGTCTTCGCCCATGTGGCGTACCCCAAGGCTCTCTTTGTTGAACTCGGTATTTTCGAGGTCGGTCGGGTCTACCCGTGCAACGGGGCTGGGCAACGTCACGCCAAAGATGAAGACACTGGCAAGCAGTGCTGCGGTGAATGCGCCAAGGACGACGGATACCGCGATGAGCCAATAACGTTCGAGTTCGTCAATGTGCATTAGACTCCTCCTGCTCCACGTTCAATGACGACAGTAAACCACAGGTACGCCCAGTAGAGCGCGTACCCAAGTAGCATAAATAGCACGAATAGCAGTGTGCCGCGGGGTACGAAGTTTTCGTCGTCGTCTTCCTCTTGTGTGTCGAGTTCGGCTTGGTCGGCGGCGGTTGCCGGCGACGCTACTTCGGTCGGAACCGAAGCTACGTTGGCATTGATCGGATTGGTAGCCATGCCAGCTTTGTCTCCTTCTTCCATGCTTGCTTCCTGCGAGCGAGTGTTATACATTTACCGTTGCCGGTTGCGTGATCGGTAGTGCGAGTATAGTGCGCACGACACGCTCCAGTTCGTGCAATTCAACCGGCTTGGCTAGGTAATGACGAACGCCTAGGTGCTGCATCTGTTGGCGTAGCAGCGGTGAGTCGTAGGCTGTTAGCACAATGACTGGTGTGTCTGGGTACCGCGCTTGCATGGTACGAACCAAGCGTTCGGCGGACTGGCTTTGCCCCCCCGGATCAACGATAATCAGGTCGTAGGGGTTGTGCGAAACGGGTGATGATGCAGGGAGGTTGCGCGGCGCGGCACTTACGTCTACCGTGCTGGTAAAGCGGTTCTGTAAACCGAGCCGCGTTACCAGTGCAGCAGAGGGGTCGCTATCTACAATATGGATGCGCCGTTTTGTCATGAGCCTTACGTTTCATCACCTGTTCCCGCTAGCATTCCGTTGCCATTGTGCGCGAGCAACGACCGGACGACGGTGTCTGGTTCGTCTCTCCTTCGCTGTTGTGTATCGTAACAGGTGGGCTAGCATGTTTGTGGGGAGACATGACTATGTAAGGTTGTGATGTGTCAACTTTCGCTGGGGAAATGGGGCGGTCTTTGGTGCGCTGTAATGGGATATAGCGTGCCCCCACCTGTGGCGGTGGGGGCGGCGGGTGCGGCGGGGCGCAGGGCGGGTTGGCGTGCTTCGGGAAGCGTTAGTTGGCGGGGCAGTCGTCGTGGGTGGGTTGGGCGTTGCGCGGCGGGTCGAGCGGGAGCGAGATAACGAAGACGGTGCCGTGCCCCAGTGTGCTGTGAACCTGTATGTCGCCGCCGTGCTGCGTGACGATGTGGGCACTGATGGCGAGACCTAGCCCGGTGCCCTGTGGCTTGGTGGTGTAGAACGGCTCGAAGAGGTGTTGCATGTGTTGGGGGTCAATGCCTACGCCAGTGTCGGCGATGCCCACCTCGATGCGGGCGGGCAGTACGTCGGTGGGTGGGAGCAGGCGCGTGTTGAGCGTGAGTGTGCCGCCCTGTGGCATGGCATCGCAGGCGTTTAGTACGAGGTTGAGGAACACCTGCCGGAGTTGGTCGCCGTGGGCGGTGATGGTGGGCAGGTCAGTGGTCAGGTTGTCAACTGCTGTGATGTTGTTGTGGCGTAGGTAGGTTTGGACGAAGGCGACGGTGTCGTGTAACAGGCTGTTGACGTGGGTTTCGGTGTATTCGGCACGGCTGGGGCGGTAGAAGTCGCGCATTCGGGTGATGATGCGTGCGATGCGTCCGAGTTCGCCCTGTGCGATGTTGAGGAATTGGCGGGCGGTGTCGGCTTCAACGGGTAGCTCTTGGCTGATTAGGAAGAGGCTGTTGCGGGCGGCATAGAGCGGGTTGTTGATTTCGTGCGCCACCGATGCCGAAAGCTCCCCAATGGCGGCGAGTTTGGCACTCTGGAGGAGTTGCGCCTGTGCGGTGTCGAGGCGGGCTTGGGCTTCGCGGTGCAACACTTGGATGCGCGAGAGGTCGCGTTGCAGAGCAGCGGATTGGGCACGCTGGTAGGTTTCGGTAATGGCCACTGCCGACAGGTCGGCGAGGGTCTGGGCGAAGGGCAGGTCGGTGCCATGGTAGGCTTCTTTGTCGCTGGTGCGATAGAGTAGCAACGCGCCCATGCCGCGCTGGTCGTTGCGGAGCGGCGCGAAGATTGCGCTGGCAACCGGGAGGCTAGGGAGCGTTTGTTGGAGTAGGGCGTAGGCATCGGCGTGGATGGTGGACAGTACTGCGTCAACCTCATCGTGTCCGACGATCAGGGCGCGGGGTGCAACAAAGGTGTATTCTTCAAATATGACATCATTGCCGATGGTGAGGATGCCGAGTTCGTGGACGTGGGGGCTACCTTCGCTGGCAAGACGCACGGCAATGCGGCGGCTTTCCGGGTCTTCGAGGAAGAGCACCGCCCCGGCGGTGCCGGGAAAGAGTGTTGCACATTCGCGCACAACGAGTTCCAAGACCGACTCGATTTCGTGGGTGACGAGCAGTGCCGCACCCACTGACATCAGGGTACTGAGACGAGCGCGTTCGGCAGACAGCGGCACGTTTGCAGCGGCGGCTTGCTGGGCTTCCAGTTCAGCAATGCGGGCACGTTGTTCAAACTCGCGGCGGTGTGCTTGGGCAAGTTGCTCTTCTAGTTCGGCAATGCGCCGTGCGTCGTCGCGCGGCTTCACCGTGCTATACCGGTTCACTGCGGTGTGCTCTTGCATGCGGTGCCTATCCTTCCCGGTCTGCCTATCGTGTGCTACCCAGCAAACGACAGGGATGACAAACAGTGCTGGTTGATGGATATGATTTCCTATTATACACGAAAACAACCTTTATGGTTGAAAAATATCAACTATCAGCCTATAATGCGTATAGATTACACCACGCCGGTAATACCCAACACCGAGGAACTGTATGGCAGACATCAGGTACTGATGCCTGCTCTGGAGAGGAACAACCATGACTGCCCGTACTGCTCATGTCCTTGTCGTTGACGATGAGGCGAACATTCGGTTGACGCTGCAAACGTTGCTGCAACGTGCGGGCTATCAGGTGACAACGGCGGACAATGGCGAAGCGGCGGTGACACTACTCACGGCACAGCCTTTTGACTTGCTGCTGGTTGACCTGAAGATGCCCGGTATGGATGGGATGCAGGTCGTTGCGGAAGCCCGCGACCATGCGCCCGATACGGCTGTGATTGTCTTGACGGGGCACGGGTCATTGGAGACGGCGGTGGAGGGCTTGCGCCATCGCGTGTTTGACTATTTGCTCAAGACAACCGACCCGGCACAGGTGATCGAGCGGGTCGAGGCGGCACTGGAAGAGCGGTTGCAGCGTATGCGTCAGCACGAGTTGATTGAGGCGGTGAGTAGTGCCGTGCAAGAGTTGCGCGGGGGTGAGCGTGCGCCGATTGCCGAACCGCCCACCGAGGTCGAGGATAGTGGTAACGAGCGCGTGATTGCGGTGGGCGACTTGCAGATAGACACATGGCGGCAGCAGGCGTTGTTTGCCGAACGGTTGTTGCCGCTTACGCCTACCGAGTTTCGGGTGCTGCTGTGCCTTGCGGAGCAGGCGGGCAAGATGATGACGTATATGCAGATAGTGCGCTGTGCCCAAGGCTATGATGCGAGCGAGACCGAAGCGAGCGAACTGATTAAGCCGCACATCTACCATTTGCGGCAGAAGTTGGAACCCGACCCGGCGACTCCGCGTTACCTGCTGAATGTGCGGGGCAAGGGCTATATGCTGCAACTGTGAATGGCGCGGCGCGAGCGGTGGGTGCTGTGCGGGTGTCCGCGACGCGGAATAGTACTATTTTGGTCAATTCGCCAAATTACGTCAAAAAACCGCTTGACATTGGTCTGACCGAGTGCTATACTCCAATACTGTACTCAACAAGTTCTACACGAACTGTTGGGTGCAGTTTGTTCAGAGCGATGGCAATTGGGGGTAAGTTCCTCATTTGTACACAAACGTCGCACTTGTACCTTTACAACTGAATTGTGATGACAGTGGGTTCCTGGAGTAGCTGGGATAGCCGGGAGTGTCAATGACACGAACGGAGTTCCAAACAAACATGTAGAGTTTGATCCTGGCTCAGGACGAACGCTGGCGGCGTGCCTAATG
>CAZNQP010000066.1:0-4172 GCA_964575355.1 uncultured Chloroflexaceae bacterium
CGGCAACGACCCCGCCGCCGCCACGGGCGATGCGCCGTCTGCCGATGCCGTGCAGCAAGCCGCCAACCTGATTGCCGAGTATGATGCCCAAGTCGTCAACGCACAGCAGGTTGCCCAAAACCTACCCGACAACCCCGACGCATGGGTAGCCTATGGGAACGCTCTCTACGACAGCGTGCAGGTGGTGCGCGAAATCACCCGCGAAGGTCCGCTCTATCAAGAGCGCATCAGTACATGGCTCGAAGCCGCCGATGCCTATGACCAAGCTATCGAATTGGGCGTAAACAGCCCACAAATACAGTCTGACCGGGGCGTGAGCCTGTGTTACTACGGTGCCGATGCAGGCGAACCTGCCCGCGCCGCCGAAGGGCTAGAGCTAGCTCGCGAAGCCTTTGCCGCCGACAGCAGCAACAACCCGCGTATTCCGCTCAACCTTGGCATCTGCCTTGTAAGTGTAGACCCGCCGCAGACCGCCGAAGCCATCGCGCTATGGGCAGAAGTCGCCGCCATCCCCGACGAAAACAGCGGGGTGGTGCAGCAGGCACGTATTCTGCTCCAAGAATATCAGTAGCACAGTAGACATTGCATGTATGCCAACCCCCGGTGGCACCTACACCACCGGGGGCACCGCCCCCACCAGTACATACTAACCACCGTCGTAGGAATGCGACCAGCAACCCCGCCAATTGACGACATCATGTTGCCCATGTGGGCAAAAAAATGTTAAAATGGAGAGGCAATGAAAACCTATTACGACATACTCGGTGTGGCACGCGACGCATCGCCCACCGACATAGACAACGCCTACCAGCGACTCAAAGCTCGCTATGATATAGCCGGACTTGAGGAACTCGACAGCGATCTGCAAAACGTCGCGCGGCAACGCCTCGACGACCTCGAACGCGCCTATGCCGTGCTGCACGACCCCGCGCAACGCGCGACCTACGATGCCGGATCGCCGCCCGCCGCCACGACCACCCCCGCCACTGGCAACAAACTGAGCCAGCGCGAGGTATTCTCGATTGTCGGCGGCATTGCCCTTGCGCTCGTGCTCATCGGCGTAGTGTGGATGCTCACCGACCGCGACAACACCCTGCCGTCGGTGGGCGAAGTGAGCCGCCCCGCCCCCGATTTCACACTGTCCACCCTCGACGGCGGCACTATCAGCCTGTCAGACTATCGCGGCAAGGTTGTACTCGTCAACTTCTGGGGGACGTGGTGCGAACCCTGCAAACGCGAAACCCCTGCCCTCGAAGCAGCATATCAGGCGATGCAAGACGACGGGCTCGTCATCATCGGTATCAACCTGACCGACGACGAACTCATACAAGGCAACGCCGAAGCCGACATCCAAGCATTCGTTGACCAGTACCGTGTGACATACCCCATCGCCCTTGACCGCGATGGAACCGTCTTGCAAGATTTCCGCGTCTATCCACTGCCAACCAGTTTTTTCGTAGACCCCGAAGGCACCATCCGCTACGTCCGGGTCGGCGAAATTACCACGGATGAGGTTGCCGCGCTCTTCGCAGACCTACGCCAAACTGTGACCGCACAACAAGAATAGCCCTGCGAGTCCGGCACCAACCCCGGACCCGCACAGCATCGTATGGAAGGATCGAAGCCATGGAAACGGTGGGTGAGCGACGAACAATTCTCGTTGTAGACGACGATGCCATTCTGCAAGAAATGATGCGGATCGGGCTGGAAAAAGCCGGCTACCGTGTGCTGCAACGCCGCAATGGGCAAGAAGCCGTGACCACCGTGCGTGAACAGAACCCCGACATGGTGGTGCTCGACATCAACATGCCCATCATGGACGGCATCGAAGCCTGCCGCCGCATCCGGGGCTTTTCGCAAAAACCGATCCTCATGCTGACCGCCCGCAAGACCAGCGACGACGTAGTAACCGGGCTTGACCACGGCGCAGACGACTACCTCGGCAAGCCCTTCAATATGGACGAACTCCTCGCCCGCCTGCGTGCCCTGTTGCGCCGGGTACCCCTTGCCGACCGCCAGATCACCGTGGGCAATGGGTCTGTCCAGATTGACCAAGACAAGCGCGAGATCATTGTACGCGATACCCCCGTAGACCTGACCCCCACCGAATACCAATTGCTCGTGCTGCTTGCCGAACACGCGGGCAAGGTTGTCGAGCACGAGCATCTGCTGCGTTCGGTGTGGGGGCAAGAATACACCCGCGACAACGACTACCTGAAAGTGTATATCTGGCACCTGCGCCGCAAGATCGAAGAAGACCCCCGCAATCCTGCCATCCTCCTGACGGAATGGGGCATTGGCTACCGAATGGTACCCTAACGCACCAGACCACCAACACCCACCAGCACCGGCACAGTTTGGTGGTCAAACCTTCACCCCCGTTATCGTGCCACCATTCCGCCCACCCGGCAACCCCAGAACAACCCAATACCGCATCATTCGTTATTCGTGTGAAACTGCCCGCACTACCATGAATGACAGAGGGTGACGGCAGGCACGCACACGCCGCGCACCGCACTGTCATTTGTGTGCAGGTTGCACATCACCATAGAAAGGAACGGGAAACATGGGGGACCGCGTACTACACACTGCGCTGCAACGCAAACTCATGTCGGCAGAAGAAGCCGCCCAGCTCGTCCTACCCGAAGGCAATGTCGGAATGAGCGGGTTTACTGGTTCGGGCTACCCCAAAGCGGTGCCGCTTGCGCTGGCACGCCGCATTATGGAAGCCCATCTGCGCGACGAGCCATTTAAGATCAATGTCTGGACCGGCGCATCCACCGCCCCAGAACTCGATGGCGCACTGGCAATGGTAGACGGCATGGAAATGCGCCTACCCTATCAATCCGACCCGACGAGCCGCCGCCGCATCAATGCGGGCGACATGGAGTACACCGACATTCACCTCAGCCACGTACCCCAGTTTGTCCGCTACGGCTTCCTCGGCAACCTCGATGTCGCCATCATCGAAGTCACCGCCATTCTTGCCAACGGGCGCATGATCCCGGCGTTGTCAGTCGGCAACAACAAAACATGGCTCGACCGCGCCGACAAGGTTATTCTCGAAGTCAACTATGCGCTCAACCCGGCTATCGAGGGCATGCACGACATCTACTACGGTACGAGCATCCCGCCGCACCGCCAACCCATTCCCCTCATCCACGCCGACGACCGTATCGGGATACCACACTTCATCTGCCCCGAAGACAAAATCCTTGCCGTTGTCGAGACCAACAACCCCGACCGCAACACGCGCTTTGCACCCCCTGATACCGTGTCACAGCGCATTGCCGAAAACCTGATCGAGTTCTTCCGCCGCGAAATCAAGCACGGGCGGCTGCCCGCCAACCTGCTGCCCATTCAGTCCGGGGTAGGCAACATCGCCAATGCCGTGCTCGCGGGGCTGCACGAAGGAAACTTCCACAACCTGACCGCCTACACCGAAGTCATTCAAGACGGCATGATGGAACTGCTCCGCACGGGCGCACTGAAGAGTGCCTCCGCGACGGCGTTCTCCCTCAGCCCCGAATGGCTCGACGAGTTCAACCAAAATATTGACCAGTACCGCGACCTGATTGTGCTGCGACCGCAGGGTATTAGCAACCACCCGGAAGTAATCCGGCGGCTCGGCTGCATCGCCATGAACGGCATGATCGAAGCCGACATTTACGGCAACGTCAACTCAACGCACATCATGGGTAGCCAAGTCATGAACGGTATCGGTGGCTCCGGCGACTTTGCCCGCAATGGCTTCCTGTCGGTCTTCATGTCGCCCTCAACCGCGAAGAAGGGGGCAATCTCCGCCATCGTACCTTACGTCTCGCACACCGACCACACCGAGCACGATGTCCACGTCCTCGTGACCGAACACGGGCTTGCCGACCTGCGCGGGCTGTCGCCCAAGCAACGCGCCAAGCTCGTCATCGAGAACTGCGCCCACCCCGACTACCGCCCCGCCCTCCGCGACTACGTGCGGCGGGCAGGCATGCGCTCGGTGGGCAAGCACACGCCGCACATACTCGAAGAAGCCCTGAGTTGGCACACACGCTACCTCAACACCGGCGCGATGCATCCCGAACTGATCGCCGAACTACAGGCAAGCTAACGCACCCCACCTATACCCCAAAACACGCAACCGGGGACACATTGTGCATGTCCCCGGCTGTGCCGTT
>CAZNQP010000066.1:4272-19178 GCA_964575355.1 uncultured Chloroflexaceae bacterium
CCCTAGTCGAGCGGCACCAGCAAGCCCACGCTCACATAGCCCTCCATCCCAGTCGGTTGCAGCCAGTAGCTCGTATGTCCGAGTGTCTCCCCCGGCACCAGCACCCCCTGCAACTCCTGCCCGGCAGCCAGCACCCCCACCTGCTGCACACTAATTTCGGGCTGCGGATAGAGCGGCGTATCAGCTACGGGCACCTGCCAGCGCGTGCTGGTGGGCATGTCGGGGCGTAGCTCAATCGGCGGCATGCCGGGGTCATCAATCTGCAACCCGCCCCCCTGCGCGTCAGCCGGAGCTTCCGCCACGCGGCTCGCCGGGGCATCGAAGGGCGTGCCCCCGCCGCCCAACACCACGCTATCGGTAGTTGCCGTCGCACTGCTCGTACTGTCAAGGGCAATGGGCTGGCGCGGCGTGCGGGCAAAGCGGCGCAACTGGGCACCGCTCACCGGGCGCAGAATACTCAGGTGCCCAAAGCCCACGCCGTCGGCGCGGTGTGCCCAGCGGTTTTCGCTTCCCACATAGCCCCCATACACCACGGCATCCGCCCGGAAGATTTCCCCCTGCCGCATTTTGGTTGCAATCGGGTATTCCAACCCCGGACCTTGCCGCACATTCAGTTCGGGCGATGTCACCTCGAAGTATTGCGTGACGGGCATCAGCAACGACATGTGCCCGAACCCCATACCGTCGGCGCGGTGTGCCCAACGATTATCGCCGCCGATAGTCTGCCCCTGCACAATCGCACTGGCACGAAAGATGGCACCCGGCGGCATCACATCCGCAATCGGGTAGCCCAACCCCGGACCTTGCCGCACATTCAGTTCGTCGTACACCACCTGAAAATACTGCGACTCACCCTGCGGGATTTTGCCCGCCCGATAGAGAAACAGCCGATTCATCAAGTTTGGTCCGGGGCACGAAGTCGCCGACCATTCTTGATGCCCGTACACCCGGCTCCGCGAATTGATACTGTATTCGCCCAGTAGCGCATCGAACAACCGCTGCGTCGCCGCCCACTGCGGCGCAGTCGCATCTTGCATGCCACCCAACGGCAGATGCACCGCCATACTGAACACATTGCCCGTACCGTTGCCACAGTGCCACAAGATAGACGCAAGGTCACGACACTGACAGATTTGCCCGTCGGTCAGCACCGCAAAGTGGTACTGCAAGCCATCGGCACCACTCGGCACGCCCGCCCAGCCGCGGCGCATCTGGTAGAGCGCGTCGGCAATCAACTGGGCAACCTCACCGTCGGGGGTGCGGTTGGCAACCGGCGGTCCGTTGTAGTGCAACGTAACACTCGTTGGGCGGCTCGGTCGCCAACCAATAGACCAGTTCGCACGCGGCAACACGCCGCGCAAATCGCGGATGGGGAGGGAAGCCAGACTCATAACACCTCCTTATGAAAAAGTATCACCGAGTAATACCGAGCGCGGGCACACCGCCCGCCACGATAGCCCTAGAAACTACGCAAGATGATTGCGCTGCATCTCTACTATAGCAGGTGTGACAACTGACCACCGTCTGCGCCACACCACCACCGCTCACAGGCACCCGGTTGCATACCAAGCGGCAATCTTTTATCATAGGCACTGGTTCCGCACCCACCTTGCCGAATAGCCGCCAGACCGAAACAACCTGCCCCCCACCCGCACCACCGCCGGAGCCTCCCCCACTCCGGCGGTGATAGTATGCCAACTCGTTTGTGTTAGGCAAAGTTGCCAACCTGTATTACACTACACACAAACATACAAGCCTAACAGAAAGGACGCTGCGAAATGGCACCCCCCATGACCGTACAGAAGTTGATCGCATCCAAGAGCAAAGGCGTATACACCACCACCCCCGATACCACCGTGTTTGAAGCCGTGCAAACCATGGTCGCGCACGATGTCGGCGCACTCGTCGTCCACACAGACGGCACAGTCCACGGCATCATCACCGAGCGTGACTACATGCGGAAGATGGTGTTGCAGGGGCGCGACCCGCACACCACCCCGGTTCGTGATATTATGACGGCGAACGTTATTTACGTCACGCCCGAACAGACCGTGGACGACTGTATGGCAATTATGAACGACAAGCAGATACGCCACCTCCCCGTCATCAACGGCGACAACGAACTCAAGGGACTCGTGTCAATCCGCGACGTGGTGCGTGACCTCGTTGCCGACAAAGAGTTTATGATTGACCAGTTGATTACGTATATTACCGACCGCCCCAACCACCTGCGCCCGACCCCACCGCCCACTGCTGGCTTGGCACGCTAACCGGACGGGGCACACCAACCGGAGCCACTATGCACCTTGTTGAAACCATTGCCGCCTGCCGCACTGCCCGTGCCGCCCTGTCTGGCACCGTCGGGTTGGTGCCCACCATGGGCTACCTCCACGCCGGGCACATGAGCCTCGTGCAAGCCGCACGGCAGGCATGCGATCACGTCGTGGTGAGCATCTTCGTCAACCCAACCCAATTTCGCCCCGACGAAGACCTCGCCGCCTACCCCCGCGACCTGCCGCGCGACCTTGCCATGCTGCGACAGGCAGAAGTAGACGTGGTGTTTGCGCCCACCGCCGCCGAACTATACCCGCCCGGCTTCGACACCTACGTGACCGTAGGCAACCTTGCCGCCCCGCTTGAGGGCGCAGCACGCCCCGGCTTCTTCCGCGGTGTCACCACGGTTGTCACCAAACTGCTCAACATTGTGACACCACAGCAGGTCTTTTTCGGGCAGAAAGATGCCCAGCAAAGCCTCGTGGTGCAAAAGTTCGTCGCCGAACTCAACATCCCCACACAGGTAGTTGTCTGCCCAACCATCCGCGAGGACGACGGGCTTGCCCTGAGTAGCCGCAACCAATACCTTACACCCGCCGAACGTGCCGCCGCGCCCGTGCTCTATCGTGCGCTCACGGTAGCCCGCACCGCCTACCAACGCGGCGAACGGAGCGCAGACCGCCTGCGGGCAATTATGCGGGCAACCCTGAGCGAAGAGCCACGCGCCCACACCGAATACGTGAGTGTCGCCGACCCGCACACCCTGCGCGAAGCAGACACCGTAGGCACCAACGGCGCGTTGCTATCGCTGGCGGTGCAGCTGGGGCGTGCCCGCCTGATAGACAACATTGTGCTGCCGCCCACCCCCACCCCCACCCCCCCCTACGACCGGGAGACCACCCAGTGAGCATTGTCAACGTCGGACTAATCCAGATGGCATGCAGCGACGACCCCGCCGCCAACATGCAGCACGCCATCGCCGGTATTCGCACGGCTGCCGCGCAGGGGGCACAGATCGTCTGCACACAAGAGCTATTCCGCTCGCGCTACTTCTGCCAAACCGAAGACCACACCTGCTTTGCCCTCGCCGAAGCCATCCCCGGACCCTCCACGGAGATGCTCGGCGCACTTGCCGCCGAACTTGAGATCGTCATCATTGCCAGCCTCTTCGAACGACGCGCCGCCGGGGTCTATCACAACACCGCCGCCGTCCTCGATGCCGACGGGCAGTACCTTGGCAAGTACCGCAAGATGCACATTCCCGACGACCCGCTCTACTACGAAAAGTTCTACTTCACCCCCGGCGACCTCGGCTTTCAGGTATTTGCCACGCGCTATGCCCGCGTAGGTGTGCTCATCTGCTGGGACCAGTGGTACCCCGAAGCCGCCCGCCTCACGGCACTACGCGGCGCGGACATAATCTTCTACCCCACGGCTATCGGCTGGCACCCCGACGAGAAAGCCACCCACGGTGCTGCCCAGCACACCAGTTGGCAACTCATCCAGCAGTCGCACGCCGTCGCCAACGGCTGTTATGTAGTCAGTGTCAATCGCACGGGCTACGAACCCACCCCCACCGCCCACGGCGCAGGCATCGAGTTCTGGGGGCAGAGCTTTGTAGCAGACCCACAGGGCACCGTGCTAGCACACGCCCCAGTCGCCGACGCTACCGTGCTGGTAGTGCCGTGCGACCTCGCCGCCATTGAGCGCACCCGTGTCCATTGGCCATTCTTACGCGACCGCCGCATTGATGCTTACAGTGAGATGACCCGCCGCCTGATTGACTGATGGACTGACTGACCGACCAACAAGCGACTGACCGACCATTGCCCACCGCCACGGTGCGCCGCACTGCGCCGACTGTTGTGCTGCCTGCGCTGCACCACCGTATACCGCGAGGAACACCACCATGACACCCATCACAACGCCCAACTATCGGATGCCCGCCGAATGGGAACCCCACGCCGCCACATGGCTCTCGTGGGCGCACAACCCCGACAACTGGCCCGGCATGAACCTGCCCGAACAAATCTGGGTACCCTATGTCCAGATGATTGCCGCGCTTGCCCGCTCCGAGCCAGTCTATATCAATGTCAATGATGACACCATGGCAACCACCGTGCAGACTATTCTGGCAGCGGCGGGCGTACACGAAAACATCCACCTCGTGCCCATCCCCACCAACTTCCCGTGGTGCCGCGACCACGGCACCATCTTTGTGCAGCGCACGCCTGCCGCCCCCAGCCACCTGCCCCCCCTGCGCGGCGTGGTGTGGCAGTTTAATGCATGGGGCAGCAAGTACCCCCTCCCCGACGACAGCCGCGCCGCCGCCCGCATGGCAACCGAAATGGGGGTAGACACAGTGGCGGGCGGCATGGTCCTCGAAGGCGGCGCAATTGACGTGAACGGCGCAGGCACCCTGTTGACCACCGAAAGCTGCCTGCTCAACCCCAACCGCAACCCCCATATGAACAAAGCGGCAATTGAGGAGCGACTCAAAGCAATGCTTGGGGTCAGCCAGATTATCTGGCTCGGCGAAGGCATCGCGGGCGACGACACCGACGGGCACGTAGACGACATCACCCGCTTTGTCGCCCCCGATACCGTCCTGACTGTCGTCAGCAACGACCCAGACGACAGCAACTATGCGCCCCTCCAAGCCAACCTGCGCCGCCTGCGTGCCGCCCGCGACCAAAACGGCAAGCGGCTCCGCGTGCGGACACTGCCCATGCCGCCGCCCATCACGCACAACGGCGAACGCCTGCCCGCGAGCTATGCCAATTTCTACATCGCCAACCGTGTGGTACTGCTGCCCACCTTCGGCGCATCCACCGATGCCACCGCGCAGCAGGTGGTGCAAGCATGCTTCCCAGAGCGCGAGGTGGTGCCGATAGACTGCCACAACGTGGTGTGGGGGCTAGGCGCGTGCCACTGCCTCACCCAGCAGGTGCCCACGGCTACCCCCAATGCCGCCATGCGCCCGCAGCGCACCTAGAGCAACGCCCGCAAGTCGCGTGCCAATGCTCCCGCCGTCGAGTAGCGGTCGGCGGGGTCTTTCGCCAGCGCACACGCCAGCACCCGGTCTAGGGCGGGCGGCACACCACGCACCTGCCCACGGAGCGTAGGGGGGGCTTCCACGAGTTGGGCATGGGCAACGTCGGCGGCGGTGCTACCCGCAAACGGTAGCGTGCCCGTCAAGCCCTGATAGAGCACGATACCGAGGGCGTACACATCGCTGCGAGCACTCACCGCGCCGGGTGGCGTGCGCCCCAGCAACAGTGCTGCCTGCTCCGGACTCATGTAGTGCGGCGTGCCGCCCACGCTCCGCCGCGCAGTCTGCCCCGCAACGGTTTCGGCAATAATCGCAATGCCGAAGTCAGAGAGATGCGCCCCGCCATAGCTGTCGAACAGGATATTGGCAGGCTTGATGTCAAGGTGGATAATCTGTTGCTGGTGGGCAATATCCAGCCCGGCGGCGATGCGTTCAATGACTGCCAGCATCCGCCGCAAGTCAAGCGGCTGATGCCGGATGCGTGCCGCCAGCGTGCCGCCCGCCAGATATTGCATCACAATGAAGGGCTGGTCGTGGTGCTCGCCCACATCATAGATTTGCACGATGCTGTCGTGTTCGAGCGTGGCAATCAGTTCCGCCTCTTGCCGGAAGCGGGCAAGGAAGGCGGGCGTACTGGTAAACTGGTGCGACAACACCTTGATCGCCACCCGCCGCCGCGTGGCAGCATCATACGCCTGATACACCATTGCCATGCCACCCCGCCCCGCCAGCCCCTCAATGCGGTACCGCCCGACTGTTTCGGGCAGGTTGTACCGGTCGCCAGCCCCATGGTTGGCAACCATGGGGGCGCCAGCCGTGGGGTCGCCAGCCGTGGGGTCGCCAGCCGTGGCTACGCGCAGCGGCGCAACCGCAAGCGGCGGCAGGTCTACCGGGTCAAGTTCGGGCGGCAACTGACCGGCGGGCAGCAGAGCAGCCAGTGCCCGCACAAACGCCAGTGCCGACGGGTAGCGAGCAGCAGGCTCACGCGCCAGTGCCCGCGCCAGCACGGTATGGGTGCCGGGCGGCAACGTCGGGTTGCGGGCTTCGATGGGCTGCAACGTACCGTGCAGGTGCGCCATCGCCGTCGCGTGGGGCGTATCGCCCGTGTAGGGCGGCACACCGCCCAGCGCATGGTAGGCAATTGCCGCCAGCGCGTAGATGTCGCTCCGTGCCGTAACCGCCGTCTGCTGATCGCCCGCCACTGCCGCGCCGTCTAACACCTGCTCGATCAGCCGCACCTGTTCTGGGCTGAGATAGTTGGCATCAAACACATCGCGGCTACTCAGGTCGCCAATCACCTCAGCGGTGATATGGTTGCCAAAATCCGAGACAAACGCCTGCCCATAGGTGTTGATCAAAATATTAACCGGCTTCAGGTTCCGGTGCAGAATGTTGCGGCTGTGCGCCTCGTCCAGCCCAATTGCCACGCGGCTGAGAATGGGCACCAGTTCAGCGAGCGTCAGCGTGCCCTGCTCCTCCATGCGGGCTGCCAGCGTGCCGCCCGCCAGAAATTGCATCACAAGGTAGGGGCGTTCGTTGATCTCGCCCACATCGAAGACGCGCACAATACTAGGGTACTCCAGCGTGGCAATGGCTTCGGCTTCCTCGCGGAAGCGGCGGTTGAAGGTCGGGCTGACATATTCGGGGCGCAGCACCTTGATCGCCACCTGCCGCCGCATCTCAGGGTCATACGCCCGGTAGACGGCAAACATGCCACGCCGCCCCAACTCCTGCTCGATCTGGTACCGCTGGATAGCCGCGAGCGGTCGCCCACTCGCGCGGCGTGCCTCGCGGACCGCAGGCGCAGCCGTGACGTTGCCATCGTCCAGCACAATCGTGGCATCGGTGAGCGGCGGCGTGATACTGCTTGCCAAAAGAACGGTCGTTGGGTCGTCAAGGCTAGGGGCGGTGGGCAACGCACTTGGCAGCGCATCATCGAGGCGCGGCAACGGGCACGGCGGTGCCCACGGCACCCACGCCTGCCACCCCTGCAAGCGGGCAAGCGTGCTGTGCTGATACCGATAGCGACTTGCCAGCAGCAGCACCGTCAGCAGCAGACAGCCCACCAGCAAGCCGCCCTGCCAGCCCCACGCGGTCAGGAGGTGCCCGCTCTCATTGCCGAAGCCCCCCGGTAGCGACGTGTCCGGACGACGCAGCAGCAATTCCTGACTACAGAACAACGGCGGGCGCGTGCTATCGCCAATGACGACATTGGGCAAATCGCAGTAGGTATTGAGATTGAACGTGCCGCCCAGCGCGTCCAGTGCCCAACGGCTCATAGTCAGGTTTGCCACTGCGGTACTGAGCCAGCCGCTGATCGGGAAGACCTGCCCCGCAAAGAGGATTTGCACAATCAGCACGGCGGGCACCATCGCCATCGCGCGGTCAGTCGAGGTTGCCGTAGCACTGATAAGCAAGCCGAGCGCACTGCCCGCCAGCGTCGCCAACACCAGCGTCACGCCCGTTTCTGCCCACAGGGGCAGCAACACCCCGTGGTCGGGCGGCACCGCCAACCCCACCGCGAGCACCCCCAGAAACAGCAGGTTTTGCACCAGCGCAATCGCAAACAGCACCACCAGATTGGCAGCAACATACGGCACAAGGCGCAACCCGATCAGCCGCTCGCGGCGAAACACCGATGCCTCCTGCACCAGCCGCCGCGCGGCAGTCAGCACCCCAAACCAGATACTTGCCAGTGCCATCAGAAACAGCACTTTCCGCAGTTCCAGCCGCTGCACCAACCCCACCCCCTGCACACCCAATAATGTATCGGGTACCGTGACCAGCAGCAACAACAGCCCCACCAGCGGTGCCTGTACCAGCAGCAACAGCGCGTAGGCACGGTCGCGGCGCAGCAGGTCAGCATAGCGTTGCACCAGCATCCGCCACTGCCCCCACCCCGAAGCACGCCGCGACCGGGGCGGTGGGGTCGTGGGGGGCGCAGGGCTGGGCGGTGTCGCGGCGGGGGGCGCAGGCATGCGCTCCTGCACATACTGGCGATAGTAATGCGACTGCCGGAAGCGCAGTTCCCACAGTTCCGCGAGCGTGGGGTTTTCGCTTACGTCCGGGTGCGCCGCCTGCCACGCGGCATACTCGGCACTCAGGTCATTGCGCGTCACCACCCCGTCGGGGGTCGCCCAGCCAAACAGCTTGGCATAGATGTCGGCGAAGCCCCCCCCCTGCGAGATACCGAAAAAGCTCAGGGCTTCGGCGGGCGCACCACAAAACACCACACGCCCGCGTGCCATACATACCACAAGGTCGCACTGGTTGAGGTGCGCCGTGGCGTGCGTGACCATCAGCACCGTGCGCCCACTATCGGCAATGCGGCGCAACGTATACATCAGCTTCTTTTCAAGGGCTGGGTCTAGCCCACTGGCTGGCTCATCGAGCAGCAGCAAGCCGGGGCTTGCCAGCAGTTCAGCCGCAATGCTTACGCGCTTGCGCTGCCCGCCCGACAGCGTGTGGATCACGCGGTCGCGCTGGCTGGTCAGTTCCACCTCGTCCAGTACCTGCGTGATACGCTCGTGCAGTTCGGCGGGGCTGGTATCGTCAGGCAGGCGCAGGCGGGCGGTATAGTCGAGGGCATGCGCGACCGGCAACGCACGGTGCAGAATGTCCTCTTGTGGCACATAGCCAATCTGCGTCTGGTAGCGGTCGTAGTGGATAGCAAGGTCGTCATCGTTGAGCAGCACCGTGCCCCCCGTCGCGGGGTCGTCGCCGCTCAGGGCACGCAGCAACGTAGACTTGCCCGCGCCGCTCCCGCCGATCACCGCGACAAACTCGCGCGGCTCCACCACAAGGTCAACCGGGTACAACACACAGCGTTTGCCCGTCGCGGCGGGCACGTCGCGGCGCAAGCCCCGCACCGCAAGGCGTAGCATGTGCTGCTGGTCGTAGCGGTCGAGGCGGCTAATGCTATACACTAGCTTGAACGCGCCAATCTGGATAATGTCACCCTCGCGGAGCACATGCTCGCTGACACGCTGCCCATTGACATACGTGCCGTTCGCGCTGGCGTGGTCGCGGAGCCGCCGCCGCCCATCTGCCAGCCGCTCAATCGTAGCGTGCAGGCGCGACACCATCGGGCTGGGCAGCACAAGGTCACACGCACCGCGCCCAATCGTAATGTCGGGGTCGTCGGCATTGAGCGGATAACTGGCAACCGCATCAGCGGTGGGCGGTGGCACACGCGGGTTGTGGTACGTCAGCGTGACCAACCCGCCCGTCGTGTCGTCACCAATCCGCAGCACGTCGCCATCGCGTAGGCTGTGTGGGCGCGTCAGCCGCACCCCGCCCAGTTGCACACCATTGGTGCTACCAAGGTCAGTCAGAAGATGCCCCGGACCGTCCGGCTCGATGCGGGCATGCTGCGCCGACACCACCCGCGAGCGCAGCACAATGCCGTTCTCCGGCGCACGCCCCAACGTAAGCGGCTGGTTGTCGAGCGTGACAGTCCGGGTAGCGTTGCCCTCATGAATGTGCAGTTCGGCGTGGTCGAGCAGGATGGTCTGTGCAGTGGTGGTAGTCGGGTGCATAACCGTTACCCCAGCTGGCGGAGGCGCAGCCCCAACGCGCCACCCGCCAGCAGAAGCATACCCGTCGTCAGGGCAACGAGCATACCCCACGCAACCAGTAGGTGCTGGCGGCGGCTGGCGGTGTGGCTGGCGGGGGTGTAGCTGGCACGTGCCCCCTGTTGGCTGTCATAGAACGTCGGGTCGTAGCCACTGGTCAGCGCACCCAGCAACACCGGGCGAATACCCGGCGGCGCACTGACCAGCGACTGGTAGTACTGGCGGTTGAGGTCGGCGGTGGTGCCCATTGCCTGTACGCTCCAGCGCGTCACGGTGGGGTAACTCAACCACTGCACTTCACCCTGCAACGGGAAAATCAGCCCCGCGAGGACAATCTGGGGCAAGAGCACCAACGGCACCGCACTGATGGCACGGTCGCTGTTGCTGACAATCGCCGAAATGAGCAAGCCCATTGCCACACCGCCCAGCAACGCCAGCCACAGGGTCAGCCATAGCTCGACGACGGCGGGTAGCAGCACCCCAGCAATGGGCAAGCCACTGCCCGGCACCAGCGCCAACAACAGCAGCACACTTTGGGCAAGGCACAGCAACGCCAGCACCGCGAAGCGGGCACCCACATACGCACTGACGCGCAGCCCCACCTGATGCTCGCGGTTGATGACCGCCCGTTCTTTCACCAACTCGCGGGCGGCATTGCTCGCACCAATTAGCACCGCCCCAATCGCAAACAGCAGCATAACGCGCTGCGCTGCCAACGGGTTCATGCCATCGGCAAACACATCCATAGGGGCAAGCAAGCGAATGAGCATCCCCGTTAGCAGTGCCTGCCCCAACAACAGCAACAGGCTCAGGCGATCCGCCCACACGAGCGTGAGCGCACGCTCGGCAACCACCCGCCACTGCTGCCAGCGCGACGGCAACCGCGCCGCCGTCGCAGGTGGCACAGGCGCAGGTACCACCGACACAGGCGGCGCGGTCGCAGCAAGGTGCAAGGTACCTGTCTCGTCGGGCGGCAACGTGCGCGGCTCGGCAACATATTCGGCATGGTCGTCCGACTGGGCAAAGCGTGCGCTCGTCAGGCGCGGGGTGTCGGGCGTGGCAGCAAGCTGCGGGTAAATGTCGGCAAACTCGTCCACCGCGAAAAACTCGATAGCCCGCGCAGGTGTGCCGTAGTAGCACAGATAGCCCCCGCGCCCCAGCACCGCCACCCGGTCACACAGCAGCAGGCTACTGGTGGCGTGCGTCACCAACACCACCGTGCAGCCCTGATCTGCCAGCATCCGCAGCAGTGCCATGATGCGCTTGTCCAGACCGGGGTCAAGCCCGGTCGTCGGCTCGTCGAGCAACAGCAAGCCGGGGTTACTCAGCAGTTCCAGCGCAATTGCCACACGGCGGCGCAACCCACCCGACAGCCGCGCCACCGGCACCGCCCGGTAGGCATTCAGGCTCACATCGGACAGCACGCTCGCAATGCGCTGGGCACGCATGGCGGGCGACGTGTCAGCGGGGAGGCGCAGGCGGGCAGCATAGCGCAGGGTTTCTTCGACGGTCAGGGCGGTATGGAAGTGCTCTTCCTGCGGCACATAGCCCGTGCGCCGCGACTGGTGGGCGGTGGGCGGGTGCCCATCAAGCAGCACACTGCCCGCGCTGGGCGGCACCATGCCACCGATCAAGCGCAGCAACGTAGACTTGCCCGTACCGCTCCCCCCGATGATCGCCACCAGTTGCCCCGGTGCCGCCGCCAGCGTGGTGGGCTGCAACAACGTGTGCCCGTTGGCAGTCGTGTAGGACAGGTCTATAGCATCGAGGCGCACCGCCTGCCGCGTAACGGCAAGCGTGTCGCTACCCGCCTGCAACACAAGATGGTAGCTGGCAATTCGTACCACGTCGCCCACGCCCAGCCGCGCACTGCTAACGCGCTGCCCGTGTAGGTAGGTGCCGTTGGTGCTCATGCTGTCTTCTAGCCGCACCCCAAAGGCATCGCGGCGCAGGAGCGCGTGATATACCGACACCTGCGGGTGGTCGAGCACCACATCGTTATCCGCCGCCCGCCCAATCGTCAGGACATCGGCACTAGCGGGCATCTTGATCGCCAGCGTGTGGGTCGCTACCGTCTGGTTGGGGTTGTGGTATACCAGCGTCGCCACGTTGCCCGCGTCGTCAAGGATACGGATTACGTCGCCATCTTGCAACAGCCGCTCGTGCAGCGGTCGCCCCTGAAACAGCAAGCCATTCGCCGATTGCTGGTCGGTGATGGTATGCCCATCTTCGTGGCGCGTAATGACGGCGTGCAGGCGCGAAACCGTCGGCAACGGAATGACAATCTGGTTGTCTGCCGCCCGCCCAATCGTCACAAAGGGCAACACTAACTCGTAGTGGTCGCAGGCATCGGCATACTGTACCGTCAGGCTGGCAGGCTGCGGCGCGTAGCCGGGGATGGTAGCACTAATCGGTGGTTGCGTTGTCATACGTACATCTATTGTAGCAGATATGGGCGACAACCAGCAGGTACACCAGCCTACCACGCCTGTGGTATACTGCCCGCAGATAGCCATCAGCTAGAAGTGAGAACCACATGCTGCCCGGACTAGACCCACTCTCGATGCTCAACATTGGTTTGACGATTGGTGCCTTCGCGGGCGGTGCGCTTGCGTGGCAAGTGCTCGGTACACGCACCAACGCATGGGCACAACTCGACAGCGACCCGGCAGCAGTCTATCGCACACTGCAACGGCAACTCGGCACGGTCGCCGCCATCACCGCCCTCATGCTGCTGCTCGGCATTCTCCTGCCGTCCGGGATCGCCCAGTTCTTCCGCTGGCTCTCGACGGTAGGCGGCATCATCTTCTTCGCCTACCTCGGCGCACTGATGATTACGGCGTGGAACGGGGCACAACGGCGCAAAAACTAGCCGCCGCCGCCACGCTCGCCGCCGCCACACGTCACCCATCCCCGTCGGTCGGTTCGCCCTCGTCGGCGGGGCGTTGCTGGTAGGGCGGAATGCCGCCGCCTACCTCGCGCCCCTGATCGAGCGTGTAGGTACCGTGATCGTGTGTGGGCTTTTCGGCAGCTTTCTTGGCAATAATACCCAGTTGCACCAAGAGCAAAAAGCCGCCCCACAGCAGCAACCCCACAAACAGCAGCACAGCCAGTCCAATCAACACCATCAGAATCGTTGCCATTGTTGCCCCCTATCACTCGTGTGGGCGGGTCGCCCGGTTGTCTGGCAGTGCCGCCGTAGCCGCGTGCCCCGCCCACGTAATGACCGCGCCGAAGCCCAGTTGCCCCGGCAATAACAGGCTCCCGTCTGGTTGTGGCAGCAGCACCGCGTCAATGACGGCATCGAGTGCCGTGTCGCTCATGTCGTCGGGGGTGGCATACAACTTCTGGCGTACCTCGTGGCGGGCTTCGTCGCGCGTGGCATAGCCAAAGTGCCAGAAGGGTACCGTCTGCATATCGGCGGGGTAGCCTAGTTGATACAGTGCCGCGAACGCCTCTAAGCCCGCCGGGAGCGGCAGTCGGTCTTCGCCATAGAAGTGCTGCCAAAACGGTGTGAAGTGGTTGTTAAAATGGCGGATCATCATAAAGAGCACACATCGCCGTCGGGCGGTGGCGTGCATCGCGTGGATAAACGGCGCAATGTCACGCACTGCGTACAGCACATGCGCCGCCAGCACGACATCTACCGTGGGCAGCCGACGATCAGGCGGAAACGCCCCCGCCACGACCTCGACATTGGTCAACCCGTCTTCCACAATGCGCTGCACCAGTTGCTCACGCATGGCGGGCGATGGCTCCAGCGCGATCACCTGCTGGACGTGCTGTGCCAAAACACTGGCATACCGCCCGGTGCCCGCGCCAATATCCAGCACCACGTCGGTGGGGCGCAGCAACGGCAACAACGCCTGCATCGCGTCGTCGGGCTGTGGCACGGCGTGGCTGCGCCGGGCATAGCGTTGGGCACGCCCGTGCCAGTGGTCGGCGGCACGGGCAGCATCGGGGCGGGCACGCGCCTCGCCCTGCTGCCGTTCGGCATCGTACATTGCCTGCCACTGCCCCACCCAATCGTAGCCGCCTGCCTTGTAGCCGTTCGCACTCATGTGTTCGCTAGCCCTTCCTGTTGCGGTGTTTGCCTGTCTATGGTAGCATACATGTGATAACCATGATAACTATCTTGTCAGCCCTGAGTGTCTCTACCGTAGAGAAAGCAGAACTATGAGTCAACTCGGCGAACGGCTACGTGCCACGCGCGAGGAACGCGGTATCTCCATTGAAGAAGCCGCCCGCGCCACACGCATCAGCCTGCCCGCGTTGCGTGCCCTCGAAGCGGGCGACTATGGGGCACTGCCCAACAATGTCGTTGCGAAAGGCTTCATCCGCAACTACGCGGAATATCTCGGTGTGTCGCCCGATGAGATGATCCAGTTGTACCGCGAAGACAACGGTACAACTGCGCCGATCCGGGTAGTACCCGCCACCAGCCAGCCCAGCACGCGCTCATTTCTGCTACCCAGCTTCTTTGGGGTCTTCTTCGTGACCATTGCGCTGGTCGGCACGGCATACTTTGCCCTGAACGCGCTCGGCTACGTCGGCAACACCCCAACCCCGACCGACAGCACCAGCGCGGTCGTGGAAGGCACACCGCTCCCCCCCACCCCCACGCCGCTCGTTACCACCAGCGAACCAGCAGGTGCAGCACCTGCCGCCACCGCTACGCCGTTTGTCGTGCCGTCGGCGTTCCCGCCGGGGGTCACGCCGACCGCTATACCACCCACCCCCACGCTCGAAGCCCCGGTTGTACTCAGCGTTGAGATACCCCCCCAAAACCCAGAGGGCGTATACATGCAGATTATCGCGGACGGGCTGATCATCTACGACCAAGTGATGCTGCCCGGCGAGCCACAGACGATACTGGCGCAGCAAGACGTGCGCGTGATCACCGCCAACCCCGGTGCGGTGCTCGTCGGGGCACAAGGTGCGCCCCCCGAACCCATCGGTGCAACCACGGGTACCGGCGAGTTTATCGAGTGGGTCTACCCACCCCA
>CAZNQP010000067.1:0-18403 GCA_964575355.1 uncultured Chloroflexaceae bacterium
AGCACCGTGATAGCCGCCGCGGCCGCCGCCACCGTGCGCCCACCGCCCGCCGCTACCGTTGCTGCGGTGCGTGCGCGGTACGGGTTGCCCACCCGCTATGTGCTGTGGGTTGGCACCAACAAGCCGCACAAAAACCTCCCCGCCCTTGTTGCTGCATGGCGCGTGCTCCGGGCGGCGTGGCACGCACACCCCGGCACACCGCCCGTGCTGGTGCTGGCAGGCGCAAGCGACCCGCGCCACCCCACCGCCACCCAACTCACAGCAGGCATGGGCGACGCGGTGCGCGTGCTGCCCGCCATCCCAGAAGACGACCTCCCCGCGTTGTATGCGGGGGCAACCGTGTTTGTGTTTCCGTCGCTGTACGAAGGCTTCGGCTTGCCGCCGCTCGAAGCAATGGCGTGCGGTACGGCGGTGGTGTGTAGCAACCGCAGTAGCCTGCCCGACGTGGTCGGCAACGCGGCATGGCAGGTAGACCCCACCGCCCCCGCCGCCCTCGCGCACGCGCTGCACACCCTGCTCACAGACCCCGCCCGTTGCGCTGCGCTCGCGGAACGCGGCAGGCAGCACGCCGCCCGCGCGACGTGGGCAGATGCCGCCCGTGCGACCCGTGCGGTCTACGCCCAGTGTAACGCCCAGTATAGCGGGAGCAACGTATGAGCCGCCCGGTGCGTGCGCTCTACTTTGCCCGCTACCACACCGCCGGGCAGCAGCGCAAGGTTGCCTTAATCGCCGCCACGCCGGGTCTAGAGCTACACTACCGCTACCCCCCGACATGGCACGATACGCTCTATCACACCACGTTGCCGCCACCCGCCCTGCCGCCGGGACGCGCCCGCCCACTGCCAATGACCAGTACCGACTGGCACCGTGCGCTCTACCGTAGCCTGCTCAGCGACATTGCCCCACTGCAACCGGATGTCATCTACGCCGGCGAAGAACCCGACAGCCTGACCGCGCTGCAACTGGCAATCGCCCGCCACTGGTACGCGCCGCACGCCCGCCTGCTGCTCTACACGCGCCAGAACGTCGCCCGCCGCATGCGCCTGCACGTCCGCGTGGTGCGCCGCCTGACGCTGTACGCAAGCGACGGTATGCTGTGCGGCAACGCGCAGGCGGCTGCCATGCTGCGGGCAGGCGGCTACCACAAGCCACGGTATAGGGTGCAGGCACTCGGCGTAGACACCACGCGCTACGCGCCGCACGCCGTGCCACCGCCCGCCACACCCCTCACCATCGGCTATGTGGGGCGGCTGGTGCCCGAAAAAGGGGTAGACCTGCTGGTGCAGGCGTTTGCGCTGGCACGGCGGCACACACCCGCCCTGCACACCGCCCGCCTGCTGCTGGTGGGCGACGGCACACAGCACACCACCCTGCACGCACTGGCGCACGCGCTCGGCATTGGCGACGCAGTGACGTGGGCGGGCGCACACCCCCCCGACGCTGTGCCGCCCCTGATGCAACAGATGCACATGCTGGTGCTGCCGTCGCGGACAACACCCGTCTGGGCGGAACAGTTCGGGCGCGTGCTCGTCGAGGCAATGGCATGCGCGGTGCCCGTCATTGCCGCCGCCACGGGTGCCATCCCAGAGGTGGTGGGCGACGCGGGGCTACTGTTCCCCGAAAATGATACAACCACCCTTGCGGCGCACCTCGCACGGCTCGCAAACGATGCGACGCTCCGGCAGACGCTAGGCACCCACGGGCGAGCACGGGCGTTGCAGCACTACACTATCGAGCGCACAGCGGCAAAAACGGCGGCGGTGCTGCTGCTGGTCGGCGGCGCACAACAAACCCCGCCAGCCACAACAGGCTGACGGGGGACGGGCTGACGTGCGAGTGAACGTGTCGCCGCGACTAGTCGGCGTAGCGTTCTTCCTGCCACGGGTCGGCGTGGTTGTTATAGCCGTAGCGTTCCCAGAAGCCAAGCTGGTCGTGCGACGTAAACTCTAGCCCGCGTAGCCACTTGGCACTCTTCCAGAAGTACTTCTTGGGCACCATCAGGCGGAGTGGGTAGCCGTGCTCTGGCGTAAGTTCTTTGCCATCGTACTTGTACGCCAGCATCACGTCATCGTCCATCAGCACTTCGAGCGGCACGTTCGCCGTGAAGTTGTGCTCAGCATGCGCGATGACAAAGGCAACATCTGACTTCAGTTCGGGGATATGCTTCAAGAACTCGGTGAAGCGCACCCCTTCCCACGTCGTGTCAAGTTTGCTCCAGCGCGTGACACAGTGGATGTCGGTGGTCATGGTGACGGTTGGCAGGGCGCGAAACTCGGCAAAGCTAAACCGCGCCGGTTCACTGATGCTGCCGCCAAACACGCGGAAGTCCCACGTATTCTCAACGTCGGTATAGCGGGCAACGCTGCCATAGTGGAGCACCGGGAACTTTTCGGTGAGGTACTGTCCCGGCGGGATGCGCTCGCGGATTTCCGGCGGCAACGAGTCGTCAGGCTTCTTAAAAAACACTGTTCTTCCCCTTTACTGTACGTGACTTGCGACTTATCACATCTCATTGGCGGGTGTTGCCCGCCGCTTACTTCTTTGCCATTACGCTTCTATTGTACGGCAAGTTGGTCTGCCTGATCCACTAAGCGATGCAACTCGTCGAGACCGCGCTGCCAGAACGCTGCCTCCCGGATGTCCACACCGAGCGGTTGCAGCAGGTCTTCGGGGCTGGCACTGCCGCCTGCCGCCAACAATGCGCGGTAGTGCGGCACAAACGCCGCGCCCTGTTCGCGGTACATGCCATACAGTGCCAACACCAGCAACTCACCAAAGACGTAGCTATAGCAGTAGAATGGCGTGTTGATGAAGTGCGGAATGTACGACCACCCGAACTCGTAGCCTTCGGTCAGGTTGACCGCCTCGCCGTAGTAGGGCTGGTTGGCGGCGAGCCAGAACTGCCCGAACAGTTCGGGCGTGACGCGCCCCGCCGCACTCCCGTTATAGGCGGCTAGCTCGAAGCGCGTCAGCACGTTCTGGCGAAAGACCGTGGCGAAGATATCTTCGATCTTGCTGCACACCAACGCAAGGCGTGTCTGCGGGTTGTCCACCTGTGACACGAGATAGTCGAACACCAGCATCTCGGCAAACACCGATGCCGTTTCTGCGAGCGGCAACACGGGGTAGTAGTTGAGCAACGTTTGCTCGCGTGCCAGTTCAAAGTGAATGCCGTGCCCCAACTCGTGCGCCATGGTCATTACGTCACGCAGTTCGTCGGTATAGTTCAGCAGCACATAGGGCGCACTGCTGGGCGCAAAGCCACTACAGAAGGCACCACCACGCTTGCCGGGGCGTAGCTCGGCATCAATGCGCGACTCGCTGAAGAAGCCTTCGGCGAGGGCATGGAACTCTGGGTTGAAGCGTTCCATTGCCGTCAGCACGGTAGTCTGGGCTTCGGCATAGGTACGGCTACCCTTCGGCGGAATGACGGGGGCATACTGGTCGTACAGTTCGAGCTTCGGCACGCCCAGCAACTTCGCCTTGAGCGTGAAGTAGCGGTGGGCAATGCCATAGTTCGCCTCCACGACCGCCATCATGGTTTCCACCGCCTGCGGGTCAATCTGGTTGCTGAGGTGGCGACTAAGCATGGGCGCGTCATACTGGCGCAGGCGGTTCATGGTCACTTGGTCTTGCAGCAACGTATTGTAGATGAACGCGCGGATTTCGGCTTGCCCACCCAGTACGTCATAGAGGGTCTCGAAAGCAGTACGGCGCACCTCGCGGTCGGGGCGATACAGTTGCGACAGCAAGCCGTCCAGTTCCATGTGCAGCAACTCACTGTCGCGCTCGATGGGGAAGCGCAGGCTCGCAGTCTGCTCGGTGAAGAACCGTTGCCACGCCTGCTGCCCGATCTGGTCTTTCTCATTGACCATGCGCTCTTCGGCTTCGGTCAGCATGTGCGGGCGATACCGCCGCGCCGATTGCAGGTAGTAGTGGTAGCGTTGCAGTTCGGGAGCCGCCAGTAGGCGTTCAGCATCCTCGTCAGCGACTTGGAGCCACTCAAGGTCAAAGAACAATATCTGGTTGTTAATTGCCGTGGCACGCTGGTCTACCTTTTGCAGCAGGTCACGGTGAGCGGGCTTGCTGGTATCGCCCGCAAACAGCAGGTGGGCATAGACTTGGGCACGTCCACCCTGCTCGTAGACTGCCTCTAGCTGCTGGAGGGCTGCCGCCAGATGGTCAGCCGCCGGACCACCCGGCACATTGATAGTGCCGCGATAGGTTGCCGCGAACTGCTCGGCGGCGGCGGCGGCGGCATCCATATCACGCATCAGGGCGGGGTCATCGGCAGCAGCATAGAAATAGCGTTGCAAGTCCCAGCGAATACCTGCCGCGCTCGTGGTTGCAGTTGTCGTTGTCGTAGTTGTCATGGGGGGGTCTCCTCTTCGCGCTCTATGTTTTAGACCACGGGCACACGCTCGGCGCGTGTGCGGGGCGTGGGTCACTTCAGGTGTAGCACAAATGCTATACCTGTATTATTCCTGTGGCATGTCGGTTTGTCAACCAAGCCCCTGCCAACCTTGCTCACCGCCCTGCCCACGCCCTGCCCGCATGCGGTATACTGCCCGTACCAGCGTATGACCCGGAGGAGCGCATGACCCGGAGCAACGTATGACCCGGAGGAGCGCATGCCCCGGAGGAGCGCATGCCCCGGAGCAACAGACGAAAGGAGCAACGCCGATGCTGACCCGCCGTATTATCCCATGCCTCGATGTCAAAGCCGGACGTGTGGTTAAAGGGGTGTCATTCGTCAACCACCGCGACGCAGGCGACCCGGTAGCCCTCGCCGCCGCCTACAACGAAGCCGGTGCCGATGAGTTGGTTTTCTACGACATCACCGCCAGCAGCGACGAGCGCAATATTATGGTCGAGGTAGTCGAGCGCACCGCCCGCGCGGTGTTCATCCCGCTCACCGTCGGTGGTGGCATTCGGAGCACTGAGGACATGTACCGCATGCTGCGAGCAGGTGCCGACAAGGTGTCCATCAACACGGCGGCAGTCCGTAACCCCGAACTCATCGCGGAGGGCGCACAACGCTTCGGCAGCCAGTGCATTGTGCTCTCGATTGACGCACAGCGCGTACCCAGCGATGACCCAGCCGCGCCGCCCCAGTGGGCAGTCTTTACGCACACTGGGCGCGACCCGCGTGCCACCGGGCTAGATGCCGTCGCGTGGGCACAGCGCGGTGTCGAACTGGGGGCGGGCGAGATCGTGCTCAACAGCATGGATGCCGACGGGCAGAAAACTGGCTACGACCTTGCGTTGCTCCGCGCCGTTAGTAGCACCGTCAGTGTCCCCGTGATTGCATCGGGCGGGGCGGGGTCGCCCCACGATATGTATGTCGGGCTGGCAGAGGGACAGGCAGACGCGGTGCTGGCTGCCTCGATCTTCCACTTCGGCGACTACACCATCGCCCAAGTCAAAGACTACCTGCGTGAGCACGGTATCCCGGTGCGCCAGATGTGACCAGATGAGACCCGCCGACACGCGCCCAGCAGGGCTACTGCCCCTGCACTATCCCCTGTGAGTACTATTGCCGCCCTCCGTGCGATGGTGTAGTATGGACAGTGGCAACTGTAAAAACAACAACCGGATAGCCCGACTAGCCTAGCTAGCCCGACTAGCCATAGGAGACCATAGATGACCGATGAGCAGAAAACTGAAACGCCCGCCGCCGAGCCTGCCGACGCTCCCACGGCAACCACGCCGCTTACCGAGCCTGCCGCCGAGCCTCCCCCCGCTCCCACGGCAACCACACCGCTTACCGAGCCTGCCGCCGAGCCTCCCCCCGCTCCCACGGCAACCACGCCAATAGCTACCACACCCGCCGCGCCATCCGCAACACCGCCTGCCGCGCCCGCCCAGAACCCGATCAACCTTGTGTTGTTTGGCACCCTCATGCTGGTTGTCGGCATGCTCGCGGGCTACTTCGGGCGACCACTCATAACACAGGCAGTTTCTGATCAGGCACTGCGCGACAGTGGTGCTGCCGTCGCAGAACCTGCCCCCGCCGATGCCCCCGCTAGCGACCCGTCAGCCGCCGATGCTGGCACCGGGAGCGCGGATGCCCCGGCAACGGGCGAGCAAGGGGCTGTACCCACGCCCACCGACGCGGACATGCAGCAACTCATGACCTTTCTGGTGGACAATACACGCCACTTCAAGGGCGACCCCAACGCCCCCGTTACGATCATTGAGTTCAGCGACTTTCAGTGCCCCTACTGTAGCCAGTTCGCTAACGAAGCGGGCAAACAACTCGAAGCCGAATACATTGACACTGGGTTAGTCCGCTTCGGCTACCTGCACTACCCCTTCCTCGGCGAAGGCTCGGTGACTTCGGCAGAAGCCAGCGAGTGCGCCGCCGATCAGGGCGAGTTCTGGGCATACCACGACCGCCTTGTCGAGCGCGTCGCAGTTGAGGGGCAACGCGACTTCACGCCAGAGACACTTGCATCGTTCGCCGCCGAACTCGACCTTGACACCGCCGCCTTCGACGAATGCTTCAATGGGGGGACGCACACGGCTACGATCCAAGAAGCAACCACGCTGGCACAGACCATCGGGGTCCGCAGCACACCCACCTTCCTGATCAACGGCGAACCACTGCTGGGCGCACAGCAATACGAAGCCTTTGAGCAGGTCATCGAGCAGGAACTCGCCGCCGCCGGAGCTACCGGGGAATAGACCCGCCGCGCCCGTATCCCGCCCGCGTCCCTAGCGTGCCGCGAGGGTGCGGGCGGCAACCAGCATGTCACCCAGCACCCCCGCCGCCGTGACCGCTGTGCCTGCCCCCGCCCCCTGCACCACAAGCGGGCTGGGGTAGCGCGTCGTCGTGAAGGCAATCAGGTTGTCGGTGCCACGCAGTGCCGCGAGCGGGTGCGCCAATGGCACGGGCTGCATCGCCACCTGCGCCCCCCCCGGCGTGATGGTCGCGCTGTAGCGTAGGGTGGCACCCGCGGCACGCGCCGCCGTAGACTGCGCCCCCAGTGCGCCGTCGTGGGCTGGCAGGGCGGCAAGAAACGCCGCGACACTGCCACTTGCCAGCTCCGGCGGGAACAATGGGGTTGCCGGGATGTCGTCCAGCGTCCACGGCAAGCCGCACGTTCGCGCCAGAATAAGAGCTTTGCGGGCAACATCTGCGCCGCTCAGGTCGTCGCGTGGGTCGGGTTCAGTCCAGCCATTGTCCTGCGCCACCGCCAGTGCCGCCGATAACGGCGTGCCATCCGCAAGCGCACTGCACAGGTAGCCCAGCGTCCCGCTCAGGCTGGCTTCGATGCGCTGCACCTCGTCGCCGGTTGCCAGCAATGCCTGCAACGTGCTGATGACCGGCAAGCCCGCCCCCACGGTCGCCTCGTACCATGTTGTGCCGTGCGCGGTCAGTTGCGCGAAGATGGCGCGATCACCCGACAACGGGCGTTTATTTGCCAGCACTACACCATAGCCCGCCTGCATTGCTGCGGTCAGCAGGGGCACCGTCGCATCACTGGCGGTCACATCCACCAGCAGCGCGGGCGGCGGCGGCAGCATGGCGAAGGTGAGCATACCGGGGGTCGCATCGGCAAAGGATACAAGTTTCGCACCCGTGGCACGGGCGGCAACAGCGGCATCCAGTTGGGCGGTGGCAAGCGGTGCCCCCACGAGGGCGGCGGTGCTATCGGCAATGCCATAATATGCCAGTGCCACGCCGTAGCGGGCTGCCAGCATCGCTGCCTGTGTGCGGGTCTGGTGCAGCAGGGCAGTGCCTACGCCGCCAATACCAAGCTGAATAACGGGGATTGTTTGGGGTGCCATAGCTCTCCTCTTCGTGCTACTCGCGGCTGCAAAACTTGCAAACTTTTCACTTCCGGGTATGCTATCCAGTATACTCGATAGTACACGTCCGGCGGCACCCGTGCCGCAGCACTAGACAGACTGGAGACCTATGGCACGTTCGTTGCCAACCAACCGCGCCGTTGCTGCCGTGCCCCCGGTACAGACCACGGGCGGCGTGTCACTCCTCTTAGACCGCCGCTTGCTCTACCCGTTGCCACCGCTCCTGCTGGCAGGGCTGGCAATGGTACTGCTGGTTGCTGCCTATCTCGTGCGCCCCACCGTGAACGTGGATATGGGGAGCTACTACGATGCCGCCTTCTTACGCGACTTCCACGCCCGCGAAGTGGATGCTGCTGGGGCGGGCACGCGGTACCCGTGGGCAGCCGATAGCACCAGCTTGACCATCCCCGGCGGGCACAACGGCGACCACATGATTACGGTGCAGGCACCGCCAGAGCTACCGGGTCGCCCCCTGAGTGGGGTTGCCCTCAGTGTGAACGGCGAGCCGGTCAGCATTCCGCGCGACAGTTCGCACAGCTTCACGGCGTTCGTGCCCGCCGAGCTTGCCGCCAGCGAGACACTCACGCTTGAGTTGCGCCCCGCCCTGACCGGCGGACCTGAGCCGCCGCCCGGTATCATCGCCAGTGCCGAGATCGTGCCCGCCCGTACCTATCGCTGGAGCCGTGGCGAAAGCCAGATGGTCTTTAGCGGGCTAGGGCAGGGCGCGTGGCTCGTCAGCCTCGATATGGTGACGCGCCACCCCGCACCCGCACCCGTCGCCGCCCGCCTGTCGGTCAATGCCAAGCCGCTTGCCAGCCTGCCCGACAGTGGCGACGTGCGCCGCGTCAGTCTGTTGGTGCCGCCCCACCTGATGCACAGTGGCACGCTCGCCCTGACGCTGCACGCCAACGAATACCGCGACCCGCGCCCATTGGGGGTGCTCGTCGCAGACGCACAGATTGCGCCCGTGGCAGGCAGCATTGCCGTGCTACCGCCGTGGCACGTCGGGCTAGCCACCCTAACCATGCTGGCAGGGCTATACAGTTGTCTCGCCGTCATGCTGTCGCTGGTGTTGCCGTGGCAGGTGCGCCGCCTCACCTATGCGCCGCTGTGGTTGGCGGCAGGGCTTGCTGCTACCGCGCTGGCACTGCTGGCGTGGGGGCTGGCGTGGCACCGCTACCCCACCAGCCAGATGGTCACGTCGCTGGCGGGGCTGGCACTGTGGAGCCTTGTGCTGCTGGCGGTGTTGCTACCGTTGCTGCACTGGCTCGTCTATCGGCTGGGGGTGCGCGAAGGCGGGTTGGCACTGGTCGGTGGGGTGCTCCTCATCTTCTTTGCCAGCTACTGGCTCAAGGCGGCGGGCATGCTCTACCCCTACTTCATCGGCATTGACATTCACTGGCACATGGAACGCGCCCGCTGGATACTTGGCGGGCAGTTGCCGCTCCTTTACGGCACCGACAGCCCGCTCAACGAGTCTACGATGCCGGTTGCCGAATGGGGGAGCGAACGCCCAGTCATCCCCTACTCGCCCTACTTCCACCTGATCGCCACTAGCTTTGCGCTATTGCCGTGGCGCATGGAGTTCACGGCAAACATGGTTAGTGCGCTCCTAGATAGTAGCCGCATTCTGCTGGTGGGGCTGTTCGTGCTGCTGCATGGCGTGCGCCACCACCGCGCCGCCCTGTTTGCCGCGTTGCTCATGGCGGTGCTACCGATCAACTACCTGCTGCTGTCGTGGGGCAACATGCCCACCACCATGGGGCTGTGGTTTGTGCTGCTGGCAACGCTGTGGCTCTTGGCAACATGGCACCGCCTGCCCGAACGCGGCATCATGGCGGTGCTGGTGCTGCTGCTCGTTGCCTCGTTTCTCGTGTATACCGTCGCAGGTGTGTTTACTGGGCTGTTTGTGGTGGGGTTCTCGCTGGCGTTGTGGCTGGCGACGTGGCGGAGCGGCACCCCCGCCCTGCGCGGCAGCGTGCGCTGGCTGTGGCTGGCAACCGCTATCGCGGCGGCGTGCGTGACGCTCGTGTACTACGGGCAGTACTTCGTCCCCATCGTCGAGCGTACCATCCCCTACATCATCGAAGCCTTCACCGCGGGGCACGAAGATAGCGGGCGTGCCAGCGACACACTGAGCGCGTACCTGCTGCGCCACGAGCGACTGTTCGGCTATGGCATTGTGGTGCCGCTCATCCTCACGGCGGTCTATCTTGGCGTAACAAGCTGGCGGGCAGGGCGCGGTGCCACTGCGCCATCGCCGGGTGCGGTGCTGCTGTGGGCAGCAATCGTCGCGTGGGTCGGTATCATGCTGCTGTTTGTGCCCGCCGCCTACACCATCTCGATGGTAGACAAACACTTTCTTGCCGCGTTGCCCTTTGTGGCGGTGGCGAGTGCGCTCGTGTTCAACCACCTATGGCAACGCGGTTGGCTCTGGCGGCTGGGCATCAGTGCCTACTATGGCTATCTGGCACTGGCAGCGATCCAGTTGTGGTTGCATCGCGTGGTAAGTGTGCAACAAATCTACGACTAACTTGTGTGTTCGTGCTATACTCGTTGCGGTACGCGATAGACCGGAAAGCGCACACCAATGCAACACGCATGGGAAGGCGGGGCTAAGCGTGCCCAAACGGGACGAAAGACAAAGACGAGGAATATCTGATGACGTATCCCACACCCCAACCTATCGAGTTTCGCTCACAGAATGGGCGACCTTTTCTATCCATCCTCATGCCATGCTACAACGAAGAGGATACCCTGCCCGCCATTCTCGACCGCGTACTCGAGGTAGGCAACTATATTGACCTTGAGATTATCGCGGTAGACGATAACTCACGCGATGCGACCTATCCGATCTTGCAGGACTATGCCGCCCGCGACCCGCGCATCACCGTGGTGCGCCACCCCCAGAATGGCGGCAAGGGTGCCGCCGTCCGGAGTGCGCTCACCCACGCCCGTGGCGAGGTGGTGCTGGTGCAAGACGCTGACCTAGAGTATGACCCCTACGACTACTTCGCGCTGCTCAAGCCCATTGCCGACCAGCGCGTGGATGTGGTGTATGGGAGCCGCTTCATGGGCAGCCACACCGGCATGTACTTCTGGAATGCGCTCGGCAATAAAGGGCTAACCTTCCTGACCAACTTCCTGTACAACTGCTGGATTTCGGATATGGAGACGTGCTACAAAGTGATGCGTACCGACATTATGCGGAGCCTGCACCTCGAAAGCACCGACTTCCGGCTAGAACCAGAGATCACCGCCAAGGTATTGCGCCAGAAGCACCGCATCTTCGAGGTACCGGTCAGCTACTTGGGGCGCACCTACGAAGAAGGCAAGAAGATGCGCCCCAGTCAGGGCATCTACGCGGTACTGGCACTGTTCAAATATCGCTCGTGGAAGTGACCCACCATGCATATCGCCATGCTCGCCATCCACAGTAGCCCGCTCGCCCTCCCCGGTGGCAAAGAAGCAGGCGGTATGAATGTCTACGTGCATGCTCTCAGCCGCGAACTCGCGCGTGCCGGGCACACCGTGGATGTGTTTACCCGCCGCACCGACCCCGCCGCCCCCGACCACATCGAGCTTGCCCCCGGTGTCGTGCTGTACCACCTGACCGCCGGACCTGCCGCACCCTATGACAAAAACCGTATTCTTGACCACCTGCCCGCCCTGCTCGCTGGCATCGAAGCCATGCGCGGGCAACGTGCCTATGACATCATTCACAGCCACTACTGGGTATCGGGGCAGGTTGCGCTTGCCCTGCGCGAACGCTGGCATATCCCCATCGTGCAGATGTTTCACACACTCGGTGCGCTGAAGAATACCGTCGCACGCGGCAGCGAAGAGACCGAGACCACCACGCGCATTGCCATTGAGCAAACGCTTGTTGCCCACGTAGACGGCATCATTGCTGCCACCACCATTGACCGCGATCACCTCGTCACACACTATGCCGCCCCCACCGACCGGGTGTGGATCATTCCGCCCGGTGTAGATGTAGCACACTTTCAGCCCCACGACCGCGTCGCCGCCCGTGCCCATCTTGGGCTACCAGCCACCAGCTACATTGTGCTGGGGGTAGGGCGCATGGAGCCATTGAAAGGCTTTGACACCTTGATCGAAGCCACCGCCCTGCTGCGGGCACAGCTCGCCGCCGATGACCATGCGGTGCATGTGCTGCTGGTGGGCGGCAGTAGCGAGGCACACCCTGCCACATGGAACACCGAACAGCGTCGGCTGGCACACCTGCGCGAAACCCTCGCCCTTGGTGCAACCGTGCAGTTTGTCGGGGCGCGCCCGCACACCGAACTGCCGTGGTGGTATAGTGCCGCCGATGTGTTTGCCATGCCGTCGTTCTACGAATCATTTGGTATGGCTGCCCTTGAAGCAATGGCATGCCGCACCCCCGTGATCGCCTCGGACGTAGGCGGGCTACGCGTGCTGTTGCAAGCCGGGCGCGGCGGGGTGCTGGTGCCGCCCCGCAATGCTGCCGCGTTGGCTGCCGCGTTGCACCGCCTGCTCAGTGTCGCCTTGCTGCGTGAACAAAAAGCCAGCGAAGCCTACGACCAAGCCCGCACCTACAACTGGCACGCTATTGCCACTGCCATACAATCGGTGTATCGTGAAGTCATGGCACAATCGTAATCAAACAAACGATGAAACCAACAAGGAGCAATGACTATGAGCGAAGCACCGCGCGTGCTTGTCATTGGCGCACACCCCGATGACGGCGAGATCGGCTGTGGCGGCACAGTGGCACGGCTGGTCAACGAAGGCTGGCAGGCAACCTTTATTGTTGTGACCAACGGCAACAAAGGCAGCCACGACCGCACCATCTCGCCCTATCACCTGTCTGCCACCCGCGAGCAAGAACAGCACGCCGCTGCCGAGGTACTCGGTGTCCAACAGGTGCTCTTCCTGCGCTACAACGATGGTGAACTGGAATACACCGCCGCGCTCCGGGCAGAAATGGCACTCTACATTCGTATGGTGCGCCCGCAGCGCGTCTTTACGCACGACCCATGGCGACCCTACATGCTGCACCCCGACCACCGCGCCGTCGGCTTTGCCGTGGTAGATGGGCTGGTGAGTGCCCGCGACCACCTGTACCTGACCGGGCTAACCCAGCTTGGCATCGCGCACTGGCGACCCGACAGCCTGTACCTGTGGGGCGCGACGGAAACCGACCACACCGAAGACATCAGCAGCACCCTCACCACCAAAATCGTTGCCCTGACCGCCCACCACAGCCAGTTGGGGCACCGCGACGACTGGCAGACCCGCGTGCGCGAGCGTGCCGCCGAACACGGCGCAACGGCGGGCTATACCGCAGGCGAAGCCTTTCGCCACATTGACCTGCGCTAGCCACTACCCTGTACACGCCATCCCCTTACACATCATATAAAAAATACGCAAACGAAATACGGTGTGTCGGGCAGTGTTGCACCGGCACACCATATTTGTCGGGCTGGCAAGTAGCGCGATGTAGCCCGATCTAATGCGATAATGAACAACACTACCCACTTCGCTCCTTGACAATCTGGACTGCCTATACTATACTTCGAGTAAAGATATTTTGCGATTTATGCAACAAAAGGCATGTTCGCGCTGTGACCTCTGATACAACGAAACGGCGTTGCGGTAAGAGTGTCAGGCTCCTGGAAAGGAACGAGTTATGAGCGGTTATATCGATGTGGTGCCGGGAACGAGAGCCACACGAGTACCCGGCGGTCGTCCACTAGACGAGATTGAAGCCGATTTTCGGCAACCCGGCAATACGCTGTTCTACCGTATTTTCGGTGTTGACTTCTTCGACTTCTGGATTGGTCCCTTCTACGTTGGGTTCTGGGGTTTCATCGGCTCAGTCGGGGCAGTGATTGGGGCAGCGTTGTATTTGTATGGGACGGTCTTCCTCGGTCCCTACTCGCTCGCTCAGAACTTCTTTGCCGGGCGAATTTCCCCGCCGCTCCCTGAAACCGGACTGGGTTTGGTACAGGCGAGTCAACCGGGTTTCCTCTGGCAAATGACTGTCCTCTTCACCACCCTCACATTTTTCGCGTGGATGATGCGGCAGGTAGACATCAGCATGAAACTCGACATGGGCTACCACATCGCGCTGTCATACGGCATTGTCTTCTCATCGTGGCTGACGATCCAGATCATCCGCCCGGTGTTGTTGGGTACATGGTCAGAAGGCTTCCCGCTCGGCATTATGCCCCACCTCGACTGGGTATCGAACTTTGGCTACCGCTATGGCAATTTCCTCTACAACCCGCTCCACGCGCTGGCAATCAGTGGTATTTTCTTTACCACCTTCCTGCTCGGCTGTCACGGGTCTGCCATTCTCAGCGGTGCCCAAAGCCGCGACCCAGAAGTCGCTACCCACATCAACGACTTCTGGCGCGACATCCAGTTTTATTCAATCGGGGAAACCGGCATCCACCGCGCAGGCGCACTCGCCGCTGGCGGTAGCATTCTGCTGGCAAACCTCTGTATCCTGTTCTCGGGCTTACCCGTGCAAGACTGGGTCTCGTTCTGGGGCTTCTGGAATAACCTCCCGTGGTGGGCTGGCTTGTAAGCGCAGACACACGCACACCACTGAAAGGAGCAAGTAATCATGTCTGATATGAGTATGACACCACCCACCGGAGGTCCGCCGGAGCCGCGTACCCCTATAGACCTCGACATTGGCGATACCGCTAATACGGGCTTCGTGGGCAAACGCTTCGAACTGCCATGGCTCGAAAAGTTCGGCTTCGACCGCGAGTTCGGTCCCTTCTACCTTGGGCTGTGGGGTACCGTCGCCTTCATTACCGCAGGGGCATTCACCTTCATCTGGCTGACGGTCATGCTCTCACAGGTCAACTTTAACGGGCTGGCGTTCATCAAGAACTTCGCCGTCTTACAAATTGACCCGCCGCCCGCATCATACGGGCTAGGGCTGGCACCGCTTGATCAGGGTGGCTGGTGGCTCATCGCTACCTTCTTCTTGACGGCATCCATCTTGGCGTGGCAGGTACGCCTGTGGGAACGCGCCCGTGCGCGTGGCTTGCGCCCCTACCTCGCCTACGGCTTCAGCGGCGCGGTGCTCCTCTACCTCGCAATTTACATTCTGCGCCCGATGGCGATGGGCACATGGTCAGAAAGCGTCCCACACGGTATTGTGGGGTTGCTCAACTGGACAAACAACGTGAGCGTAGCCTACGGCAACTTCTACTACAACCCATTCCACATGCTCTCCATCTTCTTCCTGCTCGGCTCGACGTTGCTGTTCTCAATGCACGGCGCGACTATCTGGGCACTCGAAAAGTATGCCGCCCACGAAGAGGAAGACGAAATCGAAGCACCCGGCACCGGCACCGAACGTGCCCAACTCTTCTGGCGATGGACGATGGGCTTCAACGCCAACGCATACAGCATCCACCTGTGGGCATTCTGGTTTGCGTGGCTGTGTGGCTTCACCGGGGCGGTCGGCATCCTGCTCTCCGGCACCCTCGTCCAAGACTGGTTCCAGTGGGCAATTGAGGCACAGATCAACTACCCGCAAACAAACGCCGTACCGGCACCAGTGCCGCCACCGCCCGCCCCCTAGTTTGCTGCCGCCTACGGCGCACAACGTACCCACCCCCCTGCTGCCGGTCAAGGTCGCGGGGGGTTTGTTTGCTATAGCAACGAGTTGCATAGAGCACAAGAATCGTGTAATATGAATAACCGCAAGGAGCACACCGTGTCGGGGCACCAGCACCACACACGCCTGCCCCGCGGCACGACAGAGAGGGAACGCCATGCCACGTCCACTACCATTTGAACGTGAAGATGCCGCCTACCACAGTTTCTGCGGGCTTGCCTGCGTCGGGTGGCTCTACCAGAAAATCAAAGATAGCTTTTTCCTTATTCTCGGCACGCACACCTGCGCCCACTTCCTGCAAAATACGCTCGGCGTGATGGTCTTTGCCCGCCCACGTTTCGGCATCGCGTTGCTCGAAGAAGCCGATCTCTCGAAGCCACAACCCGAACTCGAACAGATCATTGCCGAAATCCGCGCCGACCACCACCCGTCGGTCATCTTCCTGCTGTCATCGTGTACGCCCAGCGTCATGAAGGTGGAGTTTCAGGGCTTGGCAACCAGCCTGAGTGCCCCCGACCTCCCCGTGCTCTACGTGCCTGCCGACGGGCTAGAGTACACCTTCAGCCAAGCAGAGGACTCGGTGTTGCAATCGCTCATCCCATTCTGCCCCACAGCTCCCGCCGACGACCACCGCGTGGTGTTTCTTGGCTCGGTCAACGACACCATTGCCGACGACTTTTTGCTTGAAGCCGCCGACCTCAACATCCCGGTTGCGGGCTTCTTACCTGCCAACCACTTCACCGAACTGCCGCCCATCGGACCGGGTACCGTGTTGGCACCGCTCCAACCGTACCTCGCCGGTATTGCCACGCAACTTGCCAACGAACGCGGCGCAACCCTGCTGTCGTCGCTCTTCCCGTTCGGACCACGCGGCACCCGTGCCTTCTGGGAAGACCTTGGCGCACACTTCGGGCACACGCTCGACCTCAGTGCCCGCGAAGAACGGTCGTGGCAACGCATCCGCGAGCACACCGACGTACTACGCGGCAAGCGCATTTTCTTCACCGCCGACAACCTGCTCGAACTGCCGCTTGCCCGCTTCGTCCGCAACGCTGGCGCAGAAGTTGTCGAATGTAGCACTACCTACATCAACCGCCGCTTCCACGCCCGCGAACTCGCCGCCCTCGACGGCGTGAAGCTGGTAGAGCAACCCAACTTTGACCGCCAACTGCACGACATCACCGAATACAAGCCTGACCTCGTGATCAGCACCATGGGCACCACCAACCCACTGATTGGGGCGGGTGCGGTGGCGAAGTGGAGTACCGAGTTTGCCTTCATGCCGATCCACGGCTGGGCAGGCGTGGGCACACTGGCAAGCATGTTTACGCGCAGCCTGACGCGCCACGCCGCGTTGCCCCCCCTCGACGACCCGATCTGGCTGGCAGGCATGGTGCCCACGATCCCACTAGAGCAACGCTAGCCCGCGCGAGCAACGCTAGCCCGTGCGAGTAACAAGAGCGACCCACACCTAGAGAAGAGAGTATCGAATGCGACTAGCCTACTGGATGTATCAGGGCACCGCCCACCACGGCGTTGGGCGCATCACCAATAGCATGCGCGGCGTGCATGCTATCTTTCACGCCCCGCAGGGCGACGATTATGTCACGCCGATTTTCGCCATGCTCGAACGCACGCCTGCCTTTCCGCAGATGACCGTGAGCGTGGTATCGGGGCGCGACCTGTCGCGCGGCACGCTCAAGCTCCCCGACACACTGCATGCCGTTGAGCGCGAGCACCAACCCGACCTGATTATCGTGACTGCCAGTTGCAGCACCATTCTGCTGCAAGAAAACCTCGAACAGATTGTCGCCGATAGCGGCATCCACACCGATGCCATCGTGTACGATGCCAACCCCTACCGCATGCAAGAGGTTGTCGCCGCCGACAAGCTGTTCACGCTGCTCGTCCAACGCTATGCCACCGCCGCCGAACGTACCGCCACACCCAGTGTCAACATCCTTGGGCTGGCATCGTTGGGCTTCCACGCCCGCCAAGATTTGATTAGCCTGCGCCGCATGCTCGCCGCCCTCGGTGTGCAGGTCAACGTGGTAGCACCGTGGGGTGCCAGCGTACACGACCTCGCCCGCCTGCCCGCCGCGTGGCTCACCCTCGCGCCCTACCGCGAGCTAGGGCACGCCGCCGCACAATACCTCGATAGTACCTTCGGCATGACCACCCTATACGATGCCCCCATCGGCGTGCAAACCACCCTCGCGTGGCTCAACACGCTGGTCGAACGGCTGAATGCGGTGGGCGAACGCATGGGGTGCCCCGCCATACACATGCCACCGCTCAACGCCTTTTCGCTCGACGGACTGAGCGCACCGAGCGGCGTGCCGTGGTTTGCCCGTACCGCCGATATGGAGAGTTTCAGCCGCAAGCGGGCATTCGTGTTTGGCGACGCAACCCACACCGTCGGCGTGACCCGTTTTCTGCGTACCGAACTCGGTATGCAGATCATCGGCGTGGGCACCTACCTGCCGCACGAAGCCGACTGGATACGCGCCCAACTGGGCGACGCGCTCCCCGGCGACCTGCTCGTGACCGAAGCCTTCCAAGATGTTGCCCGTGTGATCGAGCAAGAGCAACCCGACCTCGTGTGTGGCACCCAGATGGAACGTCACAGCGGGCGCAAGCACGATATTCCGACGATGGTCATCGCGCCGCCCACCCACATCGAAAACCACCTGCTCGGCTACTATCCGATCCTCGGCTTCGACGGTGCCGACGTGCTAGCAGACCGCGTCTATACCACCACCAAGCTGGGGCTTGAAAAGCATCTGGTAGACATGTTCGGTGATGCGGGGTTGGACTATGCCGAACCCGCCGCCGCGACCACCGCACCCGATGCACCCGCCACGACCGCAGAAGCGGTGCCCGTGGTGGCGCACAGCAACGGCACGCCCGCCACACCCGATGCGCCGCACGCCCCCGCCACACCCGATGCGCCGCACGCCC
>CAZNQP010000068.1:0-2764 GCA_964575355.1 uncultured Chloroflexaceae bacterium
CCGCCCTGCCCGCCCTGCTCGCCCTGCTGCCCGCTCGACAGGTGGGCTATAATAGGCGCAATATGGACGAACAACAACAAACCCCCACCGCCACGAGCGGCGTGTCGTGGCAGCAGTTGCAGGGGGCACTCCTCAAGTCGCTGGTAATTGGCATAGCGGTGCTGCTGGCACTCAGCCTGTTCAGCGACGTGCAGAGCGTGTGGGACAGCTTTACCTCGTTCCAGTGGGCATACCTGCCGCTGATTAGCGGGCTGACCGTGCTCAACTATGTGCTGCGCTGGCTGAAGTGGGACTACTTCCTGCGCTACCTGAAGATGGGGCAGGGCGTGAGCCGGGGCGACAGCGGGCTGATGTTTACGGCGGGCATGGTGATGGCTGTGACCCCCGGCAAGGTCGGGGAGGTCTTCAAGTCGGCGTTGCTCAAGCGCGTGAACGCCACGCCCATCACGGCATCCGCGCCGATTGTGCTCGTCGAGCGTATTACCGACGGCATTGCGATGCTGCTGCTGATGGCACTGGGGCTGACGCTCTACCCGCCCGCGTGGTCGGCGTTTTGGGTGCTGGTCGCCCTGACCGGCGCAGGGGTGGTGATTGCCCAGAACCGCCCGCTCTGCAACTGGCTGATTGCGCGGGTGGGCGGCGTGCCGCTCGGCGCGAAACTTGCGCCGCGCCTGATGGTGCTCTATGCCAGCACCCACCAGTTGTTGCACTGGCGCGTCTTGCTCGGTGCGACGGTGCTTAGTGTGGTGTCGTGGGGGTGCGAGTGCATCGCATTCTATTATGTGCTGGTTGCGCTGGGTGTGCCGGGTACGCCGTTGCTGCTGCTGCAAGCGACGTTCATCTTTGCCGCCAGCACGCTACTGGGATTGGTGTCGTTTCTGCCGGGTGGGTTGGGTGCCTCCGAAATCAGCAGTGTGGGCTTGCTGAACGTGTTGGTGGGGATGCCCGCCGCCGCCGCGACCACCGCCACGATCATCATTCGCTTTGCCACGCTGTGGTTTGGCGTGGGGTTGGGCGTGGTTGCGCTCCTGTGGTTTCGCCGCCGCTACCCTGCCGGGGCGGGTACCGCGCCCGCACCGCCCGCGCCCGCTGGGTGAACGTGCGACAGCAGGTTGTCACGGTTTTGTCTTTCTAACGGGTTGTCAGGTTGCTTGAAGTATGCTATACTCGTGTCTGTAGGGAATAGACCCTTACGCGCTATCCAGTGTTGCACGCCACGTTGCTCTCACATGTGGTACCGCAACATCAGATACTTGCACTAATATGTTGGGTACTAGCTAGTTTTCATAGCGAAAGGATCGAATGCATGATCTCGACTGTCACGACCACCACGGTTACTACCGTCACCACGGTAACGCTGGCTGGTACGCTCGGTTTCTTTCTGGTAGCAACGCTCGCTGTCTGCTTGATTAAGAAGGAGATGTTTGCTTCACAGGAAACGCCGTGGGCGCAAAACCTGAGCAAGGCACTCAACATTGCTATCGTTCCCCTGCTGATGGTGTTTGTGCTGCTGGCAGCCGACAAAATCATGGAAATCTTCTCGTAAGCTGACGGTGATACGTGTCCCAGTTGCCGTACCTGCGTTTCCTCTAGGGCAGGTACGGTAACTACGTTTTCTCCCTGCGCCGCAGTCCTAATTCCACTCTATCGTGTCGTTTGTGTATGTGTCTAGTAACTTTGTGCATTTTTGCACAAATGATGGTCACGCGACATCACGGCACGAGCAATGATATAAGGGTTTCTGCCAATGCTTACGACTTCTCCTCCTGTGCAGCCTGACCTGTCTGCCTACACCACGCCGCTTGAACAACCGCAGGGTACGGCACGTATTGTTGCCATCGTGCCCGCCTTCAACGAAGAACGCTTCATTGGTAGCGTTGTCCTCAAGAGCTTGCAGTACGTTGACGAGGTGATCGTCGTTGACGACGGCTCAAGTGATGCTACAGCTGACATCGCGCGGGCTGCCGGTGCCACCGTCATCGTCCACGAGCGCAACCAAGGCAAGGGGGGCGCACTCAACACGGGCTTCCGCACAGTCCAGAACCTCGATGCTGATGTGGTTGTACTGATTGATGCTGACGGGCAACACCTGCCGGATGAAATCCCGCTCGTGATTGCGCCCATCCTCAGTGGGCAAGCCGACATCTGCATCGGCTCGCGCTATATCGAAAAGACCAGCGAGGTGCCAACGCACCGCGTCTATGGGCACCGGGTCTTCAACCTGATCACCGGCACAGCGGCGGGCATTGCTGCGAGTGACTCGCAGAGCGGCTTCCGGGCGTTCTCGATGCAAGCCGCCAACCAGATTATCTTTAGCTCGGCGGGCTTCTCCGTCGAGTCAGAGATGCAGTTTCTCGCCCGCGACCACAAGCTACGGGTTGCCGAGGTGCCCATCACCATCCTGTACCACGAAAAACCCAAGCGCAACGTTGTGCATCACGGCTTGCACGTCCTGAACGGTATTCTGTGGCTGGTGGGGCAGTATCGCCCGCTACTGTTCTTTGGGGTGTCGGGGGTGGTGATCGCGCTACTGGGGGGGCTAGGCGGTCTCTACACCGCCTTCCTGTATGGCGAACGCGGCGATCTGGCGGTGGGCTATGCGCTTATCAGCATTGCTGTCATCCTCATCGGTATCTTCACATTCTTCACGGGCATCATGCTGCACTCGATCCGTGGGATTATGCTAGAATTAGCGGCGAAGAGTCGAAGCCGTTAGCGGGTGGGCTGCAAGCCTGCCGGTAGGCACCGCCCGTCTGCCGGTAGG
>CAZNQP010000068.1:2864-18375 GCA_964575355.1 uncultured Chloroflexaceae bacterium
CACCGCCCGTCTGCCGGTGGGCACCGCCCGTCTGCCGGTGGGCACCGCCCGTCTGCCGGTGGGCACCGCCCGTCTGAATGAAAGTGACCGTCTTGTCTATTCGCACTGCCGCCCGTAACACAGCACCCGACGTGCCTACGCCCAGTGTACTGTCCGTGACGGCACGCCCCTTGCGGTTGCTGTTTGTGCTGTCGTACTATGTGCCCTACATCGGCGGTGCCGAATACGTCTTTAGCGAACTGACACGCCACCTCGCGCAACGCGGGCACCACGTCAAGGTCATCACCACGCGCCTGCCCGATACTGCCGCCCACGAGGTCATTGCAGGCGTGGAGGTTGAGCGCGTCGCGGTGCTCCAGTATGGCGACCGCTACCTGTTCGGGCTGGCAAGCATCCCGACCATTGCCCGCCAGATAGCCGACTATGACCTGCTGCACACCGCGTCGCACACCATTGCGCCCCCGGCGGCACTACTGGCGCGGCGGGCACGCCGCCCGGTGGTTTTTACATCGCACGAAGTGCTAGGCGCACGCTGGCAACGGGTCGAGCCGTCACTGCTCAAGCGGTTTGTGTTTCAGCATTTCGAGCAAACGATGGTGCAGTTTCCCTATCACGCCTATGTTGCGGTGTCGGCAGCAACGCGCCGCGATATGCTCGCAGTTGGTGTACCCGATGTGACCAGTTCGGTCATCTATTGGGGCATTGACCCGCTCTTTTTGCAGTCTGCCGCGCAGCCCGACGGCGGGGTGGAGTTGCGTGAGCAACTGGGCATCGCCCCCGACGACTTTGTGTACCTCTATTACGGGCGACCCGGCAGCACCAAGGGCGTGAACTACCTGCTCGCTGCCGCGCCCGTCATCCAGCAGGCGGTCCCGCGTGCCCATCTGGTGCTCATACTGGGGCAGAAGCCGCCCGCCCACTATGCCGCCCTCTGCGAGCAGGCGGCTGCATTGCGCGGTCAGGCACGCATCCATATTGTGCCGCCCTTCCCCGAACGCAGCCAGCTTGTGGCAGCCCTGCGCGAAGCCGACTGTATTGTGGTGCCGTCCGTCACGGAGGGCTTCGGCTTCACCACCGCCGAAGCAAGCGCACTGGGCGTGCCGGTGGTGGCGACGCGCACCGGCTCGATCCCGGAGGTGGTGGCGGGCAAGCACACGCTCGTACCGCCCCGCTCGGCGGAGGCACTGGCAAGCGGGGTGATCCGCGCCGCACGCGGCGACTACGACGCAGATACACCGCTACGCGACTTTCGCTGGGAACGGGCGGCGGCAGAGTACGAAGCCTTGTATCGGAAGTTGGTGCCCTGATGCGTGTCGCGCATATCGTCGCCCACCCGCCCTTCCGCGAGGGCACCGGCACTGCGGCTTACTACTATGTACGCGCCGCCCGCCAGCATGGGGTGGATGCCCATTTGTATGCCCCGGATTTACCGGGCAAACCGGCGGCTGACACGCTTGATATACCCGTGCATTACATGCCGTGCCACTTTTCGGTGGGCAATGCCTACCTGACCCCGCACCTATTGGCGATCACGCCCCCCGATATTCTGCACCTCCATGGACCGTTTATCTTTGGTAATGAACTAAGCCTCTGGTTGGTGGCTCGCGGTGGCATCCCCTTGTTGGTGACATACCATAACGATTTGCTTAGCGACCTCAAAGCAGGTGGTATACGCTATCCGGTTTTTGCCGTCTACAATCGCACCGTGCTACCTGCGGTGCTCCGCTCTGCCAGACACTTAACTGTGCCTTCGCTTGACTCGGCGGCGCAATCTATCTATGGCACCACCCTGTTTCAGCAACGTGCTGCGGTGCTGACGGAAGTGCCGAACGGGGTGGATGTAGAACTCTTCCACCCTACGCACGATGGCTCGTCGGTACGGCAAGCGTATAATATTGCCCCCGACAAAGTTGTAGTGTTCTACATTGCATCGCTTGATCGGTCGCATCATCGCAAAGGTCTTGCACTCTTGCTCGAAGCTATTGCCGCGTTGCACCATGCTGATGTGCATCTGCTGGTCGTGGGCGATGGTGATATGCGCCACACGTATGAACGGCGTGCAGCACAGCCTGACCTTGTTGGGCGCGTCACGTTTGCAGGACGGCAAAGACCCCCCGCGGTTGTGACCTATTTTGCCGCAGCCGATATTGTTGCTATTCCGTCGTTGCCCCCGGAAACCTTTGGCATTGCGCTGGCTGAGGGTATGGCAATGGGCAAACCCGCCATCGGGAGCAACATCCCCGGTGTGCGGCGCGTGGTGAAGGATGGGGAGACGGGCTTCTTGATTACGCCGGGGAGCCTGCCCGAACTGGTGGCGCGGCTCCGCACACTGGTATGCGATCCCGCGCTCCGCCAGCAGATGGGGCAGCAGGCACGCGCCCGGATGGAACAGGAATATAGCTGGCGGGCGGTGGGGGCACAGTTGCGCCGCGTGTATGACGAGGTGTTGCAACGTGGCTAATGCAACCCTGTCGTCGCTTGAAAGCCGCACTGCGCTAGATGTGTGCTGCCACGCGGTGCAGGCGGCAGGTGCCACCACACCACTGCTGCTGACGGGGAGCGCGTATTATGCTGCCGACCTGCTGCACCGCCTGCGCCACACGCCGCCGTTGCTGTTGCCCACAGGTGGGCAGCCTGCCGCGACGGTGCAGCCTGCCGCCGGGTGGCACCCCGCCCCGGCTGCGCTCATCTCGTCTAGCGATGTGACGACCCCGCACCGTGCCATTGTGTGGGCAGAACCCGAAGCCCCCGATGCTGCCGCGCTTGCCGCGCAGCTCCCGGCGTGGCTCGCCCCGGATGGGTTGCTGTGCATTGTCCTGTCGGGGGTGCTGGCGCGGCAACGACTGGGCGAGTGGCAGCGCGACCCGCGCCCCGCGACGGCTCCACTCGCGTTGCGGGCGGTGCGTGGGCTGCTGCGGCAGCACGGGCTACGTGTGGTTGCCCACCACCGTGTGCATGGGGCGGTGGCACTGCTGGCAAACGGGCTGATGCACGCCGCCACTATCGCACGCCGCCCCGACCTTGCCGACCGCCTGCGGGCACTGAAGTATGCCGCGCTAGTTGCGCCGGGTGTGGTGCCGCAACCCACCGCCATGCATGTGCTGCTGGCACAGCCGGGGCATGCCGGATGACCACACCTGTCGCGCCTGTCACACCGGTTACGCCGATCAGCGAGTTTACCGACGCAGACGAACTGCGCGGGTTGGTGGTGCGGCTGCATAGCTGGTTCGAGACGATGCGCGGCGACGACGGCTACACCGGACCGGTGACGCACTGGTGGATGAACACCCCCGGCTATACTGGCGTTGGCATTGACTGGCGGTATGAGGGCATTATCGCGGGCTACCTCAACCTGTACGCCCTGACGGGTGAAGGCTATTGGCTGGATACTGCGGTACGCGCTGCCGACGACATTGTGCGGGCGCAGTTGCCCGACGGGCACTACCACAGTTCAGGCTTCGAGCAAAACCCGTATGCGGCGGGCACCCCCGGCGAGTTCGCGTGCGACGTGGGCTTGTTGCTGCTGGCACGCACGCTACGCGACGCGGGCGATGTACGTTGGCAGCAGTACCTTGCGGTGGCGGGGCGCAACCTGACGCGCTACGCACTGGCGCAACTGTGGGATGCCCACAGCGCGACCTTCCGCGATCAGGTGGGCGTGGCTGGCTTTGTGCCCAACAAAGCCGCGACGTTGTGCGAGGCGTTGCTGCTGCTCGCAGACCTCACCCACGACGACCGCCTGCTCGCGCAGTATGTGCTGCCCACGCTCGACGCGATTGTGGCGCATCAAGTGCCCGCCCCCAGTGACAGCCCGCTTGCCGGGGCTATCGCGCAGGCAAGTGCCCACGGACGACCCGCCGGGGTGTACTTCCCGTACTATGTGGCACGCTGCATCCCGGCACTGGTGCAGGGCTATACCGCCAGTGGCAATGCACGCTACCTGCACGCGGCGCAGCAGGCGGGGTACTGGCTGGGGCGTGTGCGCCTGCCCGACGGGAGTATGCCGCAAGTGCTGTATGCCAACGGCAAGTGTAACCTGTACCCCCAGTGGACTGCCGGGGTGGGCGACGTGTTGCGGGCGTGGTTGTCGTTGCAACCCCACGGCGTAGCCCTCGACCTTGAAGCTAGCTTTGTGTGGCTGGTGACGGGCAAGCAAGCCATGGGCGCGTTTCGGACGGCGTGGGGCTTTGCAGCGCAGGTCACGGGGCTACTACCGCAGGTGCCCGCCGACGTGCGCGACATGCTGCCGTGCTGCGGCTGGAACGACAAGGCACTGCGCCTGCTGACCGAACTGTTGCTGCACCTAGGCGGCGACCCGGTTGCCCGTGCGCCGTTGCTGCCCGCCGTGCAAGCATACCAGCCGCTAACCTACACCCACGAATGTCGTTGTGGTGGGCGTATCTTCGACTATTACGAGGACTCACAGCAAATCCACATAGCGCGGCGCGACACTGTGTACTATCAGTGGTGGAAGGGTGCGGTTGCCCCGGTGGTGTTGCGTCCGCCGTTCATCTTTGGGTAGAGGGTGCAGGGTAGAGGGTGTAGGGTAGAGGACATGGGATAGAGGATATGGCGCGTCGCGTGCCAACAGCGAAAGGAACCCGCCGTTATGCCTAGCCAGTCGCCCCCCGCCAGCCGGTGGGCACGGGCACGCTCCCTCAGCCAGCGTGCCCAGTTTCCGTTGCGGCTGTGGGCACAAGATAACCTTGCCGTGTTTGCCCTGCTGATGCGCGTGCGGAATGTGCTGGTGCGGTTGCAGGGGGGCGGCACGCCGCGCCCACTGTCCGACCGTACCAATCTCGTGATTGAGGGCTTCCCGCGCAGTGCCAACACCTACACGGCAATAGCGTTTTATATGGTGCAGGTGGTGCCACCGCGCTCGGTAGACCACACGCACGCGGTGTGTACGGTACGGGGAGCCGTGGCGCGGGGCATCCCGGTGGTGCTGCTCTATCGCCACCCCGACGATGCCTGCCTGTCGCTCGTCATCCGCGAGCCACAATTTACGTTGGCAGAGGCGTACCGCTACTACCACCATTTTTATCAGCAGGTGCTGCCCGATGCACCGGGGTGTGTGCTGGCAGCCTTCCCCGATGTGACCCGCGACATGGACACGGTGATTGCACGGGTCAATTGGCGGTACGGCACGGCGTTTGCGACGGGCAGCAACCACCGCCTGATCCAGCGGCGCATCCGGCGGCGCATCAGTGGCACCGACGAACGCTATGTGCTGGAGCAGAAAGACCACAATGTGGGTGCGCTGTCGGTGCCCACCGCCGCGAAGGAACGTCTGAAGGCGGCAGAACGGGCACGGCTGGCAGCCCCGGAGCTTGCGCCGTTGCAGGCGCAGGCGGCGGCGATATTTGCAGAACTGGAGCTTGTGTATCGTGACCAGATGGCACAGTATCGGGCGGCGATGGCAAACCGCTATGCAGCGCACTGAGCCGCTTGCCTTGCCGCTAGCACTGGCGGGGCTGGTGGCGGTGGCATGGCGCAACTGGCAGCAGTGGCAGCGCGACCAGCACCAGCTTGCCACGCTGACCGCCGAGCCTGCGCCGCCGCCGTTTGCGGCATGGCAGCACACCCCGTCGGTGAGTGTGCTGGTGGCAGCGTGGAATGAGGGTGCGGGCATTGATGCCCACCTGCAAGCACTGCTGGCGTTGCAGTATCCCCGCCTTGAGGTGGTGCTGTGCGCGGGTGGTCGCCCCGGCGACGACACGCTCGCGCGTGCCCAGCAGTATGCCGACCCGCGCCTGACGGTGCTGCCACAGCACGCCCGCGAAGGCAAGCAGGCGGCACTCTATCGCTGCTTCGCCGCGGCGCACGGCGACGTGATTGTGCTGACCGATGCCGACTGCCTGCTGACCAACGACAGCCTCGCCCGGCTACTGTACCCGCTCGTGAACGAGGGCGAGCAGGTCACGAGCGGACGCTCTGCGCCGCCCCCCGCCGAACGTGGTACTCCGTGGGTACAGAACCAGTGGGCACCGCTCTGGTATAGTGATATGTGGTACCGCCCGCGCTATAGCAACGGGATATTGGGGCGCAACGCCGCCCTGTGGCGCAGTGTGGTGGCGGTAGCGTGGGCAGACCAGCACCCGGTTGCCACTGGCACCGACTATTACCTTGCACGGCGGGTGCTGATGGCGGGGGCGCGTATCCGGCTGGTGCCCGACAGCATCGTGATGACAGATAGCGCACCGACGCTACGGCACTACATCCGGCAGCGGTCGCGCTGGGTCGCCAACCTGCTCGTCATTGGGCGCGAATGGGACGATGCCACGCTGGTGCGGGCGGGCGGGCAGTCGGGCGTGGTGGGGATGGTGTTGTTGCTGCTCCCGCTCACCGTGCTGGTCAGTCGGGCGTGGGGCGCGGCGGTGTGGTTGTTGGGCTGGGGCAGCCTGCTGCTGGTGCGCGTGCGCTATCTGGCAGTCTGGAACCGGGCGCACGGCGTGCCTGTGCTGCGCGGGCTGTCGCCCACAACGGGCGTGATGATGGTAGCCGATATGGTGGCGTGGAGCCGTGCCCTGCTGGTGGGCGTGGGGCTACTGCCGCGCAGGTGGTGAAGCAACGTGCATGTGCATCTGGTGGCAAAACCTGCCCGCGGCGGTGTGGTCACGGGGCTGTCGCGCTATGCGTCTGACCTGCACTCCAGCCTGACGGCGGCGGGGCTGCACGTTACGGACAGTCGCCCGCGGGTGCCGTTGCCGTGGTCGGTGCAACGGCTGGGGCAACTGCTCACGGTTGACAGCAATGCCTTCTTCACCACCTACCCGGTGCAGGCTGAGATTGACGAGACTGCCGATGTCTGCCACATCACCGATCAGGGGCTGGCACTGTTGCTGCGGCTGCGTCGCTTCCCCATGCCCGTCGTCGTGACTGTGCATGACATACTGCCCTACCTGTTGCGCCACGACCCCGTGCTCAACCCCGTGGCACAGGGCTGGCGGTTTCAGGTGGAGGTGCGCCTGTTCGAGCAGATACTTGCCGCATTGCCACGGGCGACGGCGTGCATCGCCAGTTCTGAATATACCCGCCAGACATTGTTGCAAGTCACTCGCCTGCGCCCAGAACAGACGCATGTAGTATACCTGCCACTTGATTTGCGGCAATTTGCGCCGCAGCCCGTGCCCGCCGCGTTCTATGCCCGCTATGGCTTGCAGCCCGACGTGCCGTATGTGCTGTACGTCGGCTCGGAGGTGCCGCGCAAGAACGTGCTCGGTTTGCTGGCGGCGTTCGCGCAGGTGGTGCAGCAGGTGCCCGACGCGGTGCTGCTGAAGGTGGGTGCGGCGCACGATGCCGCCCAGCGTGCTCTTGTCGAGCAGCGCATTGCCGCCTACGGCTTGTCCGAGCGGGTGCGCTTCTTCCGGGACGTGCCCGACGCTGATTTGCCCGCCTTTTACCATGCTGCTACGGTGTTGGTGCAGCCCTCCTATTACGAGGGCTTTGGCTACCCGGCACTTGAGGCAATGGGCTGCGGGTGCCCGGTGGTGTGCGCCAACCGCGCGTCGTTGCCCGAAGTGGTGGGCGACGCAGCAGTGCTGGTAGACCCCGACGACCACCCCGCGATGGCGCGTGCTATCATTGGCATAGTCACGGATACTGCCCGCCAGCAGCAGTTGCGGGCGGCAGGGCTGGCACGGGCAGCGACCTTCACGCTGGAACGGGTTGCCAGCGAAGTGCAGGCGGTTTATCAGCGAGCAGTACAGCAGGAGCGTGCGCGATGAAGATTGTGCTCTACGATGCAATCTACGAGACACCCGGCAAGGACGGACTGAGTGACTTGGTGTGGAACGTCGCTCGCCTGCTGTTGGCACAGGGCGACGCGGTGCATATTGTCGCCGACTACCCGGCGGGCACCACGCCGCCCGCTGGCGTGGTCTATCACCACTGCCCGTCGGTGGTGCCGCAGCGCAAGAACGTGTTCGAGCGTACAGGCACCATGTACCGTGCCCTGCGCTACATCGCGCAGCACCTCGCCGATGCGGATGTCATCCATGCGCCCGAATACCACACAACCGCCATCTTCAGTACCGCGCAGCAGCGCATTCCCGTTGTCCTGACAACCCCCGGCATCGTCTATGAGCGCATTGTCAACGGCAACCCCTTCCCCATTGCCGAAACGCAAATCTACAAAGTGGCGGCAAGCCTTTCGGCAAAGAACTGCGCCCACATTGTTGCGATCAGTAACGACCAGAAGGCGTGGTGGGTGCGCTGCGGTGCCGACCCGGCGCATGTCACGGTGCTGCCCTACGGTATCCAGACCACTTACTTTGCGCCCGTGCCCGACGCACGTACCCGGCTGGGCTGGGGGGAGGCACCACACATCCTGTACGCGGGGCGGTTGTCGCACGAAAAGGGGGTGGATGTGCTGTTGCGGGCATTCGTCACTGTCCACACGCGCTACCCGGCGGCACACCTCGTCATAGTGGGCGAGGGCAACCGCACGGCAGAGCTACGTCAGCTTGCCACTGACCTTGGCATTGCGGATGCAGTACAGTGGCACGGCTGGCAGCCGATGGAATCGCTGGCGGCGTGGTATAGCGCGGCAGACGTGCTGGTGGTGCCGTCGCGCAGCGAACCGCTCGGGCGCGTCGTGATGGAGGCAATGGCGTGTGCTACGCCCGTCGTCGGGTCACGGGTGGGCGGTATCCCCGACATGGTACGCCCCGGCGATACGGGCTGGCTGGTGCCTGTCGAGGATACGGCAGCCCTTGCCGACGCACTGACGGCGGTGCTGGACGACCCCGCCCGTGCCCGTGCGCGGGGGCAACGCGGCTGGCAGCGGGTGCAAGCCGAACTCCGCATGGAGCAGATTGTGCGCCGCATCCGCGAGCAGGTCTACCCGCAGGCGATAGCGCGGCAGGCGGCGCGGGTCGTGCAGGGTGCCGCCCGATGAGCACGCCACTGCCTGCCGCGCTTGTTGCGCTGGTCGAGCGCGTGCCTGCCCTGCGCCCATTGCTTGCCCGGCTGCACGGGGCGACAGGCGAGGTGTGGCAGCAGGTTGCCATGACGTTGCTCGCACAGGTGGGCACCACCGTGCTGGCGGCGTTACAGGGCCTCCTGATTGCACGCTGGCTTGGTGCCGAGGGCAAGGGCATTATTACCGTGATGCTGCCGATGGTCGCGGTATTGGCACTGCTGCTAGGGATGGGCATCGGCCAGTCCATCGTGTACTATACCAGCGGCGACCGTATCCCACTTGCCCGCCTGACGCGCACTGCCATGCTGCTGGTGCTCGTGATGGGGTTGGTCGCGTGGGCACTGATCGCGTGGGGTGTGGCGGCGGGCTGGTTGCCGTGGCTGATACCGGGGTTGCCGTGGTGGGGCTTCGTGATGGTCGCGCTGCTGTTCCCGATCCAGCTTATGTTTAGCGTGCTGGTATCGTTTCTGCGCGGCTTGCAGCAGTTTCGGCACGCCAACCTGATGCATGTCGCGCAGGCAACCCTGATGGTGCTGTTCACGGTGCTGGTGTGGGCGGTGGGCGGCGGCTTGTTTTTGGTGGTAGCAGGCACCATGCTGGCGTGGTTGCTGGTGATGCTGGGCGGGATGGTGCGGCTGGCGCGTGCCGGGGCGTACTGGCTGCCCGCGTGGGATGGCGCGGTGGCGCGGTCGCTACTGTCGTTCGGCGGCAAAAGCTGGGCGGGGCAACTGATGCAGTACCTCAACCTGCGTCTCGACTCGTTCATTGTTAACTTTTTTGTGGGCACGGCGGCGGTGGGCGTGTATAGTGTATCGGTCACTATCGGCAACCTGCTCTGGATGCTGCCGCAGTCGGTGGTGTTTGTGCTATTCCCGACGGTGGCAAACAGCGACCCGCACACCATGAACCGCTTGACGGGAAGCGTCTTCCGCACTGCGCTGTGGCTCCTGACTGCTGGGGCGGTGGGGCTGGCGGTGGTGAGCTACTGGGCTATCGAGTGGCTGTACGGTGCTGAGTTCCGGGGGGCGTACCCGGCGTTGCTGCTGCTGCTGCCGGGGGTTATCCTGCTGGGGGTGGCGCGTATCCTGATGAACGACTCGCTAGGGCGCGGCTTCCCGCACTACTATTCATACACCACTGTGCTCGGCTTGGTGCTCACGGTGGGGGGCAACCTGTGGTTTATCCCACGCTTCGGCATTGAGGGTGCCGCTATTTCATCGTCGGTAGCATATACCGTGGTGTTTCTGGGTTCGCTGGTGTTATACCGGCGGGCGTGCCGCCTGTCGGTGGTGCGCTGGCAGGCTGAGGTGGCAGCAGGTATGCGTGCCTAAACGCGACATATGGTATGGTGGCTAGGGAGGAAGGCAGTTAGACCATGAAGTATGAAACGCTACTGCGGCGGTATCGCCCGTCGCCGCGTGTGCCGTTGTTGTGGTGGGGGCGGGCGGTGACGGGGCGACTGGGGCTACGCAGTCCGGCGGTACTGGTCTACCAGATGGGCAAGGTCGGCTCAACCACGGTTGCCTATTCACTCAACCAGCAAGGCTTCTGGGCGGTCTCTGTCCATTTCCTCAACCCGTACAACATCTACCTTGCACTGCCACCACAGGTGACAGTTGCAGACCCGACATTCAAGGCATACACCGAAGGGCATCTCACCGTATTACTTGAGGCTGCGTACCGCGCAAACGGTGCGCTTGCAGGGTCGCGCGGCGGGCGCGTCCCCATCATTATTATGGTGCGCGACGCGGTCGCGCGCAACCTATCGGGGTTTTTCCAAGGGCTTGAGTTGCAGGTGGGGCGCATGATGGGGAGCGAACCCTTCGACCAAGCGACGCTGGAACATGCCTTCTGGGAGCGGTATTGCCACGAATTGCCCGTGGTTTGGTTCGATGTAGAGCCACGCGCCGAGCTAGGGGTAGACTTGCTGGCGTATCCCTTCGATGCCGAGCGTGGCTACAGCGTGGTGCAGCACGGCAACTATGACATTTTGTTGTTAAAACTAGAGACCCCCGACGCGGACAAAGCGCAAGCTATCGCGCAGCTTCTGGGGCGATCCAGCTTTCGCCTGATACCGCAAAACGTGGGTGAAAACAAGGCATACAGCAACCTGTACAAACAATTCCGGCGCAACCTTGTGCTGCCCGACAGCTATTTAGAGCGGCAGTACAGCTCGCGCTTCATGCAGCACTTTTATACCCCTGCCGAGATTGAGCAATTCTGGCAACGCTGGCGGGCATGATGCCCCGTGGTGTAGGTGGCTGTGGTATGATACACGGAGCGTGCCTTGGCAGATCGTACACGGATCGTATACAGATCGTGCATATGCTATCTGCCGCCGATAGGCACAGACGGCTAGCTAGCTATGATACGCAACACGAAAGATACGCAATGACCTATACAACTGCTTGGAGTGTGCGCGTTCCTCGCCGTGTCCTCTGGCTCGTGCTGCTCCTCATTGGGGGTAGCCTGTTGGCGGTTGCGTCGCCCGCTCCGGTGGCGGCGCAGTTCCTCAACCGCGAGCCGTCCTTCACGGGCGAGGACTGCGACGCAACCTACGAACGCATCGTGGACACCAACCGGGCATATCTGCTGCGGCTCGACTGTCAGCCGGGGTGGGCAACCGACCACGACGAGGTGAGCGTCTACGCGCTTGGCTCTGACCTGTTCGATAGTACGTTGCCGTGGCAAGACAATGTTGATTTCATCAACGAGGTCTGGTCATTCGACGTGGGTGCCAACGGTGCTATCGCGCTCCTCATCCACTTTCACCGCGGCGAGGACGGTGCGCTACTGGCAGACCTCTACACCGACCCCGACGGCGACCAGCGGGTCGAATATGGGGTTGCGCTCGGTCAGCTTGACCTGTTCGATACGGAATATTGGACGGTGCGTGTCACTGCTGCCGACGGCTGGTGGCAGCGTGATGATATGCTCAACTATAACCTGACCGTCGAGATTGACGGCGACGTGCAGGGGATGGTGCGGAGCCATGCGCTGTATAACCTCATTGCGACAGATGGGGTGATTGATGTGCGGGCAACCATTGAGGATGCCGACGGCAACGGCAACCCCGACTATGACCTGCGGCAGCTCGTCTTCCCCAACGTACCGGGGGGCAACTTCGAGCGTACTATGCTCACCGTCAACCCGTACCAAGCAGAACGCCCCGCGCCTGACCGTTCGTATGTCTTCTGGGAACACCTGTCATCCGCTCGCCTTAGCTACGTGCGTACGCCAAATAGAGATGGCTATGCGTCCATTCAGATGGATTGGGCGGCAGGCACGCTGGTCGCCGTAACCCAGTTTGTGGGGTCGCACGTCGAAGACCACTGGTACATGCAGAGCTTTAATGCATGGGAGCCGGACGGCATCAACAACTTCAACTTTGAAAACCCGGTGGGCTTCTACAACCTGAGTGGCGACATAGACGGCTGGCCCGAAGTCCATGCCCGCGTGACCTACCGCCCACCCGGCGACGACTCGCTCAGTCGGCAGGGGCTAGAGATTGGCGAGCGTCCCGCGCTGCACTACCGCTATTCGTGGAGGCAGGACGACGATCAGTTATGGGACTATCAGTTTTCGGTGCTGGGCAACCACCAGATGACCGATGTCGTGACGGTGGGCGACCTCCAATTCTATTCGATCCCCTACGCAGACATTCCGGGCTGGATGATGGAGCGCACATGGCAGATGGCAGACTTTGTGGTAGTGCGTGACCCAGACTTCAACCGCCCGCGCAATTCGGGGACTGAAGGGCTGTATGAGGTGATTGCCACCAACCCGCGCTATGGCTGGTTTTACCTCTATGGCAAAGAGGGTGGCGATTTGAATGAGATTACCGACGAGCAGGTTCGCCCCGGCATCAGTGTGCAATACAGCCGCGAGTTCAACGACGAGCCGACAATGTACCTCAGCCCAGTGGATTATCAGATGCACATGCGGAGTGCCGAGACTGGGCGGTGGAATGTAGACAACGAGTCGTTTGTCTTTTATGGCAACGTGGTGCCCGACCGCTACATTGACCAGTGGACGTATGTGCAGCGTGCCGCCGACCCAGACGCGCCGCCCCTCACACGCCGCCTGACGTTCACGCCGCAGCATATGATCTACAGCGATGGCGAGGAGTTGCTTATCCGCGAGGTGCAGATCGCGCCGTCGCTGTTCGAGATGTCGCCGCCCGCCAGCAACGCCGAATGGCAGCAACTGAACGAGCAACTGGAACGTCACCAGACCAAGAGCTTTGCGGCGGGCGACCTGCGCGGCATGGCAGAACAGTTTGCGGGTGCCACCACCGCACTTGCCAACGTCGCGGTCACTGGGTTGCAGGTCAATGGCTCTGATTTCCAGTTTGTGCTCGACATAACCGATACCAGTGAGGTTGCCACCGACGACCTTGGGGTGCTCGACCGCCTGACCCCCGGCACGTATGCCGTGCGCTACAGCGATGGTGCGGGGTTCAGCGTGCTGCCGGCAACCGCCCCCGAACTCGACCTCGACTTACAAGTCCAGCGCAGCAACTTCGAGCAGCAACTGCACGTCTTGCCCCCCATGATCGCTGTTGAGCTTGCCAATACTGGGCAGCTCGATGTGTTGAACAGCCGCTTGCAACTGACGGCATCGCAGGGGGATGCGACCTTCGATGTGCTGGATAGTACGACCCAAGTGTTGCCTGACCAGACGCGCTGGGTGCCCTTCGACTGGCAGATGAGCGGTCCCGAACAGTGGGATGTGAGCATCGTCTTGCGCGAAGGCGACGGTACCATCGTGGATGAGCGAGCTTTGTCACTGGACGGGCTGAAGCCAGAAACCTTCTCGTTGCCGACGCTACTGGAGGTTTCTGGGCAAAACGGCGGCTGGTTGTTGGGCTTTGTGCTGCTGCTGCTGCTCGGCGGCGTGATTGCAGCAACCGTGTTTGTGTTGACCCGCGACCTGACCATGGCATCGCGGGCACCGCACGACGACGAAACAGTCTGAAAGGCTACGTTCTGTGAAAGCACCGCTTCCCACGCCTAACCCGTTCCCCGAGCGCGTCTATCTTGTGCTGGTGGTAACCGTCGTATTCCTGATCGGTATCTACACGTTGCTGCGCTTTAGCGGCAATGGGTCGTCTGATATTGACGTGACCGTTTTTGCCGTCACCATTGATGCCATGCGCGACGCGGCGACGCTTCAGCCCGATGTGCTCTATATCAATGGCTACGGCTACGGCATTATTTCACTCTACGCCATGACCCTGCTCGGTGTTGATATTGGGGCGTGGCAAACCATTGTTGCGCCGCTTCTGATCGTGTGGGTGGTAGTACCGGCGTGGTTGCTCTACCGTGAGCTACTCGGCTCTGGGCGGGCGGCATCGCTGGCGGCATTCCTGCTGACGATCCAACCTGAGTTGCTCTACGTGATTACGCGCGGCACCCACGAAAAGTTTACCCGTGGCGTGATGCTGCTTGCGCTCTTTGTGTTGCTGCGGAGTATGCGTTCGTATGGCAACTTGCGGGTGTTTGGCGCACTGGTGGTTGCGTTCTATCTCTTCTTCTATGCTGCGCTCAGCCTGAACAGCCTGTTGGCTACCTCGTTTCTGATGGGTATTGCCATGTCGTTGGTGCTGGCATGGGCTGTGGGGCGCGAAGGGCGTGTGCGCCTGAGCATCTCGCCGCAGACACGCACCGCCCTGACCCGGCTGGGGTTTGCGGTGGGTGTGAGTGCGGTGCTTGGCTTCCTCTTCATCATCTACGTCTATGAGCCAGCCCAACGCCCGCTGGCGACCTTGGCGACGGCAGGCGAACGCACCGCCGCACTCGTGCTCGATGTTGAGGAGCGTAGCGCGTACAACCCGTATGAGCGTTTGCAGACGGCATGGGTTTCGCAAGCTATCTACCTGCTGGTGTCGTCTGCCAACTGGTTGTTGTTGGTGGCATCGGTGCTCATCTGGCTCTGGATGACCGGGGCGTGGTTGCTGCGTGGGCGGTCACTCGGCGGGCGGGCGGATGTGCTGTTGTGGTCGTTTTACACCGCGTTCGCGGCACAGGGTTTTTTCAGCATCCTCATTGACTTTGGGGGCGTGTTCAGTAACTTGCAGCAACGTGCCTTCCCTTCGTTCAGCATCTTTGCGGCGGCACTGTTGGTGCGCTGGCTCATGGGGTTGCGCTTCAAGCGGGTGCTGTGGCACCGCCTCACCTACACCTCGGTGGGCTTGCTGGTGGGGGTGCTGGCACTGCTGTCCTTGCTGAAGGCGACGGATGAGCCGGTCATCAGTAACCAGTGGAAGTTCCACCACCCTGCCGAAATCACGGCACTCAACTGGGCAAATGGCTTCCTCACCGACCGCGCCCTCTGGACGGGCATTCTTCCGCGTGCCGAGCGTGCCTTTGTATTGCAGAACAACGGTGCCCAAATCCAGTTTCAGGCAGATAATGTTAACCCGGAAGCTGGCACGCGCGACTTCTTTGTCTCGGATTTGGAGCGGGTGAGTGCCGGACGCTTGCAGGTGCCGCTCCCACTGCAAGCCGACGACTTTGTGACCTACGACAACGGCTACGCGCAAATCTTCCACCGCCGCCCCGATACAGCCTATCAAGAATAGCGAGC
>CAZNQP010000069.1:0-18215 GCA_964575355.1 uncultured Chloroflexaceae bacterium
CCGGTTGTCTCTGCTGCTCCGGTTGTCCCTGCTGCTCCGGTTGCCCCTGCTGCAATCGGTAGCACGTAGCCCAGCAGCACAACACAGGAAGAATAGCCCACCGCCTATGCTTGTCGAAGTGCGTAGCCTAACCAAAACCTTCGGTGCCGTGCGTGCCAACGACGGCATCAGCCTGCGTTTCGCCGCCGGGCAAATCCACGGCGTGCTCGGCGAAAATGGCGCGGGCAAAAGCACCCTGATGAAACTGCTGGCGGGCTACCTGCGCCGCACCAGTGGCGACATCCTCCTCAACGGGCAGCCCGTCAACACCGACACCCCCGCCGCCGCCCTGCACGCTGGGGTCGGCATGATCCACCAAGACCCGCTCGACATCCCCGCCTTTACCGCGCTCGAAAACTTCTACTGTGCTAGCCCCCGCCACGCCATGCCCACCCGGCGGGTTGCCCGTGCGCTCCTGACCCAGCACACCGCCCACCTCGGCTTCCAGCTTGTGCCCAACACGCCCGTCGCCAGCCTGACCGTCGGGCAACGCCAACAACTCGAAATTGCCCGCCTGCTCGCGTGTGGCGTGCAGGTGCTCATCCTCGACGAGCCAACGACCGGCATCACCGCCGCCCAGAAAGAAGCCCTGTTCGCCGCCCTGCGTCAGCTTGCCAGCGAAGGCAAAACCGTCCTGTTTGTGTCGCACAAACTCGAAGAGATTGCTAGCCTGTGCCATACCGTCAGTGTGCTACGGGCGGGGCGCGTCGCAGGCGACGGGCAGATGCCCGTACCGCAACCGCAAGACCACCTGCTCCACCTGATGTTTGGCGCACAACCCCCACGCAGCATCGAGCGCGGGCACGCCGCGACGCCGCTTGCGCCGCCCGCCGACGTGTCTGCCGTGTGGCACCTCGCCAGCGTGACGGTGCAGCAAGACAGCCTGACGCTTAGTGACCTCCACCTAACCATCCCGCCGGGGTGTGTCATCGGCTTGTCGGGGCTAGAAGGCAGCGGGCAGCAACCGTTTCTGCGCTTGCTGGCGGGCACGCTCGCGCCCACCAGTGGCACCCTGCACCTGAACGGACGCGCCATGCAGCACGCCCCCCCAGCAGCCTATCGCACCGCCGGCGTAGAGTACCTGCCCGCCGACCGCATGTCCGACGGCGTGGTCGGGGCGTTCTCCCTCACCGACCACTACGCGCTGCTGCAACAGGGCAAACTGCTCGTAGACCGCGCCGCCGCCGCCGCCGCCGCCCGCGATGCCATCGCCACCTACAACATCAAGGCGCAACCCGACACCCCGATTGCCGCCCTGTCCGGTGGAAATCAGCAACGCGCCATGCTCGCGCTCCTACCATCTCGCTGTCGGGGGCTACTGCTCGAACAGCCCACCCGCGGGCTAGACGTAGTGTCTGCCCGTGCCATCTGGCAACGGCTCCTCGACCGCCGCAACACGGGCACCGCCATTGTGTTTAGCTCCGCCGACTTTGACGAACTGCTCGACTACAGCGATTATATTCTCGTCTTTTTCGGCGGGCAGGTCTCGCAACCCGTGCCACGTGCCGCCCTGACCGCCGACCGACTGGCAGAAATGATCGGCGGCGTTGGCTTCGTGCCACTGGCACCCCCAGCGACCACAACGGCGGCACCCGCCCTATCCTGAGAAACGAGGCATTGCACGCATGGCAACCCGTGGACAACCCATCCGGCGCAACATCGCCCGCGACCTGCTCGATAGCCCATGGGCGTGGCTATTGAGCCTCGTGTTTGTCATAGGCGGGAGTTTGCTATTCACCTCGCTCGTGCTCCTTGCGTCGGGCACCTCCCCACTCGAAGCCTACCGCGTGCTGCTCACCGGGGCATTCGAAAGCCCGCGCACCCTCGCCGACATGCTGATGCTGGCAACGCCCCTGCTGTTGTGCAGTGTCGGCTTGACAGTCACGTTTGCGGTGGGGCTATACAACCTTGGCATCGAAGGACAGATAACACTGGGCGCGGTGCTGGCAATGGTGCCGCTCCGTCTATTTACCGACCTGCCGCCGCCGCTCGTGTGGCTCATGGCATTTGCGCTGGGCGCGCTGGGCGGTGCGCTGTGGGGCATGCTCATTGGTGTGCTGCGAACCTATACCAACGTCAACGAGATTTTCGCGGGGCTAGGGCTAAACTTCGTTGCCATCGGCATCGCGCTCTACCTCGTGTTCGGTCCGTGGAAACGCCCCGGTGTAGCTTCGATGTCGGGCACCGAGCCACTGCCACAAAACCTGTGGCTGCCCACACTCGAAGGGCTACGCCTCGCCCCCCTCGCGCCCGTCATTGCGCTACTGGCACTCGCGCTGGTGTGGTTCGTGCTGCGCCGTACCCACTGGGGGCTAGCGGTGCAGGCAACCGGCGTGAACACCGCCGCCGCCGCCCGCCTTGGCGTGCCCACGCGCCGCCGCATCATCGAAGCCCTGATGCTGTGCGGTGGGTTGGCGGGCATCGCTGGCACATTGCAGGTGATCGCCGTCTTTCACACCCTCATCCCCAACATCTCCAGTGGCATCGGCTTTCTTGGCTTGCTGGTGGTGCTGCTGGTACGCGCCAACCCCGCACTGGTGCTGCCCGTCGTCATCGTGTTTGCCAGCTTCACCGTGGGCAGCATCAGCCTCCCACTCGAATTGGGCGTAGACAGCAGCATCAGTGGCGTGCTACAGGGGTCGCTCGTCCTCTTTACCTTACTGGTAGCCGGGGCGCAATACTGGCTACGCCAACGGAGACCACCATGGAACGGTTGATCATTGACCTTGCGGCAGTACTGGCAGCCAGTTCTGCCCTCATCTTTGCGACCATGGGCGAGACCATCACCGAACGGGCGGGCGTAGTCAACCTGTCGCTCGACGGCACCATGCTGCTCGCCGCCATGACGGGCTTTGCCGTCGCCCTCAATACGCAAAACCTGTGGCTTGGCTTCGGCGCGGCAGCCCTCGTCGGCATGCTGATCGCACTCGTGTTGGCGGTTGCCAGCCTCTCGCTGGGGCAGTCGCAACTGGCGGTTGGCTTCGTCCTGACGCTGCTGGCAACCGACCTCTCGTCATTCCTCGGTACCCCCTACGTGCGCGTACCGGGCATTGCCGTGCCCGCCATGCCCATTCCCTTCCTTGCTGACCTCCCGATTATCGGTCAGCTCTTCTTCAGCCACAACCTGTTTATCTACAGTAGCTTCCTGCTCATCCCAGCGGTGTGGCTGTTCTTCTACCGTACACGGGCAGGGCTGACGCTCCGTGCGCTCGGCGAACGCCCCACCACCGCCTATGCCCGTGGCGTAGATGTTATCTGGCAACGCTACGGCTATGTGCTGCTGGGCGGTGCGCTGGTTGGCATCGCGGGGGCAGCCTATTCGCTCGACCTCAAGCAGGGCTGGAGCTATCGCCACATCGCGGGCACTGGCTGGATCGCACTGGCGATTGTCATCTTCGGCGGCTGGCGACCGTGGCGCGTCGCGCTCGGTTGCTACCTATTCGGTGGGCTACAAACGCTCGCCACGCGCATGCAGTCCATCGTGCCCGACCTGCCCACGCAGGTCTTTCAGGTTGCGCCCTTCGCCCTGATGATTTTGATTCTGGTGCTCGTCAACGGCGGCACCAACCCCACAGTCCAGCGTGCCATCAATGAACTGCCCCGCCCACTGCGGGTGCCCATCCAGACGGTACTGCGCGGGCTTGCCGTGCGCCCCCCCGAAGCCATCGGGCAGCCCTTCAAGAAGCCGTAAGGTAGCCCCCACCCGCCGCGCCCCTGCTGTGCCGTACCCCCAAACTGGGCGGTGCGAGCGTGCCATACCATCTGTACAAGTGCCACACAATATGGTATTATAAGCAAAACAATTGGTATAGCGTGCAAACTGTCGGAACTGCAACTACTTGATGTCGGGTGTGGTAGGATAGGGCGGTCTGCACCGTTGTAAGAACGTCGTGTGTTGGCGGTGGGCGCGACACAGACAACGTGATTGAGGTTTGCAGCAGACACGCTACGCAGCGGGTTTGCAAGTGTGTGTTGAACAGCAAGACCGCACGCTCAGGAGGATGAACCAATGCAGAATGCAAATGACGAACGCAAGCGTAAAGAGGAACGCGATGCCCTGCCAGACCTTGCCGGGCTGGTCGGGATCGGACTGGTCGTGTTGTTGCTCCTCGTGGGCACCATTCTCACCGGGTTTGCCATTTCCAGTGGCGGCTTTACCGCCCTCTGGAATACCCGTACATTCAACTGGCAACCCACCCCCACGCCACGCGCCCTGAGCTTGGCAGTGACAACCGACTTGATGGAACGGCAACTGGTAGCCACCAAGCAACTCCCGGTGCAGGTCGTCGGGGTCGAACCAGACACCGTGGCAATCGCAGGCGAAGGCGCACTCGCCGACGACGTGCAACTCACGATTGCCGGGAGCATCGCCGGCATACTCGCCGTGAACGACAACCCAGTTGAGCAGATCGTGGTGGGCGAAGGAGCCGAAGGAGCCGGGATAGCCATCAGCAAAGCCAACCTGATCGCGTGGTATCGTGGCGAGCTGACCAACGAAGAACTGCTGGCAACTGGCGAGGAAGCCAGCATGCCAAGCGCGGCATTCGCAACGGTTGCCGACAGCCGTGCCGCCACCGCAGTAGTGCTGCAAGAAGCAAGCGCAGCCCGCACCGCTACTGCCGAGGCGGAAGCCGCCGCCGAAGCCACCCCCGAAGCTGACGACAGCGCAACCGACGGCGATGCTGAGGCAACCCCGACTGTCGAGGACGAAGAAGCCGCCACGGAAGACGAAGCAGATGCTGCCGCAACCGACGGTGACACCGAGTCGATCACGCTGGGCGGCGATGCGGAAATAGAAGCCGCCGCCGCCAACCTGCAAGGCACCCTCAACGCCCTTGAGCTTGACGGGCGCACCTTCACCGTGCGGGGCACCGACGGCGGGTTAATCGTGGGAGCTAGCGGCGATGCCCTGACCGACGACGAACGCGAACAGCTAGCGCGGGCTATCGGTGCCGACGCCGCCGCACTCGAAGCGTCGGGGGTCGAGCGCGTCGTGCTCGCAGGCGGTGACGAAGCGATTAGCCTCCCGCTCGCTCAGCTTGGCGCACTCGCCACCAACGAAAGCGATTTCACCGAAGTGCTCAACACAGGAAGTGAGGTCGCCCTCTCAGAGGAAGCGCGGGGGGAGTTACTGACGGGGCAAGCCTCTGACGAGGCTGCCCCAGCCGACACCGCCGCCACGGACGAGGACAACGCTACCACCGCCAACACTGGCGGTGGTACTGAGTCTATAACCCTCGGCGGTAGCCCCGACGTTGAAGCGGCGGCTGAAGAACTGCAAGGTACCCTCAACACCCTTGAACTCGATGGGCGTACCGTCACGGTGCGCGGCACCGACGGTGGGCTGATCGTCGGGGTCAGTGGTGGTCCGCTCAGCGACGCGGAACGCGAACAGCTAGCCCGCGCCATCGGCGAAGATGCCGACACGCTCGCAGCATCCGGCGTAGAGCGCGTGGTGCTCGCAGGCGGCGACGCGGCGGTCAGCATCCCAACCAGCGACCTTGGCGCACTCGCCACCAACGAGAGCGATGCAACCGAGGTCTTCAACAACGCCACTACCGTCACGCTCCCAGACGATGTACGCGGCGAACTCGCCCTAACCGAAGCCGACGGCACAACCGCCAGCGGCGCAGGTGATGACGCAACAGGCAGCGGGAACCTTGTCACCACCCAAGCGGGCGAACTCGACACCGCCGCCCTGACCGAGTCCGTCGCCGAACTTGCCGAGGGTGGCGCACTCGATATGGAAATCCTGCTAGATGCGTCTGGCTCAATGGCTGCCGAACTCGCCGCAGGCAGCGACACCCGCATCGTTGCCGGACAAACGGCAATGAACAACCTGATCACCACGCTCGAAGCCCAGAATAACGAAAACCTAAACGTCGGGATGCGCATCTTTGGGCACCGGGGCAGCAACGAAGATGCCGGACGAGCGGAAAGCTGCCAGAGCACCGAACTGCTCGTGCCCATCGAGGGGGGCACCAACCCGCCCCTGCTCCGCGAGCAACTCGCGGTGTGGCAGCCTATCGGCTGGACTCCGATTGGGCTGGCACTGACCGAAGCGGGCAACGACCTTGCCGCACGCCCCGCCGAAAACGGGCGGCTCGTTGTGCTCATCACCGACGGCGAAGAATCGTGCGATGCCGACCCGTGCGCCATTGCCGCCACGCTCGCCGAACAGGGCATCCGCGTAGACGTGATTGGCTTCGGGCTGACCCCAGAAACCGCCGCGACCCTCCAGTGCATCCCCGAAAATACCGAAGGCGTATACATTGACGCACAAGATGGCGCGACCCTCCAGAGTAGCCTCGAAGCTATTGTCAATGCAGTGAACAACTAGCACGCCGTAACCAACGCGCCACCTGCATCCCTGCATCCCTGCATCCCTGCATCCCTCTGAGCATCCCCCCGGTGTCATTGTCCTGACATCGGGGGGGTTTCTTTTTGGGCAACGCCCTGTATAATGGCAGTGTAATATCGGGGTTCTACCGGGCTATGCCCACCCACAGGAGACCACCACCATGCGAACACTCGCCGCCCTGCTGTTGCTCGCCATGCTCATCGGGAGCACGTTCCCGGCGACACCGCTCGCCCACGCCCAGAACCGCGACTCGGTGTTTGGGGTCAACAGCCATACCGCTTCCCGCTTCCCCGACTTCGCCCTGATGAACCGTGCGACCGCCGCCGTCGCCGCCAGTGGCGCGGGTTGGGTGCGCGAAGACTTTCAGTGGAATCGCATCGAGCCAGCCCAAGGGCAGTATGACTGGGGCTTCCACGACCGTATGCTCGAACTCTACCGCGCCGAGAGCATTCAGGTGCTCGGCGTACTCAACGGTCCCACCCCCGGCTGGGCGAATGGGCGCGGCAGTGCCGACTTCTCCGCGCCCAACCCCGACCAGTATGCATCGTTCGTGCGGCAGGTCGTGACGCGCTACCAAGACCGCGTGAGCCACTGGCAGGTCTGGAACGAACCCGACAACGCCCGTTACTGGGCACCCACCCCCAACCTGCCCGCCTACGCCCAACTCCTCATCACCACAGCGCAGGTCATCCGTGCAGTAGACCCCAGTGCCACCATCCTTGTTGCCGGGATGGTCACGCCGCAACCAGCAGGCGACGCGCTACGCGTGATCGCCGAGCAGGGGGCGTGGGATGCCTTCGACGTAATCGCCGTCCACCCCTATACCGACCCCTTCGCGCCCGAAGTCGGCGGCATTGACCGCAGTCTCGCCGCCGTCACTGCCGTGCGCGACACCTACGGCTACAAGCCCATGTGGGCAACCGAGTTCGGGTGGGCAACGTCACAGGGGCGCGACGGTAGTGCGTTCACGCCCGACGCACAGGCAAACTACCTCATACGCGGTGCCACCCTGCTGCGGGCAGCCGGCGTAGAGCGCATCTTCTGGTACAACCTGAAGGACAACGGTCCCGTCGAAGCCTACGGGCTGATTGACACTGGCGGCGGCGCAACCGACTACGCCCCGCGCAAACCGTCGTTCACCGCCTTTACGACGCTCAACCAGCAACTGGCAGGCACAACCAGCGCACAGCGCATCACCACCGGCAACGAGCGCATCGTGGATGGCTTCGAGCCGCTCGGCAACTGGACACGCGGCGACCAGCCTAACGGCACCCTGACCGCCACCACCGAACGCATTCAGGGCGGCACCGCTGCTGCCCGCCTCGACTATACCTTTGCCACGGGCGGCAACGACTTTGTTGTGTTCCTCCGCGATACCCCGCTTGCCCTCCCCGTGGGCACCTCGCAACTAGGGCTGTGGGTGTATGGCAACGGTAGCGGGCACGAGGTCAAGGTATGGCTCGAAGACAGTCAGGGCGAGCTATTGCAGTATCGGCTGGGGTTGGTAGGCGGCAACGAATGGTCGCTACTCACGGCACCCCTCGGCGCACCCGTCGAACGCTTCAACATTATTAACAACCCCGTCAACGGTGTGCTCGACCAGCCCGCAACGCTACGGGCACTCGTGCTCGACGACTACCCCGACCCCCGGCAAGATAGCGGCACCATCTTCCTCGACCAGCTTACCGCCACCGTCGGACCCGATGCCTACGTCGTGCGCTTCGCTCGCCCCGATGGTAACGCCGTAGATGTGGCGTGGGCAACCAGCGACGGCGGTAGCGTGCCGATCAACACACAGTCTGACCCCGTTGCCGCCGTAGACCGCAACGGCACCCCGCAGGGCATCCTCGTCACCAACGGCACCATGACCGTCACAACAGGGAATGCGCCACTTTTCATCACACATACGCCGGGTCTGGTCGCGCCTGTCGCGGCACCCCCGCCCCCCGATGCACCGCCGCCACCGCCCCCCGGTGAGCAACCACTGCCCCCCGATGCACGGTGTTTCCCCGAAACAGGCTTCTGTATGTATGGGCGCATCCGCGAATACTGGGAGCAGAACGGCGGCTTGCCGGTGTTCGGCTACCCCATCGCGCCCCAGACCAGCGCAGTGATTGAGGGGCAAACCTTGCAGGTGCAGTGGTTCGAGCGCAACCGCATGGAGCTACACCCCACCAACCCGCCCCCCTATGATGTGCTGCTGGGGCGGCTTGGTGTAGACCGCCTCGACGCGCAGCAACGCGACTGGACACAGTTTGCCCGCGCCGGACAGCCCCAACCCGACTGCCGCTACTTCGAAGCCACGCAGCAGAACGTCTGCGGTGAGTTTCTGGCGGCGTGGCGTGCCAATGGTCTCGACCTTGACCAGAACGGCATCAGTGGCGAGAACGACCGCGAGAGTCTCGCGCTGTTCGGGCAGCCGCTCAGTGCGCCCATCAGCGAGCAACTGCCTGACGGCAACACCTATACGGTGCAGTGGTTCGAGCGGGCACGCTTCGAGTTGCACCCCGAAAACGACCCACCCTTCCGTGTGTTGTTCGGCTTGCTCGGCAACGAAATGCAAGCGACCCCCTAGCCCCACCGCGCCGCACCATGCCGCGCCCCACCATGCCGCGCCCCACCATGCCGGTCTAGTGGGGCGTTACGTTGTCCGTGGTTGTGTTGTCCGTGGTTGTGTTATCCGTGGTTGTGTTGTCCGTGAACGCGACAACGGGAAGGGTGGCATGCGCTGTCTGTCGCGTGAGGAGTGATGACGGCTACTGGCAGTTCACGCGATTCTGAGTATAATAACGGTATGTAGTATGCAACCCATCCCACCCGGTTGTCGCGCACACGGTTGTCGCACACACGGTTGTCGCACACACGAATAGGAGATTGGCACGCACTGGGGGACACCCCCACAGCCAACCGCCAGTATAGTTCAGTATGAAAATCCGGACGCACCCCCGCTTACACAACATGACGATTGGCGACGAGGTGTATTCCCCGTTGCGGCACTTGTATGCACGTGTCGAAGCCCTCTTCCCGGCGGCGGTGTGCGTGCGTGTCGGGGTACTCGCCCAGAAACCCGAAAACCTCGAACTCGTCACCAGCCCTGAGCTATGGAGTGCCGAGGAGGTGATCAACCTGAGCGTGTGCCGCATCTGTGGCGGACGTAGCGACCTGCATACCCGCCTGTGGCAACGCATCCCCTTCCACGTCTGCGACGAGTGCGCGAGTATTCAGGCAACCGGAGCCACCGGCACACCCGGCGGCGAACCCGCCCACCCGCAGCAGTCGTCGCCCGACCCGCGCTAGTCTGTCCCCCCACACGCTTCGCCCCTGTCACGCGCTCGCATCATGCGAGCATCTGCCAGCGGCACCCCGTGTTGCAGATGCTGCTGCACAATACGCTGAATATACGTTGCCGTGAGCCGCGCGTAACGCACCCCGCCGGGGTAGACCAGCATATTCGGGGCGTAGTCGCAGTGCCCCTGACAACTGCCCACCTGTACCGTCACCACTCCCAGCAAGTCCACCGCCCACAGCGCATCTTCGAGCGTCGCCCGGAGCGTCGGCAGGTTATGCGGCGCACACGTCGCGCCCCCGCACAACACGACACGCCACGGTGGGTCAGGTGGCACGCGCAGCACCCGTGTGGTCGCCGTGATAGTTCGCCATGTCACCCGGCACAAAACAGCCCCGGTCAGTCACGATCTGCGTGATCAGGTCGGGTGGTGTTATGTCAAAGGGCGTATAGTACGTCGGCACGCCCGTCGGGGCAACTTGGATGCCTGCGAGGTGGCGTACCTCTTCCTCGTTGCGTGGCTCGATATGCAAGTCGCGTTCGGTGGCAAACTGTGCGTCGGGTCCGTCATAGCCCAACACAATCACCGGCACCTGATGGTAGCGTGCCAGCGCAGCATACTGATAGGTACCCGTCGTCGCGGCAATCGTCCCGTCGCGGGCAATGCGATCGGCTGCTACCACCACATGCGTGAACGTCCCCCGGCTCAAGAAATGCCCCGGCATATTGTCAGTGATCAGCGTGAGCGGCACCCCCAGTTCGTGCGCCTCGCGTGCCGTCAGGCGGCTGCCCTGCAACAGCGGGCGCGTTTCGGTCACGTACAGGTGGACTGCCCGCCCCTGCTCCACCGTGGCAGCATACAGCATCCAGTTCAGGGCGGCACTCCCATAGCCGTGCGTCAGAATAGTACTGCGCTGGGGCAGCAACCCGGCAGCGGCGCGTCCGCAAGCCTCCGACACAGTATCAAGGTAGGCAATGCGCCTAGTAATGAACGCATCCATGGCGTGTGCCGGGTCAGTGCCCTGCTGCAACGCCGCATCACCCACCGCCAGCGTGGCATCTACGAGGCGGTGCATCGCGTCGGCGTGCGGGCGCGATTGGCGCATCGCCTCCGCCGTCTGGATCAGCATTGCCCGTAGCGTATCGGTGGGCATGTGCGCGTGCTGCTGTGCGGCAAGCACCAGCCCATACCCAGCCGCAAACACCAGTGCCGAGCGTTCGCGCGTGATCATCTGGGCAACCGCCGCGACCACATCGCGGGCAGTGCAGCACCGCAGAAAAACAACATCCGACGGGAACTGCCACAGGTTGAGGATGTGCAGTTCGCTCTGTACGCTGTCATAGCGCAGCATATCGCGGTAACGACTGAGCAACGGCGGCTGGGTCATGGTCTGTTCCATTCGTGCAAAGCATTGCTAACCGCGTTCATTGTACCACCCCCTGCCGCGCCACGTCCCCACGGAGCCTGCACGTAGCAACCCATTCTGTGGTAGTATCTAGCCAGATGTGTTGGAAACTCTACCCATGACCTCGCGCGAAGGAGAAGCGCATGAGTACTTCGATCTCAGTTCGGACGTGGTTGGCACTGCTGGGACTTATTCTCACCGCCTACGCGGTATTCAACTTTATGCCGGTGATTATCTCGACACTGGTGCTTCTCTTTATGGCAGCGTTGCTTTCGCTGCTCATCAGCCCGGCGGCTGACAAGCTCAGCGAATACGGCGTGAACCGTGGGCTGACGGTGGCACTCGTGTTGGGCATCATCTTCACGATCATGAGCTATCTCGTCGTGCAGATTTTCCCCCTGCTCGTCAACAGCATGGACGTGCTCGTCCGGCTCCTACCGCGTGCGTCCAACATGCTCGACCAACTCCCCGGCGACCTCCCCTTCAACCCAGCAGAACAGGTGCTATCGTTCGCCACGGCACTCCTGCAACAAATATCGAGCCAGATTACGAGCTTCCTCGGTAGCCTCGGCGGGCTGGCATTTGCCCTGTTTGTCCTGATTGTCGTCGTCTTTACGCTCGTCAGCGACCCCGCCGTGCCACGCAACCTGATGCACTGGGTACTGCCCCAACGCTTCCACCAGCGCACCCTCGACATAACCGCCGCCCTGAGCACGGGGCTGTCGCGCTGGTTCTTCGCGCAACTGGCAATTAGTGGTTACTACTTCCTTGCCTACGCCATTGTGAATACCATTTTGGGCGTGCCCTTCGGCATCCCCATTGCGCTCTTGGCTGGCTTGCTTGAGTTTATCCCCTACCTCGGCGGCATTGTGGGGTTGGTACTCTCAGTATTGGCAGCCTCCACCGTTGGCATCGAGACGGTCATCTGGGTGGTCATCACCAACACGATCATTGGTGCCGTGTGCGTCTACTTCGTCTCGCCGTTCTTCTATTCCAAGGCAGTCGAGTTACCCGTCGCGGCGGTACTGCTTGGGCTGTTCATCGGGTCACAAGTCGGGGGCTTTTTCCCGGCATTGCTCACCATCCCGATTGTCACCATCATCATGATTCTCTTGCGCGAACTGCGTGCCACCCCACCCGGCACCATGCCGCAGACACCTGCCGAACCTGCCGACCCCACGGTTAGCACGCCCCCGGTCGCCGCACTGCAAGGCACGTCTGCAACCATTGGCGACGCGACCACCCCCGCCAGCGAAGCCCCACAGGGCTAGGCAGAGCTAGGCAGAGACCGCCAGCCTTACCGCTTCTTTCAGCTTGCAGGCACAGGCGCACGTGAAGACGGCGTGTTCTGCAAAACCCGTTGCAGGTCACGCGCATGGGGAAAACAGGAACCAAGGTACGACAGGAACGTCCGCGCAACCGGGCTGAATGGGAGGTCACGCTTCCAGATCACCTTGATCGTCCGCCGTAGGGGTTGCTGCTCAATGGGGATTGCCCGCAGTAGCCCCACGCTCTGCTCGGCGCGGACTGCGTACTCCGGCAAGATCGTAATACAGCTACAGCCCAACACCATGCGCTTGATCGACTCTGGGCTATCGAACTCGGCAACAATGCGCGGGCGAATGCCGTGCTGCTGGAAAGCATCATTGAGCCAGATACGGGTCTGGCTGTTGCTGTGGCGCATCACAAACGACTGGTCATTCAGTTCTTCGATGGGGACGCTGGCACGGTGCCACCATGCGTGCCGGTTGCCCACCACCACCATCTGCTCAACCACCTGAAGTTCTGCCACCCCCAGCAGTGCCGGGTCAAGTACGCCAAAGAGTTCGCCCTCGATGATGGCAAGCGGCAACTGCTGGCGCAGCACCTCGCCCGTCAGGTGCGGCGTGATCGCCGTGTGAACTGACATCGTGATACGCGGAAACTGCTCGTTGAAGTCCTGCATCCATTCGGGCAACAGATACCCGCTCACGCCGGGGGTCGCGCCCACATCGAGCACCCCCTCGCGCAGGCGGGCAACATCCGTCACGGCAAGTTCGGCTTCGGCAGCAAGGCGCAGCAGTTCGCGCGTGTAGCCGAAGAAGGTTTCCCCCGCCACAGTGAGGCGCACGCCGCGCCGCCCCCGGTGAAAGAGCGACACGCCAAGTGAGCCTTCGAGTTCTTGAATGTGCTGGCTCACCCCAGACTGACTCATATACAGGCGTTCAGCCGCTTTGCTGAAACTCCCTGCCTCAATCACTTGGGTGAAGATATGCAGTTTGTTGAGATCGAGCATCGTTGCCCCTGATATAAGCTATTACTAATGGTAAGTATAAGCCATAACTGTCGGGAGGTCAAGCGATCTTGCCCCAACTAATCAGGTATCAACCACGATTGTGCCAACAGCCGTGGCTTATGGTAGTTATAAGTAAGAAGTATCTACTCTTGAAATCATTCCTCTGCTAGACTGTATGCAGGTTCGATAGGTGACTATTGACCAATAGGCGGGACACGAGCAACTCGCCTACGGCAAAGAGGCACAAGCTGAAAGGACGAACGCTCCATGCTGTTGAAGTATTTCTATGACCGTGAACTCGCCCAAGCATCGTATCTCGTGGGGTGTGCCGCGACGGGCGAAGCCCTCGTTGTTGACCCAATGCGGAATATCGCCCCCTACCTCGAAGTGGCAGAGCAGGAAGGGATGCGGATCACGCAAGTGACCGAAACCCACATCCACGCCGACTTCGTGAGCGGTTCGCGCGAACTCGCGGCAGCGACCGGCGCCATGATGTACCTGAGCGACATGGGCGATGCCGACTGGAAGTATGGCTATGCCGAGCAACCCAACGTCGTCCTCGTCACGGACGGCGATAGCTGGATGCTGGGCAACGTCAAGGTCGAAGTCGTCCACACGCCCGGACACACCCCCGAACACATCTCGTTTATGCTGACCGACACCGCCGCCGCCGACCAACCCATCGGGCTATTCACCGGCGACTTCATGTTCGTTGGCGACATTGGTCGCCCTGACCTGCTGGAAGAAGCCGCCGGGATGGTGGGCACCGCCGAACCGGGCGCACGCCGCCAGTATCACACCGTCGAACGTATCAAGGCAATGCCCGACTTCTTGCAAATCTGGCCCGCCCACGGTGCCGGCAGTGCCTGCGGCAAAGCCCTCGGTGCCATCCCCTCCACCACGCTGGGCTACGAAAAACTGTTTAACCCCGCGCTGCAACACAGCGATGAAGCGAGCTTCGTCACGTGGCTACTCGATGGTCAGCCGGAAGCCCCGCGCTACTTCGCCCGCATGAAGTACGTCAACAAGGTTGGTCCGGCACTCCTCAGCGAACTGCCCGCCGTGCAGCAGATGACCGCCGCCGACCTGCCCGCCGTGCTCGACAGCGATGCGCTGGTCGTAGATATGCGAAACGCCGAAGACTACAACGCCGCCCACGTCCCCGGCACGCTCAACGTTCCCACCACCGACACCATGTTCAGCACCTACGTCGGCTGGTTCGTAGACTACACCAAGCCCACCTACCTGATTGTGCCTGACGAAGCCGCCGTCGAACCCATCCTGACCTCGCTCCGCGCCATCGGCATTGACAACGTACCGGGCTACTTCCTACCCGCAACCGTCGCCGCCCACGCCACCCCCGCCACCTTGCCCACTATCTCGATAGACGAACTGGTGCAACGCCTGCCCGCCAACGACGTAACCATCCTCGATGTACGCGGCAAGACCGAATACGAAGAAGTGAGCATGCCCAACGCCATCAACGTACCGCTAGGCTTCATCCCGCGCCGCAAGGACGAAATCCCCAGCGACAAGCCAATTGTCGTTCACTGTGCATCGGGCTACCGCTCGCAGGTCGGGGCATCACTGTTGCGCCGCATGGGCTTCGAGAACGTGATAGCACTGACCGGCGAAGGCTGGGAAACAGCCATACCAACCACAGGCGCAACTGCCTAGCGGCACCTGCCCACCACCCGCCCCGGCGCATCGTTGCAGACGCGCCGGGGCAACTGCCTATCAGCGAGTAGCCGCTCTGCCAAAGACACACTAGAAGGCGCAGGTTGCACTGTGGAAATGGTCATCCTTGAGGCAATTCTTGGCTTCATCATCGGGCTGACACTCGGTCTGCTTGGGGGCGGCGGGTCCATCCTAACGGTGCCCGCCCTCGTGTACATCATCGGGCTACCCACGCAGGTCGCCATCACGGCTTCGCTCGTCATTGTGGGGCTGAACAGCCTAATCGGGGTAGGCTTCCACGCTCGGCAAGGCACCCTCAACAGCAAAGTCGCGGTCGTCTTCGGCGGCGTAGGGATGCTCACCGCCTACTTCGCCGCGAACGTCTCGCAACTATTCGACGAAGACCTCCTCATGGCGATGTTCGCCATCCTCATGGTGGTAGTCGGCATCATGATGATCTTCCGCAAACCACCGCAAGAACACGCTTCACACGACGACACACCAGTGCAGCGCAACTGGGGCGTTATCATCGCGGCAGGTGCCGTGGTGGGTATCCTGACCGGCTTCCTAGGGGTTGGCGGCGGCTTCCTGATCGTCCCCGCCCTCGTGATGCTCGTCAAGATACCCATCCGTGAGGCAGTCGGGACATCGCTCCTCGTGATCGCCATGAACAGCTTTGCCGGGTTCCTTGGCAAACTCAGTGGCAACGTTGAACTCGATTATGTGATGCTGGCAATCTTCGTCGCCGCCGGGATCGGTGGCACATTCGCTGGCGCACAGCTGGTACAACGCATCCGCCCCGCCCGCCTGCAACAATCCTTCGCGGTCTTCGTCATCGCGCTCGGCGGGTACATCCTGTTTGATACCGTAACCCACGCGCTGGTATGAGCACACCAGCAACCAGAGACCGCCCGTTCACTGGCGCACCGGCGGCACAGTACCCACACACCAGAGCCAGAGGTAGACGCAACGAAAGGAGCAGCCAGCAATGACTGCACTCACCACCGAAGGTACCCTCACTGGGGGCAGTGCAATCAATGGCGCGAACGGTAGCCACGACACCAACGAGCTACTCGCGCTACTGCTTGACAAAGTTGACCGTATGGAACGCAAGATGGCACGGATCGAGGAACTGGTAGATCAGGCACCTGCCCTGATCGCCACCGTCACCGATACCGTAGACGGACTGTATGCAGAAGCCCGCCTCGCCGGTATTGACGCGGACGAGCGCGTCAAGTTGGGGCTGGGGTTGCTGGAAAAACTGACCGAGCCGCGCACGCTCGCCGCCCTCGAAGGGTTGCTGGCAAACCTGCCGTGGATCGAGCAGTTGGCGCAGCAGGGACCGGGCATGGTCGCAATGGCGGTGGACGTAGCCGACGAAACCTACTCGGCGATCCAAGGGCAGGGGGTTGACCTCGAAGACACCGTTAAGACCGGTCTGGTCGCCTTCCGCAACTTCGTGCAACTGTTGCGCTCAGCCGAAGTGCAAGCCCTGCTCGACTCGGGCGTGCTCGACCCGGCAACCCTGCGCGTGATCGGCAACGCCGCAAGTGCCCTAGTCGCCGCTCGCCAGAGCACCGAACGCGCTGGTCCCGTCCAGCTTGTCGGCTCGATCTTCGACCGCGAAGTACAGGACTCACTGGGCTTCCTATTGAGCTTTGCCCGCAACTTCGGCAAAGGTCTCCCGGCAATTCAAGAACAACCTGCAAACCAGTAATGCTGCTGGATAGCGACCGATAACAACAAAGGAGCAGAGACAATGACGTATCAAGATAAGTACCAGATTCTCATCGCGGGCGGTGGCACGGCAGGCATCACGGCAGCCGCGTACCTCACCGAACTGCCGGAGCAGCTCGAAATTGCCATCATCGAGCCGTCGGAAGAACACTACTACCAGCCACTCTGGACACTGGTGGGTGCCGGGGTCTTCGAGCGCGAAGTCTCGATGCGCCCGGAAGCCGACCTGATCCCCTACGGCACGACGTGGATCAAGGACAAAGTCGCCAGCTTCGACCCCGACAACAACAGCGTTACGCTGGCAAGCGGGCAGACCATCGGCTACGACCACCTGATCGTGGGGCTAGGCATCCAAGTAGATTGGAACGGTATCAAGGGGCTAGCCGAAACCATCGGCAAGAACGGCGTGTGCAGCAACTACGACTATGATACCGTAGACTCGACGTGGCAGAATATCCGCACCTTCCGGGGCGGCACCGCCATCTTCACCCAGCCCAACACCGCGATCAAGTGTGGGGGCGCACCGCAGAAGATCGCCTACCTTGCCGAAGACTACTTCCGCAAGTCGGGCGTGCGCGACAACAGCACCGTCCGTTTTGTGTCGGCGGCGGGTGGCATCTTCGGCATCGCCAAGTATGCCAAGACCCTCAACCGCGTGATCGAACGCAAGGGCATGGAAACCGCCTACCAGCACAACCTCGTCGAAGTACGCGGCGATGCCCACGAAGCCGTCTTCGAGCGACTCGACACGGGCGAGCAGGTCGTGATGGCATACGATATGCTGCACGTCACGCCGCCCATGAGTGCGCCGGAGGTTATCAAGAGCAGCAAGCTCGCCTCGGACGCTGGCTGGGTAGACGTACACAAGACCACGCTCCAGCACAACAAATACCCCAACGTCTGGAGCCTCGGCGATTGCAGTAGCCTCCCCACCTCGAAGACAGGTGCCGCCATTCGCAAGCAAGCCCCCGTGCTCGTCGAAAACCTGCACGCCTGCTTGCGCGGGCAGGCAATGAGTGCATCCTACGACGGCTACACCTCGTGCCCGCTCGTCACCGGGTACGGGAGCCTCGTGCTCGCCGAGTTCGACTACGACCAGAACCCCAAGGAGTCATTCCCCTTCGATCAAGCACAAGAACGTTACAGCATGTACATGCTCAAGGCATACGGGCTGCCAGCAATGTACTGGAACGGGATGCTCCGCGCCCGTGTGTAAGCCGCAATCTCTCGCTCCTCCTTTCGGGACCCCCTGTGCGCTACGGCGGGCAGGGGGTTTCTCTGTTCAGGGGGTCGCCCTGTTGTGGACAGAGCACAGCCGTGCCTATCCGCGTTTGTGTAATCTCGGAACTTCCCGACCGGGTAATTCGTCTCTATACTAACAAGTAAGAACGCCCTACTAACCAGACGCAACCAACCAGACGCAACCAACCAGAC
>CAZNQP010000070.1:0-9192 GCA_964575355.1 uncultured Chloroflexaceae bacterium
TGGTGCGCGAGGATGGACGGCTCGAACCAGTCGTGGTGGGGGAGGCGTGGGTCAGCCCACGGCTAGGCATTCGCTTCGAGCCGGGGGCGGAGACGCTGCACATCTACCGCCCGGACGGGGAGCCGTTCGTCAGCTTCAGCGAGCTACAGCAACGGGCAACCACCGCCGAGCAACGGGCGGTTATCGCTGAGCGCGAGCGGGAAGCCGCCGAGCAAGCCCGCGAGCAAGCCGAGCAACGCGCGGCACGGCTCGCAGCACGGCTCCGCGAACTGGGGATAGACCCGAACGCGGCAGGCAACGGGGGCGCGTAAGGAGCCGCAACGCAGACGCAACGCCGCCCCCGAACAAGCCGGGGGCGGCGCGTGCTGTGTGGTGGAGGTGAGGGGATTCGAACCCCTGTCCAGAAAATTGATCCGTAAATATACTACAGGCTTAGTCTTTGGTTTATTTTCGTCTGCTACCAGCACCAAAGACAAAGCTGATAGCCAACTAGTTTGCTAAACTTGACCTGTGCCCGCAAACAATTGCACAGGCGCATCCGGCTAGCTGTCGTCTGCGCCGCACCGCCGGACTATGCGGACAGACGCGCTACACTAAATTAGGCAGCGAGGGCGAGCTGAGGCTGCGCCCGGAAAGTGTTGTTGCCAGTTAATTTGGCTTGCCCTTTTAACGAGACTGGGCTTCTCGACCTGCAATCTACGCACGTCCTTCCCTGTCGAAACCGAGCACCCCCGTGTTGGCATGTTGGGTTGCGTTGCTCAAGCGTTGACGTACATCTTCATTATAAGAGCTACGCGGCGAAAGTCAAGTGATGCGAGCATATGCTAGCACACTTCTTACACAACGACAGCGAGCAGACGCATGACGTAACATGGAAAGACTCCGCCCGTGCTGCGGGCATTTTTGCTCTTGTTATCGGTCAGTCTGCCTGATATACTTCATAGTGGTATTTTCAACGCCAAAACGTAAGAAAGGGTAGCACAATGACCGTGTACGATGATTTGATCAAGGCAAACGAAGCCTACGCCGCCAACTTCACCCAAGGTGACTTGACCGCACCGCCCGCCCGTGGCATCGCAATTGTCACTTGTATGGACGCTCGCATACACCCCGAAGTTGCACTTGGCATCAACCTCGGCGATGCCCACGTTATTCGCAACGCGGGCGGGCGCGTGAGCGATGACGCTATCCGTTCAGTTGTCATTTCCGAGCAGTTCCTCAACACGCGCGAAGTCATCGTTATTCAGCACACCGACTGCGGCATGACGACCTTCACCAACGCCGATGCTGCCGCCCGCGTGAAGACCAACCTCGGCGTGGACGTGGGCGACATGGACTTTATGCCCTTCCCCGACCTTGAGCAAAACGTGCGCGACGATGTCGCCAAGTTGCGCGGCTCGCCGCTCATCCCCGCCGACGTAGCGATTGTCGGGGCGATCTACGACGTGAAGACCGGGTGTGTCAGCGAAGTGGTCCGCGCGTAGGACACGACACGCCGCCCGCCACCACGTCCCCCCACTCGCATGAAGAACCACGGTGTGCTTGCTGCACCGTTGCGCCACGTTGCGTGGAGGGGGGACTTGCCACCGCTATGATGCAGTGGTATGCTACCCCCGATGAGTAACGCGACCCCACAAGCAACCGACCCGCAGGCATCGCCGCCGCTCGCACCGCTGATAGACACGCACGCCCACACGAGCGATGCCGCCTTCGATGCTGACCGCGCCGCCGTGATCGAGCGGGCGCAGGCGGCGGGCGTGGGTGCCGTCATCGAGATTGGCTACAACTTTGCAACCAGCCACGCCGCCGTTGCGTTAGCAGCGCACTATCCCGGCTATGTGTTTGCGGTGGTGGGCATCCAGCCCAACCACTGCAACGACCTGCCCGCCGACTGGCTGCAACAGGTGGGCGACCTTGCGCAGCAACCGGGTGTCGTCGCGGTGGGCGAGATCGGGCTAGACTTTTACTGGAATGTCGCGCCGCTCGCCCAGCAAGAAGACGTGTTCCGGCAGCAACTTGCCCTCGCCCGCGAGCTTGCGTTGCCCGTCGTGATCCACAGCCGTGACGCACAAGCCGACACAGTGCGGGTATTACGCGACGCAGCACGCGGGCAGCCGGGCATTATGCACTCGTTTCTGGGCGATACTGCCTATGCCGAAGCCTGCCTTGATATCGGCTTCTTGGTGTCGTTCTCCGGTCCCGTCACTTTCCGCAAAGCCACCGACCTGCACGCCGCCGCGCAGGTGGTGCCCCCCCACATGCTGCTCACCGAAACCGATAGCCCCTACCTCACGCCGCACCCCCACCGGGGCAAGCGTAACGAACCCGCCCACGTCGCGCTGGTGGCGGCACAACTGGCGACGCTGCGTGCTGTGCCGCTTGCCACCCTGCGCCAGCAGGTGTGGGACAATGCGCGGCGCGTTTTTGGCGTGCCGCGCTAGGCGCACGGGTCAGGCGCGGGCACCCTGCCGCTAGGCGTGCGCCACCTCCGCCACCAGCGCGGTAAACTCGTGCGGGAACTCGTCCTGTACCATCAGGGCGGCATCATCGAACACGGTCAACTTCGCCTGCGGGTTGAGGGCAAGAAAGTCATCGGCAGCGGTCAGCGGCACCGTGCGAGCTTTGCGCCCCCACACCAGATGCACCGGCATAGTCAGCCGCTCAAAGTCGGCGGTAGCGTTATAGTTGAGCAAGCCACTGACAAAGCAGATGGGCGCGTAGCGGGCGTTGGGGTGCTGCGCGGTACGGTAAAAGCCCTCCATCACCTCTGGCGTAACGCGCTCTGGGTACGCATACGACATGCTGGTGAGAAAATAATTGATCGAAGGGCGCGTCACCAGCCCGCGAAAGACGAGATCTCCCACCGGACTGCGTAAAAAGGCATAGGTCAGGGCACTGCTGCTGCCCGGCGTGTCGGCAAGCACCGTGATACCTGTGGGGCACACCAGCACCAGCGAGCGCACCAGCGCGGGTGTGCGGGCTGCAACCGCAATGGCATACGCTGCCGTGAGCGTATTGGCGACCAATGTGGCAGGATGACCAATGTGGGTGAGGGTGTCGGTGATCAGGGCGATGTAGTCCTCAGCACTATAGCGGCGTTCGGGGCGGTCAGACCGCCCGAAGCCGAGCAGGTCAAGCGCGTGAGTGCTGCACGTTGCGGGCAGGTGCGCGAACGGTCCGCGCATCTCGAAGGCAGACGCGGCGGCGTTGATACTGTGGACAAGCAATACGGGCGGACCTTCGCCGGCGTGATAGTGCGCGACCTGATGACCACGCCACGCTACCAGAGTCGGCTCGACGGGCAACGGGGAATAGGCGGACACGGGTTACCTCCTGACTGTGCGCCAACGACACCGCCGTTGACAACATGGCGTAGATGGCGTAGATGGCGTATACGGCTCCTTCCCCTAGTATAACCGAATGCTCCCCCTACCGACAATGACCGCCGACAACGCGGCAGCCCTAGCGCGTGCGCGGCGGGCTACGGATCGCACGCCATGCGGTTGCCCGCCGCCGCCCTCCCCTGCCGCGTCCATTGGCGCGGCGGCATTCCCGCAGCACTTGCACCACCCCCGCCACGGTGCTACAATCACACCACAGATACGAGCACACATGCCCGGTGGCACCCCCCCCGGCGATAAGGGACAGACCATGTACCGGCTGATTTTATGGGATATTGACGCGACGATCCTCTCCACCGATGGCTTATCTGGGCAGGCAATGCGGGTAGCCATGCGGACGGTATTTGGTGCCACCCCCGACCACCCGCGCCCGTTTTATTCGGGGAAGACCGACCGCCAGATTATCCGCGAGAGCTACCCCCACCTCGACACTGCGGCGGTTAAGCAAAGCCTGCCCGCATTCCGCGAAGCCTACGTTGCCACCTTCGATTCTATGCGTGCCGAACTCGTCGCCCGCACGCACGCCAAACCGGGCATCATGGAACTCATCCCATCGCTGCACGGCGTGCTGTTGCAAGCCCCCTTAACGGGGAATATTGCCGCCATCGCACAGCGCAAGCTCGACCTGCTGCACCTGCTGCCCTATCTGAATATGAACGCGGGCGCGTATGGCGACGACCACGACGAGCGCATCGAGTTGCTGCCGATTGCCGCCCGCCGGGCGGCGCACGTATTGGGGCGACCGTTCCGGGGGTGCGACATTATTGTGGTAGGCGATACCCCCCACGATATACGCTGCGGCAAGGCAGGCGGTGCGCGGACCATCGCAGTTGCTACCGGACCGTACAGTGTTGAGGAGTTGCGTGCCCATAGCCCCGACCTCGTGTTTGCTGACCTAAGCGATGTGGTGGCGGTGCGGGCGGCGATTCTCGCTGAAGATGCCGAACCGCTTAGTGATGCGATGCAACATTAACAGGTGAGCAGGTGTTACCATGCGGATTGTGTATATTGCCCACGGTATTCCGGTACCGGGGACGCTCGGTGGCTCGACCCACGCCTATGAGGTAGCCCGTGGGCTAGCGCGGCGCGGGCACGAAGTCCATCTGCTGGCTTCCAGCCGCGAGGGGTGGGAGTCTGCGTCGCACGCGCTGCAAACGCCCTTCCTGCATGTCCAGTCGGTCAGTGCGCCGCCTGTCAGCGACTTTTACCTGTACCATCTCGATGTGCCCAAGCTCTTCACACCCATGGTTGGGCACACGGTGGCGCGGTGGGTGCAGGCAATGCAGCCGGATGCCCTGATCGAACGCTACTATAACATGGCGGGCTATGGCATCCGGGTGGCGCACCACATGGGCATCCCGACGATCCTTGAAGTCAATGCGTTGATTGTAGACCCACCCGACGTGGGCAAACGTCGCCTTGATACCGCGCTCGGTAGCCCCCTGCGCCGCCGTGCCGTCGTGCAGTGCCAGCTTGCCGACGTGATTATCACGCCCCTGCACACCACCGTGCCCGAAGAGATAGACCGCGCTAAGGTGGTTGAATTGCCGTGGGGTGCCAATACCGAACGCTTCGCGGTAGTCGAGCAGCTGCCCTTCACGGGCAACTTGCGCCCCACTGCCGTCTTCCTTGGCGCGTTCCGGGTGTGGCACGGTGCCACCGACTTTGTGCGGGCGGGCGTGCGCCTGCTCAGCATGGGCAACGACTACAGCTTCATGCTGATTGGCGACGGTCCCGAACGACGGCAAGCCGAAGCCATCGCCAGCGAATGGCGGAGCCGCTTCACGTTCACGGGGACGGTACCCTATGAAGAGGTGCCGCATCGGCTGGCACGGGCGACGGTGGGCGTTGCGCCCTTCACAACCCGCGATACGCCCGCGCTCAAAGCGGGGGGCTTTTTCTGGTCGCCGCTCAAGGTGTACGAATATATGGCTGCCAGCCTCCCCGTCGTCACCACCGACATACCGCCGCTCGATCAGATTATCCGCAACGGGCACGAGGGCTACCGCTTCCGCGAAGACGACCTCGACGACCTGTCTGCTGCCATGCTCAAGGTGCTACACGACACTGCCGCCGCCCGCCGCATGGGGGCACGCGCCCGCGAGCGGGTGGTCATGCACTATTCGTGGCAACAACACTGCACCGAACTCGAACGCCTGCTGTATCAGTTGCGCTTGGACAAACGCCCCACCCCACCCGGCGACCCCGCGTAGGCACGCGCCCGCCGCCCGTCTCTCTCTCTCCTGCCTGCCGCCACTGCTCGCCGCCGCTGCACGGGGCACACGCCCGCCGCTTCTCCCTTGGGCGTGCTATAATAGCGCGCAATCTGTCACAAGCGGACAACCGCAAGCGGACAACCGCCCGGCACACCGCCGCACGCGGGACACGCCGGACACGCGCGAAAGGCTCAGGACAACCGCCCATGGACATCATTCGCATCATCATATTGTTGCTGATTGGCGGGCTGTTTGTACAGCAGATACGCCGCACGCCGCAGGCAAGCAACCGCCGCCGCGCCTTCACGATGGGCGTGCTGGTAGTGGGGTTGCTGGTGCTGGTGCAATTGATGGTGCTGGGTGGGCTGAATATCGCGCCCCTCTTACTCCCGGTGTATGTGCTGGTGGTGCTGCTATTGTTGGCAGGTGTGTTTTTTCTCTGGCGGGCGTGGCGCATGGGCGAGATGGAAGCCCAGTTGAAGCAGGTGCGCGATGCACTGGCTGACGAACGCGCCCGCCGCGATGACTCTACGAAGGAGTAGTCTGGTATGACGGGTCAGAACATTCGTGACATGGGGCAACGCGCCCGCGCTGCCGCCCGTGTTTTGCTGCGTGCCACCACCGAACAAAAAAATGCCGCCCTCACCACCATTGCCGACCTGCTACAGAGCGAGCAGGAGCGTATTTTGGCTGCCAATGCCGCCGACATGGAACACGCCCGTGCCACTGGCACGTCGCCCGCGCTCCTCGACCGCATGCTGCTCACCCCAGAGCGGTTGGTCAGTATCCGTGCCGATACGCGCCGCGTGGCAGAACTGCCCGACCCCGTTGGCACGGTCTATGACGAATACCACACCCCCGGCGGCTTGCACCTGCACAAGCGGCGCGTGCCGTTCGGGGTGGTCGGCATCATCTACGAAGCCCGCCCCAACGTCACGGTGGACGCGGCTGTCCTCTGCCTGAAGACGAGCAACGCCGTCATGCTGCGTGGCGGCAGCGACATTATGCACAGTGTCGCCGCCATCACCGCCATCATCGGCGAAGCCCTGCGCCGCGTCGGGTTGCCCGCCGATGCCGTCCAGAGCGTCACCGACCCTGACCGCGCCCTCGTGACTGAGATGCTGCACCTCGACCAATACATTGACGTGATCGTGCCGCGTGGTGGTGCGGGGCTGCATCGCTTGTGCCGCCAACAGTCCACCATCCCGGTTATTACGGGCGGCATCGGGGTATGCCACGCCTACGTAGACAGCACCGCCGACATCGAGCAAGCCGTACCCGTCATCCGCAACGCGAAGGTGCGCCGCCCGGCGGTGTGCAACTCGCTCGATGTGCTGCTGGTGCAGCGCGATGTCGCGCCGCGCCTGCTGCCCACGCTCGCCCGCGACCTGCACGCGCACAACGTCGAGCTACGCGCCGACGACGAAGCCTACGCGATCCTCACCGATGCCGCTAACGGCGATGGCTGGCACCTCACGCGGGCGGGCAAGCGCGACTTCGATACCGAGTTTATGGCACTGGTGCTGGCGGTCAAGCTGGTGCCCGACCTTGATGCCGCGCTCGACCACATCGCGGAGCACAGCACTGGGCACAGCGAGATGATCCTGACCGAAGACGGTGAGACTGCCGCCCGTTTCCTCAACGAGGTAGACAGTAGTGCCGTGTTCCACAATGCGTCTACCGGCTTCAACGATGGCGGGCAGTTTGGTTTGGGTGCCGAGCTTGCCGTCAGCACCCAGAAGATGCATGTGCGCGGTCCGATGGCACTGCACGAACTGACCACCTACAAGTGGGTTGCAACGGGTAACTACCTCACACGGGGCTAGTGCCGCCGTGCAATCCACCCTGCTGACCCTCCCTGTGCCGTCGCCCCACGGCTTTGCGGCGACGGCGCACACCCCCGGCGAGCGACGGATCGCGCCCCAACCGTCACGCTCCCCCGCCGCGCAGCATATACGTCGCCTGCCCTGCCCCCACCACAAAGCCGCACGCCCGGTAGAACTGCACCGCCTCCGGGTTGTCCGCGAGGAGCCACACCACCGCCACGCCGTGCGCCTGCATCCAGTCGCCCAGTGCCGCGAGCAACGCCCGCCCCACGCCGCGCCGTCGCCAGTTCGTCCGCACCCCGATGCCGTGCAGCAGCAGTTCGCCCGCCGCGTCGTTGGGCGTGGGCAGCCACACACCGTACAGCATCCCGACGGGTAGCTCGTCTGCGCTGACCGCAACCCAGTGGAGGGTCGCCGGGTGCGCGAGGTACTGCCGTGCGGTGGCGGTGGTGTGCGGGGTGGTGGCGGGGTCGTCGGGGTCGTCGTCCAACTCGTAGGCGGCGGCATCGCGCATCAGAGCGAGCAGTAGGGCGGTATCGTCGGGTGTCAGGCGGCGCACAGCAAAGGTCATAGGGGGTTCCTTTCGTTGCGGTACACGTCACGCGCACGGGCGTGTTTGGGCTTGCCACCATGCTACAATACAAGGAAGCAACGTGACAAGGGAGCAACGTGACAGGGGGCAGCGTGCCACCGACGGTGCCGCACCTGGTAGTTTGTCAGCAGGTAGGTCAAAGTGGATGCCAAACGACGCACCGACATTTTTCTCAAGCGGCTGACCGTGCTGCGCGGTGCCGACCTGCTGCCGTTGCTGGGTATGCCCGCCGCCGAACTGGTGCGCGTCGAGACGCACGAACTGCCCGCGACGGGGACGCGGCTTGATACCATTATGCGCGTGCGTAGCCCACAGGGGCGCGAGTATCTGCACATCATCGAATGGCAGGGCTACCACGACCCGGCGGTGCTGTGGCGGTTGGCAGGCTACATGACGTGGTTTGGGCAGCGCGACCCCACTACGCCGATTGTGGGCAGTGTCGTGTATCTTGCGCCTGCCTACGACATGGGAGATACGTTGCAACAGGTCATAGATGGGCAGGTGGTGCAACAGTGGCAACTCCACGCGGTACGTCTGTGGCAGTTCGATGCCCGCGACGCGATAGCATCGGGGGAGCCGGGGCTGGTGGCACTCAGCCCGCTGATGCACAACGCCGATGCCGCGCTGGTGGAGCGTGCCGCCGCCGTGCTGTTTAACAGCACGGCACCACCCTTGCAGAACGACCTGCTCAACGTGCTAGGGGCATTCGGAATACCCTATATCTCGAAAGAACGGTTTGTCCAACGGATAACGAAGGAGCGACTGATGGCATCCGAACTGTTTGAATACTTGATGCAGGAACGCGAGGCAGAACTCCGGGCGGAGGCACAAGCAGAAGTACAGGCAATGCAGCAAACTATGCGGACGCTGCTTCAGCAGACGGTGGTGGGCAACCTGCTTGTCCGCTTCCCGGCGGTACCGCCCGCCCTACTCGAACGGATTGGGCAGGTGCGCGATCCGCAGCGGCTCAGCGACCTGACAGTGGCGGTGCAGCAGGTGCCCGACCTCGCTGCCTACGCGCAACGGGTGGCGGCGGCACTGGCGGACGAAGCCGCCGCCACTGGCGACGCAGGCGACACGGGCGAGAACGGCGCGGGGCACAACTGATGGCATCCGAACTGTTTGAATACTTGATGCAGGAACGCGAGGCAGAACTC
>CAZNQP010000070.1:9292-17705 GCA_964575355.1 uncultured Chloroflexaceae bacterium
CTTCAGCAGACGGTGGTGGGCAACCTGCTTGTCCGCTTCCCGGCGGCACCGCCCGCCCTACTCGAACGGATTGGGCAGGTGCGCGACCCGCAGCGGCTCAGCGACCTAAACGTGGCGGTGCAGCAGGTGCCCGACCTCGCTGCCTACGCGCAACGGGTAGCGGCGGCACTGGCGGACGAAGCCGCCGCCACTGGCGACGCGGGCGACACGGGCGATGCGCGCAAGACCTAGCGCGGGTCTACGCCGTGCCCCGCCACGATACCGCCCACATCCAGCGTCGCGCCCGTCTGCACAAAGCCGCCCGTGAAGGGGTTTTCGGCGAGGAACATAGGCGTGTCGAGGTCTACGAAGCGAAAGCCACCCTGCCCCGCCGCAAAGCATGCCGAGACCGTCATCGCCATGATGGACTCCAGCATGCCGCCAATCATCAAGCCCACGCCCGCCGCGCGGCACAGCGCAGCAATCTCTAGCCCGCCGACCAACCCGCATTTCATCAGCTTGATATTGACCACGCTGGCGGCGCGTTCCGCGATCACGCGCTGCACGTCGGCTACCGTAATTGCGCTCTCGTCGGCGGCAACATCCACGCCGCCCTCTTCGGTCACGCGGCGCATTCCGGCGAGGTCATTGCGCGGCAACGGTTGCTCGAATAGGGCGGGGATAATGCCGTGCCCGCGCAGGTCGCGCAGCAGGTGCAACGCGCCGTCGGCATCGTAGCCAGTGTTGCCATCGAGGATGAGCGGTGCGGTAGGTGCCACCTCACGGATCGCAAGGATGCGGTCAATGTCGAGTTGCGGGTCGCCTGCCCCCACCTTCAGCTTGATCGTATCAATGCCGCGTTGCAGGATGTCGCGGGTGGCGGTAGCGGCTTCGGCTACGCCCCCCGTCGTAATCGTCATGTCAGTTGCGAGCGTGGTGCCCGTGCCACCGAAAAAGACCCACAGCGGCATCCCATAGTGGCGCGTCAGCGCATCGAGTACCGCCGTCTCGATGGCACACTGCACGGCACCCTTGCCGCCCATGTGGGGTGCCAGTGCCGCCGCTAGTTGTCGCCACGCGCGTGCGTCGGCACCCTCCACGGTGCCGCGTGCCAGCGCAACCGAGGCAAGCGCGGCTTCTTGGCTTTCGCCATAGACCGAAAAGGGCGCAGCTTCACCATAGCCGCGTGTGCCATCCGCCAGTTCCACCGAGACCAGCACATTGCGTGCTATGTCTTGGGTGGTGCTGGCAATGCCAAATGGCGCGAACAGCGGGATAGTCAACGGCGCGGCGGACAGGCTGGTAATCGTCGTTGGGTTGTCCATAATAGTTGTGTCCCTGTACCCCTATATCCCCAAATAGGCTTTCTGCACCGTTTCGTTGCTGGTCAACCGCTTGGCATCGTCTTCAAGCACAATCTCACCCGTCTGGATAACATAGCCCCGGTTGGCAATGTCCAGTGCCATCAAAGCGTTCTGCTCGACCAGCAGCACGGTCATGCCCTGCTCGTTAATCTCGCGGATAATGTCGAAGATTTGCTCGACCAACACTGGTGCCAGCCCCATGCTCGGCTCGTCCAGCAGCAGCACAGTGGGGCGCGTCATCAGGGCACGCCCAATTGCCAGCATCTGCTGTTCGCCGCCCGACAGGGTGCCCCCCTTCTGTTCCAGTCGCTCGTAGAGGCGGGGAAACAGCCCGAAGATATGTTCGAGCGCGGCGCGGTATTCTGGGCTACTCGGCGAATGGATGTAGCCACCCATCTCAAGGTTTTCGAGCACCGACAGACTCGGGAAGATGCGCCGCCCCTCTGGAACGTGGGCAAGACCACGCTTGACAATCGTCTCGGCGGACGACGTATCAATACGTTCGCCCTTCAGCCACACCTCGCCCTTGCGTGGGCGCATCATGCCCGACGCAGTTCGCAGGGTGGTACTTTTGCCCGCGCCGTTCGAGCCAATCAGCGTCACAATCTCACCCTCGTTCACCGTCAGCGACACGCCCTTCAAGGCGTGGATTTGCCCATAGTACGAATGGACGTTTTTCATTTCTAGCAATGCCATGCGTCGTTCCTCTGTTTCGTGGTAGCGCGGTGGTGCGTGCGCCTAATGTTCGACTGCCGCCTTGCCCAGATATGCCTCGATGACGTGCGGGTCGTTGCGAATATCGAGCGGCAACCCTTCGGCAATCTTGGTGCCGTGGTCGAGCACCGAGATGCGCTCAGAGATGGTCATCACCACGCGCATATCGTGCTCGATCAGCACCACCGTCACGCTGTAGGTGTCGCGGATCGTGCGGATGAGGTTGGTGGCGGCGACGGTCTCGTTGGGGTTCATGCCCGCCGTCGGTTCGTCCAGCAGAATCAGGCGTGGGTCGGTGGCAAGTGCCCGCGCAATTTCGAGGCGGCGTTGTTCGCCATAGGGCAGGTTCTCCGCCCACTCATCCCTTTTGTGCGCCAAGTTGACGAACTCCAGCAGGCTTTCGGCTTTTTCGCGGGCTTCGCGCTCTTCCTTCCGGCTACTGGGCAGCGCGAAGGCAATCGGCACTGCTCCCTGCTTCATGCGCGTGTGCCGCCCCACCAGCACATTCTCGAGCACCGTCATGCGGTTGAAGAGGCGAATGTTCTGGAAGGTGCGCGTGATGCCACGGGCGGCGATGTAGTCGGGGTTCTTGCCGCCGATTGGTTCGCCATTGAAAATGATGGTGCCGCCGTTGGGCTTGTAGATGCCCGTGAGGACGTTAAAGAAGGTCGTTTTGCCCGCGCCGTTCGGACCAATCACGCTGATGATGCTGTTTTCTTCAATCGTCAGCGACACCTTGTTGACGGCAGTCAGCCCGCCAAATTGTTTGAGTACATCGGTTGCTTCAAGCAGTGCCATAGCTCTGTCTGTCCTTCTCTAGCCCTGTTGCGTGGGCGGCGACGCAGTGGGGGGGGTGTCGGCGTTATCGGTGGGGGGGGGGGCATCGTCGTCGGGTGGGAGGGGCACGTCGTCGTCGCGTGGCTGTTGTATCTCTGCCTGCCGTCGCTCATTGGGCAGCAACCCCTGTGGGCGGAAGATGGTCATGAGAATCAGCATCAAGCCAAAGATGAGCCGCTGGTACTGTCCGGGGTCGAGCCACGCGGGGAGTTGCAACACATCGAGTTCGCTGGTGATGCGGGGCAGCAATTGCAGGTTGAGCAATGTGACCAACCCCGCGCCGAGAATAGCCCCCGGTACGCTACCCATACCGCCCAGAATGACCATCGAGAGAATGCTAATCGAGCGGATAAGGTCAAAGGTGGGCGGGTTGATAAACGTCTGCTTGGCGGCGAACACCATGCCCATCACGCCCGCGAAACACGCGCCCGTGGCGAATGCCAGGAGCTTCATCCGCACAAGCGGCACCCCCATGGCAAGGGCGGCGGTTTCGTCTTCCCGGATCGCCGTCCACGCACGCCCAATGCGCGAGTTGGCGAGGCGATAGACGGCGATGAGCATCAGCGTAAGGATGATAAACACCAGCGTGTAGTAGTGCAGTTGCGCCATCGAAGCATTCGAGAGCGGCACCCCCGTTAAACCCGCCAACCCGCTAAAGACGGGTTCGAGGAAGAGCGGCACGCTGCCAATGTCCTTGATGCCCTGCGCCCCATTGGTAATGTTGATGGGGCGGTCGAGGTTGGTTGCTAGCACGCGGATGACCTCGCCGAAGCCGAGCGTGACGATGGCGAGATAGTCGCCGCGGAGCCGCAGCACGGGCAAGCCGAGCAACACCCCCGTGATGCCGCCCACCACAAACGCGATGAACAGAAACGAAAAGAACCAAATGGGTGAGAGCGGCAGAAACTGCTCGTAGCCCACCCAGAAGTTAGCCGCTTGCGGCGTGCTGAAGATCGCCCACAGGTAGGCACCCACCGCATAGAATGCGATGTACCCGAGGTCGAGCAAGCCCGCAAAGCCCACCACGACGTTCAAGCCCTGTGCCAGCACAATAAACATGCCAATCTGGATCATCAAGTCCATATAGAACTGGTTGAGCGTGCCAAAGTACGGCAGCACGCCGACAATCATGACGGCAAGGAGCACCCGCTTGTAGGTCAGGCTCAGCCCCGGCATTTTGTGCATAACGAAGAACGTGCCGAGCATGGCGACGAACAGCACATCACCGATGAGGCTGGGGCGTGGGTCGTTCTGCATATTGAGGATTGCCAATGCCGAGATGATGAAGGCATAGGCAGTTGTGACGATGGAGGCGTTGTAGCCCTGCTTGAGCCACGTCACAAACCCATTCTGGGCGGCAGCACTGGTGGTAGTCTGGTTGCCGGTTGTAGCCGATTGCGACATACTGCATTCCTACACTTTCTGCACCGTAGCTTCGCCCAGAAACCCTTCTGGACGGAAAATCAGAATGATGATCAGGATGCTAAAGGCGGCGATGTCGGCATAGTTTGCGCCCGCAAACTGCCCTTCGGTGAAGAGCGACAGATACGAAGCCACGAAGGCTTCGAGGAAGCCAAGCACGATCCCGCCTACCATCGCGCCCGTAATGTTGCCGATCCCACCGAGCACGGCGGCGGTGAAGGCTTTGATGCCGGGGAGGAAGCCGACATAGGGGTTGATAGCTTGCACGCGGATGGCGAACAGTGCCCCTGCCGCACCGCCCAGTGCCCCGCCCACGAGGAAGGTCAGGGCGATAACGCCGTTGACGTTCACGCCCATCAGGGCGGCAGTCGGGCGGTCTTGCGCGACAGCACGGATAGCCTTGCCCATGCGGGTCACATTGACCAAATAGTTCAGCCCGATCAGCATGAGCACCGATGCAACGATGAAAATCAGCGAGCGGCTGTCAAGAATGACTGGGGCAACACCCTCGACAATCGGGATGTGCAGCGGGCACTGCGGCATTTCCGTGGCACGGTCAAGCGTGCGCTCAATGCCGATGTCGGCGACACAGATTGCCGCGCCGAGGTTGGGGGTCTGCACGGTGGTATTGAAGCCAAAGCCCGGTACGGCGGTGGCAATCATCCGCATGAAGTCTTGCAGAAAGAGCGACATGCCTATCGTCGAGATGAGCAACACCAGCCGGGGCGACCCGCGCAACGGGCGGTAGGCGATGCGCTCGGTCACGACGGCGAGCGCACCACTGATTGACATACCCGCCAGCACAACCAGCAGCACATACACCACCGGGTTGATGTTGGCAATCCAGCCGTTATTTGCCATGACGAGGCTGACCCCGGCGGCAGCGAACGCCCCCACCATAAAGATTTCGCCGTGGGCAAAGTTGATGAACTCAAGCACCCCGTACACCATGGTATAGCCGAGGGCAATCATTGCATAGAGGAACCCGCGTACCAATGCGTCTACAATAACCTGCGGCAGGGTGCGGATAGAACCTTGCATCAGGGCGGAGTCAAAGCCGCCCCCAATGATAAACGCCAGCACCAAGACGATAGTGCCGAGGATAACCGAACTAGCGACAGTGTAGAGCAACATTTGCCCAAGCGGACCAAATATCTGTTTGAACCGCGTTGCCAACGAGGGCTGGAAGTTGTAGCTCGGCGAGGATTCTGCTGCCATTATGAGCCTTTTCTCTGTCTTACTTTTTTGCGAGGTTTGTGCAGGTCTGGCTGCACCGTGTGCCTACTCGACAGTGTGCCTATTGTGAAAGGGCAGGCACTAGTGTTGCAAGCGCAACACTAGTGCCTGTGCCAGCGTGCTAGCCGTCGTTATTCGACGGCAACCGGCGGTGCAATGCTCAGACGGTCTGCCAGTTCGTTGGCATTCCAGTCATCCACATTGGCTTGCAACACGTAGTACACGCCTTCTTCTGGGTCGCCGTTCTCATTGAACGCGTACTCGCCTGTGATGCCAGTGTACGGCTCAAGGTTGCCCATCGCTGCGAGCACCTGCTCGCGCGTGGGCTTGCCGCCCGCTTCTTCTGCGGCGGCGGCAATCGCCGTGATGCAGATGCCCATCGAGTCATACGCCTGCGGCGAGAACGGCGTGGCGGGTTCGCCAAACTCCGCCTCGAAGTCCTCGGCGTACTGCGCGGCATCGGGGAACTGGCTCACCGGAGCCGCCACCGACGTGTAGAACATCCCGTCCACCGCGTCCCCGGCGAGGTTGGCGAGTTCGGGCGAGTCCATGCCGTCGGGACCCATAAACTCGGCGGTGATGCCGCGGTCACGGGCTTGGCGGAAGAGCGGACCGGCTTGGTCGTAGATGCCGCCGAAGTAGATGAGGTCGGGGTTGGCGGCGGCGATGGGGGTCAAGATGCTGTCGAAGACGGCGCGTTCTTGCGTGCCTTCAAAGCCGAGGACTTCCAGCCCGTTTTCTTCAGCATTCTGGCGGAAGAACTCGGCAACGCCCTGCCCGTAGTCGGTCTGGTCGTGGAGGATGTAGACGCTCTCTACGCCAATTTCCTCGCGGGCATACTGCTCACCGACCTGCCCCTGCACATCGTCGCGCCCGACGATGCGGAAGGCATTCTCGAAGCCGCCATCGGTGATGTTGGGGTTGGTGTTGGCGGGCGAGACCATCGTGAGGACTGCATCCTGATAGACGGGGAGGGCAGCGAGTGCCACGCCGGAGTTGAGGTGCCCGACGACACAGAGGATGTCGCTATCGGCGGCGATGTTGTTGGCGTTAGCAACGCCCTTTTCGGGCTGGGCTTCGTCGTCAAAGTCGGCAAGTTCCAACTCGAAGCCAAGGTCGGTGAGGGGGGCACCGAGTTGGGTGAGGGCGAGTTCGGCACCATTGCGGATACCGGTGCCGAGGGCGGCTTGCCCACCCGACAGCGGGCTTTGCGTCGCAATCTTGATGAGTTCGCCGTCCGAGATGGGAGCGGTTGCGCCGCCCTCTTCTTCGGCACCTTCCTCTGCCTCGCCGAGGTTCGGCGGCAGCAGCACCGCGTCAATGACGTGGATAATGCCGTTCGAGGCTTCGATGTCGGTTTCGACCACGTTCACCTCGCCGTTCAGGATAACGCTGTCGCCGTCAATCGTCACCGTCACGGGTTCACCGTTCACGGTTTCGACTTCCTGCCCGTCAAGCGTCAGCACGTCTTCGGCGGGCACCGCACCTGCCACAACGTGGTAGAGCAACACCGCTTCGAGTTGTTCGGGGGTCAGTTCGGCAACGGCATCTTCGATTGCTGCGAAGGCATCGTCGGTGGGGGCAAACACGGTGAACGGACCGTCACCTTGGAGCGTTTCATCCAGACCGGTAGCAGTCAGGGCTTCTGCCAGCGTGTTGAAGCTCCCCGCCGCGACGGCGACATCAACAATCGTGTCGCCTGTGCCTTCGTCTTCGGTCGCGGCTTCGTCGCCACCGCCACCGGGGGGGGCGATAGCCAGACGTGCTGCCAGTTCGTTGGCATTCCAGTCATCCACATTGGCTTGCAACACGTAGTACACGCCTTCTTCTGGGTCGCCGTTCTCATTGAACGCGTACTCGCCTGTGATGCCAGTGTACGGCTCAAGGTTGCCCATCGCTGCGAGCACCTGCTCGCGCGTGGGCTTGCCGCCCGCTTCTTCTGCGGCGGCGGCAATCGCCGTGATGCAGATGCCCATCGAGTCATACGCCTGCGGCGAGAACGGCGTGGCGGGTTCGCCAAACTCCGCCTCGAAGTCCTCGGCGTACTGCGCGGCATCGGGGAACTGGCTCACCGGAGCCGCCACCGACGTGTAGAACATCCCGTCCACCGCGTCCCCGGCGAGGTTGGCGAGTTCGGGCGAGTCCATGCCGTCGGGACCCATAAACTCGGCGGTGATGCCGCGGTCACGGGCTTGGCGGAAGAGCGGACCGGCTTGGTCGTAGATGCCGCCGAAGTAGATGAGGTCGGGGTTGGCGGCGGCGATGGGGGTCAAGATGCTGTCGAAGACGGCGCGTTCTTGCGTGCCTTCAAAGCCGAGGACTTCCAGCCCGTTTTCTTCAGCATTCTGGCGGAAGAACTCGGCAACGCCCTGCCCGTAGTCGGTCTGGTCGTGGAGGATGTAGACGCTCTCTACGCCAATTTCCTCGCGGGCATACTGCTCACCGACCTGCCCCTGCACATCGTCGCGCCCGACGATGCGGAAGGCATTCTCGAAGCCGCCATCGGTGATGTTGGGGTTGGTGTTGGCGGGCGAGACCATCGTGAGGACTGCATCCTGATAGACGGGGAGGGCAGCGAGTGCCACGCCGGAGTTGAGGTGCCCGACGACACAGAGGATGTCGCTATCGGCGGCGATGTTGTTGGCGTTAGCAACGCCCTTTTCGGGCTGGGCTTCGTCGTCAAAGTCGGCAAGTTCCAACTCGAAGCCAAGGTCGGTGAGGGGGGCACCGAGTTGGGTGAGGGCGAGTTCGGCACCATTGCGGATACCGGTGCCGAGGGCGGCTTGCCCACCCGACAGCGGGCTTTGCGTCGCAATCTTGATGGTGCCACTGAAGTCACCGCCTGCTGCGGCTTCTTCTTC
>CAZNQP010000071.1:0-17514 GCA_964575355.1 uncultured Chloroflexaceae bacterium
TACCAACGTGAGACACAGCCCCCCGGTACACGCCAGTGTGCCGGGGGTTTTGCTTGTGTGCGTTACAATATCAGCAATGACCACCACTCTGCCCCATGTCTACCAGCTTTTGCACGCCCACTTCGGCACAATGGCGCGCTGGTGGCCCATCATTAGCGACGACCCGCCCTTCGAGCAATTGCTCGGTGCGATCATTGTGCAGCAAACGCGCTGGGAAACCGTCGAGCAGGCGATCAGCCGCTTGCACGCCGCCGACCTGCTGCGCCCTGCCGCCCTCGCCGCCTTTGCGGGTGGTGATGAACAACTCGCGTTGCTGCTCAAGCCCGCCGCCTTTTACCGCCAGAAAGCACGCGGAATCATAGCCATCGCCCGCTACCTCGTGCAGCACTACGGCGGCAGTACCGCCGCGCTGCTGGCGCAACCCACCGCCGCCCTGCGTGACGAACTCCTCGCCCTGCCGCGCATCGGCAACGAAACCGCCGACGTAACCTTGCTCTATGCGGGCGACGGGCGACACGCTGTCTTCGTCGTAGACGAGTACACGCGCCGCCTGTTCGAGCGTGTGCAACCCATCGCCGCCCCCGCTACCGCGCCCCTCCCCGCGTGGCGCAGTAGCTATGCAACGGTGCAGGCGGGCATCACGGCAGCATTGCCCACGCCGCCGCCCGGCATACCCATGCGCGACTACTATGCCACCTATCACGCCCTCTTGAACGAACAGTGCGTGCGCTACTGCGTGGCACGCCGCCCGCGCTGCGACGGCCCGCCCGCCCGCCGCGTCTACAGCCAGCAAGTGGGGCGCGACTCCTACCTGCACCGCACCGACGGTTGCCCGTTGCGGGCGGTCTGTGCCTACTATCAGTACACCCAACCAACGCCACGATAGCCCCGCCCTGCGGTGGCAACCCTTGCCAATATGGTGCTGGGTGCTGTGCCAGATACGTGCTACGTGGGTTGCTGCGCTACCCACCCTCTGCCGCTACGGGCAACACAAAGAGCAGGGTTTGTGCCCTGCTCTCTGCTCAGCTATGTTCCGCGCCCGTGGAGGGGCGTTATTGCCGTGCCGCCGCGCAAGGGGGCGGGTGCTAGTTCTGGCTCACTGGCGTGTTGACCGTGATGCGGCGAGCGCGAGCGGTGGCAGCCTTCGGGAGGTTGATAACCAGAATACCGTTTTCGAGATGTGCCGCCACGTTTTCCACGTCTACATCTGCCGGGAACTGAACCGAGCGCGCAAACTCGCCACCGACACGTTCGCGGACGAGCCAGCGTGCGCCTTCCTGCTGGGCAACTTCGATCTTGCCGCGCACTGCCAGCGTGTTGCGTTCCACCGTGATTTCAAACTGTTCGGGCAGCAACCCCGGTGCGGCAAGCTGCACCACATATTCCTGATCGTTTTCGTACACGTCCAGCGGCAGGGTAACACCGCTCCGCGCACCACCACGGGTTGGCATGTCGTTCAGCATCGCGTTCATCACTTCGTACAGCGGCAACGCAAACGGGTCACGACGGGTAATCATGTCAGTCATTGCTCTTCCCTCCTTTATCTTTTGTCCTTGTCGTACACTATCACTTGTGCTTGGTTGCTTGTGCTTGTTTGTTGCTGTCATTCTAGGGTGTCCCCCCGGTGACGCTTTTCAGTATAGAACGCGACTGTTAGAGCAGCACCAGAGCGGCATAAACGCCATGCTAGCGGGCTGTTAGCGTGGTGTTAACGTTAGATGGGACGGCAACGCAGTGCGGGCTATGGTATAGTGAGGGTGTTGTTATTGGCATATCCACCATGGATGGAGATGCATGGAGGTGCTATGAAACAAGTCCTCTACCTCGTATTTGTTGCCGGTCTGCTGCTGACGCTGTTCCCTGCCGCGCCCCCCACGCCCGCCAGCGCGAACAGCCCACGTCCGGCACTGCCCGATACGCCCACCCAGCCCGTGCCACAGGTTGGCGCGTCGCTCGAACCGGGCGGCTTCATCCAAGTGAGCGGCGATAAACTGACCCGCTTGGGGCAGGAAGTCCGCATCAAAGGCGTGAACTACTACCCCATGGGGCGACCGTGGACAGAGATGTGGGCGAAGTGGGATGGTGTGCAGATGCAGCAAGAACTCACGCTTGCCCGCGACCGCCTCGGCATCAACGTCATTCGTATTCTTGTGCCCTACGATTACCCCGACGACTGGCACGTAGACGAAACGTTGCTGACACGCATGAACCAGATTTTGCAGATTGCCGGCGACCTCGATATGCGCGTTATTGTCACGCTGTTTGACTTCGACAACAGCTTCTCGCGCACCGACGAAAACAGCTGGAAGTGGCACAAACGGTATATCGAGCGGTTGGTGGGCAACTACGTGGGCGATGACCGCATCCTCGCGTGGGACTTGCACAACGAACCCGACCACTACCCCAAGTGGGAAGAGGGCAATGCCCCCGCCGTGCTCGACTGGCTGGGGCGCGTCGCCGACCATGTACGGTCAGTAGACCCGAACCACCTGATCACGGTGGGCATGGGGCAGTACCAAAACTTCTACCAACCCGGACCGGACGGGCGGCGTGTGATTGACTACGTTGACTTCCTCAGCGTCCACAACTATAACGCCCCCGACATGGAACGCCAGCTTACCGACCTGCGGAACTACACCGACAAGCCGCTCGTGATTGGCGAGTTTGGTTGGCCCACCGGACCCGGCTGCACCAATCCGCTCTTCAACGAAGCCCAGCAAGCCGAGGTGTACCGCACCATCCTGCAAGCCGCCGAAGGACGCGCCGCCGGAGTCATTGCGTGGACACTGCGCGACTATCACGCCGGACCGACGCGCCGCTGGGACACGCGCGAGGAATACTACGGGCTGTTCCGCTTCGACAACACGCTCAAGCCCGCCGCCGAGACGTTCGCCGCCTACGCCGCCTCGCCGCTCCCGGCGTGGCGCGACACCGACTATACACTGGCGAGCCGTGAGCCAGACGAGCACGAGTCGGTGCAACTCATCCCGCAGACGGGCTACTACGTCAAGCGCAACATGTTGCAGGCGTGGTCGTTGCTGGGCGGCGAGGGGAGTTTCGGCTTGCCCATCAGCGAAGCCTACGAGCGTGAGCACGACGGCAAGATTGTGCAGCACTTCACGGCGGCAACGCTCGTGTACGACCCCAAAGTGTCACAGGGCTTCGGCTTCAAAGAGTTGCCCGAACTGGTGCAGGTCATGCGTTCGGTGCAGCCCGCCGACATCGGGAACGTCTACACTATTGGGCGCACCTTCCCGCCGCAGCCGCCCGTGCCTGCGGGTGTGCCCGCCGAATATGATGAGCGGACGGGCTACGCCATTCAGGGGCAATTCCTCGACTTTTACTTCTATTTTCAGGGCGAATGGCGACTGGGTGCGCCGATCTCGCCTGAAGTGGTCGAAGACGTGAACGGTGTATCCATCACGCGCCAATACTTCGAGCGTGGCGTACTGGAATATAATCCGCAGTATAATATTGTGCAGTTCGGGCAGATTGGTGTGCCCCTGTGGGAGGCACAGTGTATCGCCAATAACCTGTAGTCGCATCGCGCCCTGAGCCGGACAGACCCGCACGGGGAGACCCCCGCCACGCGCAGGCGGGGTTGCTCCCTTCCTGACGGAAGAGCAGAAACCTATGACCACGATTGCCACCCCAACCGCGCCCGTTGCGCCCAGTGTGGTTGCCTACGACCCGGCGTTGGTGCAGCACGACACGCACGACCGCCGCTTTAGCCCGCGCAGTAGCCGCGCATGGATGAGTGACACCGATGTTGCCCTGCTCGATGCGATCTTGCAGCACCGCGCCGCGCACACCGCCGCGCCGTTGCGGGTGCTCGAATGGGGGAGCGGGCGTAGCACGGTTGGCTTCACGCGCTACCTACACGCGGTGGGCATTCGCTACGACTGGCACAGTATCGAGCACAACCGTGCGTTCTTTGCCGAATGGCGGCGTACCTTCACACCGCTTGCCGCCTGCACCACCAGTGTCATCTACCATCAGCGCGACGGCACGCGCTTTAGCGAACGGCTGACACCGCTTGCCGCCGCGCCTGCCAGCAGTCTCACGCTGCATGCCTTCGACCTCGGTGCCGTGAAACAGCTCCTGCCGCCCGCGCTGTGGCGGCGTGCGCTCGCCCGTACCCACCACACGCTCGCCCTGCCGTGGGTCTACCCGCCCGTGGTGTACCAGCGCGACTATCGGCGGCGCGACGTACACCTGAACATGGAGCCGTACATCACCCTGCCCGCCGCGTTGGGGGGGGGCTTCGATGTGCTGCTCGTGGACGGACGCTACCGGCGGCGGTGTCTGCTCCACGCCGCCACCCAGATGGCTCCCGGTGGTGTGACAGTGTTGCACGATGCGTGGCGCACGTTCTATCAGTGTGCATTCGCGGTATTTCCCTACCAGCAGCGCATCGGCGAAGAGTTGTGGATTGGTAGCCAGTCGCCCATGCCGTGGCTGGTGGCTGCCCCGACTGCCGCTGTGTCTGTGGCAGAGTAGCCTGCCTAGCCTGCCTATCCAGTTACCCACACACGCCAAATGCTGGTATAATTCCCTATGCAGAGAAAAAACCAGAAAGCAATGCCAACATCGTGAAGACAGCAATCGAACGACCGCAACCCACCAAACAGCGCACTGCCGCGCCACCGCCTGAAGTGCGCTTCAATCCGCGTGCGCGGTTTATTCGTGTTCTAACCTTTTTCTTGCGTGTGGTTGCCCACATATACATCTACGATATACTGCTGTGGCGCTTTGGGCTACTGCGTTGGTACATCACCCAGAGCGCACCGCGCCGCTGGGCACGCCTTGCGCGGAAGTTTCGTGGGCTTGCCATCGAGTTGGGTGGCGTGCATATCAAGCTCGGTCAGTTCCTCAGTGCTCGTGCCGACATCATCCCCGACGCGGTGCGCTACGAATTGCGCGGCTTGCAAGACGAAGTGCCCGCCGCACCGTCGGCGCATGTGCTCGAGCGCGTTACGGCTGACCTCGGTGCGTCGCCGCACGAACTGTTTCTGTCCTTCGATGACGAAGCGGTCGCCGCCGCGTCGCTTGGTCAGGTCCATTTCGCGGTGCTCCCCGATGGGCGCGAGGTTGCCGTGAAGGTGCAACGCCCGCACATCGAAGAGATTGTCGAGATTGACCTGAGCGCGTTGCTGTGGGTGCTGCGCCTGATCAAGGACTATCGCCCCATTCGCCGCCGTGCCGATGTTATCTCGCTCTACAACGAGTTCGCCCGTGTGCTCAAGCAGGAACTCGACTATGTGACCGAAGCCCGCCACGCCGACCTGTTCCGTACCAACTTTGCCGATGTGCCCGGTGTGTACGTCCCCGAACCCATCTTCGAGATGACCACGCGCCACGTCATGGTGATGGAGCGTATCTACGGCTTCAAACTCAACGACTTTGCCGCGCTTGATGCCGCCGGGGTCAGCCGCCGCGAACTGTCCGAACGGCTCAACCATACCTACCTCAAACAGTTCTTTCTCGATGGTTTCTTCCACGCCGACCCGCACCCCGGCAACTTGTTCGTTCGCATTGACCAGCCCCCTGACGTGATCGAAGTGCGGACGAACGGCGTTGCGCCGATTTCGAGTAAAGCGTTTCACTATAGCACCGCCAGCGTGTGGGGCGAACAGGAAGACCCCAACGGTCCGGAAACGCACCGTGGCACGCCCTTCACGCTTGTGTTCATTGACTTTGGGATGGTGGGCAACCTGCCCCGCACCACAATGGATCACTTGCGCCACGGCGTGATCGGGCTGGCGACCAACGATGCCGAGCGTATTGTCGAGGCGATGGAACGTGCCAACATGCTGCTGCCCACCGCCGACCGTGGTCCCGTCATTCAGGCGGTGCAGGTGATGCTGCGTTTTTCGTATGACCGCACGGTGCGCGAACTCAACAACATGGACATCGAAGCCATCTTTGATGAAACGCAAGACCTCGTGTATGATTTGCCCTTCCAGTTGCCGCAAGACTTGCTGTATCTGGGGCGGGCGATGAGTATGGTCAGCGGGCTGGCGACTGAGATCGAGCCGGACATCAACCTGTTCGACGCGCTCCGCCCATTCGCGCAAGAGATGATAGACCGTGAAAATCGGCGCAACGGGGGTTGGCTGAATATGGCACAGAATGAAGCCCTTGACTTGGGGCAGACTGTTATCAACTTGCCCCGTCAGCTTGAAGCCTATCTGCGGAACAGCAACCTACACGATGGGCAGGTGCGTGCCGACGTTGCCCGCATCGAGCGCGGCATCCGCCGCGTGGAACGCTCGAACGACCGGCTGAGTGGCAGTATCGTGGCGGCAAGCCTGTTCCTTGGCGGCGTGCATCTGCGGTCGCAGGGGCACACCAAGGAAGCCCGCAATGTGTGGATGCTGGCGGGGGCGGCGGCAGCGTGGACGTTCTGGTCGCGCAACCGCAGCAATGACCGACGCTAACACTGCCCCGCCTGCCGCCGCGCCGCTGACCCCGCCGTTTGTTGCCCTTGCCCTGCTCCTGCTGTTCTTCGCCGTCCTCGGTGCTGGGGCAGTTGCGACGCGCCCCGACCCGCTCGCCGCCGCCGAAACGCTGCTCGCGGAAGGCTATTATTATGCCGCCCTGCACCGCTATGCCGCCCACGCCGCCCACCCGCAGCACGCCACCGACCCGCGTGTGCCGTTGCGCCTAGGGATGCTGCGGGCGATACGCGGTGAGTATGCCCCCGCCGAAGCTCTCTTGTGGCAGTCGCTCGTTGATGACCGCCTGCCGCCGCTCGAAGCCGAACGCGCCCGCCTCTATCTAGCGTATGTGCGCGAACAGCGCGACAGCGATGCCCGCGCCGTGTGGCAGCGTTCTACTGCCTGCCAGCTGCCTGCCTGCCCGCTCGTTGGCATTGATGCCGTGTTGCGTGCCCACACGCTCCGTGACCGCGACCCCGCCGCCGCCGCCGTGCTGCTTGACCGTGCGCTTGCGGTGTCATTGCCCGCCGACTGGCACGCCGTTGCCACGCTCGACCGGGCGTTGCTGCTTGCCGCCGCCGACCCCGCCGCTGCCCGTGCGGTGCTGGCACTGCCGCCCGCCCCCACTGCCCCCGCCCGTGACGCACTGCTTGCGCCGCTGGTGCCGGGCGATGCTGCCACGCTCCACCGTGCCCTTACCGTTGCGCTGGATACCCCCGCAGACGAGCGTGCGCTTGGGTTGGGGCAGGTGTATGCCGCCGCCGGTATGCCGCAGGCGGCACTTGCCCAGTTTGCCATGGTGCCCGACAGCCACCCCCACGCGCTCAATGCGGCAGCACGGGCGGCGGCGATTGCGACCCGCACCAACAACGACAGCCGCGCGGTGCTGGCACGCCTCGCCCGCCTGATAGACCAGCAACGCGGCGACCAGCGTGCGCCCGCACTCCTGCTCCTCAACCAGCTTTTGCAGCCGGGGCAGTACGATGCTACCCGCTTTGCGGCGACGCTGGCGGACTTGCCGCGCAACGATGCCGCAACCTACCTGACGCGGGCTGCCGCCGCCGCCTATGACGGCGACTACGCCGCAACTATGAATGCCTATGTATGGGCGTTGCGGCTGGCGAACAGTGACCAGCGCGGACCATACGCGCTACTGATTGCCGACTTTGCGCTACGGACGGGCTATGGCATGTGCGACGCGGGCACGCTTGCCGCCGCGCAAGCCACCACCAGCCTGCCCGCCACTGCCGCCGCTTGGACAACGCACGCAGGTATTGCCTATCAGTGCAGCGATTTTGCCACCGCCCAGACTGCTGCTGCGCGTGCGCTCGCCCTTGCGCCCAACGACCCCGCCGCGCTGTTCTATGCTGGGGCAACGCGCGCCCACCGGGGCAACGCCGCCGCCCGCCCGTGGCTGGTTGCTGCCGCCGATGCTGCGCCCGCGTCGGTGTGGCGTGAGCGTGCCGAGTTGCTGCTCGACGAGTGGTAGCGCGTGTGGTGTGCCGCGTTTGCCGCGCGTTTGCCGCGCGTTTGCCGAAGGTGGGCGGCGGTGGTATGCTATCCATGAGATATACAGGGCTGTCGTAGCGCGGCAGCCCGCACCCACGGGAGATCAGCCGTGTACCAGTCTGTGCATCGAGCGCACCGCGTGCCCACCACGCCCACCCCGCCTGCCGCTACTGCGCCTTCGGTGCGCCTCTCGCGGATGCCCTATATGCCTGCCCTCGATGGCTTGCGGGCGGTGGCGGTGCTGGCGGTACTGCTCTATCACAGTATGCCCACGGTGGTACCGGGCGGTTTCCTTGGGGTCGAGGTCTTTTTGGTTATTAGTGGCTACCTCATCACTGCGCTGCTGCTGGGCGAGCACGCCCGCACCGGCAGCATTGATGTGGGTGCGTTCTGGCTGCGGCGGGCGCGGCGGCTGCTGCCTGCGCTGTGGCTGTTGCTGCTGCTGGTGGGGCTGGTGGTGGTGGGGTGGTACCCCGCCGAAGCCGCCCGCCTCCGTGGTGACGTGCTGGCGGCACTGGCGTATGTCTCGAACTGGTACCTTATTCTGGGGCAGCAGTCCTACTTTGAAGTGGCAGGGCGACCGCCCTTGCTGCAACACTTGTGGTCGCTTGCCGTCGAAGAACAGTTTTACCTCATCTATCCGGTGCTGCTGGCGGTACTGCTGCGGGTGTTGCCGTCCCGTGTGGCGGGGGTGCTTGTGGCGGGTGGTGCGCTGGCATCGGCGGGCTGGATGGCATGGCTGTATGACCCTGCCGTTGACCCGTCGCGGGTCTACTATGGCACCGACACGCGCGTCGCCGGGTTGCTGGTGGGGGCAAGCCTTGCGTTTCTGTGGCAACCGTGGCGGCTACGCTGGCGCGATGATGGCGACATGCCGCGTATCCATACGCTCTTCAATGGCGCGGGCTTCGTCGCGTTGCTCATGCTCATAACATTCTCCCTGACGGTGGATGCCTACCAACCGGGGCTGTATCTGGGTGGCTTGCTCGTGGTTGCCCTGACCACCGTTGCCCTGATCGCCGTGGTGGTATACCCCGGTGCCGCCGCGCTCCACCGCGTGCTTGGTTGGTCGCCGTTGGTGTGGGTGGGTGTGCGCTCGTATGGTATCTATCTGTGGCACTTCCCTATTATGATGCTGACGCGCCCCGGACTGGACGTGCCGCTCGTTGGTGTGCCGTTGCTGATGATGCAGATGACGCTGACGCTGGTGCTTGCCGAACTCTCGTACCGCTTCGTCGAGATGCCTGTACGGGCAGGCGGCGTGGGTTGGCTACTGCGCCAGACGCAGTTTGCCCTCCGCTATCGGAGCCATCAGGCGTGGCAGCGCGTCGCTGTGCCCCTTGCGGGGGGTGCCGTGCTGCTCCTCTTGACCGGGTGGGTCAGTGCCGGGCTACTGGCGGCGCGTCCGCCGCAGGCTCCCAGCTATTTGCAGACTGGCTCGGTGCAGATTGTAGATGGGCAACTGTACCGCGATGGGGTGGCACAACCGACCGTGACACCACCCGCCGCCGCACTGGACATGCCCACCCCGCCCGCCACGCCGCGTGCGCCCACCGCCACGCTGATCGCCACCAGCCCCGCCTCGCCCGATGTCGGCGCGATTGTGCCCGCCCCTGCCGCCGCCGGAGCCGCCGGAGCCGGAGCCGCCGCCGCCGCCGCCGGAGCCGGAGCCGCACCTGCCGCCGATCCCGTAGGCGCAGATGACCCAGCCGGCAACAATGGCGGTGCCGTATCGCCTGCGCGTATCCCTGTGACGGCAACCCCCACTGCCGTGCCGCCGCCGCCCTCGGCTTCTGTGGTCGCCGTGGGGGACTCGGTGATGCTGGGCGCGGCAGGCGTGATGTACGAGCGCATCCCCAACATCACGATGCTGGACGCGGTGGTCAGTCGGCAGGCGAGCGATGTGCTCGCGATCCTGCAATATTGGCGTGATGCCGGATTGCTGGGGGAGGTGGTGGTGCTGCACACAGGCAGCAACGGGGGGCTGACCAACGAGCAGTTTGTCGCCATGCTCGACGCAGTGCGCGACGTGCCACGGGTCATTGTCATCAACGTGAGGGTGCCGCGCCCGTGGGAAGGACCGAATAACCACGTCATTGGGCAGAACGTGTGGAACTACCCCAACGCGATGCTGGTAGACTGGCACGTCGCGGCAACCAATAACCCCGGTTATCTCTACGCGGATGGTGTCCACCTTAACCCGGCGGGGCAGCAAGCCTACACGCAGCTTATCGTTGACGCAATGAATGCCCCACGCTAGCCCCCGCCGTGGGAGCACTGGGCGGGGCTACGCTGCACTGTTTCCCGCTTGCACGTCGCCCAGTGCGCGGGCGGCGTGCGCCCAAACGACGGGAAGATATGACCTGTCAGGAATAATGGGACGAGGGCGTGTTTGCTATCCCATTTTCGTGTAGTATAATATGCAGGTGTGCCAACCCTGCATCGTTAAGAGAGCCTGCTTATGGCGCGTATCACAGTAGTTATCAACGGCGTGCAACAATCGTTTGCCCTGAATGAAGGCACCCTTATGATAGGGCGGCAACTTGATAATGGCATTGTGCTGAACAATGCCGTTGTCTCGCGCCATCACGCCCGCATCGAGTTGCAGGGGCGGCAGGCGAGCATTCACGACCTCAACAGCCGTAACGGGATATTTGTCAACCGCCTGCGGACGCGCTTCGAGCGGCTGAAGGACAACGATGTGATTGGCATCGGTCCGTATGAATTGCTCTTTGAAGACCGCGCCGCCCAGAAGGTCGTCTTCGACGATAACCAGTACTTTCCGCTCGCCGCCGAAGCCCAGCCGATTGTCCCCGACAACCCCTCCGTCATCCAGTCCGACAGCCTGCACCGCATCTACGGCGTGAGTATGCGCCTCAACCAGACGGTGGACTTTTACGAGTTGCTCGACCTCGCAATGGCAGAGGTGCTTGGTATCATCCCGGCGCAGCGGGGCTTGCTGATGCTGTTTAAAGGCAAAGAACTGGTGCCGATGGTGATGGTGCCGCCGTCGAATGAAGATGTTGCATTTAGCAGCACGATTGTCCGCAAGGCAATGGAGGGTGGCGAGGCAGTGCTGACGAGCGATGCCCGTGTAGACTTCGAGGGTTCCCAGAGCGTCATCAATGCCAACATTCGCTCGGCAATCTGTGTGCCGCTGATCTCGTCATCGGGTCCGATTGGCTTGCTGCTGCTCGACTCGCCGGGGAAGGCGCACTTCAGCGAGCACGACCGCGACGTGGTGGCGGCACTCTCCGGGCAGATCGCGGCGGCTATTGAACGGGCACGCTTGACCGACCGCGTGCGGCAAGAGGAGCAGGTACGCCAGAACCTCGAACGCTTCCTGTCGCCCAACGTGGCGCAGGCAGTCGCCAACCACGTCACGCAGCACGGCAAGCTGTGGGAAGCACAAGAGCAGATGGTTACGGTGCTCTTTACCGACGTGCAGGGCTTTACCGCCCTGTCAGAGCGCATGTCGCCGCGTGACGTGCAAGACCTGCTCAACGAGTATCTGCACGAGATGACCGAAGTGATCTTCAACTATGGCGGCACCGTAGACAAGTACATTGGCGATGGCATCATGGCAATCTTCGGGGCACCGCGCCTGCCCGACGAACCCGAAACCGACCGCCACGCCTTCGATGCCGTGGCAACCGCGCTCGATATGCTCGTCGCGCAGCGCAAACTGGTAGACAAACTCGAACCCGAAAAAGCCTTCAACATCCGGATTGGCATCAATACGGGCATTGCATATACCGGCTTTTTTGGCACGCGCCACCGCCTCGAATACACCGCCATTGGCGATGCCGTCAACACGGCTTCCCGCCTCGAGTCGGCTGCCGACCCCGGCAGTGTGTTTGTGGGCGAACAGACCCGCCTCATGGTTGGCAACGCTTTTACCTTTCAAGAGGTGGGCGAACTTCAACTCAAGGGCAAAGAAAAGCGGGTGCGTGCCTACAAAGTATTAGGAAAGACAAGCTAATGGTGACGGTCATCGGTGTACGCTTCAAAGACAGTGGCAAAACATACCACTTCGCCCCCGGCGACCTTGACCCGCCGCAGGGCGATATGGTCATTGTCGAGACGGTGCGCGGTCCTGAAATAGGCAAAGTGGTCGAGACCCGCCACACCATCGCCCCCGACGACGTAGTGGGCGACCTGCGCCCCGTGCTGCGCCGCACCACCCCCGCCGACTTCGAGCGCATGGCACGCTATGCCGCCCGCCACGACGACGCGCTCGCCCGGTGTGCCGCCAAGGTGCATGAGCACGCGTTGCCCATGAAGCTCATCAAAGCCGAGTATAGCTTCGACGGCTCGCGCCTGACCTTCTACTTCACCGCCGACGGGCGCGTGGACTTCCGCGCCCTTGTGCGCGACCTCGCCCGCACCTTCCGTACCCGCATCGAGTTGCGGCAGGTCGGACCGCGCGAAGAAGCCAAACTGCTCGGCGGCATCGGTCCGTGCGGGCGGTTGCTGTGCTGCGCCACCTTCCTGCCCGACTATGCGCGGGTCAGTATCAAGATGGCGAAAGACCAAGAGTTGCCGCTCAACCCAACCAAGATTAGCGGGGTGTGTGGGCGGTTGCTGTGCTGCCTCTCCTACGAACACGCCCAATATCTGGAGATGCGGAGCGAACTGCCCGCCAAGGGCACATGGGTGCAGACGCTCGATGGACCGGGCGAAGTGGTGGGGGTCAATATCTTGCGCCAGAGCGTGATTGTGCGTCTGGCGGCGAGTGGCGTGGAAGACACCTACACACTCGACCAGATTGGCGATGCCACCAGCACGGTTGCCACGATTGCCCGCCAGCGCAACGACGAAGGCATCACCCCGCCGCGCCAGCCCGACGACGCGGAACGGGCGGACCTCGCCGCGCTCGAAGAAGATGATGCCCTGCCTGCCCCGCCCGCGCACCCGCCGCGCAAGAGTGACCACAAGCGCACCCCCCGCAAGCGCAAGCCGCCCGCAGCCGCCCGCGCAACGCCGCCCGCATCGTCGCCCGCATCGTCTGTGCCACCTCCCCCCGCCAAGAGCGGCGACCAGAGTGACGAGTCCAGCAGCAAGCAGAGCAGCAAACGCCGCCGTCGCCGCCGCCCGCGCAACCCCGGCAGTGACGGAAGTTAGGGGTTGCAGGCATCGCCACTCTCGCGTACAATACGCCCGGTAGTAAACAAAAACAGAACGAAGGCTCTGTGTGCCCTATTCGGTTTTGATGATTGCCCCCACCAGTTTCTTCGCCGACTACGGTTGTCACGTCCGTATCCTCGAAGAAATTGTTGCGCTGCAGGCGCGGGGGCACCAGATAACGCTGACCACCTACCATAACGGCGACGATGTGCCCGGCGTGACCACCCGCCGTTCGTGGGATGTCCCGTGGATTAAGCGGGCGATGGTCGGCTCGTCGCGCCACAAAATCTACCTCGATGTTGCGCTCTCGTGGCGCACGCTACGGGTGGCATTGCGCCCGCGCCCCGATATTATCCACGCCCACCTGCACGAAGGTGCGCTGATTGGGGCGGTGCTGCGCCGGATGCTGGGTGTGCCGCTGGTCTTCGACTATCAGGGCAGCATGACGAGTGAAATGCTCGACCATGGCTTCTTGCAGGCGGGCACGCCGCTGCACACACCGCTCCTGCTGCTCGAACGCTGGATCAACCGGCAAGCGGATGCGCTCATTACCTCGACGCACAACGCCGCGCGCCTGCTGCGCGACCAGCACGCGCTCGACCCTGACCGCCTGCATACCGTGGTAGACAGCGTGAATACCGACCGCTTCCGCCCCTTCGATGGCTCGCCCGCGTGGGTGGCGCAACGTGCCGCCCTGCGGCAGCAACTTGGCATCCCGGCGGGGCGGCGGCTGGTGGTCTACCTTGGCTTGCTCGCGCCCTATCAAGGCACCAACGCCCTGATCGAAGCGATACCGCAGGTGGTGGCACAGATGCCCGACGTGCATTTCTTGATCATGGGCTACCCCGACCCTGCCAGCTATGCCGCCTACGCCCACTCATTGGGGGTGGGCGACTATGTGACGCTACCGGGGCGCATCTTCTACCGCGATGCCCACGCTTACCTTGCGCTGGGCGATGTCGCCGTTGCGCCCAAGATGAGCGCAACCGAGGGGAGCGGCAAGATTAGCAACTATATGGCAGCCGGGTTGCCGGTTGTTACCTTCGATACGCCTGTGAGCCGTGAAATGCTGGCACACGACGGCTACTATGCCCGCTATGGCAGCGTCGCCGACCTTGCCGCCCAGATCGTGCGTGTGCTGCACAACCCGGCACAGGCGGCGCAGGCGGCGGCACAGGCGCGGCTGCGCGTGCTGCACGAGTTTTCGTGGCAGCAGGGTGCCACCCAGATCGAGCAGATTTATCGGCAGGTGCTCGGCTCACACGGGCAACGCACGCCCACGACCCACCCCGCCGAACCAGATGCTCCGCATACCCTCGCCGGGGTGGGTGTCACACATGAATAAACCGTGATAGTCGTCGTTCATGCAGATTTGACGAATAGCCGGGTTTATGCGACAATAGCCCTGAAATTAAACCAGTGTTTCATACTGTTCAGACATAGCGTGGTTGCGTCATCTGCCCTCGTGTGTCTGATGAGGAATGCAGTGCCCCTTTCGCAACAGGCTTGATTATGTCGGTAACTCGTTCGGTCTATCCATTTACTGCCCTTGTCGGTCAGGAACTATTGAAGCGTGCGCTTCTGCTGGCTGCCATTAACCCGCGTGTGGGTGGTGTCCTCATACGTGGCGAAAAAGGCACAGCGAAATCCACCGCAGTCCGCGCCCTCGCCCGCCTCCTCCCGACGCTCGATGTCGCGGAAGGGTGCCCCTACAACTGTGCCCCCACCAACGTTGCCGGGGTGTGCCCGGTCTGCCGCTACCACGCCAACGCGACGGTAGGCACCACCACGCGCCCCACGCCGCTCGTCGAATTGCCCGTGTCTGCCTCGGAAGACCGCGTGGTGGGGTCACTCGACCTTGAGCACGCCATCACCGAAGGGCAACGGCGGTTCGAGCCGGGCTTGCTGGCACAGGCAAACCGGGGCATTCTCTATGTAGACGAAGTGAACCTGCTGGACGACCACCTCGTAGACCTGCTGCTCGATGCCGCCGCAATGGGCGTGAATACCGTTGAGCGCGAAGGTATCAGTGTCTCGCACCCCGCACGCTTCATCTTGATCGGCACCATGAACCCAGAAGAGGGCGAATTGCGCCCGCAACTGCTCGACCGCTTCGGGCTAGCCGTCGAGATTGCCGGGCTGCGGACGGTCAGCGAGCGCGTTGCCGTGATCGAACGGCGCATGGCATTTGAAGAAGATGCCGCCGCGTTCAGTGCGCGGTGGCACGACGACGAGCACGCCATCGCGCAGCGGCTGGTGCAGGCACGCGCCCTGCTCCCGCAGGTTGCCATGGACGGGAGCGACCTTGCCGTGGTAGCCGGTCTGGTGCTCGAACTGGGCGTAGACGGACACCGCGCCGACCTGACCATTCTGGAAGCCGCCCGGACAAACGCCGCCTTCAATGGGCGCACGTCCATCTCGACCGAAGACATCCAGATTGCTGCCGAGTTGGCACTGCCGCACCGTATGCACCGCCAGCCGTTTGCCGAAGAAACGCTGACTACGCAGGCGATTGCTGAAGCCCTTGAGCGCAGTACTGCCGCCGCCGCGCAGAGCGAGCAGAGCGCAAGCGGTGGTGACGGTGAAAAAAAAAATAGTGACGGCAACGACGAACACGAATTAGGTGACAGTATCCAGCAGGCAGGGAGCGAAGCCGGGGGCGGCAGCGAAGGACAGGGCGGCAGCAGCTATGGCACCCAGAACGTCGGGCGTGGCAAGCCCAACCGCGACGAACAAACCACCAATAGTGAAGTGCTCGCTGCTGCCCAGCAGCACGATGTGCAGCGGTTTGCCGGCAACCCCGACCAGCGCAAGCAACGCCGCGCGGGGGGGCGACGGAGCCGCACCCGCACCCACCGCAAACAGGGGCGGTATATTACCAGCGAACAGCGTGACCGCGTGACCGACCTCGCGTTCGATGCCACGCTCCGCGAAGCTGCACCGTACCAGCGGCAACGGCGAGCGGCACTGCTCGCGCAGGGCAAGCGACCGTATGCCATCGTCTTGAATAGCAGCGACATGCGCCAGAAGGTGCGTGTCCGGCGCACCCGCAATGCCGTTTGCTTTGTCGTGGATGCGAGTTGGAGCATGGCAGCCGAAGAGCGGATGCAGGCGACCAAAGCCGCCGTGCTGTCGCTCTTGCGTGATGCCTACCAACGGCGCGATCAGGTCGGGTTAGTTTCGTTTCAGCGTACCTACGCCACCGTGCTCTTGCCGCTGACCAGTAGTGTTGAACTGGCGCAGCGGTCATTGCAGCGTATGCCGACCGGCGGCAAAACGCCGCTGACCTGTGGCTTGCTCACCGGCTACGAAGTATTGGAGCGTGCCCGCCGCCAAGACCCGGAGATCATCCCCTTGCTCGTGGTGATTACCGACGGGCAGGCAAATGTTGCGATGGGGCGCACGCCGCCCCAACAGGAAGCCTTCGAAGTTGCGCGTGCGATTGGCAAGCACGACATGCGAACCGTCGTCATTGATACCGAACACCCCCACTTCAACCGGGGGTTGACCCGGCAGCTTGCCACACATCTCAGGGGGACATATTACCACCTGAACGAATTGAGTGATGACCGTCTTGCACATATGGTGCGGACACAGATGGGGTCTTAGCGGGCGCACCTGCCACGGTGGGGCACCGCAGATACATAACGGGTAGCCGCGTTGAGCACGAACACAGTCGGAAATCTCAACACAATCAGGAGGGAAGGTAGGCATGGCTGATCAGAACGAGATGGTGGATGCAGTGGCGATGGAGCTACCGCACGAGCTTCACGCCCAGGCAGACACCTCGGGCGATCAGAACGGAGCACCAGCAGCGGAGACACTCACACCAGCGGGGGGGGACCTCGGCAGTGCTGAGCACCCCACACCCGATGCCGCGACGAGCAGTGCCAATGAAACTGAGACGGAGATGGAAACAGCACCAGTTGCGACGGACGACGACCCGCCCGCTGCAACCGATGACGAACACGTAGCGGGTGCGCCCATGCCGAATGGTACGGCGATGGCGACCGCGCCATTGGTAACGCCGGACGCACCAGAACCAGCCGAAGCAGATGCTGCACCCGCAGATGCTGCACCCGCAGATGCTGCACCCGATAGTGGTGCTGAGGCAACGACTGTGACGACCGCAACGGGTGCCACCTTTACCCCTGATACAACTGATGAGGAAACGACAGAAGTGACCGCAGTAGCCGAAATGACCGAAACCACCGCCGCGCCCGCCGGAGCCGCCGCGCCCGAAACAATCGCAGTAGCCGAAACCACTGATGCACCCGCCGGAGCCGCCGCGCCCGACGTACTCGCCGCGCCCGTGGCAGCAACTGATGCACCCGACGTAGCCGATGCACCCGCCGCGCCCGATGCGCCCGTGGCAGCAACTGACGCGCCCGCCGGAGCCGCCGCGCCCGAAACAATCGCAGTAGCCGAAACCACTGAT
>CAZNQP010000072.1:0-17500 GCA_964575355.1 uncultured Chloroflexaceae bacterium
AGGCTGGCAGTGTGCGCGGCTCCTGCCGTACCCGTGGCAGCGCGAACGCTACTGGATACATCCGCCTGACTGGGCGCGTATCATCCAAGCCATGTCCGACACCCCGACTGCTTCAAACAGTGTCGTACCATATACACCACAGCAACCATCTAGCCACCCGTTACTTGGCTCGCCAGTGCGAACCGCCACAGCCGCACGGCAATTTGAAACCGCTTTGAGTGTGCAAGCCCTGCCTTTTCTGGGACAGCACCGCTTGCATCAACAGATCGTTGTGCCCGGAGCGTGCATGATCGAGATGATGCTGGCTGCTGCTCAGTATGGCACAGATGCGGTGCGCTACAGCATTGAGCAGGTGCAGTTTACACACCCGCTTGTTCTGCCGGACACTCCATCTTTGCGTATTGTCCAGACCGTTCTGTTGCAACAGACACAGACCGACGGGTTTGAATGCCAGATAGTCAGCCTGCGCGTGGACAGCGAAACTGGTGCGGAAGTCTGGGACCTCCATGCGACGAGCCGGATACGCCCACGGCATGCAGCCGACTCGCTCACCTCCGTCGAGCCGCTCGATGTATTGCAGGCACGCTGTACACAACCGCTTGGGGTGGACACACTGTATGCTCAGGCGGCTGACGACGGCTATGGTTTTGGTCCGCTCTTTCAAGGGGTGGAGCAACTCATGCGTGGGAATGGCGAAGCACTGGGCTTTGTGTCGCTTGCAGAAGTGCTGCACGTACACATCGCTGACTATCACGTACACCCGGTATTGCTTGATGCAGCATTGCAGGTGCTCGCCGCCATGCTCCCGCCCGCCGAAGACGATGATATTGCTATGCCGGTCGCCATTGAGCATGTCCGCTGGGCGGGCAACCCCGGCGCACGTGTCTGGGTATATGCCTGCTGCCAAGACACCGCCGCCGCTACCGAGCACAGACGGTACAATGTCTTCTTGCTCGATGAGGTAGGGCAAGTCGTGATCGAAATAACCGGGCTACGGGTTGCCTATATGAGCCGTGTGGCTCTCAGGTGGACAGGAACACAGGGTCAGGACACTGCCACCCTGCCCGGTGATGCTCTCGGCAATGATCTGTATGTGCTACGCTGGAATGATGCCCCGCTGCTAGTGTCAGGTGAACAGCCAGTACAGGTAGGCACATGGCTACTCTTTGCCTCTCCTGATGATAGGGTAGCTCTAGGCTTGGCAGAGCAGTTGCGCCAGCAGGGGCAACACTGCATCACCGTACTGCCGGGTGCCGAGCATACCCGGCTCGCGCCCAACCGCTATACCCTGCGTCCTGATGACCCTGCTGGCTATCGCTGGCTATTGACTGAGCTATGCGAGCAGAGGGGCGACGAGCAACCAGCGTGCCACGCTATTGTGTTTCTCTGGGGCGGCACCACGTTGCTTGATGAAGACACGTCGCTCGATGACAGCATGGCAATGGATATGCTGGCAGCACAGCAACAAAGTAGTGAGAGTGTGCTGTATTTGGTACAGGCTATTGTGCAGACCGACTGGTCGGCTGTGCCGCGTCTGTATGCTGTCACACGCGGGGTGCAGGTCGCCGACGTTACGCTGCACGCCGTTTCGCAGTCGCCGCTGTGGGGCTTGCTGCGTGCCGTGGGTCTGGAGCATCCCGAATTACGCTGCACAATGATCGATCTGACTGCTGAGCCATCGCCTTGGGAGCACGCCGCCCTCTTTGATGAAGTCTGGAGTGCTGCGCCTGATGTAGAGGTACGGCTTGGTGATGGTCGGCGCACGGTGCCACAGTTGGCGTATGCCCCGCGATTGCCTGCCGTTGCCCGTGCCCACACGCCAGAGTCAACCAATCGTACCCCGCAACCGGATACAGCGCATCATAATGGCGATATGTCAGCGACACCCCCCTGCCGCCTTGCGGTGAGCAGTCCCGGCATACTCGATAGCCTGACTCTGGTCGCAGCACCATACAGTGAGCCTGCGCCGAACGAAGTAACGATTGCCGTTCATACCGCCGGGTTGAACTTCCGCGATGTGCTGTTGGCAATGGGCGTTATTCCAACACCAGCCGGTACGCCAGTACCACTGGGGTTTGAATGCGCCGGAACAATCACGGCAGTTGGCGCAGAAGTGACCGACTGGGCACCGGGCGATGCCGTGCTTGCCATTGCGCCACACAGCCTGAGTACCTATGTGAACGTGGATCAGCGGTTGATCGTCGCCGTCCCGCCACAGTGGAGCCTTGAAGACGCAGCAACCCTGCCTCTCGTGTTTCTGACTGCGTACTATGCGCTGTATCATGTTGGGCGGCTGCAACCGGGCGAGCGGGTCTTGATCCATGCAGCTTCTGGCGGTGTCGGACTGGCTGCGCTCCAACTCGCCCGGCATGTCGGTGCCGAAATCTTCGCAACGGCAGGGAGTGATGCGAAACGTGCCTATCTGCGCTCACTGGGGGTGCAGCATGTATTTGACTCGCGTAGCCTTGATTTTGCCGACCAGATACGCACCGTGACCGCGGGCACAGGGGTAGATGTGGTGCTCAATTCGCTCGCCGATACAGCGTTATTTGCAGGGGTGGCACTGCTGCGGTCTGGTGGGCGTTTCCTTGAGCTTGGTAAGAAAGACGTGTTTCAGAACAGTCAGCTAGGGCTACAAATACTGGAAAACAATATATCTTTCTCGACGGTTGATCTTGGTTTGCTTGGGCAAGATAGACCTGCTCTGTTGCATAGGTTGCTGCGTGACATGATGACCTTCATTACAGACAACAACCTGCAACCACTGCCATACCGTATCTTTCCCATTTCACAGGCACAACAGGCATTTTCCCATCTTGCCCGCGCTCAGCACATTGGTAAAGTACTCATTGCTATGCGTGACCCGGCAATACAGGTAGCACAACTAATACCGGCTTCGACGAGCAAGGTAGCCATACCAGCCATTCGCCCAGATGCCAGCTATCTCGTAACGGGCGGGTATGGTGGTGTGGGGTTGCTGGTGTCGCGCTGGTTGATAGAGCAGGGGGCGCGTTCGCTGGTGCTCGTGGGGCGGCGTGCCCCCGCAGAACTACCAGTAGCGGTAGCCCAACAACTTGAGGAGTTGCGCCAGCAGGGCGCACACATCACGGTGATGCAAGCCGATGTCAGCCAGTATGAGCAACTGGCGCAAGTCTTCCGCCAGATTGCCGCAACGTTGCCCCCACTTCGCGGTGTCGTGCATGCTGCCGGCGTACTGCGCGACAGTGCGGTGCTGAACCTCACGGGCGAGCAGTTGCGCGAAACGCTGGCACCGAAGATCGCAGGAGCTTGGCATTTGCACCGGCTGACGGCGGATATGCCCCTCGATTACTTTGTGCTGTTTTCATCTATTGCTGCTCTGTTCGGTGCGCCTGCTCAGGCGAGTTATTCGGCTGCCAATAGTTTTCTTGACGTGCTGGCACACTATCGCCACCATCAGGGATTGCCCGCGATGAGCATCAACTGGGGGCGTTGGCATAATATCGGTTTGGCGACACGTAGTGATCAAGCCGAGCGGTTGACTCGCCAAGGCATAGACAGCCTGACCCCTGCGCGTGGGTTGGCAGTCTTTGCAGAACTGATTGGCACTGATCTCCCACAAGTGGCGGTGATTCCCTTTGATCACGCCACGTTTGGGCAATTGGCTTTGGGGCAGTACCGCCCGACCCTCTTTGCCCGCATCGTACACCAGCAGCCGTCTGCCGACACGCACGCCCAGCCTGATGCACCGATGCGTGCCCAGTTGCAAGCGGCAGATGCCACCCAGCAGCGTCCCCTGCTTGAGCTACATCTCCGTGAGCAGATTACGCATGTGCTGCGGCTACGGAGTGCTGCCCCACAGATAGACGCGCACGAACCTATAGCCAGCCTTGGGCTTGACTCGCTGACGGCACTGGAACTGCGTAATCGCCTTGAGGTCAACTTAGGACTGACCCTATCTGCTACATTGCTCTGGAACTATCCCACCATAGCGGCACTTACCGAGCACTTGCTAGGCAAACTTGGTATGGGGCAGGAGCCTTCTACCGCACCTGCCATCGCACCAGCCACCGCACCACAGGAGCGTACCCTGCCGCCAGCTGCCGCCGTGCAACAGCAACTCCAAGCAGTACAGGAATTGTCCGATGACGAGGCATTGCAAGCCCTGCTACAAGGCAAGAAGGCGAACGACGTATGAATGGGCAAGCACTATCAGCCACGCGGTTGGCGTTGCTGGCACGCAATATGCGTGACCAAGCCGATCACCTCGATATGCTTCAGAGTGAGCCTATTGCTATTATAGGCACCGCCTGCCGTTTCCCCGGTGGCGCGGACGATCCGCAGGCGTACTGGCGTATGCTGTGGGCTAGCACAGACGCGATCAGCCACGCGCCGCCTGATCGCTGGCATACCCTCGCTGCCCCCGCCCACCTCGATAGCCAGCAGCAGCACGCCGTGCAGTGGGGTGGCTATCTGGCGCAGGTTGACCAGTTCGATGCCGGTTTCTTCGGCATTGCGCCGCGTGAAGCCAACAAGATGGACCCGCAGCAGCGCGTGCTGCTTGAAGTTGCGTGGGAGGCACTAGAAGCCGCCGGACAAGTGCCTGCTGCGCTCAAAGGGAGCCAGAGCGGGGTATTTATCGGTATCTCTAGCGGCGACTACACCACGCTGCAATTTGCCGCGCCTGCCCACCTCGATGCCTATACATCATCTGGGTCAGCCCTGAGCATTGCCGCCAATCGGCTCTCGTACCTGCTCGACTGGCACGGACCAAGTATGGCGATAGATACGGCTTGCTCCTCATCGTTAGTCGCCGTGCATCTTGCGTGCCAGCACTTGCGCCTAGGCGAGTGTGACTTGGCACTGGCTGGTGGGGTCAATCTCATTCTCCTGCCGCATTCGACCTATGCGCTGGCACAGTGGGGGGTGCTCCCTGCCGATGGGCGCTGCAAGACGTTCGACGCACGCGCGGATGGCTTTGTGCGCGGCGAGGGGTGTGGCGTGGTGGTGCTCAAGCAACTGTCCAATGCGCTGGCAGATGGCGACCCAGTGCTGGCGGTCATCCGTGGCTCGGCGGTCAACCAAGACGGGCGCACCGCTGGGCTGACTGCGCCGAGTGGGCTGGCACAGAAAGCGGTTATCCGGCAAGCCATGCAGCGGGCACGCATTGCGCCGGAGCATGTGGGCTACATTGAAGCCCACGGCACCGGTACCCGGCTGGGTGATCCGATAGAGGTAGAAGCACTGGCTGCGACTTATGGGCAGGCGGTACCGCCGGGACGTGTTTGCTGGCTCGGTTCGGTCAAAACCAACATCGGACACCTTGAAGCCGCCGCAGGCATCGCCGGACTCATCAAGACCGCGCTGGTGCTGCACCATGGGGCTATCCCGCCGAATCTGCATTTTCAACAGCTTAATCCATACATCACGCTGGATGGGTTGCCGTTTGCTATTCCTACCGCAGGGCAAACGTGGCAGCAGGGCGCGGAGCCGCGTATTGCAGCAGTCAGTTCGTTTGGTATGGGTGGTACCAATGCCCATATGCTGCTGGAGCAAGCCCCTACTGGGCTGGCACAGCAGCACCCCGCCGTGCAGCGCGATGCCGCTATCTTGCCCCTGTCAGCCCGTAGCCCGCAAGCCCTGCACGCGATGGCACAGCGGTATGTCGCATTTCTCAGCCAGCCAGACACGCAGGCACTTACGCTGCACGATATATGTTATACCGCCAGTGTGCGCCGCAGTCATCACAACGAACGCCTAGCGGTGGTGGGCAGCACGCATGCAGAGATGGTGTCCTCACTGACGGCTGTCCTGCGCGGCGAAACGCGCCCCGGTGCAGCAATTGGGAGCGTCCCCGCGCCCGATCTGCCCCCTCGGTTGGTCTTTGTCTTTGCCGGACACGGCGCGCAGTGGGTCGGGATGGGGCAGCAATTGTTTGCTACCGAGCCGGTCTTCCGCGAAGCACTCACTACCTGCGCCCAAGCAATGCAGCCCTACAGCGACTGCGATCTGCTGGCAGCACTCGCAGCACCAGCAGCAGAGACGAGCCGCACCAGCATTGTAGGCGATATGGGCGATGTAGGCATCATACAACCGGCTATCTTTGCCATACAGGTGGCACTGGCGGCACTGTGGCGTGCTTGGGGGATTGTGCCTGCTGCTGTAGTGGGGCATAGTATGGGCGAGGTTGCCGCCGCCTATGTAGCGGGTGCGTTGAGTTTGGACGATGCGGCACGGGTTATCTGTCGGCGTGGGCAGTTGTTGCAACGTATCAACGGGCAGGGCGGGCTACTGGTTGCAGCACTCCCGGCGGCAACCGCACACGCGATTCTTGCCGATGAGCCGGGGGTGGCGATTGCTGGGTACAACAGCCCTCACACCACGGTGTTATCTGGTGAGCCGTCTGCTATCGAGCGTGTACGCTCGCGGCTCGAACAGCAAGACATCTTTTGTCGTTCGGTGCGCGATGCCGTGCCTTTTCATAGTGCTCAGGTTGACCCGCTGCTGCCCGACCTCGCCCAGTTGCTCGCTGGCATCCGCCCACAGCCTGCTGTGCTACCATTCTATTCTACCGTGACTGCGGGGCTGCTGCCTGCCCGTGCGCTGCTGGATGTCGCCTACTGGCAGCGTAACATGCGCCAGCCCGTGCAGTTTGCCGGGGCGGTGCAGCAACTTATCAATGACCAGTACCGCCACTTTCTCGAGATCAGCCCGCACCCGGTGCTTGCTCAGGCTCTTGAGCAGTGTTTGGCTACCGCCGATGTGTCTGGCTCTGTGCTACCCTCGCTGCGGCGCGGTAGCTCTGAGTCGCTGCGTCTGCTGCAATCTTGTGCAGTGCTCTACGCCGCGGGCTTCGATCCAGCTTGGTCACAGCTTGCCCCGGCTGGGCACTGTGTCGCGCTGCCTGCCTACCCTTGGCAGCGGCAACGCTACTGGCTTGAGCCGCCCTCCCCCGGCAGCCGTGCGGTGGCTCCCTTGACAAGCCAGCCCATCGCACCGTGGTTGTATCAGGTGCAGTGGCAGCCGTGGGCTGTGGCTGCTAGGGCTGCACCTGCTAAGCATAAGAGCGGCTACTGGCTTGTCCTGTCCGACGGCTCAGATACCTCGCATAGTGAGGGTGCGGCTCTGGTTGCTGCGCTACGGGCTGAGGGTGTGCGCTGTGTGCTCGTGTACAAGGGTGCTGGTGGCTTGGCTGGTGGCTTGGTTGAGCGATCCGGTGCTTATTATCTCAACCCGAACGATCCTGTCGCCTATGGGCAGTTGTTCGCTACGGCGGATGCCGCTATGGGGCTACCTTGTCACGCAGTCGTGCATCTTTGGAGCCTAGACGATACGCCGTTGTCCGCATTCGGTACCACGAGTGTGCTGTTTCTGTCGCACACGCTCTTGCACCGCGACCCGCCGCCGCCACGCCTGTGGTTGCTGACGCAGGGAGCACAGCCGATTGAACGAGAGGACGCGAACGAGATGCAGGCGGGTGGTGTAGCTCAAGCCGCGCTGTGGGGGTTTGCGCGTGTGCTGCGGCAAGAACACCCCACACTGCGCTGCACCTGCGTTGATCTTGACCCACACACGCTGAATACTGCCACACTGCTGCCCGTGCTGCTCGCAGCTACGCCCGAAGCTGAAGATGGGCGCGAAGCTGAAGTGGCACTGCGCGGCGGCTCGCGTTTTGTGCCGCGACTGGTACATTGGAGTCCACCCGATACGCTGCGGGCTGTGTCGCCGGTGCGTGCCGATGGCAGTTATCTGGTAACGGGTGGTCTAGGGGCACTTGGTCTTGTTGTGACGCGCTGGCTGGTAGCACATGGGGCACGCTCGCTGGTGCTCATTGGGCGGCGTGCCCCTGTGGACGTGCCTGCAGCAGAGCCACTGCTCGCGGAACTGCGGCAGCAGGGCGCACACATTACCATCGTGCAGGCTGATGTCAGTCAGCACGACCAACTCGCATCGGTGTTCCGCACGATTGACGCAAGCCTGCCACCACTGCGCGGGATAATCCACGCTGCCGGGGTGCTAGATGATTGTATTGTGCTCCAGAACGACCAGCAGCGTCTTGCGGGTGTACTGAAGCCCAAACTGGTAGGGGCATATCATTTGCATACCCTATCTCAGCAGTACCCACTTGATTTCTTCGTGCTGTTCTCGTCTGCGGTGGCTCTCCTTGGCAACCCCGGTCAGAGTAGCTACGCCGCCGCAAATGCCGCCCTCGATGCGCTGGCAGGGTATCGCCGCGCACACGGGTTGCCTGCGCTGAGCATCAATTGGGGACGTTGGCATCGCCTAGGGATGACGGCGGTGCTGGAAGCGCAGCAGGAGCAGTCTGGGTTGCCAGCCGTGGGCGCACTGGATGAGCGTGCAGGGTTGGCAGTGCTTGATATGTTGTTACGGGCATCTCTGGATGCTCTGGATGCTCTGGATGCTAACCAAGGGGTGCCGGCGCAGGTTGGGGTGCTGCCGATTGACTGGGAGCGGTTGCTATCGCTCTACCCAGACAGCATACCTGCCCTGTTAACCGAGTTTGGGGGAGCGCGTAGGTCATCGCTACCTGCGGCAGAGTCTCCGCTACCAGACACGAACGCGGCGCGGATCGCCCGTGTGCGGCAGGTACAAACGGCGGACGACCCGGCTGCACAGCGACAAGCATTGGAACAGTACATCCACGAGCAGGCAGCGCATGTCTTGGGGCTTGCGCCCGAACAGCTATCGCCACAGCAACCACTGTCTGCTGCTGGTCTCGACTCGTTGATGGCACTGGAAATAAAGAACCGCCTTCAGCACGATCTCGCGCTCCATTTGCCCATTGCGGCAGTCGTAGCAGGACCGAGTGTAGCGCATCTGGTATCGCTGGTAGCCGAGCAACTGCCAGCGATTGCCCCGGAACAGCCCGCCGCGTTGAGTGCGGTCGAGGCGCGTCAATGGCTCGACCAGTTGGATGACCTAACAGATGAGCAGATGGATGCTTTGCTCAAGAGACTTACGGATGAAGACGAACCAGCAGGATAATGCCCATGAACGATGACCAGAACGCAGCCAGCAGCCAGTCGCACCACGCCAAACGCGCCCACCTTGAGCGTTTGCTGCGCGAGCGGGCTAACCCTACGCCACCGCCCCCTACACTTGCTGACAACCCTGCCTACGAGCCATTGTCGTATGGTCAGCAAGCACTCTGGTTTCTCTATCGGCTGGCACCAGAGAGCGCGGCGTATCATATTGCATTGACTGTCTGGGTACGCTCGTCGGTGGATGTGTCAGCCCTGCAACGCACCTTCCAGCAGATGATGCACCGCCACGACACGCTGCGTACAACGTATACCCTGCGTGATGGGCAGCCCATGCGTGTGGTTCATCCCCATATGCCACTCGATTTGCGCCGGGTAGACGCTACCGGATGGACAGATGACGTGCTGGACGCTGCGGTGAAAGCTGCCCATACTGTGCCGTTCGATCTGGAAAACGATTCGATCTTGCGCGTGTACCTGTTCTCTCGCACAGGAGGCGAGCATGTATTATTGTGTACCATCCATCATATTGGCTTTGATGGCTGGTCGGTCTGGCTACTGCTCGATGAACTACGCACGCGCTATCGGCTGGAATGTACCGCCGCCCCGGCACCCGCGCCGCCGCCCGCGCCTGATGCCACCTACAGCGATTTTGTGCGTTGGCAGGAACAGCTTGTAACAAGTGCAGCAGGTGAGAACTTGCTGAATGGCTGGCGGCAGGTGGCAGGCGGCGAACTGCCTATGCTCAACCTGCCAACCGACAAACCGCGTCCGCCCGTGCAAACGTACAACGGCGCAGCCCTGCCGTTCCTGCTCGATGCGGCTCTGACGGAACACCTCCGTGCATTGGCAAAAGAATATCAGACGACCCTGCATACTGTGCTGCTTACCGCCTTCCAAGTCTTGCTCCATCGCTACACTGGACAAGAAGACCTGCTCATTGGCACGCTCACCAGCGGACGCACGCGCCCTGAGTTTCGCAGCGTTATGGGCTATTTTGCCAACGTCGTTGCCATCCGTGTGCAAATGGGTGATACGCCTACCTTTGCTGGTTTGCTCGAACGTACCCGCGAGCGGATGCTGCATGCTTTGGAATACCAAGATTACCCCTTTGCGCTTCTCGTTGAAGAGCTACAGACCGAACGTGACCCGGCACGATCACCACTCTTTCAAGCGGTCTTTTCGCTGGTCAAACCGCCTCCTTTGGCACAGCACGCTGGACGCTCAACCGAGGCAATGGTTGCAATGGATGGGTTGCGCCTCGAACCCTATGAGATGTCGCAGCAAGAAGGCAAGTTTGACCTTACGCTAGAGATGCTCGAATTGAGTGATACCCTCCGTGGTGAGTTGCACTATAATACTGACTTGTTTGTTCCAGCAACGATAGCTCGGATGGCAGCGCATTTGGTGGTGCTGCTACGCGGCATTGTTGCAGACCCGGCGCAACCGATCAGTTTGCTGCCGCTCCTTACCTCAGCAGAACGACAATGCGTGCTGCGAGCGTGGAACAACACGCAGCGCAGTCATCCCACTGCCGCGCTGATCCCTGGACTGGTCGCCACGCACGGAGCACAGACACCCGATGCCCCCGCCATTGTGCAGGGCGATCACATCATGTCGTATGGTGTCCTGAATGAGCAGGCTAATCGGCTGGCGAACCTGCTGCAAGCCCTAGAAGTTGGCATTGAGGGGCTGGTTGGCATCTGTATGGCACGCACCCCGGCGATGATAACCGGGTGGTTGGCGGTGCAGCGAGCCGGGGCAGCCTATATACCGCTTGACCCGGACTACCCGCTGGAACGACTGGCGTATATTGTGACCCACTCACGGATGGGTCTACTACTCACACACACGGCGGTCTGGGAGCGGTTGCACGAACTGCTGCCCGGTGGGCACGTCCTGCCACTGCCACTGCCACTAGATGATGATAGTGGGAACGGTCTCGTGCTAGTCACCTTCGCGGCAGCACCGCCCCCACTCGATACAGCAGATGCAGCAGTCCTGCGCGATATGCCCGCGCCCGCTGTGACCCTGCACGCAGACAACCTTGCCTATGTGATATACACCTCTGGCTCAACTGGCGTGCCCAAGGGGGTGCAGATAACCCACCGTGGTCTGTGCAACCTAGTGCAGTGGCACCGCGAGGCTTTCGGTCTGACCCCCGCCGACCGCACTTCACAGATCGCCGGGACGGGCTTTGATGCGACAGTCTGGGAAACTTGGTCTACGCTGGCAACTGGCGCAGCATTGTATCTGCCGCCCGATGAAGAAATCCGCTTGTCGCCCTCCGCCCTCCGTGACTGGCTCGTTGCTAGCGGCATCACCGTGAGTTTTGTCCCCACCCCGCTAGCAGAGCAGTTGCTGTTGCTCGAATGGACTGCCGCCTGCACGTTGCGCTGGCTCCTGACGGGCGGCGACGCATTGCGCCACTACCCACCGGAGCACCTGCCCTTCCGGCTGGTAAACAACTATGGTCCCGGCGAATACACCGTGGTCGCCACATCGCTATCGCTATCAGCACACAAGCCTGCCGGGGATAGTCCGCCCTTCGGATTGCCGCCGATTGGTCGCCCGATTACCAATACGCGGCTGTATGTCTTGGGCAAGCACATGCAGCCGGTGCCCGAAGGGGTGTGGGGCGAAATCTATATTGGTGGGGTAGGGCAAGCACGCGGCTACTTGGGACAGCCGGGACAAACCGCAGCAGCGTTTGTGCCCGACCCGTTGAGTGGGGGAGTTGGGGCACGGCTGTACAAAACGGGTGATATTGGGCGGTGGCGGAGCGATGGCGTGCTGGAGTTCTTGGGGCGTGCCGATCATCAGGTACAGATACGCGGCTATCGGGTTGAATTGGGTGAGATCGAGGCGGTGCTTATCCAGCACCATGCTATTGCCGAGGCACTAGTGATGCTGCGCCACGACGAGCACGCGAGCGGGTATCTGGTTGCGTATGTAGTGCCCGCCCCCGGTCAGAACGGGTATGATGGTGCAGTAGCCGCGTTCAGCAGGGCTAACGTGCGCGATTATTTACAGCGCAGGTTGCCTGCCTATATGATACCAGCGGCAATCATCCCCGTTGATGCCATGCCCCTCACACCCAACGGCAAACGAGACCGGCAGGCACTCCCCACGCCGCAGCGCACCGACTTTGCAGGGATTGGCGACTATACCACGCCGCGCACGGCTGTGGAGCAGCAACTTGCCGCAATCTGGGCTGACGTGCTGGGCGTTGAACACGTCGGCATCCACGACAATTTTTTCTCGTATGGGGGCGACTCTATCTTGAGCATACAGGTCGTGGCACGCGCCAACCAGCGTGGTGTGCGCCTGACCACCCACCAGATGTACCAGCACCAGACTATAGCAGAACTTGCTGCCGTGGTGGACAGCAGTCGTATCCCACATGCCGAGCAGGGTGTGATAACAGGCGATGTGCCACTGACACCAATCCAGCACTGGTTTTTTGAGCAGGCACTGCCCAACCCGCACTACTGGAATCAGGCGGTCTTGCTGACGTTGCCGCACACCGTCAACCCACAGCACATCGAGCAAACACTGCATCGGTTGCTCGTGCAGCACGATGCGTTGCGGATGCGTTTTGCACCTGCGGCAGGCACTTGGCGTGCCTATCAGCTAGGCGTAGAAGCCCTCAACGTGTCTGAGCAACGCCCGCTCTTCGTCCATCGTAGCCTGCCCACCTTGTCGCCAGAAGCGTGGCAGCACGCGCTGGAAGCGACCGCCGCAGAACTGTACACAGGGCTGCATATTGAAGAGGGACCGTTGTTCCGTGCTACCCTGCTTCAGAACGAGCAATACGCCAGCCTGCTGCTCGTCATCCATCACCTTGTAATGGATGGCGTGTCTTGGCGTATCCTGCTTGAAGATATGCAGACGATATATACGCAGTTCGCTGCTGGAAAGTCAGCAGCTGCCATCAAGCTGCCTGCCAAAACGACTTCGTTCCAGTACTGGACACAACGTCTGCATGAGCACGCCCAAGCAGGTGCATTTGCAGAGGAGCGTCCATATTGGCAGGCACTCGCCACAGCAGGGGTACCCCCGTTGCCGCGCAATGGTGCTACAGGCGATGTATCAGTGACCGCCAACACCGAGGTCACAGTAGCCACAGTGAAGGTGATGCTGGAGTCTGACGAAACCCACGCACTGCTGCACGACGCAGCACTCGCATTCAACACTGATGTGCATACGTTGCTTCTCACAGCCGTAGCGCAGACCCTCACGCGCTGGACAGGCTCGCCCACACTGCTGCTTGACCTCGAGAGCCACGGACGGGTTGCCCTGTTTGACGATGTAGACCTGACGCGCACAACAGGCTGGTTTACCACACTTTACCCTGTGCTGCTGCATATAGCTGGGCACACGCCGATAGAGGAGGCGATTGGCACGATCCAAGAGCAACTTGGCACCATTCCTGCCTCCGGCATCGGATACGGCGTACTGCGCTATCTTGACCCGGAGGGCGCGGCACTGCGCTCACTGCCACAGCGCGAAGTCTGTTTTAATTATCTGGGGCAGATTGATCGTGGCATGTCGGCATCAACCTTGTTCCAACCAAGCGCACTACCCGGCGCAATACGTGACCCGAACGCGCCCCGCCCATACAGCATCACCGTTACCGCGTCCATTGGCGATGACCGCCTTGCAATCGAGTGGGAATATAGCACGAAACTCCATCAGCAGGTCACGATGGAGCATATCGGAAGTGCGTGCCTAGCCATCTTACGTGATATGCTTGTCTGCTGCAAGGCAGATGCACCCAACCAGAATGATATGCCCGGTGATTTTCCGCTCGTTCAGTTGGACGACGAGCGGTTGAAAAAGCTGTCGTACTTGCTTGGTGATGAGTAGCAAGTGCTCAGTCTGCCGAGAAGTGGCGCAATAGGAAGGAGCAACACACAAATGCAACTCAAGAACGTAGCCGACATCTATCCGCTCTCGCCGATGCAAGAGGGTTTGCTGTTTCACACGCTATACGATCCCCACTCGGCAGTTTATTTCGAGCAGATTAGCATTCGTTTGCCACCAGAGCTGGATGCAGTAGCTCTGCAACACGCATGGCATTCGTTGCTTGAGCGGCACACCATTCTCCGCACGGCGTTTGTGTGGCAGGGCATAGGCGAGGCACTCCAAGTGGTGCGGCAGCATGTGACACTGCCGTGGACAGCCCACGACTGGTCGGCAATGCCGACTGAACAGCAGCAGGAACAGCTACACACGCTATTGCAGGAGGACAGAGCGCAGGGGTTTGATCTGGCTCGCGCCCCGCTGATGCGCTGTATGCTGGTGCATCTGGGCAATGCTGGCTATCAATTTGTCTGGAGTTTCCACCATATCTTGCTGGATGGTTGGTCTATATCGGTGCTGTTTCAAGAGTTGTTCCAAGCATATGAAGCACTGAGCCAAGGGCAACCACTCAATTTCGCCCCTGTTCATCCCTATCGGGATTATATCGGCTGGCTGCAAAGCCGTGATATGGAACAGGCAGAACGGTTCTGGCGGCAAGCACTGGCAGGGTTTGCGCAGGCAACGCCACTGGTGGTTGATACGCCGATGGACGCTGAGTCTGCTGCATCAGATGGGCAGAACCATAGTCATCAGGAACACTATGCACGTCAGGCTATGTACCTCTCGCAGGCGGATACCGCAACATTACAAGCTCTGTCGCAACGTGAACGGGTGAGCATCAACACCATGATACAGGGAGCGTGGGCACTGCTGCTCAGTCGCTACAGTGGCAGCAGCGATGTTGTGTTTGGTGCCACCTCATCAGGACGACCGCCAGAACTGCCCGGCATCGAAACGATGGTCGGCTTGCTCGTAAACACGCTGCCGTTGCGGGTACAGGTGGCACCCGATGCGGCACTCATACCGTGGTTACGGCAATTGCAAGACTGGTACAGCGAGGTACGCCAGTATGAATATACGCCACTGGTACGCATCAAAGAATGGAGCGATGTCCCCAGCAATGCGCCCTTATTCGATTCGATACAGGTACTTGAAAATTACCCAGTAGATGCCTCATTGTTTGATGCTGATAAGCCAACAGATACATCGGTAGTCCAAGTTTTTGAAAAAACGCACTACCCGTTAAGCATTATTGCTACGCTGAAAACGCAGCTTCAGGTGCAAATCTGGTATGACACACGCCGCTTTACCACCGATACGATTGAGCGTCTCGCCAGTCACCTGCATACCCTTCTTGCCGGTATGGCGGAAAATCCCCGGCGCAACCTAGCCGACCTTCCCCTGCTGACTGCGGACGAACGCCACACGCTGCGAGAGCAGTGGAGCAACGTCGCCGCCGCCCGCGCCGCCCGCCCCGTCTGCCTGCACCACCTCATCGCCGCCCAAGCCGCCCGCACCCCCCACGCCCCCGCCCTCATCACCCCCGGTGCCGCCTCTCTCACCTATCACCAGCTTGCGCAGCACGCGGGTCGCCTCGCCCACCTGCTCCGCGCCCACGGTCTCCGTCCGGGGCAGGTCGTCGCCCTCGCCCTGCCCCGCTCTGCCGACCTGATCGTCGCCATGCTCGCCACCCTCAAAGCCGGTGCCGCCTACCTCGCCCTCGACCTCACCTTCCCCGCCGAGCGGCTCGCCTTCCTCGTGGCGGATGCCCGCCCCGCCCTGTTCCTCACCCTCACCGCCCACCGCGCCCGCATCCCTGCCACCACTGCCCCTGTCATCGCCCTCGACGCGCCCGCCACGCAGACCGCCTGCGCCCAGCACCCGCCCACCGACCCGCCCGTCGCGCTCACCCCCGACTATCCCGCCACCCTCGTGTATACCTCCGGCTCCACCGGGCACCCCAAGGGGGTCTTGGTGCCCCATCGGAGCCTCCCCGGCTTCTGTGACCGTCCCGACTATCTGCCGTGGCAGACCCCGCAAACCCTGCTGCACTATGCCTCCATCTCGTGGGATGTGCTGACACTCGAAACCCTGCCCGCCCTACGCTATGGCGGTGCCGTCGTCCTCTCGCCCGACGCGCACGTTGACCCCGCGCGACTTGGTGCCCTGATCCGGCAGCATCAGGTCACGACCCTCTGGATGACTGCCGCGCTGTTTAACACCGTCATTGACACCGACCCCACCATCCTGCGCCCGTTGCAGCACCTGCTGGTCGGCGGCGAAGCCCTCTCGGTGCCGCACGTGCAGCGTGCCCAGCACCTGCTGCCCGCGCTACGGCTCATCAACGGCTACGGTCCGGTCGAATGCAGCGTCTTCACCTGCTGCTACCCCATCCCCACGCCGCTGCCCGCTGCCGCGACGGAGGTGCCCATCGGGTACCCCATCGGCGACCGGGTGGTGTACGTGCTCGACCCGGCACTTCAGCCCGTGCCCATCGGGGTGGTGGGCGAGGTGTACGTTGGCGGACCAGCCGTCGCGCACGGCTACCACCAGCGTCCCGCGCAGACGGCGGCGGCATTCCGTCCCGACCCGTTCAGTGGGACACCCGGTGCGCGGCTGTACCAAACCGGCGACCGGGCGCGCTGGCGAGTCGACGGGGTGCTAGTCTTTGAGGGGCGGCGCGACACGCAGGTCAAACTGCGGGGCTTCCGGGTGGAGCCGGGGGAGATCGAAACGTTGCTGCGGCAGCACCCGGCGGTGCAGGCGGCGGCGGTGGTGGTGCGGGACGACCCGCCCGGCACGCGGCGGTTGGTGGCGTATGTGGTGCCGCAGCCCGCAGCAACGGCACCGGATGAGCGTGCGAGCGTGGCGCAGTGGGCGCGCATCTTCGATGACCGGTATCACCACCCCGACCCGGCGCAAACGCCCACGCCAGAGCAGAACTTCAGCGGGTGGGTGAGTAGCTACGACGGGCACCCGATCCCGCTGGCACAGATGCAGACGTGGCTGGCGAACACCCTCGCGCCGCTGCGCGAACGCCAGCCGCAGCGCGTGCTAGAAATCGGGTGCGGGACGGGGTTGGTGCTGTGTGCGCTCGCGCCGACGTGCGCGACCTATGTGGGGACGGATGTGTCGGCGGCGGCGTTGGGATACATCGCGCAGGTGCGGGCGCAGCGGGGGGATGGGGCACTGGCGCACGTCGAATTGCAGCAGAGGGAAGCGGGGGACTTGGGGTGGCTGGCAGGGCGAGAGTTTGACGCGGTGGTGCTGAACTCGCTGGTGCAGTACTTCCCGTCGGTGGAGTATCTGCTGGGGGTGGTGGAGGGCGCGTGGGCGCGGGTGGCACCGGGGGGCGTGCTGGTGGTGAGCGACGTGCGGAACCGGGCACTGCTGGGGGCGTTTCACGCGGCGGTGCAGGTGGCGCGGGCGGGGGAGAGGGAAGACGGGGCGGTGGTGGCGCACCGGGCACGGCAGGCGCGGCTGAGCGAGAAAGAGTTGCTGGTGGCACCGGAGTTGTTTGCGGCGTTGCGGCAGCGGTTGCCGGGGGTGGCACGGCTGACGATCACGCAGCAGCGGGGGGCGGTTGCCAACGAGTTGACGCAGTTTCGGTACGGGGTGGTGGTGACGAAGGCGGGGGGAGCGGAGCAGGGGGT
>CAZNQP010000073.1:0-17149 GCA_964575355.1 uncultured Chloroflexaceae bacterium
GAAGCCCCGGCTGCTGAGGACGAAGCCGCCGGTGGTGATGCCCAACTGCGCGTCGGGTTGGTCACGGACATTGGGCGCGTCAACGATGGCACCTTCAACGAGTTTGCCCACGAGGGTGCGCTCCGTGCTGCCGACGAGTTGAACCTCGACTATGACTACATCGAAACGCAGAGCCAAGGTGACTATCAGCAGAACATTGACACGCTCGTCAATGAAGAGTATGACATCATCGTGACGGTTGGTTTCTTGATTGCCGATGCTACCTATGAAGCGGCAGAAGCCAACCCCGATATTGTCTTCATTGGTGTAGACCAAGACTTTACGGGCGACCGTGAGTTGCCGAACCTGATCGGTATCCAGTTCCGCGAAGACCAAGGCGGTTTTCTCGTGGGCGCACTGGCAGGCATGATGTCGGAAACGGATGTTGTCGGCTTTGTGGGTGGCGTGGACGTGCCCGCCGTGAAACGCTTCCGCAACGGCTATGAAAATGGGGTTGCTTACGTGAACCCGGATGCCGCTGTGCTGGGTGTGTATGTGCCGTCGTTTACCGACCCGGCGCAGGGTGCCAGTGTTGCACAGCAGTTTATTGGTGAGGGTGCCGACATTATCTTCGGGGCGGGCGGTCCCACCGGGAGTGGTGGCATCAAGGCGGCTGCCGAACAGGGCACGTTTGTGATCGGTGTTGACCAAGACGAATATACCACTACCTTTGGGAGCGGCGATAGCCCCGGAGCTGATCGTATTCTCACGAGTGCGATCAAGCGTGTGGACGTGGGGGTCTTTGACCAGATCGAAGCCGTTTTGAATGATACCTTCGAGGGGAACGGGAACTATATTCTCAATGTTGCGAATGAAGGGGTGGGCTATGCCGATTTCCACGAAACGGCTGACCTGATCCCGGACGATGTAAAGGAGCGCCTCGAAGAGATTCGGATGCAACTTGCCGATGACAGCTTGACTACCGGTGTAGACCCGGTGAGCGGCGACCCCGACCCGGCGACCGTGCCGGAGCCAATGCCTTTCGAGCCAGCCGAGTAACCCGGAGCACACACAACACCGGGCGTGCCGTGATGGGTGCGCCCATACAGTGCGGCAGTGCCACTGCCGAAAACGAAAAACCGAAACAACCCGCTTCCGTAGGGGAACGACTGTCTATCTGGCTGTGAGCTGCAACGACGACCCGCAGAGGTCAGCAGAGGAGCAGAGGAAGGAGCGTGAACCGTGAGCAACGCGAGTCGGTGGTGGATGGTCTGTATGATTGGTGTGGCACTGTCGCTAGGGGCGTGTGTGCAACCCGCCCCGCCCACGACTGGGGCGACTACGGCGGGGGATGCAACGACGGCGGGTGAGCCGCCCGCAGGCCCAGCCGCCCCGGATGATGTCACGAGTGACGACCCCGATGCTCTGCGGGTTGGGCTGGTGACGAGCATCGGGAGTGTCAACGACGGCACGTTCAACCAGTATGCCCACGAAGGGGCGGTGCGTGCTGCCACAGAGTTCGACCTTACCTACAGCTTCATTGAGACCCAGAGTGCAGCAGATGTTGGACGGAATATCAATACATTCGTCCGCGATGGCTACGATGTGATCATCGCGGTGGGTATCCCGATTGCAGAGGCGACCTACAACGCCGCCCGCGATAACCCCGATGTGACCTTCGTTGGGGTAGACCAAGATGCGTCGGGTGATCGGGCGTTGCCTAACTTGGTGGGCATCCAGTTCCGCGAAGATCAGGGCGGCTTTTTGGCGGGCGTGTTGGCGGGTATGGTCACAGAGTCGGATGTGCTTGGCTTCGTGGGTGGTGTCGAAGTACCCAGCGTAAAACGCTTTCGGAATGGTTTTGCGAATGGTGCCCAATACGTCAACCCCGACGCGCAGGTACTGGGCGTGTTTGTGCCGTCGTTCACCGACCCGGCGCAGGGGGGCAGTGTGGCAACCCAGTTTGTGGGCGAGGGTGCCGACGTAATCTTCGGGGCAGGCGGTGCCACCAGTAGCGGCGGCATTCAGGCGGCAGCCAGTGCGGGCGCATACGTGATTGGGGTGGATCAGGATGAGTATGTGACGACGTTTGGCAATGGCGCGGCTCCCGGTGCAGACCGTATTCTGACCAGTATTATCAAGCGGGTGGATGTCGGTGTTTATGACCAGATCAAGGCAATTGTTGAAGGGACGTTTACGGGCGACGGCAACTATGTCCTTGATGTCACGAATGACGGGCTGACCTATGCTGATTTTCACGATGCGGCGGCGGCTATCTCGCCGGAGATGGAGCAACGGTTGCAGGCGGCGCAGGCGGGGCTTGCCGATGGAAGCCTGACCACCGGCGTAGACCCGGTGAGCGGTGATATGGATGCCGCGACGGTGCCTGCGCCAGTGCCGTTTGCCCCGTGATGGTGCCTGCGTCGGAGCCGTTTTTGCCCCGTGGTAGCTGTATGCGTTGTCGGCTACCCCACCGCAGGCGTGGCACAGCACCGTGCTGACGGCGCGTGCGGTGGTATGCCTCCCAACAGTTTCAAGTGGTAATTTGTTTCCTGACAGTAAAAAAATCTTTCGTATTTGTTGCTCAATCTGCCTATGCCTGTGCTATAATGGAGCCACGATAACCAGACCCGCCAAGTGTATTTACTCTGATATGTACGCTACCAGAGCGGCTTTGATACACCAAGAGGGGTAGCAATGTTGGGAGAGATAAACCGCGAAGAGAGTATCCGTTGCTTCCAGCGTGGTCTGGTGCTAGAGCGCGCCAACCGCCTGAGCGCAGCCGCCGATGCTTACCGCGCCGCAATTGACTACTATCCGCAGTTGCGCGAGGCACACGCTGCGCTTGGTTTCTACTACCAACGCACGGGTCTCTTGGCGAAAGCCGCAGACAAGTTCAAAACGGTTGTCGCGCTAGAGGGCGATTTCCTCTCATATTTCAACCTCGGTTATGTACTGGTGGAACTGGGGTGTTACGAAGAAGCCTTGCAAGCCTTCCAGCATTGTCTGGCGTATGACCCCGAAGACCCCGCCACACACTATGAGGTGAGTTATATTCACTACACACGCGGCGATTTTCTCGCGGCGTTGCACCACCTTGAACGCCCGCTGCACAGTTATCCCGAAGACTGGGAAGTGCATAACCTGATTGGCAAGTGTCATCTGGGTCTTCGCAACTACGATAGCGCGGTGTCGGCGTTTGGGCAGGGCTTGATGCAGGCGCACCTGCTAACCGCACAGGCAGAGTTACTCGACAATATCGCCTCGGTTGAGCGACACCGCGAGTTTCGCTCGTTGCACAGCGACAAAGACCAGATGTATGCCGATGATGGCGTGGTGTACATCGGTTCGGCGCAAGACAACGGCTTACGTATCTGCGAGGTAGAGGACTATCATTTCACCTACCCGGATATTGGCATTACGCTGCAACGGCTTATGGCATTGCAGCAGGGGTCGCACTGGCAATTCACGGCGTTGGTCGCAGTAGACAAACTGTCTTTGCCGCTGACCACGGCACTGAGCGAGTTGACTGGCACCCCCGCCCGCGACATTGATAGCCTTGTGCCGCAAGACCATGCGTTGCTCATCACGGCCATTGGGCGCGAGATCGAGTTGATGCAACTGGCAATTGAACGTGCATCCTGCCCAGTAGTTACGTTTTGTCTGGGGGTGAATTGGCTCCGGCACAGCAAGGTGATGCCCGACATTATTGGTATTGCTGCCCGTGGGGTGTGCAGTGTGCCGTGGGAGGCGGAACTACGCCGCCTGCGTGCCGATGGTGCCCCCGCGACGTGGGTGCAGCAACGCATTGACGATGCCTGCAACCAGATATTGCAAGCAGTGCAGACTACCCCGCCTGACCACAACCTGCCGCGACAGGTACGTTATTACACCCGCACCCACCGCCGTCTCAGCTTTCTTATGATTTAAGCGGGCGGGCGCGGTTGCGCTAGGTCGTCTGGCGACAAACAAAAGCAGCAGGTATACCACCTGCTGCATCGCCGTGCGTCGTGCGCTTCTGTGAGGAGAACGCCCGCTTGGAGGGTGTTCTTAGCCTTCGATGTTCATGCTGATGGTGCGCTCTTCTTCTTCTAGGGCGCGACCCATGACCGCCAGCGTAGGTGCCCACAGCCCGACGAAGATACCGAAACGTTCGGCATTTGCGGTGTCGTCGCCACGGCGCACCGTCCACGTAATGATGCTGAGCAAAACCGATGCCGCCGTTGCGATATAGGCCATGTCCGACGTAATGCCAACGCTGCTCATCCACTTGATAACTTTCACAACAAACCTCCCGGCTCTAAAACTTATGCAACTTCCAGCAACATGATCATTATACCCGGTTTTTTCGTGCCCACAAGACGAATCTGTGTTAGCCATAGGTTTCAATGTCCGACCATGTGAGTTCGGCTTCGGCAATGCAGACCATATCACTTTCACCTACGCCGGCGGCTTCCAGCGCACTGCTAATGCCACTTGCCGCGAGCACCCGTTGCAGGCGGTCGAGGGCTTCTGGCTGGTCAAAGTTGGTCATGCGGACGAGCCGCTCAATGTTGCGCCCGCGCACACGCCAGCCGTCGAAGGTCTGCTCGACAGTGAATACGCCGGGGTCTTCCTCAGGGAGTGGCCACACGAGCGCGGGTGCCCCCGGCTCCACTGGGTCGCGCAGGGGGGCGGGCAGCTCGCGCAAAAACGCGCCGATGGCACGCAGCAACGGGTCAATGCCCTCGCGCGTTGCCGCCGAAATGACGAAGACACGCTCATCGGGCAGGTCAATGCCTGCACGCAACCGCGCGAGGTTCGCCGTGGCATCGGGCAGGTCGGCTTTGTTCAGCACCACAAATTGGGGGCGGTCGGCGAGGTCGGGGTGGTACGAGTTCAGCTCCGCATTGATGGTGTGATAGTCGTCGAGTGGGTCGCGGTAGTCTACCCCGGCGGCATCTACCAGATGCAGCAGCAGGCGCGTGCGGGCAATGTGGCGGAGGAAGTCTAGCCCCAGCCCTATCCCTGTGCTTGCCCCCTCGATGATGCCGGGAATATCGGCAACCACAAAGCGGTCAGACCCAACATCTACAATGCCAAGGTTGGGTTGCAGCGTGGTAAAGGGGTAGGAAGCAATGCGCGGGCGGGCGGCACTGATGACCGACAGCAGCGTGCTCTTGCCCGCGTTGGGGAAGCCCACCAGCCCGACATCGGCGATCAGGCGTAGCTCTAGCTCAAGGTAGCGTTCTTCGCCCGGCTCGCCCAGTTCTGAGATACGCGGTGCCTGCCGCGAGGGCGTGGTGAAGTGGACGTTGCCCAGCCCACCTTTGCCGCCGCGTGCTGCGAGCAGGCGTTGCCCCGGACGCTCAAGGTCTATGGTATAGGGTTCACCCTCAATTTCGGCAGAGATCACGGTACCGGGGGGCACCTTGATGTAGAGGTCGCGCCCCTGTTTGCCCTTACGGTTGCGCGTGCTGCCGTGCCCGCCGTTGGGGGCAAGAAAGCGCGTTTTGTCGCGGAAGGGCAGTAGCGAGGTGAGTTGCGCGTCGGCAATCAGGTAGACGTGCCCGCCGCGCCCGCCGTCGCCGCCGTCGGGTCCGCCCCGCGGGACGTACTTCTCGCGGCGGAATGAGGCAGAGCCATTGCCGCCCATGCCCGACTTGATATAAATCTCAACGGTATCAAAAAAACCTGTTGGCATAACATTACATAATAATAAAAGATCAGTGCAGCAGCAAACTGCTACTGCGCCTGATCCACACTAAACGGGAGAATGAAAGGTGGTATCTATGCTTTTTGTTCGGTCTGTTCTTCGCTGCGGGTAACGGGTTGCTCTTCGTCACCATCGCGCACGGCTTTCTTGAACTCGCGGATGCCACCGCCAAGCGCACTACCAATGCCCGCGAGCTTGCTGGCTCCAAACACCGCAACAATAATCAGCAGAACAATCATCAATTCCATCGGTCCAATATTCGGCATGGGTTGACTCCTTATAGAATGGTAGCTGCAAAATAGATGGCAGTTGCAAAAAAATGGTAGCTACAAATATAGATGGTAACTGCAAACAGCCCCCTTGCTGTATGCAAGTTCTCTGATAGCTGTATACCTATTATACCGTTCGTGTGCGGTGTGTCAATAAACACCCCACCACCTACTGCAATTGCTTGACTACTGCGCTACCCCTGCCGTGGGCTGTCCGGTAGCCTCGTGATAGACCGCGAGCGTGCGCTGGGCAGAGGTGCGGTACGAAAACTGCTGTGCCCGCTGCAACCCGCGTGCGCGGAGGTCGGCACGCAGGTCGGCATCACGCAGCACGCGCAGCAGGGCGGCGGCGAGATGCTCTGGGTTGTGCGGGTCTATCATCACGCCTGCGTCGCCAACCACTTCGGGGAGGCTACTGGTGTTCGAGGTGATCACGGGGGTACCGCATGCCATTGCCTCAAGGGGCGGCATACCAAACCCTTCGTAGATGGACGGGAAGACAAACACGGTTGCGGCGGCATACCAGAGCGGCAACTCCTCTTCGGCAATGTAGCCAACCTGCTGCACCCGCCCGTGCAGGTCGGGCTGTGCCAGCCGTTCGAGCACGGGCTGGTAGAGCCACCCACGCCCCCCGCCGATAATCAGCGGGATGGACGTATCGTGCAGCAGCAGGCTGTAGGCGTTTAGGAGCGCGATCAGGTTCTTGCGCGGCTCCATCGTGCCGACGTACAGTATGAAGTGCTCAGGGAGCGTGTGTTGCTGCCGGAACGCGGCAAGTGTTGCCGGGGCGGGGGGGCGGAAGTGCTCGCGGGCGGCGTTGTGCGTCACAACCACGCGCTCAGGCGGGATGCCAAGCAAGCCGACGACCTCGCGGCGGGTATGCTCGGACACCGCCAGCACGCGGGCGGCGCGTTTGGTGGTAGTGCGCGTCGCAAAGTCAAGGTAGGTGCGGTTGTACGAGCGAAACGTATGCGGGAAGCGAATAAACGCCAGATCGTGTACCGTGACCACCGATGGCACCGGGCACGCTATGGGCACCACATTGAGCATGCCGTGGTAGAGGCTTGCACCGCTCTGGCGCAGCAGCAGTGGTGCGAGGGCTTGCTCCCACGGGATACGCACGCGCGGGTTGATGGTGGGGAAGCGGCTGGGGCGTACCGCGAAGTTGGCTGGCAACCGTAGCTCGTCGCCTGTTAGCCCGCGTGTCGTGTAGACGGTGTAACGGTTGTGTGTGTCAAGCTGTCCCAGATTGAGCAGGATTTGCTCGATGTAGTGCGACACTCCTGCCCGCCGAAATGTGCGGGTGTGGGCGAGCAGGTGGGCGTTGATCGCAATATGCAACGGGGTCATTCGCGCGGCTCGTCCATTGCATACGTCGCGTGTGGGATCAAGCCGAGGTCGTCGAGCGGGTAGTAGAGCACCCATGCCTGCCCAATGACGCGGTGCAGTGGGAGTGCTTCCCATTCACGCGAGTCGCTACTATTGGCGCGGTTGTCGCCCATCACGAACACTGCGCCGGGGGGCACCACGACGGGTTCTCGTTCGCACTGGCTGGCGGGGCTACAGAAGGTCTGGGCACCCTGTAAGTATGGCTCGTCGAGCAGTTGCCCATTCACATAGACGCGCCCGTCGCGTATCTCGACGGTATCGCCCGGCAGACCAATCACGCGCTTGATGAAGTCCTTGCGGACATCAAGCGGGTACTCAAACACGATCACGTCGCCGCGTTCGGGCATGCCGAGGGGGTACAGTTCGTTTTCTGCTAGGTCTTGCATGCCGGGGAGCCAACGGAGCGGTGCGTTGGTATCGAAGTGGAAGTAGGCAAGTTTGTTGACCAGAATGTACTGCCCACTGTGCAGGTTCGGCTCCATGCTCGATCCTTCGATCTTGAAGTTTTGCATGAGGCTCCGCACAATGATAAACACCAGCAAGATATAGACCGCCGTTTCCAGTAGCTCTTTGACTGCCGTCCGGATGGGCGCAGGTGAGCGGCGGCGGCTGGCTGGCAGTGATTGGGCAGGTTGTGGGGGGCTGTCAGTGAGTTGTGAAGCCGCCACCGGAGGCGCGGCAGGTTCTTCGGGCAATGCCTCGTGCCGATTCGGGTCACGGTCGGACGGTGGGCGTATGGGTGTATCACTCATAATCGTGTCTATAGTGCGTAGACTGAATACCGTTGATTTTGGTGTGCAACGCTGATAATGCTGACATACTCGGTTGTTGTCCGCGTCTTATTGTACCACAGACCTGTGGTATGATTGTACAGGTTAAACAATGTGAATTGCAGGGAGCGCAGGGGGTACTCGATGAACGAAGCATACATCAGTGGAGCCGAAATTGACACCATAGAGTCACACCACCTCTGGCACTTTTTCCCCGATACCATCGTACTTGCAATTGGCAGTTATGGCTATGCCTTCCCGCTCGATCAGGAGCGCGGCGAGTATGCGACTGCCCCCGCCGACCCAGCCCAGCGGCGCACGCTCCCTGCCGAAAAGATTGCCGCCTTCGCCCTCAAGCAGTTGTGCCGTGGGGTTATCTGGAACTATAGCGAACCCGCCACCAGTGCGCCGTTCGTCCGTGAGGTACTGCAAAATGCACGGGCGGTGAGCCGCTATACAGCCCTACGCACCACGGGATATATGACGCTTGAAACGCTCGATAGTTTCGGTCCGTACCTCGACGGTCTCAGCCTCGACTTGCGGGGCTTTAGCGAGTCCTCGTATCAGCGGCTTGCTGGCATCAGCGACTGGCAGGGTATCCTCGATGTTGCCGAGCGTGCCCATCACCACTGGCGCACCCACATCGAGATTGTCACGCGCATTCACCACGGTGTGAACGACGACCCCGCCGAGATGCAGCAACTGGTTGACTGGATTGGGCGGCAACTGGGGCATCACATCCCGTGGCATATCTTGCCGGGCGACCGTGGCTCGACCAGTGCCGCTGCCGTGGGGCGCACGCGCCGCCTCGCCCTTGAAAGCGGGCTTCAGTTTGTGTACGGTCCTGAGCCAGTGCAGGCGACCCGCTGCCCACAGTGTCAGACCACGCTTATCACGCGCGAGCAACGTGTGGTACGTCTCGTAGGGCTTGACGAAGGGCACTGCCGCAACTGTGGCTTCAAGCCCTACATCCGCCGCTCGATCTTCGACCGCCACCGCACTGACTAGACCGACTAGATAGCAGTACGCGGTACGCCTATGCTAGCGTGCCGCGCCCCGCCGAGCAATACGAGGCGCGTACTAGGCGAGCGATACTAGCGATAGCGCAGGTAGACCGGATAGCCCGGCGCGTCGAGTTCAAGCGACACCGTACCGTCCACAGCGGGGTATACGCCGCGTGATTGCCCATCCCACCCGACCACCTCGACTGCGTTGCAGCCGCATGGGTAGGTGAGCGGGTTGTGGCGTTCGTTGGTGCGCCACACCACGTCAGTCTGTGTGTCTGCCGCCGTAAAGCGGTACCAGAATAGTCCCTCGGTCGCTGGCGTGCGGTCATCAGCAAGAATGCCCGTGAGCAGCAGGTCGCCCAGTTCGCGGGTCATGGCACGGAACGCAATAAACGCAGGCTTACGGAGCGTGGGGTCGTCCGCTTCAAGCGGATAGGTGCGGCGCAGCAAGCCATAGTGAAACTCGGCTTCACGGTTGTTATAGACGGGCTTGTCGTATGCGGCAAAGGGCGATGTATCGTTACGGAAGTCGTACCAGAAGAACTTCTCGACTGATGGGTGCCCCAACAGCAGGATGTAGCCGCGCACCAGATAGAGTGCTTGATCCTGTTCACTCACGCCGGGGGCAATGCTGACTGTTGTCCAGCCTTTTTCTGTTACCCAGACGGGCTTGGCACCGTACTTTCGTAGCAATTCGTCGAGGACTGCCAGTTCGTCGCGCAGGGTCACCAGCCGCCCAAAGCGGGTGATCGGCTGTTCGGGCGCAATGGCGTGATAGGGGTGGTGCGCGATGATGTCTACATAGTCCCAGCCACCGAGCCGCCCGATCTCGTCGAGGTAAGCATAGCCGTCATACTCGAAATCACGGTTGGTCGAGAACATGCCCGACATGCCCGCCAGCATAACCCGCGCCTCTGGGTCGGCGGCACGCACGGCGGCGGCTCCCACTTCTAGCACACGCACGTAGTCGCGGATTTCGTACAAGCCCGCTTCGTAGCCAAACTGACGGACATTCGGCTCGTTCCACAATTCCCAGACTTTGATCTGCCCCCGGTCGCGCCCATAGCGTGCCACGGCAGCATACACAAAGTCGCCCCAGTCGTTGATCCACGCATCGAGCGGTGGGGACTGCCCCTTGAACCACGCGGGGTTGTAATCGAGTAGCCCTAGCAACTGGATGCCCGCATCGTGCTGTTTCTGGATCGCCGTGTCGTAGTCGTAGAAGCCCGTACCATTGCCGTCCCACGTAAAGGGATCGTCTGGGGCTTTTTGCACCTCATGCCAGAAGATTTCTTCGCGCTGCCACTGCACGCCTGCCTCGACCAGCAGGCTGACGATAGCATCGTGCTCATCGGCACGCACGCGGTTGCCCACCGTGGCGACCATGCCAAATGGCTCGCTCTTGTCGCGCCACGGTAGCGGCGGCTCTTGTGCCTGCGCCACCGGGGTGGTGGGCAAGCTCGTTACAACGAGCGGTAGCACGAGCAAGAGGAGCCACAGAAAACGGGTGTATGTGTGCATGGTGGTTGGGTTCCTAGTCGGCGCGGCAGATTTGCAGCATCTGCGCTACGTCGGTTACTTTGACGCGCGGGCGACCCTGTGGCTTGCCTGCCGACACTTCGTAGTCGTTGAGCTTCTGCCAGTCGCTATACTGGATGTACGCGATGTTGCGCTCATCAAGCAGAGCGACAATGTGCTCGACACTGCGCTGTGTGTCATCAATACCTGCCAAGGTGGGCACGTCAGCGACCATTGACTTGACGGTGGCGACGGCATCGGCTTTGTTCGTCCCAATGATGCCCGACGGTCCGCGCTTGATCCAACCGACCACATACTCGCCGGGGAGTACGTCCTTATCGTCGCCTTCCAGCACACGCCCTGCCGCGTTGGGGATGGTGTAGGATTGTTCGCTGAACGGCACCCCGACAAGCGGTACGCCCTGATAGCCGACCGAACGCAGCACCATGCCTGCCTGTATCGTATCGAACTGCCCAGTACCGCGTGCCACCTGTCGCCCATCGTCGCGTACTTGCAACATGTTGCGTTCGACGAGTACGGCGGCAACACCGCCTGCGTCGCTGCTGATAATCTCCTTCGGTGAGGTCAAGAAGCGCATCACGATGCGGCGCGGGGCACCACTCAGGGGACGTTCGGCGTATTCTTTGAGCAGGGCATAGTTTTTTTCTGCCTTGCGGTCTTCGGCTACCATCGCGGCACTCGCCTCGTCCAGTTCGAGGTCGGCAGGGTCTACCACCACATCTACACCTTCCAGCTCGCCAAACTCCTTCAATTCGGGGTTGGTGAAGGCTGCCTGTGCCGGACCGCGCCGCCCCAGCATCACAACCTCGCGCACGTTGCTGTGGCGTAGGGCTGCGAGCGCGTGGTCGGCAATGTCGGTTTTGGCGAGTTCATCGGGTGATGCCGCCAGAATGCGCGTCACGTCCATAGCGACGTTCCCGTTGCCCACCACAATCACCCGCTCGTGCGACAGGTCGGGGTTGAGGTCGTGGTAGTCGGGGTGCCCATTGTACCACCCAACAAACGCCGTGGCGGGCATGCTGTTGGTCAGGTCTTCGCCGGGAATGCCCATCTTGCGGTCGGACTGGGCACCGACGGCATAGACAATTTGGTCGTAGTACTGCTTGAAGTCGGCGTGGTGCAGGTCTGTACCAAAGGTTACATTGCCAAAGTAGCGGACGTGCTCGTTGGCGGCAATCTTCTCGTAGATGCGGGTAACAGCTTTGATGGATTGGTGGTCGGGGGCAACACCATCACGCACCAGCCCATAGGGATAGGGAAACCGGTTGAAAAGGTCAATCTGGCAGACCAGATCGGGGGTCTTGAGCAGAGCTTCGGCGGTATAAAACCCGGCTGGTCCTGCCCCGATAATCGCAACGCGCAGCGGTCGTGCTGCGGTACCCAGTGGCTGTGTCACCCTTCTACCTCCTTTGTATTGGTTCTGTCGGTGTTGTATCCGCGTGCAACATTGCACTATGCACTGAATATTTGATTGGGTAGCCTTATAAGCCTCATAGAGGCTGTGATATGCGTAACTAACTGTAGCAGTATCCGGGGGGACTGTCAAACGATGGGGCGGATTGCACCAGTGCGGCGCAGCACTGGGCAACCCGCCGGGGGCAGCATTGGCTCGCGGGGGCGGCTGGAGCGGGGGCGGCTAGAGCGTCGCCATCGCAGTGGGTTCGAGGGTGGCGATGCTTCGTCCGACTGCCTGTGCCACTGCTGTCAGGCGCGGCATCAGGGCGGCGTAGTTTTCGAAGGTGAGCGACTGCCCACCGTCGCTGACGGCACGGTCGGGGTCGGGGTGAACTTCAATCATGATGCCATCGGCACCGACGGCAATCGCGGCGAGTGCCAACTGCGGGACGAGGTACCACTTGCCGGTACCGTGGCTGGGGTCAACAATGACCGGGAGGTGTGACTTGCGCTTGGCAACTGCCACCGCGTTGAGGTCAAGCGTGTTGCGCGTCGAAGTCTCGAAGGTACGGATGCCGCGTTCGCACAGGATGACATTATGGTTGCCCTGCGACATGACGTATTCGGCGGCAAGGAGCCACTCTTCGACGGTTGCCGACAGCCCGCGCTTGATCATCACGGGGGTGTCTGTCTGCCCAACCGCTTCGAGCAACTGATAGTTCTGCATGTTGCGTGCGCCGATCTGGAGCACGTCGGCGTATTGCGCCACCATCGCTACGGCATCAATTGACATAACCTCGGTTACGATGGGCAGTCCTGTCTCGGCACGCGCTTGTGCCAGCAGGCGCAACCCTTCCTCCTTCAAGCCACGGAAGCTGTAGGGCGAGGTGCGTGGCTTGAAAGCACCCCCACGCAGCATGGTGCCGCCGTGTTCGCGCACCGTGCGGGCACTGCCCATAATCTGCTCCTCACTCTCGACCGAGCACGGACCGCCAATCACGATGCAGGGGTGCCCGCCCCCGACGGGCACGCCGCGTACCGTGACGGTGGTGTCTTCGGGGTGGAAGTCGCGCCCCGCGAGCTTGTACGGGCTGGTTACGCGCAGGGTGGTAGCGACACCGGGGAAGTGGGTCAACTCATCGCGCAGTGTTTCGGGGATGGCGGCACCCACCACCCCAATAATGGTTCGTTCTTCACCATAGACCTTGTGTCCCTGCAACTGATGTTCATGCAGGCGTTCATCCACAGCGGCAATCTGTTCCGGCGTTGCGTCACTTTGCATCACGACGATCATAGCGTGGGCTTCCTCTCCTAGTTTAGCTACAAATGGTACCGACGAGCGATATACGGGTGGCAGCATCCGGGCGGGCGATTGGTTGGCGATGGCGACCATTGCGGGTGCTCCTTGCATTAGTAATGCCAGCAGGCGAGCGTCCTGTACGGTTGCCCGTCCGGGTGGATGGCTCAACCTTCCGGCGTGGGCGGGTATTTGTGCGCCTGATCGGGGCGCAGGCTCCGGGCTTCTCCGAGATAGACGTGGGTCACTTCACTGGCACTGCGCGTCGTATTCCAATGGATTAGAATACGGATGCAGCGTTGCAGGCTGCCGGGTACGTTCATTTCGTGACAACACAACAGGGCGGTGTTACTCCAGCCAAGCTGCCGCGCAGCAAGGGCGGGGAACTCGGCGTTGAGGTCGGTGGTAGTCGTGAAAATCACGCTGGCAACATCATCGGCTGCAATGTTATTCGCGGCGATCAGGGCGGTTAACAGTTCGTGCGTTGCCGAGACAATAGCTGCGGCTTCGTTGGCGTGTGCCACGGTTGCGCCCCGCACACCACGGCAACGCCAGTTGCTTTCGGGCATTGGTTGGTCTCCTTTCTGCGGCTCCTGCTTGTCCGGCGGTGGCTGTGATGGCAATGGCTGTGCAATGCAAAGAGGGGTGAAGCCCAGTTGCTTCACCCCTCGTATTCTGTGTGTGCCTGTTGTCAGGCGGTTCTATTGCACAGCGCGAAGCAACCAGTCCCTCTGTAAGCTGGTAAAGTAGCTAAACCAGAAATAAAAGCGGTTGCTTGCCTGAAAAACCACAAACGGTTCCTTTACACACGTATTCGCGTATCCATTGCGACTATAGCATATCGCGGGGTGCTCGTCAACTAGCAATTGGCGTGACGGAGCCACCGCCGCCGACAGCGGGCGCGACCGGGATAGTGCAATGCTTAGCGCGATGGTTACAGTTCGTCGAGCAGGGCTTCGAGCAGGTCATGGACAGCATTGCGGGCTGCGCCGAGGTTGGTTGCTGGCTCGACGGCAAGCACTGCGTAGTAGCCGGGGATGATCCGCGCAATGAGGTAGTTCATATCATCCGACTCAAGCAGGACATCGTAGAGCCGACCACTGCCCAGCCGCGCGACTGCTTCGGCAAGGGTTGCCGTCAGGCGCGACAGTTCGTCATTCGCTTCGTCCTCGCCATAGGGCAGGTCATTGGTGCGGCTCACCATCTCGACGGGTATGCCATCGGTGCCGATGATGCCAACGAGTAACGTACCGGGCGTACTTTCGAGCGTGTCTTGCAGTATCTCGGTTGTGAGGCTTGCCATAGGTGCCGTCTCCTCAACGGGGCGCACGCCCCGTCGCCTACAATTCGCGTCGTCCTTCGAGTGCTGACCCTAGGGTGTCAGCGTCCGCCCATTCCAAGTCGCCCCCGGTGGGCAACCCGCGCGCCAACCGCGTCACCCGGACACCGCTAGCGGCAAGGTCTTTGAGCAACAGAAACGCGGTTGCTTCGCCTTCGGTGTTCGGGTTGGTTGCCACAATGATCTCTTCGATTGGCTCTTGCTGCACGCGCCGCAGCAGGGCATCTATCTTCAGGTCTTCGCGGTAGATGCCCTCTAGCGGGGCGATGTGACCATGCAAGACGTGATAGACCCCACGGTACACGCCCGTCCGTTCGATAGCGAGCACGTCGAGCGGCTCTTCGACCACACACACAAGCTGCTGGTTGCGGTTGGTGTTGGTGCAGAGCGGACAGAGCGTCGTGACCGAAATGTTGAAGCAACGGTCGCACAGTTGCACCTGCTGCTTCACATCGGTGATAGCCTGCGCCAGTCGCGTCGCTTGGGCTTCGTCGCCGCGCAACAGATGGAACGTGAGCCGCGATGCCGTTTTCGGACCAATGCCGGGCAGTTGGCTCAGTTCTTCGATCAGGCGAGCGACTGGCTCGACCACCAGATTCTGGTCAAACGGGACAGGTGCCATCTGCGCCCGCGCCTAGAACAAGCCGCCCATACCACCCGCCATGCTGGTGTAGGGTCCCATCTTTTCATCCGCGAGTTGTTGAGCCTTCTGTGACGCATCTTTGATCGCCGCGAGGATCAAGTCTTGCAGCATCTCGATGTCTTCAGGATCAACAATATCGGGGTCAATGGCAAGGTCGGTGATGTCACGGTGCCCGGTCATCGTCACCGTGATCGCGCCGCCCTGTGCGGTGCCCTGTACGGTGGTGGTGCCCAGTTCCTCTTGGATGCGCTGAATATCCTGCTGCATTTTTGCCGCCTGACGCTGCAATTCTTGCAGTTGTTTCTGGTTCACGCGGTACTCCCTCCTCTGTGCTAACCTTTTTTGTCCAAGGAAACCAAATCAATGCCTTTCGCTATTATAGCAACAAACTTGCCCATCTGTACAATGCAGGGTAACGCAGTGCAATACTGGGCAGTGCAGGGCGATGCAAGCGGTGTGGCTCGGTACGGCTCGGTATGGCTTGGTGTGGATCGGTGTGGCTTGGTGAATTGAGAGGTGTAATTGAAATGTATCCGGGCGGTATAGCATAGCGCGGAGGCTGTCAGCGGACAGCCGACAGAACAAGCGACGAAGGAGAAGACTGTACCATGATGCATGGTCATACCTACCAGCACTTACAGATGCAACAACACGCCGCGCACCTCTATAGCCGCGCAGTACGGGCGGGTTGGTTGGCGCGTGCCAAGGCACGGCTGGCGGGCACGCCTGTCGGTGGGCTGGCAGTGCTGTCAGGGCGCGTGCAGAGCGGTGCGAGCGTAGCCACTGCCCGCGTTGAAGCAGCGGCAATCCCGCAGATTATCGCAACGACCGAACAGTGCCCCGCCTTAGACGCTACCTTTGCACCGCGTGGCGACGCGCTACGTGCCGCATGGGTGGCACTGGCAGTGCAACAGATGCAGGGGCACGAACTACCCCCCGTTCATCTGCTGGCGGTCGAGGATGTATATAGCGTGTGCGACCGTAACGGAGCGATGCGCGTCTCGGTGGCGCGGGGGCTGGGACAGCACTACATAGATGCCGTCGTCACGCCAGCCGTTGGCAACCTCACGCTGCACTTGCCCACCACTGCCCCCGCACCAGCGTTTGCCCCGACCTCCTAGCCAAACCAGACCAAACCGGGAGAGCACCCGAATACATAACGGATCGCCCTCTGCTGCACTGCAAGCGGGGGGCGATGCCTATTCGTGCGTATCCTCGTCGCTGCGGTGGACGCTCACTACGTCCGCATCGAAGATGTTGACCGCTCGCTGCACCCGGCGGTCGTGGCGTGCCTTGCCAAGTTGGTTGCGGCGGTCTTCGGGGCGTTCGGTCTTTTCGAGGGGCAAGCACTGTACCGCCATAGCCTGCCCCATATATTCGCTGATGACCTGCTCGACAATTTGGCGGTTTTCCACCTTCTGCACCTGATCGGCGTGGAAGCGTGACTTGGGCAACACCAGCACGACATTCCCCTCTACATCTACCGGGCGCACGTCGGTGACAATCGCGGCGAGGCGGTTGCTATGGGGGCGCACGTCACGCACAATCGTCGCCCAGCCTTCTTCGAGCTTGTCAATGAGCGCGAGTTCATAGGTGTGTCGCGCAGCATCCACGGGCGGGTGCTCGGTGGCGGCGTGCTCGGTGGCGGCGTGCTCGGCGACCGGTGGCGGGTGCGCTTCAGCTTCAGGTGACGCGGCGGGTGTGGGCGGCGTGCTCGGCGATGCTTCCGCCGTGGGCGGGGCGGGCGGCGCGGCATCGGTGGGCGGCGATGCTTCCGCCGTGGGCGGCGATGCTTCCGCCGTGGGCGGTGCTGCGGCGGGGGGCACG
>CAZNQP010000074.1:0-16840 GCA_964575355.1 uncultured Chloroflexaceae bacterium
TATAACCCCCAGCTATAACCAATAGACCACCCCTACCGCGCTGGCGCAGTGGGGCTATACGCCGCCAGCCCACGCACACAAACACCGCCAGAGCGCATGCCCCGGCGGTGTGTCCGTCCCTGCTATAACCCCCAGCTATAACCAATAGACCACCCCTACCGCGCTGGCGCAGTGGGGCTATACGCCGCCAGCCCACGCACACAAACACCGCCAGAGCGCATGCCCCGGCGGTGTGTCCGTCCCTGCTATAACCCCCAGCTATAACCAATAGACCACCCCTACCGCGCTGGCGCAGTGGGGCGGTGGGGCGTTAATGCGGCGTTAGTTCTTTGCGGCGATCCACTGCACCCACTCGGCTTCCAGTTCGCCTAGCGACTTACCATACACGCCGCGCCAGTTCGATGAGCCGTAGCTCCGCCCATTGCGCGAGGCATAGACCTGATCGTAGCGAGCGCGACCATAGCGTTCAATCAAGAACTCGGTAAACGCCCCCCACTGGTCATACAGCCCGGCGCGGTTAGGCGTGCGGCAATTCCCCGGTGCGTTGCGGGTCACCGACAGCCGTTGCCCGTTCTGGTAGGCACGCCGCACCCGCTCTAGGTACGCTGGCTCGCCGTCGGCGGTACGCTCGTAGCGGTGGCTTCCCCACACAGCCATACCCTCAAGCAGAATGGTGTCCGAACTCAGGTGGTCGCCCGGACCGTAGTAGTCGTGCTGAAGCTGGTGCAACAGTTCGTGCGCCAGAATAGCCCGCACATCGTCGCGGTTCGAGCCGGGGCTGTAGTACATCTCGATGAAGCGGTTGCCCGTGTAGGCAACCCCCAGCAACGGGCACGATCCACCATAGCCCGGCTCGAAGCGCAATGATACCCGCCCCCGCAACGTCGTGCCGACCAGCGTGGCGTTGGCGGCGACAATCTCCTCAACTTCACTACTCAAGTCGCGGATTTCCGCCGCCGTCAGCGCACCCGGCAGACGATAGAAGTCCACGCTCTGCGTCCGCACCACCAGTTCCCCCCCAATGCGCGGTGCCGGTTGCCCCACCAGCAACGCCTGCTGGTTGGGAGCGGCTGCCGACAGGGCGGGGCGTTCGTAGACTGCCACGTCGTCGCCACGCGGACCGAAGGCATACACCATGTTGTTGGCATGCACCCAGATCAGCATCCCCTGATCGTAAACCTGCACGGTAGCTGGGCTACGCTGTTCGGGCGATGTGCCCCACCCCAAGCGGTAGGTAATCTCGCCGTCTGCCGCCCACACTTTGCCAAAGCCCCGTAGCGGCACAACGCGGTCTGCCGGCGGCGCACGATATTCAGGCACTACGGCGTTCATGTCGGGGGCGTCGGGTTCGCCCTCCTGCCATGTATCTTCGTACACCCGCTGGAACATGCGCGAGTGGCTACTGTACGACAGGATGCGCCGCCCATACGCGCCACTATCCACCCACAGCATACCGCCCCGCTCGAAGGGCTGCACCACCACCTCGGTGCTGAGCGTTTCGAGCGGACAGCCTAGCACCCGCCGGAACGGTACGCGGTCGGCTGCATCGCGCATATCGGGCGCAACACCCGCGCCACACACGCGCGGGGCTTGCGCTACCAGCCATTCTTGCCCCAAGTGCCCCAGCAACACCTCGTTGCCTTCGGCGGCAAGTTCGGGGCGGTGCTCCATGCGGTAGCGTTCAAAGTACTGCACCGTGCCCTGCCAGTCACCGATCTGCTCGGTGCGCGGACCAGTCAGCGGCAGACCAAAACGCCCAATGCCACCGTTGTTGCGCCAGAAGCTCAAGAACGGCTCGCAGACGTTCTGCCCGGTTTCATTGATATATTCGCAACCCTCGATAGTTTCTTGTGCCCGGAAGGCTTCATCCCAGATGTTATAGCCCTGCTGAATGAGCCGTTCCGTACCGACCGCCGCGACAACGATGCCGTTTGCGCCCCGGTCTTCGAGCCGCCCGCGCAAAAACCACTGCACAGGCACCGTTAGCCCTTCATCGTTGACTTCCGTCCGTAGCTCCGTAATCGGATAGCCGAGCGTACCCATACCGCCTGCATTCTCCCATGCTGCGATAAAGGCACCCGTAACACAAAAACCGGTTTCTTCGAAACACTGTTCGGGCACCTGCGCCTCCACAGGGAGACCGGGTACCAACACATCAAAAAAGACCAGTAGCGCGATCAACAGCCCGCTTACTGGTAGCAGTGCCGCGTAGACGTGGCGACGAACATTCGGTTGCATGCTGTATCCTTTCTATACGTATCCGAATATATTATGCCCCACGCTGTCAATGATTCGTTAAAAGAGCGAAGGACTTGCCGAACAGTACAGCGAACCACGCGCCAACAGCAACCGCCGCCCAGCAAGGGCAGCACCTGCATGCGACACAGATCGGACCGCGCGTCGCTCAGGTGGCGGCTTCGGCAGCCACACGCTGCCCCAGCTCCACGGCAAAGTTGGTGCCGCGATCCCATGGGTAAACCTGACTCATGCTCGCCCAGTACAGCCCGCGCAACGGCGTAGTGAGGGGCGGAATAACCGCGCTGTGGTTCAGCCCAACGACGGGTTGCGCGTAGGCTTCGCGGTGCAGCCACGTCGCCTGTACCCAGTCAGGCGTGAAGTTGGGGTTGAAGCGGCGCAGAGCAGGCAAGAAGTGCGCCAACAGTTCATCTTCGCTCATCTGGAAATAGGCGTGGTCGGCGGGCAGATAGTCGCCGCAGTACACGAGGTTGTCGCCGCCGTAATGCTGGCGGTCAATGAAGTTGGTGTGCTCGACAAGCGCGAGGAACGGGACTTCGCGCTTGTCCATACCTTGCATCCAATAGAAATGGTCGGTGAGCTTATACTTGAGTGCCAGCACCATCACCACCGCGCCAAGCGACTGGAGGCGGTTCAGCCCCGCGAGATAGTCAGCGGGCAACGACGGCACCAGCTTTGCCAGCAGGCGCGGCGAACTGGTGATCACCACGCGGTCGTACTCGCGGCAATCGTCGGCGGTAGACAGTGCCCACCGTGCATCGTCACTAGTCGGCGGGGTCAACTGGCGCACCGGCGACTGCAAACGGATCGTCACGCCCATACGCTCGAGCACCTGCCGCAGATAGTCGGCAAACGACTGGAAGCCCCCGACGAAGTAGCCCAGTTGGAATGAGCGGGCTCGGAAGCGTGCCCACAGCCACGCCATGTTGACCTGTGGCGTGTGTGGTCCGAACTTGCCTTCGAGGAGCGGACCGAGGAATACCTCATAGGCGGCGTTGCCCGCGTAGCGGCGGCACCATTCCACTGCCGTCTGCTGCTCTAGTGTGCGCCAGTCGTCCGTGACATACTTGAGATACGCCACCGCCGCCCCTAGTCGCACCCGGTCAGCGAACGGCATCGCGGGGAAGCGCAGCAAGTTGAGCGGGCTATCCACCGGGTAGAGCGTGCCGTGCGACCAGTGCGCCGTGACGGGGCTACGGAAAAACAGCTTGTCGCGGAAGCCGATTTCATCTACTAGCCCCAGCATTGCGTCGTCGGTCTGGAACAGGTGATGGTAGAAGCGTTCGAGCGACCAGTCCCAGTGGCTCGCCTTGAAGCCCGATGCCAACCCACCCACGCGGGCGGCGGCTTCGTAGACCGTCACCTGATGCCCCCGCTTCGCCAGTTCGTAGGCAGCCGTCATACCGGCCACGCCACCACCCACAATTCCATAGTTCATGACGATGCTCCTGTTGCGCGTTCTTCGGGTGTCTGGTCTGTCGGCACCGCCAGCACCTCATCGGGGGCGGCGGTCTGGTCTTCGCTGTGCTGGGCGACTTGCTCTACTTCCTGCCAGCTAATGCTTTCGCGTACCATGTAGTAGAAACCGAGTAAGGTAATGGGGAGCCACAGCGCAATATGCAGCACCACCGTGTAGCCCGTCGCTATTGCTTGGGGCACCCCAAACTGCTCTAGAATGGCGATGCCGGGGGCGTGGAAGGTGCCAAAGTGCCCCGGTGCCGCCGGGATGCTCGTAAACAGGTTGACCACCGCCGTCATCAGCATCAGCACGGAAAACGACACCTCAAAGTTGAAGGCGTGCATCACAAACCAGTACTTGGTGGTTTCGGTCAGCCAGATGAGTGCCGAACTGAGGAAGATCAGGGCTACGTCGCGTGGGCTACGCAACGACTGCAAGCCAAGCACGATACGGTCGAGTAGCCCGTGGATGCGGGGTTGCAGTGCCGTCGGCAAGAACCGCCCTACGAGCGTCTCGTACAGTTGGATGAGAAGCGCAGGGCGCGTTGCCAACACGAAGAACACGAGCAACGCGATGAGGAACAGCGCACTGAAGCTGAGCACGATGTTGCGATAGATGGCGGGAAGCGGGGCAAACGGCAGCGTAACCGCCACAAACAGCAGCATCACCAAGCCATCGAAGAGCCGCTCTAGAATGACCGTCGCCAGCGACGAGCTGATTGCCACGCCCTCTTTGCGCTTGAGCACATAGCTCCGGAGCACTTCACCGGCGCGTGCCGGGAAGATGTTGTTGCCCATGTAGCCGATGACCACGACAGGGAACAGCCGCAATGTGGGAATGGACTTGAGCGGCAGCAGCATGTAGTGCCACCGCCACGTACGCACCAGCACCGCCCCAAAATACACACCTATCCCCGGCAACAGCCACCAGTAGTTGGCACCTTGCAATGCCTGCCAGAACGCTGCCCAATCAAGGTCACGGAACGCCCAGACCAGAAACAGTGCGCTTATCCCAATCCCCAGCCAGAGCTTCCAATGGCGCAACCAGCTACTCCCTTCTGACGACGTTGCCTGCACGATGTGCAATCATACGCGCCCCGGCACCCTTTGTCAATTGCACGGTCAATTGCACGGTCAATTGCACGGTCACTGCCACGGTCACTGCCACGGTCACTTACGGGGCGGCACACCCACAGCCCTTGATAGCAGAACTATGGTACGATACACACAGCAGGGTAGTTGTATCGTCATCCCGACCCCCAGTGAGTGAGGCAACGCCGTGGAGAAACAGCCCAAGACCACCCGCGCGTGGCGCACAGCCTTGTGGGAACGCATCGAGCGCATTGCAGCGCGGAGTCCGGTCGCCGTTTCACTGGCGGTCTTTGTGGTGGCATTCATCATCATTACGGCACTATCGTGGGACTTCTGGCAGCGCGACTTCGACGGGTTCTACGAGAACATTCTCGTTGAGGCACACGGCTTGCTCTTCGACCTGCTCGTGATTGGCGGCTTGATCCTGTGGCTCAACCGTCTGGGTGAACGCACGCGCGACATACGCCGTTATCAAGAAGAAATAGACGACTACCTCGGCTGGAAGTCGGTGGAGGCGACCTATCGTATTATCGGCAACATACGCCGCCTCAACCGCGAGGGTGTCACCAACATACGCCTGACCAATGCCTTCCTTGAGTCGGCGATCCTGCCTAACGTCAACCTTGAGGGGGCACGCCTTGGCAATGCGAACCTGAGCAAAGCCCGCCTGAGTAATGCCAACCTCAGCGAAGCCCTGATGGTAGATGCCACCTGTACCGGCGCAAACCTGCAAGAGGCAAACCTGCGCTATGCCGACCTGACCGGCGCAGTGCTGGTACGTACCAACTTGAGCCGCGCCAACCTCATCAAAGTCCGCCTCGATAGTGCCAGCCTACACCGGGCTATCTTGACCCACGCCGACCTCCGCAATGCCAGCCTGCACCGTGCCAGCCTCGAACTGAGCCGCATGCAGCATGCCCGCCTCGGCGAAGCCGACCTCCGCAACGCCCAGATGCGCGGTGCCCACCTTGAATATAGCAGCATGCCGGGGGCACAGCTGCAAGGTGCCAGCCTCGTCAATGCCCACCTCGACGAGGCGAGCGCATACAACGCCAGCTTCGAGCAAGCCGACTTGAGTGGTGCTGACCTGCGCCGCGCCGACCTGCGCCGTGCCGACCTTGACGGCGCGAACCTACAGGGCGCAAACATGGAGGGTGCCAACCTGACCAACGCTGACCTGCGCTATGCCAACCTGCGCGGCGCGAACCTGCGCGGTGCCATGCTGCTGGAGACCCGCATGCAGGGTGCCAACCTGTCGGATGCTAACCTGAGCGGTGCCAACTTTACCCGCGCCGTGCTGGAGAAAGCCATTGTCAACGGCGCAACCATTGACAAGACCATCTTCCGCGAGACGGTGCTGCAACACCTTGTCCAGCAACCCGCGCTCCCGCTGGGTAGCTCGCCCCCACCGCCAGAGGAACAGCCACTTGCATATTAGCGCACCTCGTGCATAATAGAGATGGCGTGCGTGCCATCTGGATAACCCGCACAGAGCAAGAAAGGGAACCGAGTCTATGGCAGCAGATTTTACCCCGACCGAACGTGAAACGATTAGCAGTGGCTTTTTCTACACCGTGCTTGGCATGTTGGCCGTCGAACCCGGCGGACTAGACCAAGAGTACCCGGCGATGCTGAGCGCACTGAACACCGCCGCGCAGCAGCACGGCGACAATCCGTTGATCCAGCAGGTCATGGAACACCGCGCCGATGTGCGGAAAGACTGGTTGAAGGAACTGCTGAGCCAGCACAGCAAGGAAGACCTCCGTAGCCGTGCCCTCGCAAGCTGCACCAGCATTGCCACCTTGCTCGAGAGCAAAGTGGCTGCCGCGGTCGCCACTGAGTACAAGCAGGCACTCTATAGTGTGATTGATACGGTTGCCAACGCAGCCGGCGAGAAGGGCTTTATCGGCACCGACGGCGAACAGATCAGCACGAGCGAAGCGGCGTTCATGGACGACGTGAAGGCGGCACTCAAGCTCTAGCACGCGCAGAGCGAACGGGTGCCCGCACCTGTCTCGCTCACCGCTTCGTCCTTGCGCCCCGCCAAACAGCAGACGAACGCAACACGATGCCCCTGCTGCGTGAGCAGGGGCATCGCCGTGTGTGCTAGGCACTATGCGTCGTGTGTTACGCGATGATGTTGTAACCGTTGTCTACATAAATGACTTCGCCCGTGATGCCCTTCGACAGTCTGCTCGCAAGGAAGGCAGCCACGTTGCCCACGTCCTCAATCGTCACAAGGCTCCGCGCCGGAGCTTTGTGGGCGGCTTCGTCCAGCAGGGCATCGAAGTCGTCAATGCCCGACGCGGCACGGGTCTTGATCGGTCCGGGTGAAATGGCGTTGACCCGAATCTGCTTTTCGCCCAGTTCCGACGCGGCTTCGCGCACGGCAGCTTCGAGCGTAGCCTTGACCGGACCCATCATATTGTAGGTGTCTACCACGCGCGTCGAGCCGTAGAAGGTTACAGTCATCATGCTGCCGCCGTTGGTCATCAGTGGCTCTGCCAGCCGTGCCATACGCAAGAACGAGTGCGCCGACACGTTGATCGCTAGGCTGAAGCCTTCGAGCGACGAGTCAATGACACGCCCGTGCAGGTCGTCACGGGGGGCAAACGCAATCGAGTGAAACAGGACATCAAGTTGCCCCCACTCGTTGGTGATGCGCTCGAATAGTGCTTCCAGTTGCCCTTCTACCAGCACATCCAGCGGGGCAATAATCGAGGCTTCGAGTTGCTCGGCAAGCGGGCGGACATACTTCTCGGCTTTCTCGTTCAGGTACGTAATGGCGAGATCGGCACCCGCCTCACGCAGTGCCCGTGCCGACGCAAATGCAATGCTTTGCTCGTTCGCAATACCGACAACCAGTGCCTTCTTGCCGCTCAGGTCAATGGACAGCATGTTAGCTCCTCTCTTTCGCGCCGGGCAGAGCATCCCCTCCCCGGCAGGGTATTCCACATCCCACACGGTGTTGCAGATCGCATCGCGTGACATAGATAGATAGATGGGGCGGGCAGTGTGACCACCGCCCGCCGTGTGGCTCGTCTCTAGCCCTGCAACGTCTTGAGCGTCTCCATCGCAATCATCATCTCTTCGTCGGTGGGAATGACGTAAACTGGGATGGGGCTTTCGGGTGTAGTGATAAGACCGGCATCACGGTCGTTGGCTTCTTCGTTCAGTTCAATGCCCATCCATGTGAGCTTCTGCACCACTTTGCCCCGCACCGTCTCCGAATGCTCGCCGATGCCCGCCGTGAACACCAGCGCGTCCATACCACCATTGACGGCAGCCAACGCACCAATTGACCACACCACGCGGTAGACAAAGTAGTCAATCGCCTGTGCTGCACGCGGGTCATCGCTGTTTTCGAGGTCGCGCATGTCGTTGCTGATGCCCGACAAGCCGAGCAAGCCCGACTTCTTGTAGAGCATGTTTTCGATCTGGTGCGCGTCCATGCCCTTTTCTTGCAACCAGTACAGCAACACACCGGGGTCAATCGAGCCACAGCGCGTACCCATCGGCAACCCATCGAGGGCGGTGAAGCCCATCGTGCTGTCCACACCCTTGCCATTGTTGATCGCCGCCACGCTCGCGCCGCTGCCGAGGTGGGCAACCACCACGCGCCCGTTGGCGATGTCCGGCGCGATGGTCGGCAGGGTATGCGCGATGTAGGCATACGACAGCCCGTGGAACCCGTAGCGGCGAACACCTTCCTCGAAGAACTCGTAGGGGATGGCGAACTGTTCGGCAACGAGCGGGTTGGTGCGGTGGAATGAGGTATCGAAGCACGCTACCTGCGGCAGGTCAGGCTGTAGCTCTTTCACAGCATTGATGCCTGCCAACGAATTGGGCTGGTGCAGTGGGGCTAGCACGACGTAGCCCTCCAGCGTTTGCAGCACCTCATCGGTGATGACGACCGGCGCGGTATATTCCGCACCCCCGTGAACGACACGGTGCCCCACGCCGATCAGGTTGCTGCCTTCCAGTTTGCTGTTGAGCCACCCCAACAGCTTCGCAAGCGCGATGGTGTGCCCACTGCGCCCGTTACTCTCCGCACTCCACGTTTCGTCGTGGATGGTTTCCTTGTTGCGGTCCTCGGCTTCAAAGTGCGGAGCCGTGCCAATCCCCTCGATCTGCCCATCGTAGCGCATCGTCAAGTCGCTGCCCTGCACATCATAGACGGTAAACTTAATGCTCGACGACCCGGCGTTGATGACCAGAATTACATCACTCATCAGAGCCTCCTTTACCTGTTGGAATGGTGTACCTGTCGGAATGGTCGCCCACGCCTAGACGTGAGCCGTCGTCTTGCGGCGGTGGTGTGCCAGCAGCACCGCCACTGCACACGATGCCATGCGGGTACGCACGCTATCGGCGCGGCTCGTCAGGATGATCGGCACCTTCGCCCCCAGCACGATACCGGCGGCATCCGCCCGCGCCAAGAACGTCAACTGCTTTGCCATCATGTTGCCCGACTCAAGGTCAGGGGCGATCAGAACGTCCGCCTGACCCGCGACGTTTGAGACAATGCCCTTGGTGGCGACGGCTTCGAGGCTGATAGCATTGTCGAACGCCAGCGGTCCGTCCAGTTCGCCCCCCGTGATCTGCCCACGGTCTGCCATCTTGCACAGGGCAGCCGCATCCAACGTTGAAGGAATCTTGTCATTCACGGTTTCCACCGCCGACAGAATAGCGACCTTCGGCGTTTCGATACCCATCGCGTGCGCGAGGTCAATGGCGTTCTGCGTGATGTCGCGCTTTTCCATCAGACCGGGGGCAATGTTAATCGCGCCGTCGGTGAGAATAAGGGCTTTGTTATAGGTTGGCACGTCCATGATAAAGGCATGGCTGACGCGCCGCGACGTACGCAACCCGGCTTTCGAACTGAGCACTGCCGCGAGCAGTTCGTCGGTGTGCAGGCTTCCCTTCATAATCGTTTCGGCTTCACCCTTCTGGATGAGTTCCACTGCACGCACGGCAGCATCGTGCGGCTCGGCAATGTCCTCAATCCGGCAGGCGGTGAGATCAATATCCGCTTCTTCGGCGATGGCACGGATTTTGTCCGCCGGACCGATCAAGATCGGAATGATCAGCCCTTCCTTAGCGGCATCAATCGGTCCGGTTAGCGACACATCGCTCAATGGGTAAACCACCGCTGTTACCACCGGCTCCAGACCTTTGGTCATAGCCATCAACTCGCCGTAGCCATCATAGGTATCTTCGATCACAAGCCGCGTAGTCATAGATGCACTCATCGTCGGGTCGTCGTTCATAGTTGACATCGGGGCACCTCCTTAGGCAAGCTCTAGGATTTCTTCCAGATGCTTCATCACTTCGACTTCTGCCTTGTTGGGCTGATCTTCGAACAGGATGATGTGCTTGGCAAGGTCGTAGGCTTCACGCCGTTCTTCTTGGGTGGGCAACAACTGGGGTAGTGCTTTCAGCGCGTCTTCTTCGGCAATACGGAGCAGCACAAACTGGTCGTGCGTGAATTGGCGCATCTTCTCGGCACCTACTTCACGCAACTTGTCGTTCTGCTCGACTGCCTGTGCCAGCAGGATGAAGGCACGCGGCTCCACGTCGCGGTCAGCCCGTGACAGGTGCATCAGCACGCGGGCGAAGCCCACCGCGAAGCCGCCTTCTGCCATGGTATCAATGAGGTTGGCGAACATCGCGCGGATTTCGCGTTCGTCACGCTGCGGCTTGCGTGTTTCGGTGCGGGTGGGGAAGAACGCGCCCAACCCCAGCGGACCGTAGATCGCGTTGTAGATGACGCGGTAGCTATCGTCACGCGCATCGCGGTAGCTGTTCAGCGTGTTGATGATGGTTTCCGAGGTCTGCTTTTCTTGGCGCAAGAAGGGGTTGTTCCGCGACACCGGCTGACGGTTGGCGCGTGCCATCTCTGCCATCATCTTCACGCCCATCATAAAGGGGTTGCGGTCAGAGAAGATATAGTGCTGCACACGGTTGGGGTGCGTTTCGCGCATCAGGTATGCCGACTGGGGGGTGCTGAACGCACGAACCCACGGGCGTAGGAAGGTGGTGTACAACATCACGTTAAAGTCCGAGACGGCAGCCAACGCCGGGAAGTTATCTTCGTCTTCGCGCCCATCGTCGAGGCTGGCAATATCCTTCAACGACCGCTCATCGAAGCGGATTTCGTACTTGCCACCGAACGGGTCGTTGGCGGGCGGCGACACGCGCTGCTCAATCACCATTTCATACAGACCGGGGGGCAGCGCGTCAATGAAGTCCATCGTGCCGACGATGGCGGTATGCTCGCGCTTGGCAACGCTCCCCGACACGAAGATACCAAGGTGCCCGATGTTCTTGTGGACGGTGTAGACGATCACCTGCTCGTCTTTCAAGATGTCCTCGTCGCTTTCGTACACGTCAGTCAGCCAGTTGAGTGCCTGCTGCGGTGCCGTGATGTTATCGCCTTCCGACGCGAACACGACAATCGGGGCTTTAATGTTCTTGAGGTCAACTTGGCGACCGTCGGTGGTTTCCAACTGACCGGCTTCCAGCTTGTTGCCGACGAACAGGTTATCCACAATGGATTCCATTTCTTCGGCGTTCAGCAACGTAAAGCCCTGCCACCACTTTTCAAAGTTGAGGTACCGTGCTGGCTCGGTGTCAATGTTGGCATACAGGTTGTACTGCTTCGCCCAGAGGGTGTTCGCTGGGTTCAGGTTCTCGAAGTTCTGCACGAGGTACGCACCGTCGAAGATACCGCCGCCCATGTCCGCAAGCAAGTAGGTCATCCACGAGCCACCCCCAATACCGCCAAGGTAGCGGATCGGGTTCTTGCCGTCCACGCCTGCCCAATACGACAGCGGCGCACCGTTCAGCACAATCGGTCCGAGCAGGTCAGGCTCAACCGAGGCAAGCATGGCAACTGCCCACCCTGCCTGACAGTTCCCGACCACACACGGGCGGGGCGAATCCGGGTGGAGCTTGACGACTTCGCGCAAGAAGTGTGCCTGTGCATTCGCAATGTCGGTGAGCGTCTGCCCCGGTTCCGGCACCGGGCGGAAGCCGACGAAATAGACTGGGTGCCCACCACGTAGCGCAACACCCACCTGCGAGGCTTCCTTCGAGCCACCGATGCCCGGACCGTGCCCAGCACGCGGGTCAACGATGACAAACGGACGCTTCGTGTTGTCAATTTCGATACCTTCACCCGGCAGAATCTTCAGCAGATAGTAATTGACCGGGTTAGGCATCGTCTTGCCATCAATCAGCATTTCGTAGTCGAAGACGAGCACAGGCGGTTGCCCTGCATCGCGGTGCTCAAAAAACTGATTACCCCGCTGGCGCAATACGTCCAGCAGCATCCAGTACCGTTGGGTTGCGTCTACCGAATATTCCATCCAAGCTTGCCACAACGAAAAAGCAGGTAGCGTCATCTGGGGGATGGTGCTACCTGCTTGCTGCATCTGCTGCATCATTGCCTGCGGCGGAAACATTGCGGGCATCTGGGTGGGAGCCACTGATGCCTGACCGTCACCGTTGGTTGCCGTCTTTTCCGTTGCCGTCGTCCCATTCGTTGCGGGCTGATTCGTCGTGCCAGTAGTCATTGGACTGCACTCCTTACGCCTTTATACGGTTGACAACACAAGACAGGGGGACTTCTGTGGTGTTCGTTTTTGCATGGAACAAGCCCCCCTATTAGTATAACATGCTGCTTTTGGGTATCCACCTAATATTCTACGCGGCATCAGTTACAGGCGAGTTACTTTGGCGTACAAACCAGCACGACTTGACAGCCGCTTCGCTTGGCGGTACGCTCTACGGTAGCATGACACACCCCAACGACACGCCCAACCCCACCACGCCCCCACACCCTGCCCAGCGTGCCAACTGGCGCACAGCGAGCGCGGCATGGCTCCGTGCCAACGGGCGCGGAATGCTGCCGTTGCTGCTCACCGTGGGGCTGTCGCTCCTGCTCATCTGGCTGGTGCCGCCGTCGCTCATCCGCGACTTGGGCAACTATGGCTACCTTGGGGTGTTTACCCTAACGCTACTGGCAAGTGCTACCCTCTTTTTGCCGTCGCCCGCACTGGCGGCGGCGTTCGTGGCAGGCGAAGCCCTCAACCCGTGGCTGGTCGGACTCGTCAGTGGCATTGGTGCTGGGTTGGGCGAAAGTACAGGCTACTTCGCGGGGCGCGGGGGCAGTGCGCTTGCCCACCAGTCGCGCTGGTACCCGCGCATCGAGCGGTGGGTACAACGCTACGGTATGCTGACCGTCTTTGGGTTGGCGGCGGTACCTTCCCCCCTAATAGACCTTGCGGGCATCGCGGCGGGCACGCTCGACATGCCCTACCCGCGCTATCTGCTGGCGTGCAGCCTCGGCAAGACAATCCGCTTTACGCTCTATGCGCTACTCGGTAGTATGCTTCTGTGATACAATATGCAGCCATGAATACACTGGACACACTGTTAATTGCCACGAGCAACCCCGGCAAAGCACGCGAGTTTGCGGCACTGTTTGCCGACCTCAACCTGCGCCTGCTCACCCTCAGCGACGTGGGCATCACCACCCCAGTACCCGAAACAGGCGGTACCTTCTATGCGAACGCCCGCCTGAAAGCCGAAGGCTACATGGAACTGTCCGGGCTACCCACCCTCGCCGATGACAGCGGGCTAGAGGTAGCCGCCCTTGACGGTGCCCCCGGCGTGGACACCGCGAACTATGGCGGCGTGCAGGGCGAAGCCCAACTGCGTTACCTGCTGCAACAGATGGAGCACGTACCGTGGCACGAGCGACTGGCACGCTTCGTTTGTGTGATTGCGCTGGCACGCCCCGGCAGCGAAACGGTTTTCGTTGAAGGCACGCTCCCCGGCGTGATCGAGCACGAGCCGCGCGGCACAGGCGGCTTCGGCTACGACCCGCTCTTCTATGTGCTCGATGACGACTGCACGCTTGCCGAAATGCCCACCGAACGCAAGAATGCCATCAGCCACCGCGCCGCCGCCGCCCGTGCCGCCCGCGCCGTGTTGCAGGCGTGGCAAGCCGGAGCGCACCCCGCATGACCCTCACGGTTGCGTCGTTGGCATCGGGGAGTGATGGCAACGCGCTACTCATACGGCACGGCACCACCGCCCTCTTGATAGACTGCGGGCTGTCGTTGCGCCGCCTCGAACCGCTCTTGTGTGCCGCCGGCGTGCCGCCCGCCGCCCTCACTGCCATCCTGCTGACCCACGAACACGGCGACCACAGCCAATGCGCGGGCACGCTTGCCCGCCGCCACAATGTGCCTGTGGTATGCAATACTGCCACCCGCGACGCACTGGCGCATATGCTCGCCAATGCCCCCGGCGAAACCTTGCCCATCGGTGAACGCGCCACCATCGGGAGCCTGAACATCACTAGCTTTGCCGTCCCCCACGATGCCGCCGCCCCGGTGGGCTATTGCGTCGCGGCTGAGGATGGCGCGGGGACGGTCGGCGTGGCAATTGATCTTGGCAGTTGGAATGATGACCTGCTGGCAGCCCTACGCCCCGCCGACCTGCTCGTCATCGAGGCAAACCACAGCAGTGCCAGCATGGTACAAGCCACCTACCCGTGGGCGGTCTGTCAGCGCATCCTCGGACCGCACGGACACCTCGCCAACAGCCAGACCGCGCAGTTACTCGCCGCGCTCGGCAGCGACGGCAAGCCGCGCGATGTGCGCCTCGCGCACCTATCGCCGCACGCCAACCGCCCACACGACGCGCTCAAGACCGTGCAGCAAACCTTGCACCACGCCGGGGTCAGCGGGCTACGGCTGGCGGCGTTGCCGCCGCTTGCCGAGCTAACCCACCGCAAGCTGCCGCTCTGGACGAGCGACAGCCTGCTCCGGCAGCAAGACATGTTTTCGTCATGAAAAAACAGTGGGGAAAGCTATTGCACTGCCCTGCTGCATTGAGTATAATGCAGGTTCAGGGAGAGCCACAAGCCATTTGGGTTTAGCGGACTTTGTACATGGTGCGTAACGTGCTGGTAGCCACCTTGATACGACGGCGGGTACCATCTTCATCAACGATGGTTACGGTCTGAATGTTTGGCTTCCATACGCGCTTGGTGCGCCGCTTCGAGTGGCTAACATTGTTGCCAGTCGAGCGTTTCTTGCCCGTAATTTCACATTTCGCCATTGGTCTCTGCCCTCCTAGCAGACATATGCTTTCGCTGAAATATTGCGTCCTTATAGTGCATCCTGCAAAATATACCATGACCGCAGGCGTTTCGCAAGACTCGCCGGGCACACGTTGCCGCTACAAACGGCGCACGGCGTCTCCGGCACACGGCAGACACAGGGAGTAGGAAAACATGGCACGGATGAAGATTGTGACTGATAGTTCGGCAGACATCCCCGCCGACCTCGCCCGCGACCTCGACATCGAAGTCATGCCCCACCACATTCGCATCAGAGGGCAATTACACCGTGCTGGTTACGATATTGGCAGCGACGAGGTCTACCGTATGCTGCAAGAAGGCGGGCACGAGGTTGTCAGTGTCGCGCCCACGTCGGTTGCCTACGAGCAACTCTTCCGCTCGTTGTCGCTCGAATACGACTACATCTTTTCGTTGCACCTGAGCAACCGCCTCGCCGAAGTCCACAAAGCGGCGCAAGAAGCCAACACCCGCCTGCCCGCCTCCCAGTCGCGCATCGAATTGTACGACAGCCGCTCTGCCTCCATGGGCATTGGACTCGTCGCAGTCACGGCGGCGCGTGCCATCCACGACGGTGCCAGCCCCGAAGAGGTGCAGCAACTCATCACCGACATGCTGCGCCACACCCACTTCGTCTTTTTCGTAGATACCCTTGAACACCTCGAACGGCACGGCATGTTGACCTTCAGCCAGCAGGTGATCACCTCGATGCAGCGCATTAAGCCGCTCCTGCTAGTAGACGATGGCGATATTGTGCCCTACGAGCGCACGCGCACCCGCGCCAAGGCGATAGAAGGGCTTTTCACCTTCGTAGAGGACTTCCCACAGGTACAGGACATCTTCATTATGTATTCCACTACGCCCGACGACATAGACAAGCTACTCGACAAAATCGAGCTAGTCTTCGACCGCGACCGTGTGCAGATAGGGCAGTTCAGCCCCGTCATGGCGGCGCGGCTTGGTCCGGGCGCGATGGGCGTGGCGGTCTACGAGGGCATCGAAGAAAACACCGCGATGTTACGGCTGGACGACTAGCGCACCCACCGCACCCACCGCACCCACCGCACCGAGAAAGGACACTGCCATGACAACCCCCACACCGCCCGCCACCGCCGACCTGTACGATGCACACGGCGAAAACCTACAGATTGCCATGCCGCTCCTGCGCGACTATGGCGGCACCCTCGCCTTTCACGGGCGTATCGTCACGCTCCGGATGCACGAAGACAACAGCCTGATGCGCCCCACCCTCAGTACCCCCCCAAGCACCCCCGGCGAGGGGCGCGTGCTCGTCGTAGATGGCGGCGGGTCGCTATACTGTGCGTTGCTTGGTGACAACATCGCGCAGCTTGCCTTAGACTACGGCTGGGCAGGCATCATCGTGTACGGCTGTGTGCGCGATACGGCGATCCTTGCTACCCTGCCGCTCGGCATCAAGGCAGTGGGCAGTACCCCACGCAAGAGCCGCAAAGAGGGGCGCGGCGAGCACAATGTGGTCGTTGCATTCGCCGGGGTGGTCTTCACGCCGGGGCACTACCTCTACGCCGACCGCGACGGCATAGTGGTTGCGCCGGAGCCGCTAACCTGACCTATGTACGACCTACCCGCCCGCGACGCAATTGTACGCCTCGGCAAACTGCTTGCCGAAGAGCAACGGCAAGGCTACCATGACCACGCCGCCCCCACCGGGCTAGATGCTTACATGGAGACGTGGCACCGCGAAGCCGCCCCCGCCCTTGCCCACCCCGGCGTACGCGAAGCCGTGGCACTGCTGCACAACTATGCCGACTGCTCCCCCGAACTGCGCCAGCGGCGGCTTGACCGTGCGCTCGAACGCCTACGCGACCTGTTCCGCGCCCCGCCCACCAGCGACGTGCTACC